>NZ_JBPUSJ010000010.1:0-182565 GCF_051851475.1 Carboxylicivirga taeanensis | reverse complement strand
GGGCATATAATAGTGAAGAAGTCTCAATCATCGTTAATCCTTGTTAAAGGAAATTGTGTTGGGTTTACACAAAAGAAAAAGGACAGATTGAGAAATCTGTCCTTACCCTTAAATCAGCTAACTAAATCCAATTTTTATGAAAAATCCTTGATGCAAATATGACATTTTTATTCAATAAATATCAAATTGATGCAGTTAAGAATTGTTAAATGACAAATTAAAACTATTAACAGGTAATTAGTGATAGTTACTGGCCGAGGTTTTGGCATATATATTTATTGCTGTATTTAATTAACCCTTAAAAGTAAACAGGCTTTGTGAATAATGTGTTATTTTTGTATTGGCCTACCCAAAAATCGAGGAAACTGTAATTAACAACATCAAATATTTAAGCACATTTGTCTATGTTCCGAAGTGTTAGGTATTACTTGCTCTCTATAGCTTTGAGTGTCTGTTTATCAGGTGCATCAGCTCAATTGTCACATTATTCCACCACCAATATTACAACTGATGATGGATTGGCTGACAACAATATACATAGTATTCTTCAGGATTCTTACGGATTTATGTGGTTTGGTTCTGAAGAAGGCTTACACCGTTATGATGGGTACAGCATTGAAGTGTACCGACACGAACCCAAAAACAGCAACTCTATTTCGGCTAATATTGTGCGGGCTTTATACGAAGATGAGTTTGGCCGTTTGTGGATTGGTACCGATGGTGGCGGCATTAGCATATTCGATTTGAATAAGGAAGTGTTTATCAATATTGCCAGCGACGAAGAGGTGCAGCTCACATCTGATGAGGTATTTTGCTTTGCCCCATCGGGCAATAACCACCTGTGGGTGGGTACTAAAAACGGATTGAATTATGTAAAAATAGGGGCTGACAATACTCAACCCATTGAAAGTGTAAAGCACTACCATTACAATGCCCAAAATCCGAATAGCCTGATTTACCCACATGTGTACTCCGTTTTGGAAGATTCAAACGGCACGCTATGGGCGGGTACAACCGAAGGCGGGTTAAGCCGACTAGATGCCGGTTCCGATTCTTTTGTGAACTACTATCCCGAACAAAAAGAAGGAACCATTAGCAGTCGCGCTATTATGGCCATTTACGAGGATAAAATGGGGGAGTTGTGGTTTGGTACCTGGGCACACGGTCTTAATTTGTACGATAAAGAAAAGGATTCATTCATTACTTTTTTGCACGATCCAAAAGACTCAACCTCCATCAGTCACAATAATATCTATTCCTTATGTGAAGATAACGACGGCAACTTATGGATCGGTACCTACGACGGGGGTATGAATCAGTTGGTGAGAGGCGAAACTCTTGCTGACTATAAGTTTAAGCGCTTTAAGGAGCGGGAGAGTGCACTGAAGAGTTTGTTTAAGAACAAGGTGAAGGTGATGCATGCCGACCAGCAAGGCAACCTGTGGGCAGGAACGCTGGGGGGTGGTGTTATTGAGATTTCAAAAAAGCGCGACAACTTTATCCACATAACCAACGGGCAACACTCTTACCACCTCGATGCTATAAACCGGATCAATCAAATTGTGTTAAGCGATGCAGAGCAGTTGATGGTAGCCTCGCAATGTGGCCTTTATCAACTCGATGTGCAGCCAAGAGGCAAGTATGCGTTTAGCGAAGTGCTGGCCGACTCGACTAAATCACCAAACTTATACAAGGAAAATATTACTGCGGTATATAAAAATGCCAATGGACATTTATGGGTCGGTACTGAAAATGATGGACTCATGCACATTGTGCTCGAGAATGAAAAGCTCACATCATTTAAACAGTATACGCAATATAAACCCGCGCCTCACCGCATTAACGGGAATACCGTTCAGAGCATATTTGAGTGGAACGAGCACCTTTGGGTCATTACCAACAACGGAGTTAATATTTTTGACAATAACCGTCAGCAGTTTGTATACGAGAAAGCGGATGGCGCACCATTGTTCCCGGTGACTGAAAGGTTTATTTCCCATTGTATTGACAGTCAGGGGCGTTTTTGGGCCGGAACGGAGTTCGAAGGTTTGTTTTGCTTTTCGATTAACGGGAATCTGGCCGGTGGCGAGATGCTTTATAATTTTAATGAGGATTCAAAAGGCATCGCTTTAGCCGACCGTCAGGTGCTGGTTATTAAGGAAGCAGAAGGTAAAGATATGTGGGTGGGAACTGCGAAAGGCTTGCACCGCATCAATCCGGATAAGGGAACCAATATTGTTTATAAAGAAAAGGATGGCTTACCTTCTTCAGCCGTTAGTCAGATTTACGAGGGGTCCGATAGTACTTTGTGGTTAGGGACGCTGCAAGGGCTCGCTCGTTTTAGTATGAGCTCCGGTGTAATTACTCCATACTTTATGCAGGGCGGTTTTTTGAGTAACTATTTTACACCGGGTAAGCCGGTGGTGCTCAGCGATGGATTGGTGGCCATGCCCACTCACGATGGGCTGTGGGCTTTTTACCCCGATAGTGTGCACCGTAATCCTTATAGTGCCAAGCCGGTGTTGCGTAAAATCAGTCTGTCTGGTAAGGTCATAAAACCCAATGAAGAGGTGAATAACCGGATAATCCTGAACCAGGCTACGGCGCTCACCGACGAGATAACCCTGCGGCACAATGAAAATGTGATTCAAATTGAATTTGCGGCCTTATCGTATTTCGAGCAAGATAAAAACAGCTACATGTATAAGCTCGAAGGCCTCGATGAAGAGTGGAATATTACAGACGCCAACCACCGGTCGGTCATCTACTCTAACCTGTCGCCCGATACTTATACTTTCCGTTTAAGAGCCGCCAACAACGATGGCGAATGGAACCCCGAGGAAGCCGTTCTGAAGATTATAATTCACCCGCCTTTTTATAAAACGTGGTATGCTTACCTTGGCTATTTCATTTTGCTGGTGGTTGGCTTTGTTTTTGCTCAGCGCCTCATTGTAATGAGAGTGAAAGAGCGGGAGCGATTAAAACGAGAGCAGATGGCCCGCGAAAAAGAGGCCTTACTGCACCAGTTGAAGATTCGCTTCTTTACAAACATATCTCATGAGTTTCGCACACCTCTTACACTGATTGCAGGGCCGCTTCAGGAAATGCTTGAGCATGATAATACCCTGTCGGCAGTTACCCGTGGCCGTCTGAACATGATGAAGAACAATACCGATCGCTTATTGCGCCTCATCAACCAGCTCATGGATTTCAGAAAGGTGACCCAGGGCAATATGCACCTGAGCATCCGGGAACGAAATATTACCAGTTTTATTAAGCGTGTGGCTGAATCCTTTCAGGGCATTGCCGACCAGAAGCACATTCAATTTGATTGTCAGATCGACTCAAAACCGCTCATGGTGTGGTTTGACTCCGAAAAACTGGAGACAATCATTTTTAACCTGTTGAGTAATGCGTTTAAATACACCCCAACGGGCGAACAGATTAAAATCGAAGTGAAGCTTGGTAAAAATAAACACTTACAGCTTGTTGTGAGTGATACAGGCCCGGGCGTTCCCGATAAGGATAAAGAGAAAATATTTGAACGCTTCTTCCAGTCGGAGCAAAACCAGGGAATTGGCGAAGCCGGAACCGGGGTGGGCTTGTCGCTGGTGAAAGAGCTGGTGGATATGCACAAAGGCACCATCCGCATCGAGGATAATGAGCCAACGGGCACCCGTTTCATCATCGATATATGTGTTGATAAAAACAAGTTTAGTGCTGATGAAATTACCGAAGAGCAGCAACCCGAGGAGATAACCATTGTTGGGGAGGATGTGAAAACGGAGGTGATTCAGCCTGTTGTAACCGAATCGGGCGATAAACCCAAGGTGCTGGTGGTGGAAGATCAGAATGATTTACGGGCCCACCTTAGCGAAATACTCAAGCAGCATTACCGCGTGGATGAAGCGGCTAATGGTGTTGAAGGCCTGGAGAAAGCCTCATCGTCGATGCCCGATATCATTATCAGCGATGTGATGATGCCGGAAATGGATGGCTTTACTTTCTGTTCAAAATTAAGAAAGAATGTAATCACCAGTCATATACCTATTGTGATGCTCACGGCCCTCGATAATATGGAGTCGAAGCGCGAAGGACTGGAAACCGGTGCCGATGCTTATGTGGTCAAGCCCTTTGATAAGCAGTTGCTGGTGTCGCAAATTCAAAACCTGCTGAATAACCGTCAGCTGCTCAAATCGCGCTTTAAGGAGCAGTGGGATTTTGTTGAGGAGATTGCTACCACCTCTACCGATCAGCAGTTTGTGAACCGCGCCATTCAAACCGTGGAGGAGAACATGTCGGACGCGGCCTTTAATGTATCGGAGCTGGTGAAGAAGATGAACGTGAGCCGTACCTTGCTGCATATGAAACTGCGTGAGCTGACCGGGCAAAGCACCAGTGAGTTTATTCGCACCATCCGCCTCAAACAGGCGGCCAGGCTGCTGAAGCAAGGGGAACTGAACGTATCGGAGGTCACCTATCAGGTGGGATTTAACGACCCTAAGTATTTCTCAAAGAGCTTCAAGAGCCTGTTTGGCGTTACACCGACCTTGTTCCAAAAAGGCGATGCGTCGGGTGGCGAACTAACGAAGTAAGCTCTTATTGCAGGCAACCGATTCACCCAACAGGGTGTAAAATAATTAAGGTTCGAATCTTTATTACACTGTAGAATAAAGATTCGAACCTTAAAATTTTGTGGCTAAGCTTATTAATTTTTTACTGTTCGCTATACATTTCTTTTTCGTAATGGCGGCAAAAACTTTTTAACCCGCAGCGTCCACACTTCGGCTTGCGGGCAATGCACACGTAGCGCCCATGCAGTATCAGCCAGTGGTGCGCAATGGGTAATAATTCCTCAGGAAAATATTTAACCAACTGCTTTTCGGTGTCGAGCGGCGTTTTAGAATTGGTGGTTAAGCCAATGCGGGCTGCCACTCTAAATACATGTGTATCCACCGCCAAGGCCGGTTTTTCGTACACCACCGAGGCAATTACATTAGCCGTTTTACGGCCTACGCCCGGCAGTTTTTGCAGCTCCTTAATGTCATCGGGCACCACGCCACCAAACTCTTCCATCAGCATTTTGGCCATGCCCACCAGGTGTTTGCTTTTATTGTTGGGATAGCTGCACGAACGAATCAGTTCAAAGATTTCCTCAGGGGTGGCCAGCGCCATGTCTTCGGGCCGGGGATAGCGTTCGAAAATAGCGGGCGTCAGCAGGTTAACCCGCTTATCGGTGCATTGGGCCGACAGGATAACAGCGACCAATAACTCGTAGGGGTTGCCATAGTGCAGCTCTGTTTCTGCAATGGGCATGTGTTCCTGGAAGTAATCAATTACTTTTTGAAAGCGTTCTTTTTTTAGCATGTGGTGTTGTTTTGAGCAAATAAATATAGCTAATAGTTCGAAAAGTAAGGAGGCAGAAGCATCCGGTTTGCTTTTCCCTCGCACAAAATGTTTGGACGTTTTGCAGCCTTGCAAAGGCCCCACACAAAATGTTTGGGCATTTTGCAGCCTTGCAAAGGCCCCACACAAAATGTTTGGGTGTTTTACAGCTCTGCAAAACTCCGGTGTAGCCTGGTTACACCTATAGGCTCATCAGTTTAAGGCCAAAATAGATGGTTCGGGGGCGCGATGGGCCATACACATAATTACTATCCCGGTTTTTGCCTTTATCAAAGTCATCCTGGTAGGCATTAAACAGATTTTGTACGCCACCAAACAATTCAACACCCACTCCAACGTAGCGCCAGTCTAGGGCATAGCTAAGTTTAATGTTGGTCTCCATAAAAGCATCTGAGCGCATCAACTCATCATTAACCGGGTTGCCAGTCCCATCATTTTCGCCGGTACCAAAGTGGGGAATCAGCATGGTGCCGGTGTAAATACCCGACAGCGCTGCTTTAATGCCCCACACCGGGTTGTAGGTGAGGGTGTAGTAGCCATACTGCTCTGGCGTGCGCAAATAGTCTTTAGTGCCCTCAATGCGTTCCGACCATTGCACAGCGTTATCATATTGGCTCGATTGCAGGGTGTAGCCCGCCTCAAGCTGCCACAGCTTGTTGTAATTGGCGCGGGCCTCAAGGGTGATTCCTTTCACGGTGGAGTTGCCTCCGTTGCGCTTTTCCAGTATGGCGTTGCCCTGGCCATCGGTACCGTTTTCTTCCAGAATAAAGGCGTCGAACAGGGTGGTGTGAAACCCTTCGAGAGTAAGGCCCCAGATGTAGCGTTCGGTGGGTTTATCGTAGTTAATGGAGGCGCTCCAGCTCTGCGAACGCTCTTCCTCCAAATCATCGGCCAGCCGGATGCGCTGAATACCGCCACCAGCAAAGGCGATGTGCATGTCGGAGTCGAAGGCCTGCGGTGCCCTGAACCCGGTTGACCAGCTGCCGCGCAGCTGCATGCCGTTTTGTTTGTACAAAAGCGACACGCGGGGACTCATAATAAGCCGATCCACCATGTTGTGCTTATCGGCCCGCACACCGGTTAGCAGGTTCCATTTCTGTGCCAGCTCCCAGTCGCTCTGGAAATAGGCGCCAAAATTACGGGTGGTTTGGTCCAGTAAGTAGTCGTAGGCTTTGATTTCGTCTACCACCATGTCGTAATTGTATTCGCTGCCAAAGGTGAGGTTGTTTTTCCCTCCAAAGAAATTTGACAGCAGGTGGTTGAGCTGCACACCGCCCATATAGGTTTCGTTTTCGGTTAAGCCGTAGGGCGGGTTTTCAAGGTGCTGCTGATAGCCCGGGTCATCTGTTTCGGGTTTGATTCCCGTGTAGTGGTCGCGGTCGGTTTTTTGCCCGGCTACATATACATCCAGTGAGGAGAGGTTGTCGTTAAACGAGAAGCTGTAATCCAGGCCGCCCATCAGCACATTGTGCGTGCGTTCCTCGGTTTGTTCGGCCAGGTAAGCCGGCAGGTCTTCGCGGTCGCCACCGCGGCGGTACTCATAGAGGCTCGAGAAGCTGGCTTCCAGTTTATGGTTGGGTGCCGGCAGTAAAAATGAGGTGAAGCCAAAGGAGTTGTTTTTCAACTTGGGCAGCTCACTAAAACCGTCACCATTGTGATCATACGATTCACGTGTGCGGTTAGTGGCAAACAGGGTGAGGCCGGCGTTTTTACGGTCGGACAGGATGCCGGCGTTGGCAAATACCTGGCTGTCGTTGGCATCGCCATTGATAAGCGATTGGGTGGTGGAGGCTGAGAAACTGCTCGACTCCGGCACTTTGGTGATGACATTGACCGTGCCTCCCACGGCGCCCGCACCATATAACGCCGACCCTCCGCCACGCACTATTTCAATGCGTTCAATCATGTTGGTGGGTATCTGCTCCAAGCCATATAAACCCGTGAGCGGGCTAAATACCGGGCGGCTGTTAATCAGTATTTGCGAATAGGCGCCACCCAGTCCGTTCATGCGCAGCTGCGTATAGTTACAGGTTTGGCAGTCGGTTTCCATGCGCAGACCGGGCTGAAATGCCAGACCTTCGGACAAGGTGCCGGCTTGTAGCTGCTCCAGTTTTTGGCCCTCGAGTACATTCACCACAACGGCCGATTCAGTTTTGCGCTTGAATGTTTTGGTACCCGTTATCACAATGTCATCCAGCGACATGACCTGCTCTTTCAGTACAAAATTAATTTCCTGCGACTGGCCTGCTACAATTGTCACCGTTTTCTCAACCGGCTTATAGCCCATCAGGCTGGCAACGAGGGTATGCTGGCCCTCTGGCAGATTGGTGAGCAGGTAATGCCCCGATAAATCGGTCATGGTGCCATGTTGGGTGTCTTTAAGATAGACACTGACAAAGGGTAAGTGTTCGTTATCTGCTCTTACATCACCAAAAATATTGGCATCTGTTTTTTGAGCCTGTAAAGTGAGGTTGGTAAGCAGGGTTAAAATAATCAGGCTGACAATGTACTTCATGTGATACTGTTCTTTTAGATATAGTTGTGTTACTTTCCATAAAGAACAGTATCTGTATAGAAAAGTTTATAACGATGAGCTAAGAATCTCGAAGTACAAAGCCTGACGTCCTAAACAGGAAGTCAGGTGGGTAAACGCCTGCTGTTGTTGCAAGGCGAACGTGTTATAAAAATAAGAGCAGACTCACGGCCATCACGGCCATGCCGGCAAAAAGTCCGTAGATGGACAGGTGGTGCTCCCCGTACTCACGAGCCGAGGGCAGCAGTTCATCCAGACTGATAAATACCATGATGCCTGCCACCCCGGCAAAGATGATGCCGAAGGTCAGCGGCGTCATAAAGGGCATGAGTATCAGGTAGCCTATCAGCGCACCAATGGGCTCAGACAGGCCCGACAGAAAACTGAGGCGAAAAGCCTTGCGACGACTGCCTGTGGCATAATATACCGGTACCGATACCGCAATACCCTCAGGAATGTTGTGAATGGCGATGGCAACGGCAATGGCGATACCCAGATTAGGGTCTTGCAAAGCTGCCGTAAATGTGGCCAGTCCTTCGGGGAAATTATGGATGCCAATGGCCAAGGCTGTGAACATGCCCATGCGCATCAGCTTTTTATCTTTCATGGCTTTAGGCTGGTTTTCCATCTCTTCGATGGAGTGCAGCTCGTGGGGGTTTTCTGCCGACGGAATAAACTTATCGATGAGCGCGATAAATAGGACGCCACCAAAAAAAGCGAGCACGGTGTACCAGGTGCCGGGCTGCTCGCCATAGGCCTCTACCATGGTGTCTTTGGCTTTCATAAAAATTTCGACAAACGATACATAAATCATTACACCGGCCGAAAAGCCTAAGGATAAAGCTAAAAAACGGGTGTTGGTGCGTTTGGCAAAAAAGGCCATGGCACTGCCAATACCAGTACTGAGGCCGGCAAATAAGGTAAGCCCAAAGGCGAAAAGTATCGCGTCAAAATCCATATAATCAGTGGTCGAATTACTATTATCAATGGAACGAATGGTGTTCCGTTACAAAATTTGGCGCAAGTTAATAGTAATTTGTTAATGAATAAAAGAATTGGAGTGAGCAATGTAATGGAGCGTGTAAAAGTCTACTAAAGGGCCTGCAGTGAAAGAACCGTTTTTGATTGTAATAACACGCATTTATAGCACCGTCTGAGTTACTTCATCCTGATGTTTTTTACGAACACCCGTATTTTTGCTACTAAGGTATTGGATTACAACACTAAAACATCCGGATCTTTGATTAATTCAGTATAATTTTTTATACATTGCGTTTTATAAATTTTTAACCTAATGTGATTATGAAGGAATTTGTTCCCTATGTGAACCTGGACACCGTTAAAGATGCTAACGGTAAAATAGAAAAGTTTGTGGTACGAACTGTCTCTTACCTGCCAGATGACAGCACCATTACAAAAAGCGGTGAAGGCGAAGTAGCTGATAATGTCTACTTCCGACCCTTAACCATCACCTACACTGGTACATCGACCACATTCAAAGCTTTTGACGTTGATTTCACCATCAACCGTAAGGATATTGGCTTGCTGGAACGCGGTGCTAATGTGAAGGTAAAAAGTGCAGTGGTTGTTGCACAGGCAGCTGATGTGGCAATGTTGAGGGATGATGAAAATACTGGAACCATTATTGAGTACGAAGGAGATATCTAATGGTTCAATTTAGAAATAAAGAAAAGCAAACTGGAATAAGGTTAAATTATTATTTCATTTGCTTTTTTTTGTTTTTTAGTAGTACTCATATTTTTGCCTTTAGTAGTGATGTCAAAAAGGATGAGTTAAGTGGTTTAGCACAAAAATGTTTGGTATGTAATAATTCCAGTGAATTCAAGGAGAAAATTAATGCAGTTAAGGAGGAAGTTTCAAAACTGAGTGAGAAACAATTATTGATTGTTGGTATTGATTCCCCAAATGTCAATCTTGAGGAAGCCTTTATACTTCAATTCAGTTACTGTATTTATTTATATGAGCAAAAAGAATATGAGAAATCATTATCGCTCTTACCAATTGAGGTAAGTGGAATTCAACTGGATGATTGTGTTTTTGCCTACTATTATGAAATTAAGGGGAATCTATACAGATACACAAAACAGTATAAACAAGCATTAAATTGCTTCATTAGATCAATCGAATTTTATAATGGTTTGGAAGATGATATTGAATTGTCAAGGCTGCATTATAAGGCTGGTGTTTTAAATCTTGATGTAAAAAATTATATTCTCGCAAAAGATTATTTAGAGAAAGCCGTAGAATATGCAAAGTCCTCTCAGAATAAACGTTTAATTAAAACAACAACCAGTACACTAGCATCATATTTTCAGTCGCAAGGAGAAAATGACAAAGCTTTAGTTCTTTATGAAAAGGTTATAAATAACATGCCTATTAATACTAGAGATTCTGCTAGGCTATTAATGAATATTGGAACATTACATAAAGTTAAGAGAAATTTTAGTATTGCAAAGGAGAGTTATGCTGCCTCATTGGAATTGCGTTTAAGGCTTAATGATAGCATAGGAATCGCAAATGCATATAATAATATTGGTCAACTCTATATTGAGTTGAAGGACTACAAAACGGCTTTAGGATATTTAGATAAGGCATACGATTATGCTATAGAAAACGGGATAAAAAATATTTCACTATCTAGTTCTTTTAATTTGATTGAACTATATATGCAGTTAGGTCGGAAGGATTCTGCGATAGCTCTACTGCATAATTATATTAATTTAAGATCGGAGCTCGATAACAATAATATAAAGACTCAGTTAATTGAGTTAGATAAGAAATACAAAACCCTCGAAAAAGACACGCAAATTGCTCAATTGCAAAAAGAAGATGCCCTCAATCAGGCCCGCCTTAAGAATAAAAACATATTAATTATAGCCGCTTGCAGTTTTTTGTTACTGTTTTTAGTGGTTGCCTACCTCATAAACCGTCAGCGCAAAGAGCTGGTTCAATCGCGCAAGCGTCTGCTGCGGCAGAAAGAGGATATTACCGGCATGAACGAGCAGCTGCGGGTATCCAACCTGGCTAAAGACCGTATTCTCTCGGTTATTGGGCACGACCTGCGCGGACCCGTTGGTGGTTTAAAAGAATTGATTGAGCTTTACCTGGAGCTGCCCGAGTATGAACCTAACGATATTAAAAACCTGCTCACCACGGCCTGCGAAGCCTCTACCAGTACCTACCACCTGCTCGAAAACCTCTTGAGCTGGGCTAACTCGCAACGTGGCGATATTGAATTTAATCCAATGCTCACGCCCATAGTGCCGCTTATTAAGCAGAGTGTGCAGTTATTGGACCGTTCCATTAACGTGCGCAATGTGCGGTTCGAGTTTGATATACCTCAGGCTCTGGTGGCGCCTGTCGATGTTAATATGTTGCGCACAGTTATTCGTAACCTCGTGTCTAATGCATTAAAATACTCACCCGAAAATGGGCTGGTAAAAATTATTGGTGTAGAAGAAGACAAGTGGGTCAAATTAGGTATTTGCGACCAGGGTAAAGGAATGTCGGAAGGTGAGGCCCGGAACATTTTTAAAAAGAAAGAAACCTATTTTATTGGTTCAGAACTAACGGCCAAAGGCACCGGATTGGGGCTTATCCTCTGCAAGGAGTTTGTAGAGCGGCATGGCGGTACCATCTGGATTAACTCCGAAGAGGGTGTTGGTACCCAGGTTTGGTTCAGCATCCCGCAAAAAGGTGTGACAACAACCCAGATGGTTGAATTGCAGCAAACTGAAGTGCAATAAGCCATGGAATTACATAAAAAATATTTGTAATTTGAGGGCCCTTAGTGAGTTGGTATTTTAATCTATATCCCTATGTTAGCGGCCTGGAAAAAGTCTTTTTTACTGATTGTCTTCAGTTATTTAAGTAGTTACCTATGTGCTTCAGAGCAGGATTCTTTATCTGCCAGATATTTAAAGGCCAAGGATGATGGACTGGCTTTTATGGCTCAGATTGGTGGTCATCCCTTCGACACTCAGCTGGCTTTTTTAGATTCCGCGGTCAATCAAACAGATGATCTAAAGAAAGCGGCGTACCATATTCAGTTTGTTAAAAAGTACCTTAAGCGTCATGAAGCTGTTGACTCACTTCTACTCTTGGCAGAACAGCATTTACTGGCCCTCAACTGTCAGCGTGGTGCAGCAGAAGCAATGTTTTATAAAGGGCTTCGGGCCATGCAGAGCCATCAAACAGAGGTGGTGCACTCCGCACTAAACGAAGCAGCTCGTTTATTTAGATTGACCGACTATCCTGAAGGAGTATTCTATTCGTTTTCGCGGTTGGCCAATTACTATTCAAAACTGGATAATTTTCAGCTGGCCAATAAATACAACCGCGAAGTATTAAGCCTGGCTGATACAATAGGGGATGTTAATTTAAAGGAATCGGCCTATCTCAATGTAGCCAATTGTTACTCTGAGCAAGGCGCGGTGAACGAAGCCGTTATTTATTATAATTTATTGGAAAAGAGTCTTGAACAGAGCCACAATTCAAAACGCTACAAACCCCTGTACAATAACCTCGGCGTACTGTATATCCATCAGGAGAATTGGGAAAAAGCAAATGAATACCTGTTGAAATCTCTGGCAATAAAAGAGCAGGAAGGTGACTCATTGGGAATGTTTGGCAGCTATCAGAACTTGTTCAGAATTAGTTTGAAAACGCAGCAACTTAAAAATGCCACTTCGTACTATTCAAAGATGAATGCCTTGAAGCCTCGCCTGACTATACCTATAGATCAGCTTCTGACTTTTAAATATAATTCAACCATCTACCATATTTTAACCGATAACAAAACCAATGCAGTAGATGATTTTAAGCAGTACACATCAATTAAAGACTCCATAAATAATGCGGTATTTGCTAACGAACTGTTGTCGATAGAGGAGGGATATGAAATTGACAAACGCAACCAGACCATTGAACTATTGCAGCAAAAAGAGGCATTGCAGAATACACAAGTAGCCAATCTAAAAACAATCATTGGTATTGTTGTTGCCTTTCTTGTTGTTCTGTTAGTGAATGGGTTTTACATGAAACGTCAATGGGTAAAGCTTAACGAGGCTGATAAGCGCCTGCAGGAAAAGCAGGATGAGGTAATAATGGCGAACAAGCGACTGGAAACCCTTAATAAATCAAAAGATCGAATCTTATCAGTTATTGGCCATGATTTGCGGGGGCCTGTTGGTGGCTTAAAAGAATTGGTTGAGTTGTATATGGAGTTGCCCGAGTTGGAACCTCAAGATATTACCAACCTGCTCAAAACAGCTCGTGAATCATCAAGCGGTGCCTATTATTTGCTGGAAAACCTGTTGACCTGGGCCAATTCGCAACGCGGAGAAATTGAATTTAAAGCCATGCTTACGCCTGTTTATCCTGTTATCAGAAAGTCCATCGATTTATTGAATCAATCTATCAATACTAAGAACATAGGCTTCGAAATTAACATCCATCCAACATTATCGATACCAGTGGATGTAAATATGTTTAGAACCATTGTGCGGAACTTGGTATCCAATGCTATTAAGCATTCACATAAGAACGGGCTTGTGGAGGTTAATGCAGAAGCAAGGGATGGTGAGGTGCTGTTTAGTGTGGTTGATCACGGCCAAGGAATGACAGCTGATATGATAAGCCAGCTTTTTGCTAAAAAGGAGGCCTATTATATCAGTTCTGATGAGTCTGCCAACGGGACGGGCCTGGGTTTAATACTCTGTAAGGAGTTTGTTGAACGCCATGGAGGGCGTATTTGGGTTGATTCGGAAAAGGAGGTTGGTACGCGTGTTTGCTTTACTCTTCCGATGACCACGACCATGGCCTATTCAATAGAAAAGACCCGGGCATCAATGATTGGCTAAAAAAGTTGCTGCTTTTATAGTTAAGGTAGAAGTTAAAAGGCCTAAACAGGCCTTTTCTGTATTTACCACAATCGTTGTTTCTCACCGTTTAATCCGGCCCGGTAAAACTGGTTATCTTCAATGATAAGCAGTTCGCCATTTTCTCCAAGTTTAATGGAGGTATCAGCGGCTAAAATGCGCTGGTCAAATCGCACTTCTATCTGCTCCATCGACGTATGGCCTACCACAATGTGTTTCGCCTTAAAATGCTGCAGAATAGAGTCGATATGCGAGTTGGTTAGCGTAGTGTCTCTAAAATAGCCACGGTACCAAATAGGCCCTTTCGAACGCGCCAGTAATGACAGGTGCGCATTGGCACGTATGCTGTCGCGGTGATTGTCAATTATCTGCTCTGAAAAAGTAGTGTTGATTTGGTCAATCTGTTGATTCTGGTGCACTAAATCCATTGACAGACCGGCATGATTAAATACCACATCGTTAATGCGAAGGACCACCGGACAGGTGCGGAGCCATTGCCCCAGAAATGTTTCTTGGCCAAAGAGTTCGTCATAACTATGTCCGCTTAGCTGCTCCACTTGCTGGTATTTCTCATTAATGTAGCGCAAATCGGCATTTAATACCATAATGTCATGATTACCCAACAGGTAGTGAACCTGTCCGCCTGCCTTACTGGCTTGCTGGCTGAGTTTGATAATGTGCCAAAGGGTTTCGGTCACTTTATCGCCCCGGTCGAAGGCATCACCAATCACTACCAGATGGCCATTCTTAAAACTCCAATCGCCTTTATGATCGATAATTTGGTTGGCCGATAATAGCTTAATAAACAAATCGTATTGTCCGTGCACGTCACTTAGGGCGGCGATGCGTTCAATGTTATTGTACGAAGCCGGCTTTCGAAGGAGCAGCTGGTTGAGACCACTTAGTTTAAATTTGTAGTTAACAGGCTGATGTAACAGTACTCTATCCGCAAGCTTCATTTCGGTGGTATGCAGCGAATCGTTATTCACCCATTTTACACTGGCTGTTTCCCCGTTTAAGAAAATGTAAGGGCCATCGCTAATACCCTGCTCACCAGTGAGGTGTATTTCTGTGGCGGGGTTGAATTGTTCAAAATAGTAAATTGCTACAATTGAAACAGCTATAGTAATAATCACTGTTAATATAATTTTTGGGCGGGCTTGTTTAGTCATGTTTTTTTTCATAAAAATACAATGATATTTGGATTAGTGTTATTTTTTCCTGAAGTATTAACTCCATTCAACAGAATTAATTAGTCAGTTGAATGGATAGAAAGGGACTCTTTTCTTTCTTATTGGAAAAAATAAATGATTCAGGTTGTAGATGTGAACATTGTCATTTGACAGTGGGTTATAATTTTTTTAAATATTCTTAAACAAATTGTTCTTAGAAAAATGGGAGAATATGCGTATTTTAGTTGCAGCAGTAAATCCTTAAATATTGCAGTGATGAAAAATAAATCTGAACTGATTGAGCGCATTATTCGACTTTTGAATGATAACTTTGTTGTTTATATTCAGCGCGATACCAATAAAATTGTTGCGTTCCCTGAAATGGGCGAGGTGATGGATTTTATGGATTTTGGTGATGATAATTACGAATTGCTGTATCATGAAGTAGAGAGTCATCCCGATAACTTCTTTAAAATAGAGCCACTGACATCACGTGAGCTTTATAACGTAATGATGGATTTCGCAACAGAGCAGGAGCGGGTAGATAGTATTCGGCTGGTAAAAGCACTGCGAACCAAGACACCAATTCCTCAGTTCAACAATGAAGTTGTTAAGATGGGGCCTGAGATGCTTGCTTCCTGGCAGGATTATTACTCTGACCAGTTACGTATTATTCTTCGAAGCCGCTTTTGTAAAGAGCGCATTCATATCTTTTCCGAAAATTGTAATTGATAGGTAGTGATTGTTTTATGATGTGAGTTAGAGGTTTTAAGGTTTCTATCTATAGCTATTCATGAGTTGCATGGCGTGTGCTTTATAGGCAGAACCAAATAGGTTTAGGTGATTTAGTACATGATAAAGCATATAGATATTCTGCCGATTTTCATAGCCATCTTGAAGCGGATAGTGGTGGTGATAGCTGGTGTAAAATTCAGATGTAAAACCTCCAAATAGTTTGGTCATGGCTAAATCGGCTTCACGATGTCCATAGTATACCGCCGGATCTATTAATACGGGATGTCCATTTGAACTCACCATGTAGTTACCTGCCCATAAGTCGCCATGAAGCAGAGAGGGAGCCTCTGTAGTTTCACCAAGTATGCGGGGTAAAGAGTTTTCAATGTACTGAAAAGCTTTTTTAAATGCATCGTCGGTATACCCATTTTTTTCTGCCAATCGGTATTGATAGAGCAGTCGGTGAGTAAAATAAAATTCGACCCACGAGTTGCATTCTGTGTTAATTTGAGGGGTTGAGCCAATAAAGTTATCCTCACAAAAGCCAAAAGCCGTATGGGTATGTTTATGTAAATTGGCAAGCAAGGCGCCAAATGTTTCAAAGAAGTCTGACTTTTTGTTGCCTGATATAATGGCTTCGAGCAACAGAAAGTTATCAGTAACTAATATCACTTCGGGGACTCTGATAGCTGCCGCTTTTTTGAGTTCAATTAGCCCATTGGCTTCCTTTCGAAACATACAGCCATCATAACCTTGTTTGAGAAAGTAGTTGCGGCCATCATCAGTTTTTAAAAGTGAAGTTTGAGCAATGCAACCACCACCAATGATTTGTTCATTAGTGATGGAGCATTGCAAAATATCTTCTATTTGTTTAATTGTTGGGTGCTTCATCTTTCTCAATGTGAGTTAATAAGCCTTCGCAGGCATCTTCTAACAAATCAAGAACTAGTTCAAAGCCAGCTGCTCCACCATAGTACGGATCGGGCACCGACTCGTGTGGGTGGCGGCTACAATAATCGGTCATTTTGCTGATTTTCGTTGTAGCAGCTTCATTGGGCGATAAGCGGTAAAGGTCGTCCATGTTTTGCTCATCCATACCAATAATGTAGTCGAAGTATTCAAAATCGGCAGGGCTCTTAATTTGTCTGCTGATACTTGTCAGATGAATATTTCTATTGAGTGCATGCCGATGCATCCTTTGGTCTGCCGGTTCACCAGCATGGTAGCCGGTGATGCCGGCTGAATCAATTTCAAATCGTTCAGCTATTCCCCTTTGTTTGATTAGGCTATTCATAACTGCTTCAGCACTGGGGCTTCGGCAAATATTCCCCAGGCATACAAATAGTATCTTAGTTTTATCCATTTGAAAGATGATTACATGAAAGCAATGAAAATGCAATAAAGAAAGTAAACAAACTAATAAACTTGTTGTTTTTCTTACTGAAAAATGCTTTTTTCGCTCACTTGCTTAATATCTTTGAAAAAATCATAATAAAAGTCTTCGGACAGCTATAAAAATCGTATTTCGTTTATAATAATAAATCATGAGAAAAGTAATACTAGGCCTGTTTGTATTCGCATGCATTACGGCCAGTGCTCAGGAAGATTACAAAGATCTTCATACAAAACATGAGTATACCACAGAAGGGAAGCATGAGGTTTTAACCATCGATTATGATGATATTCGCTTTAAAAAGCGTCCCAGAAATATTATTCTGTTTATTGGTGATGGAATGGGAGTTGCTCAGGTATTTGCCGGTATCACTGCTAATAATGGACTAAATATCGAACAAATGCCTTTTGTTGGTTTTAGTAAAACCCAAAGTGCAGATAATTACGTCACTGATTCGGCTGCTGGCGGAACTGCTTTATCAACAGGTACCAGGACTTATAACGGTGCCATTGGAGTGGATGAAAATGGTGAAAAACTCACCACTATACTGGAATATGCGGAAAGAAATGGAAAATCGACCGGTTTGGTATCGACCTCTGCCATCACGCATGCCACACCAGCCTCATTTATTGCGCATCAGCCTAAACGGAGTATGTATGAAGAGATAGCGGCTGATTTTCTGAAAACCGACATTGACGTGTTCATTGGTGGTGGTGCCGATTTCTTTACTAAGCGTGCTGATGGCAGAAATCTCGTTTTGGAGTTAAATCAAAAAGGGTATAATGTTGGTTACGAAGTGGATGAAGTAGAAAACTATACAGAGGGTAAGCTGGCCGTGCTAACAGCCGTAGGGCACAATCCGGGTTATCGTGATCGGGGTGAAATGTTAACCAAGTCAACATCAAAAGCCATTGAAATATTGAGCAATGGTAGCCGAAAAGGGTTTTTTCTGATGGTGGAAGGTAGCCAGATTGATTGGGGAGGCCACCAGAACGATGCGTCTTATGTGACTGGCGAAGTGCTTGATTTGGATAAGGCGCTGGCCGAGGCCTTGAAGTTCGCTATGGAAGACCGCAGAACACTGGTGGTGGTTACAGCCGACCATGAAACCGGAGGCATGGCAGTGCTGGGTGGCGACACCAGTAAAGGACATGTTAAAACAGGTTTTACAACAGGTGATCATACCTCTGTTATGGTGCCGGTATTTGCATTTGGTGCCGGAGCCCAAGAGTTTGTAGGGGTTTATAATAATACCGAAATCTTTGAGAAGATGTACCAGCTCTTTAAGTTTAAAGAGGCTGATAAAGATAATTAAACAGCACCTGCTGTTTGTGCGCAGAGCTGCTCATTTAGAGCAGCTTTTTTTTGCACTTTAGTCAGCTTAATTGTTAAAATGTGTTGATTTCTGCATTTAATTTCTAATTTTATCAGGCAATTAAGTTTAAAAGTGAATCAAATCAAACCACCTCAAATCAATAACGGCAATATTGAGAGGCAAAAGGACGTGTATGAGTATTTGTTCAATCACTACTATGCCCGTTTGTGTGCCTATGCCCTGCGTTATGTCGAAAGAAAAGACTATGCTGAAGATGTTGTTTCAGATACTTTTTTTAAGATGTGGCAACGCGGAACGATAGAAATAAGCAGCACTGTTCAGGGATATCTTTTTCGGGCTGTTTACAATAACTGCATGGATTTTCTTCGTCACCGAAACAATCGTTTACATAAGCATCAGGTACTGCCTGTTGAGTTGGAGAACGATGCCTCAATGGCTTTGTTCAAGGACTTTTCCGAACAGGATAGTTTGATCATCAAAGAAATAGAAAAGGCTATTGAAGAAGCCATCAATAAGTTACCACCTCAAGCAAAAACTGTTTTTGTACTAAAACGGCATCACGGATTGAAGAACAAAGAGATTGCAGAACAACTTAATATTGCAGTTAAAACGGTTGAGATGCATATGAGCCGGGCCTTGGCATTTTTGCGAAATGAATTGAAAGAGTATTGCCCTTTCTTATTGGCCATCTGTCTGTTATGAAAGCAAGTCATTTTTTTTCATAAAAAACTAAAAAAGCATACAGGGTTTATTGGGGGTTGTGCATCCTTAAATAAAAGGAACACACAAATGAACCACACGCAAAAGGAGGCATTAGCTATAAAGTACCTTTCAGGTGAATCAACTCTTGCAGAACTTGAACAGCTCAAAGCCTTGCTTAAAGAGGATGCGGAGTTCCGAAAGCACTTTATTGAACTCCGTGATACATGGAATGCTGCCAATCCAGCTGAATTTAATAGTCGGGATGCCTTTGAAGTGTTTAAAAAGCGGATCGAGGGAAAAAAGGTACATCACCCTAAAAGTATCAAATTTGGTTGGTTAAAGTTCGCTGCAGCAGCTGTTATCGCAGCAACCTTATTGGTGGGAAAATTTATTCTTCCAGAAAGCAAATCTGAAATTCTTCATTATACCCATCAAACGGCTGCAGGGGAGCGCAAATCAATAGAATTACCTGATGGAACAAATGTGTGGCTTAATGGCAATACTGTTCTTTCTTACACCTCCGATTTTAACCAATTAGGCAGGAATGTTAAACTTAGCGGGGAAGCCTTTTTTGAGGTGCAGCACAATGCCAGTCAGCCATTCAAAGTGTATTCAGATAACCATGTTGTAGAGGTGTTGGGAACGCGTTTTAAGCTGGAGGCTCGCAAAGAGTTACCTGTTATTAAAACAGTGTTAGAGGAAGGGAAAGTGCAGGTAACAGTGCCGGCCAAACAGCAGTACTGCATTTTATTACCCGGCCAAAAATCGGAATACCACAAAGAGCGTAATGAACTTCAAAAGACCACAGCTGGCGAGATGGCGCAATATACAGCGCTCACTAAAGGGCAATTGGTATTTAAAGATGAGCCTTTGGGCAGTCTGGCAACTCGACTCGAAAACTGGTATGGAGTAAGCATTGAAGTCGATACGGCAATTGAAGGTTTGCGTTTTACCGGCACATTCGAAAACGAAAGTATACACGAGGTATTAAAAATATTGTCGATGCCTAATGGTTTAAAATACTCCATAACTAATAAGCAAGTAAAGATAAGCCCGGATTAGTGGAGTGCTGTTGAAGTAGAAAAGGTAAATAGTTAAACGAGTTCTATACCAGCTGCTTTTTGCTGATTAAGCGGGAGACAGTGAAGAGTCAATGCGGATACATACTGATAAAATAATAAGCACATGAGATAAGAACAAAAAACCGGAAAAGTGCTGCCACACCATCCGGTTAGTAAAAGTTATTCCTGTTTAAGTTGAACCTAAACATTACAAATCTATGAAATTAAAATTGGATCGTCATGCCATTTTTGAAAAGAGTGGTATGAGAAAACTGAACCGAATTATGAGACTAACCTGCCTGTTGTTTGTCATTGGTTTACTGCAAGTTTCGGCTGCTGGTTTTTCGCAAAAGAAAACTATCACCATTTCTTCAGCAAAAATTGAATTAGCGCAGCTTTTTCAGGAGCTTGAAAAGAGCACTGAGTACAAATTCTTTTTCAACAATGATGATGTTGATGCGAGCCTGACAACTCAAGTCAATGCTGCCGATGCAGACGTTTATCGGGTATTGGATGAAGCGTTCAAAGGCATGCCATACACCTATAAGATGCTCGATGATAATTTGATATTTGTGCATCGCAAATATTCCAATAGCTCTGCTGCCGTGCAGGTGCATAAAGTGACGGGCAAGGTGAGTGGTGTCAATGGAGAGCCTTTACCAGGTGTTAACGTATTTATTGAAGGAACCACATCGGGCACCATAACAAATGTTGATGGCGACTACGAGTTGGAACTTAATGGGGAGGAGGCTAAGCTTGTTTTCTCATTTATTGGCTTCGAATCTCAAACGATTGTTGTTAGCGGACGCTCAACCATCAATGTTACATTGGTTGAAGAGGTACATGACATTGAGCAGGTAATGGTAGTAGCTTATGGTACGGCCAAGAAAGAAACCTTTACCGGTTCTGCTGAAATTGTAAAAAAAGATGATCTACTAAAAACCAGCTCCAGTACCGTATCGAAAGCTTTGTTGGGGCGCGTGGCAGGCGTGCAGGTAGCCTCCTACAGTGCAGCAGCTGGCGACGGTGCCGAAATAAGGATACGGGGTATTGGTTCGGCCAATGCTGCCAGTGCTCCTTTATATGTTGTCGATGGCGTGGCCGGAGCACCGGTACCTCGCAATGAAGACATTGAAACGCTAACCATCTTAAAAGATGCGGCAGCTGCCTCTCTCTATGGCTCAAGGGCCGCTAATGGTGTAATAGTTATCACTACCAAGCAGGGAAAAGGCGATGCCCAGGTGAATATCAAATTTAATAAAACACTTGGCTGGCGTTCAAAAAGTAAGTTTGAGCTGATGGATGCCAATGAATACATGTCAAAGGCTTGGGAAGGTCTTTATAATGAACGTAAGTATTTTCCACTAAACGGTGATAATGCCGACCAAAGAGATCCGGTAACTTATGCACACCAGGAGCTGTTTAATACGGTGGGCTATAATCCCTACTACCGTCAATCGGGTGGCGCTCGAGAGGCTTACAATACCCCTTTTGATGATCAGGGAAACTTAAAGTCGGATGCTCAGTTACTGTATGATAATGACTGGCTCGATGCGGTCTACCGGACCAGCGATATCAATGATTTTCATGTGTCTGTTAGTCGTGGCAACGAGAAGGGAAATATGTACATGTCTTTGGCTTACTTCGATCAAAAAGGGATTTTAATCGGGAATGATTATCAAAAGATTAACTACACCCTCAATGCAAACAGTAAAATAGGCAATAAAATAGAGATTGGCTTAAATTCAAATGCCCGCTATTTTGAAGGGCGCGAGAACCGCTCTTTATGGGATGTGTACACGTTTAATAATGCCATTCCGATTTATGAAAGAGCTGGGGTTACCACGGCCGATTACGATGCCGCTGTTTACAATTATGGCGATATAATAAGGGATGCGTCAGGAAAAAATGTGTACCACTGGAACGAGGTGTATTATGGACTGGAACGCAACCCGCTTGCCGAAATAGAAAATTATGATGAAGGATATGATGGCTTTAATATTTTTGTATCTCCGTTTGTTCAATACACGCCCTTCCAGGGGTTGACCATTAAAGGACAGGCTTCGGCTAATCTAACAAAGCGCAGTGAGTCCTATTTCTATGATCCTGAGCACGGTGCTGGAGTAGGTGTTAATGGCTTTGGTGAGAAGTACGAACACACCTATAAAACCATCAATGCCTTTGCGCAAGCTACCTACGAAAAGAAAATAAATCAGCATAACTTAAAGGCTACGGCCGTATACGAAGTAGAGGAGTACGAATACAAGACTGTATCGGCGCGTGGAGAAGACTATTCCATGTGGGAAATTAATAAAGAGCTGAGTGCTGCCAACGAAAAAAAATGGATCAGCTCAGGAACGGCCGAAAATGCCCGTATATCTTATTTGGGGCAGTTGGAGTATGGACTGATGGATAAATACTACCTATCCGGCAGCTATCGTCGGGATGGTTCCAGCCGCTTCGGTCCTGAAAATCGCTGGGGAAACTTCTGGTCTGTTGGGGCAACCTGGCGTTTATCAGAAGAAGGATTTATCAAAAAACTAGGCTACATCAATAACCTTAAGTTGCGCGCCTCTTACGGGGTGAACGGTAACGATGCCATCGGTAATTACAAGTGGCAGAGTATTTATTCGGTAGATGGCGAGTATAATAATCAGAAGGCAGCCTACTTAAATCAGATTGGTAATCAAACGTTGGCTTGGGAAGGCAATAAAAATGCTAACATCGCTCTGGAGTACAAATTTTTTAACCGTTTATATGGTACCGTGGAGTACTACAACCGCATCTCTGATGCGCTTCTGCTATATAAATTAATTGGCTATTACACAGGTGCCAGAGGAGTAAATGGTAATGCCCGGATGGAGAATGTGGGTAAGATTAAAAATAATGGCTGGGAAATATCTGTTGGCGCCATGCTGATTGATAGACCTGATTTTAAATGGGATGCCAACATTACGTACACTGCTAACGACAATGAAATATTGGAGTGGTATGGTGATAACTGGTCGGGCGATGGTCAGACCTATCGTGATAAAGGCGGCTCAATGTATAACCTTCGCATGAAAAAGTGGGCCGGTGTGGATACGCAAACAGGAGGTCCACTCTGGTATAAAGAAGTATTGGATGCGAACGAAAATCCAACGGGCAAAACAACCGTAACCAACGATTGGGAGGATGGCTCTTATTATGATGTGGGTGATGCTGCCCCTGACTTCTTTGGAGCTTTTAATAATAACATGTCGTTTAGAAACTTCGATTTGTCCTTCATGTTTTATTATAGTGTAGGTAATTATGCCTATAACAATGTAAAAGGAATGGTTAATTCTGATGGTGCCCAACCACAGTTTAACCTCGAAAGAGAGGTCATTAATTCGTGGCAATCGCCTGGCGACAACTCTGAAAATCCTATGTATGTGCACAATGATGTTAGCCATGCCTGGTGGCGCTCAACCCGCTTTTTGCAGCGCTCCGATTTTCTGAAACTGAAACAGGTAACACTTGGCTATACTTTGCCAAAAAGGTGGTTAGATCAGGTGAACCTGAACAGTGTTCGTGTGTATGTGATGGGAGAAAATCTGTGGACTTTAACCGATTTTACCGGCTACGACCCTGAACTGGGACTTAACGGTGACACAAGCGGATGGGTTGTTCCGCCAATGACCTCAGTAACTTTTGGTGTTAACTTAAATTTCTAAAATCATGACAGTGAAAAATATAATTTTATTAGTGGTGTTGTTGGGCGGATTAATGAGCTGTTCGGATAGTTTTTTAGAACGAAACCCAACCGATAGTACTACAAGCGTTGTGTTACTTAACAGTCGCGAAGGCTGTGAGTTGGCTTTAAATGGAATATATGCCACAGCTATGTATTCATATGCTCAGTATTACGTTCCGTATTTTAATGAGGCACGTGCCGATAATATAAACTTCACCCAGGATGGTGCTTATACCTTTACTAATATTTTTAATTATAATCAGGGGCTGGCCGATAACAATGTAGCTTACAGTATCTGGCCCATGGCCTATCAAATTGTTGATGCAGCCAACCTGATTATTAACAATGAGTTAATAGGTATTTCCGACCAGGATGTGCGTGATGATTATATCGCACAGGCCAGAACAATGCGGGCTATGGCCTATCTGGATTTATTGAATGCCTTTAGTAAACCGGTGCATCTCAACGAAGGTAATAACCTTGGTGTTCCTCTTATAGTTACTACCAATTATGGGGATGTAGATGCTGCAAGGGCTTTGATCATTGAAAATTACCAATTGATATATCAAGATTTAATATTTGCTGCTGAGAATATCAGTACAGCCATGAACCCCGAAAGAGCTAATTTAGCGCTGGTTAATGGCCTGCTGGCACGCATGTATATGAATTTGGCCGGACCAATTGGCTCATCCCATACCTACCAGCTGGGCGAGGGCCTTACCATAACATCAGCTGCAGCACTTGAAAAAGCTGTTGATTATGCTGATAAGGTGTTGGACATGGTGCAACCAGCCGGAAACTTTGCTGAGCTCCAAAATGGTGTATCACGGGTGCTTTCTGAGTCAATTCTTGTGGCCCGAGCTATCAGCGACGAATACAGTGTTACGGGAACGCACTGTGCCCAGTGGGATTCTAATAATACGGCATCTAAAACTGTAAGAGTGTATAGTGAAGTGGCCGACTTGTTTGAAGCCGGTGACAAGCGTCTCAAGTACTTTTATGATTACAACAGCTGGGTCGCCAACTTTGATAAGTATACAGAGGCCGGTTATAACCATATTCAGGCATCGGCATTGGATATTATCAAAGGTCAGTTTGTTACCCTGCACGGACACCGCACTTTTGGCAAGTTTGCACCATCCGATTACTTTGTAGATGATTTGGATGCGTTGCTTACCAATGGTATTGGTAATGTGACTTATACCAATGGACTGGGTGATTTCAATATCATGCGAGCATCGGAAATTGCACTCTTAAAAGCAGAGGCTTGTAAACGCCTCAACCGACACGATGATGCGCTGGAGGCATTTGAATTAGTTAATAACAGGTATTTTGAAACTCCTGCACTCAGGGCCACTGTTTCCCTTGAAGAAATACAGCTCGAGAAGCGCCTTGAGCTTTTGGGTGAAGGCTTGCGTATGCGCGATTTATTACGTTGGGGCAACGATTTTTCGCGTCCTTCATCGACCTTGTCAACAGTTCAGGAAGTGGCGTTTGATGACTACCATATGCAGTTGCCAATTCCCGATGCTGAAATCAAAATTAATGATAACATAAAACAAAATCCCGGTTATGGAAAATAGACTAAAGCACTATCTATCGATATTATTTGCTGTTTTGATATTTGTTGGTTGCAGTGATGACGAGGATACTCCTGAACTTATTGCTTTAACCGATTCGACAATAGGTTTTGAAGTTGGTACTGTGGATGCAATGATTATTGGAGAAAGTACCGAACTAAAGACCATTCGTTTTACGATTGCAGCTGACTGGAATGTATCAGAAGCTACAAAAGTAAATCTTAGCCTCGATGGCTCAAGTGATGTGCCTACTGAGGCGTATAGCTATCCTACAGAGGTACCCTTTCGTAAGGGCTTGCAGTCGCATACCGTTGAGATGCCTTTGGATTGTTCCCTCATACCCTTCGATGATCAGGAACGTTACATTAAGCTGAATTTGGTGTCTGAAGAATGTCCTCTTGGAGAAATCAATCAGATAGCCATCAAGGTGTATCGCAATGTGCCTACTCCAAACATTGCTTATCAGCCTACCTTCTGGGGATGGGAAAATGGCGATTGGTATGAATGGGACGATGTAACCATGAAGCGTGGTGAGCGCAGCTGGATTGATTTGAACTTATGGTCTTGGGGCTGGTGTGGTCTATGGGATTTGGATGGTAGTGATATTATTTTGCACAGCATTGGCCACCCCATTGGAGCTGTAGCCGATGGTGAAGGCTATAAAGCTCTGGTATTGAAAGAGGGAGATGTTATTAACCAAACTGCCATTAGCTGGTTTGATAAGCGGGGAATGGCAGATAGCCGGGCATTATGGGATTTACAGCCGAAATTTAAGGATGAGTGGTTTGGACAAACGGCTTATCTGGCCATTCGTATGGTTGTTGACGACGTGGAAGTTAACGGTTGGATTCAGGTGGCAGTTAACGCCGATGGCTCTTCCGTTACACTGATCGATATGGCTTATGAAACGCAAGGACTAACTATTCTTGCCGGCCAAACCGAGTAAGTATTAACAGGCAAGGAGCCGACGGCTTCTTGCCATTTTTATGAACAATTCTTATAGGTTATCAGACAGTTGCTTGCTTCAATAATTAGAAATAATGTTGATGAATAGCTTATTATGGCATATGCTTATATTGAAAAAAATGGATACATGAAGAAATGGCTATTGATATACATGTTGTTTAGCTTAAGTGTGAGTCAGGCGCAACAAATTGCACCTCAGGTTATTTGTAGCACTAATGAGGTGTGTGTTATTGAGCCCGCTTTGCTTAAGGCTGCCTATAGCGAGCAGGTTTACCATGTTCCTATCGTTTTTCATGTTTTCGATCCATCTGACCCTCAAGAACGGTTATCCATTGAGAAGGCCAGGCGGGTTGTTGAACTGTTAAATATAAATTTCAGTGGTCAGCATCGCGATATCGAGCTGGTTCAATCCATCTTTAAAGCGCGTATTGCCGATTGCAGAATTGTTTTTCATCTGGCTAAAAAAGATCCTTATGGAAACACGATTGAAGGAGTAACTTACCATCGTCAAAATGTAAAAGGCGATAATCCGGGCAGTAATCAAACCCTCAAAAGAGCGATTAATTGGAATACAGGCAGCGATTACAATGGCCAACAAAGGTATTTGCAGGTGTGGGTCACCTACAATGTAAATGGCGATGAGCATGGCACGGGTTGGTGTTATTTGCCCGATACGGATAAGGGAGGGCGAATAGCTGGTCCGGTTTATAACTACAAATATTTGGGTGGAGGTACAGACTCGTCCAGTGATGATGTGTTGACGCATGAAATAGGACATTACCTGGGCTTAAGCCATACTTTTGGGCCTTCTTACACTCAGTGCGGCGATGATGGTGTGAATGATACGCCGGAAACACGGTGCCACACCTGGGAATGTAAACAAGGGAATTTATGCAATGACGGACTTGTAAATACAGAAAATTTCATGGACTACTCGGGCTGTGCCTCTATGTTTACGAGTGGCCAGGCAGAGGTAATGCGATATTGGCTGCATCACCGTTACCGTAGCAATTTATGGGCTGATGATAACCTCAAATTCACAGGCATTTACGATGAGGTGTATGTTGGCATGCAGGAGGCCCTTGAAAATTCAATAAAAGTATTTCCCAATCCATCAAAGGGGCAGATCCATGTATCCGGTTCTCAGAATTATTGTGCCGAACTTTTTGATATAAGAGGAGTACGTGTTTCGCACTCGGCTAATGCCCCCATCTACTGGAATGTGCCAGGGGTGTATTTTCTTAGAATCAGTATTGATAAAGCACGGTTCGTAACCAAAAAAGTAATTATTCAATAGGTATGCGTGTGTGATTTGGATTTATAGAGAGAGGAGTTTTGCTTGTTGCAAGCTCTTCTCTCAATACACGTCTTACAATAAAAGCAACAACTAATAATCCCAAATCATCTGTTTGGAGGTAGTTAAGCATCGCAAACGTGCGATGATACTATCTCAATTAATCTTTGACTAAAGGTTTAGAATATTCTGAGATGATTAATGGAAGGTGGCTTTCGGGCCACCTTTTTTATTTTTACATTCGCAGCTAAAACAGCAATTATGGCTAATAAATATGATTACGAGCTGGAATTTAAAGTGCGTGATTATGAGTGCGATTTACAGGGAATTGTAAATAATTCGGTCTATCAGAATTACCTGGAGCACACCCGGCACGAATTTCTCGACTCATTAGGGGTGAATTTTAAAGAACTCTTTGATAGAAATATTGTCGCAGTAGTTGCGCGTATCGACCTAGCATATAAAACACCTCTACAAAGTAATGATCGTTTTGTAGTGCGAACGAGGGTGGAGCACAAAGGTATTAAGTACATGTTTTATCAGGATATCTATCGCCTGCCCGACGAAAAGTTGTGTTTAAAAGGGGTTGTAACCACCACAACACTTATCGATGGCAAGCTGGCGGTGTGTAATGAGTTGGCAGAGGCGCTTGCTAAAGCGGGGACAGATAAATAATATCTTAGTGGATGCTCCTTTGTTCGACGATATGATGTAGCATCCACTAATTTATTTTGACTCAACTTACAATTCAACTCCAACCGGGCAATGGTCAGAACCCATAATCTCGTTGAGAATAAAGGCATCCTTTAGTTTAGGCAGAAAACTCTCGCTTGCCAGAAAATAGTCGATTCTCCAGCCTACATTCTTGCCACGTGCGCCGGCCCGGTAACTCCACCATGAATACTTATCGGTTACGTCGGGGTAAAAATGGCGGAATGTGTCCTTAAAGCCACCTTGTGTATAGCGATCCATGCCATCAATTTCTTCCTGCATGTAGCCAGCCGATTTATTATAGTTAGGTTTAGGGCGGGCCAAATCTATTTCGGTGTGCGCCACATTAAAGTCACCACATACTAAAACAGGTTTAGTGGCTTCCAGGTTTTTCAGGTAGTTAAAGAAATCCTGATCCCAGCTTTGTCGATAATCCAGTCGTTTCAGCTCGCTACCCGAGTTGGGCACATAAACGGTAACCAGATAAAAATCTTCATACTCTGCACACAGTACACGCCCTTCCTGGTCGTGTTCCTCAATGCCCATATCTTTTGTAATGCTCAGAGGCTCTTGTTTGCTGATGATTGCGGTACCCGAGTAGCCTTTTTTAAGGGCCGAATTGGAATAAATATGATAGTCCTTAAACTCGGCCAGGGCTTCGCTTACCTGATTATCCTGCGCTTTGGTTTCTTGCAGGCACAGTATATCGGCCTCCATGGAAGCGAACGATTCCACGAAGTCTTTTTTCAGAACCGCCCTGATACCATTGACGTTCCATGATACAATCTTCATAAAGTCTTTTCTTTTGGTTGATCTGCAAAATAGTGAATCTGCCCAAGGCTACAAAATGATATTATTCAGGCCGACTGTTCCGGGCGATGAAAGCGTTTCCCTCTCTTGAAAACCAATCGTTGTTCCAGCTCTGCTTTTTCATTTTCTGGCGCCAGGTAGTAGGTTTGGCAATCGTTGCCGCAACATCCGCTGTATTTTGATTGACAGCTTTCGCATTGGATAAACAGCAGGTTGCAGCGTTTGTTAGCACAGTTGGTGTGTGTGTCGCAGGGAGCGCCACACTGATGGCAGCGACTGATGATATCATCGCTAATGCGCTCACCCAGGCGATTGTCGAACACAAAATTTTTGCCTATAAATTTGTTTTCAATTTTTTCAGTTTCCACCTGTCGGCTGTAATCGATAATGCCGCCAAGTAGTTGATTGACATCGGAAAAGCCATGGTGTTTAAGGTAGGCGCTTGTTTTCTCACAGCGCACCCCGCCTGTGCAATACAGAAGTATTTTTTGGTCTTTATTTTCTTTTAATTTTTCAACCACTTCCGGTAATTCCTCCTTAAATGTTTCAGCCTCAGGAAGCAGGGCGCCTTCAAATCGACCTATTTCACTCTCGTAGTGGTTGCGCATATCTACCACAATAGCGCCCTCGTCAATGGCAGTGTTCCATTCTTTGGCTGTCAGGTGTTGTCCTACATTGGTTACATCGTACTCATCGGGTTTAAGGCCATCGGCTACAATCTGTTCACGTACTTTTATTTGTAATTTTAAAAAGGATTGGCCGTTATCCTCAACGGCTATTTTAAAGGGGACATCTTTAAATTGTGGGATGGTGTAGAGTTGCTCTTTAAATGTTTGCCAAAAATGGTCTGGCACACTCATTTGTGCATTAATTCCTTCGTGTGCAATATAAATGCGGCCATAGCACTGCAGCTGGCTCCACATTTCAAACAGCTGGTCGCGCATTTCTGCCGGATTATCGATAATTACGTATCGGTAAAAAGAAACGGTAGTGCGTTTAAACGTTTCATTGGCTAATCGTTCCTTTAGTTCTTGCGGGCTCAGGCGGTTTATCAGGTGTTTTTTACTGCTATTCGGATCCATAATTTCTAAATTAGAGCACAAAAATATAAAAATACCTTTAAGTCTGGAAATAACTATTTGTACAAAAAAGAAGAAGCTGCCTCTCTAGACAGCCTCTTTCATTAATCAGTTACGGGGATGGACTCTTTTGCAGAACCGATTTTTTATAGTCCACTAAAATCGATATCCTTAAATACCAGGGTCGGACTTAGAATGCTTGAGTACTGGTAAGGGTCGTTCCCTAATTCGGTCAGTTGTTTCCAGAATTCTTTCGCATTGCCTGAAATGTTCATTTCATTGACTGGCTTAACTATTTGACCACCTTCAACAAGAAAACCCGAAACACCAAAAGAAAAATCGCCGGTGGTTGGGTTGGAGTTACCTCCATTAAAAGAAGTAACAAAAATACCCTTGTTAATGTCTTTAACGATGGCATCAAAGCCGCGTGAACCCAAATCGAAGCGGATGTTGGATGTTGAGCCGCCATTTGGCGTTAAACCGAGCTTTTTACCATAGTAGTTATCCACATAGTACTCTTTCAGCACGCCTTTTTCAATCATGGTGCGCTGCCTGGCCGCAATGCCCTGTCCATCGTACAGTCTGGAGGCAAAACCACCTTCCATTAACGGATCGTCAATAACGGTTAATACGGGCGCAGCTATTTCTTTGCCCTGCATGCCATCGAGGTAGGAGCTTTTTTGCTGCAGTGCACGTGCCGACATGGGGCGGACAAACATGTACAACAAACGGCCTGCTGTTCGGTTTTCAATCAGCATGTCATATTTGCCTGATGCAATTTTGGTCTGTCCCATTTTACGGATGGCATTCTCCGCTGCTTTGCTTCCTAATTCCACGGCCGTGGGCATACTATTAAAATAGCGGCTGCCTCCCCAGTGATAGCCTTCTGGCCGGGCATTACCATCCTTTACGGTGACTTCTCCACCTGCCCAAAAGGATGTAGAGGCACGCTCGGCTACCAGCCCATTACTATGTACCAATACGCTTTCGGAGTAATCGTCGCTAAAACCTCCGGTGGCCGAAATAATTTTATCGCTTTGAGCGCGGGCTACCTGTTCAATTTCTTTGGCTATCTGAACCCGTTGCTCAGGGGCTACATTGCTGTAGCTTTTATCCTCAATTTTCAGGTCGTGATTTAAATTTGTGGGATAAAGGGACGGATCGGGTAACTCACGGAACTCATCCGCAGTCAGATACTTTGTTGCTTCAACGGCCTCCGTGATAAACTTCTCTAAATCTTTTTTATTCAGATTATTGGTTGAGTGACCGGAGTATTTATGATCGCGGTAGATATTCAGGGACAGACCATTTGTGGTCGACTCCTTGATTTTCTCAATTTTCTGTTCGCGTACTTCAATTTCAACCGAACGCGAGTTGCTGATAGATGCAGCGACTTCGCTGGCACCTTTTTGTTTGGCGAATTCAACGGCCCACATGGCCAGTTCTTTTCGTTCTTTATTGTTCATTGTTGTTCGTTTTTCGGGTTAGATAGATTAAGCATTGACGCCACCAACGGTGATTTTAGATACTTTTACAGTAGGTAAACCTTGCGATACAGGCACGCCCTGCCCGTTTTTACCGCAGGTCCAGCCGCCTTCAGCCATTTTCAAGTCATCTGCCACCATCTCGATATCGGCCAGTACTTTTGGTCCGTTACCTATGATGTTGATGTCTTTGATTGGGCGGGTGAGCTTGCCATCCTCAATGAGGTAACCCGATTTAACGTAGAAGGTGAAATCACCAGCGCCAATCATCACCTGACCATTGGAGAAGGTTTCGGCATACACGCCGTATTTTACACTTTCTATAATTTCTTCTTTTTTATGCGGACCGTTTTCCATGTAGGTATTGCGCATACGTGGCATTGGCATGTGTCGGAACGATTCGCGACGGCCATTACCGGTAGGTTTCACACCATAGTGTTTGGCGCTGATGCGGTCGTGCAGGTATGATTCCATTGTTCCACCGGCCACCAGATAGGTTTTCTCTGTGTTATTGCCTTCATCATCCACATTAATGGTGCCACGCACGTTAGGATTGGTTCCATCATCAACGATGGTTACAAAGTCGTTGGCTACCTTCTTACCAATTTTATCGCTAAAAATAGAGGTTTCCTTGCGGTTGAAGTCGGCCTCCATACCATGCCCGATGGCTTCGTGTAATAATATTCCGGAGCTGCCAGCTGCTAATACCACCGGTAGTTCGCCAGCTTTAGGCTTCACCGCATCAAACAGCGAAACAGTGCGCTGCACAGCTTCGGTGGCTAGTGTGTTTATTGCTTCAGGGGTAAAGAATTCAATGCCCCGGCGCCCTGAGTAATCGAAGTAATTTTGCTCCTTCTTTCCGTTTTGCTCGGCCGTTACACTTACAGACAGTTGGGCCATTGGCTGGTAGTCGCAGGTCATGCGCCCTTCGGAGTTGGCAAACAATACGTAGGAAGTTTCATCGTTAAACCACACATTGGATTTAATCACCCGGTTATCCATGGCAAATACCTTTTCGTTGACTTGTTGCAGGTAAGGTATTTTCTCATTGATGGATACTTCTTCCCAGGGAGTTTTTATCATGTAATAGCTGGGTAGCTTTGGGGACTCGAATGCAAGCGGTTCGACGGTGGCACTGCTGGTCGCAATATTGGCTGCTGTGCGAGCTGCTGATTTCATGGCTTGCAGGCTTACTTCTTCGCTAAAGGAGTAGCCGGTTTGATCGCCCTTTAAAACGCGAATACCTACACCAAAACTAACGTCGGAGTAGGCACGGTTAACAGCATTGTCTTCCAAACCAATGTAGTTAGCAATGCTGTGTTGAAAGAATAAATCGCAATAATCGCCGCCTTTTGAAAGGCCTTCTGCAATAATTTGTTGAATCATTTGTTCTGTAACACCAAAGTGCTCCAAATAGTCGTGAATAGTCATGTTACCTCCAATTTTGGCCGGTCCGGTTGTGCAACCGGAAAGAACGTGGGGAAGAACAGCCGCACCAACCGCTGTTACCGCTCCGGCTTTCAAGAAATCTCTTCGATTAATAATTGCTTTCATTTTCAAAGATTTTTGGGCAAAGCAACAGAAAAGCAAGGGTTACTTTACTCAGGGGTTTGTAGATAATAAGGTTATAAACTTCTGCTGCAAATGCGGGTATACATTTGCAGCAGAAATTAAAATAAGCTAATAAATGGGACCATTTAGCTTAATGTTTTTAAAGGTATTTTTTATTGGGGTGAAAAACAAGCTGATAAGCAATATTTTCGGGCAAAAAAACAATTGAGAATTTGCTTAGCGATGGAAGGTTTTGCCAATAAATTGAAGCCCATAAATGATGTTGTTTCGCCAATAGGTCCAGTTGTGAGCGCCTTCGCGAATACGAAATTCATGTTTAATATCTAAATCGCGCATTAACACATGCAAAGCGGCATTGCCTTTGTAAAGAAAGTCGTCATCGCCACAATCGATGTAAAAATTAACGCGCTTAATGTGGTCTGTCGGGTTATTTTTTAGGGTGTTGAGGATGTTATAGTTCATCCAATGTTGCGGCAATTTGCCAGTTTTAGTGAGTGAACCATAAATGGGCTCAAACCACGATTTGTTGCCTTTTGAGAGGTGGTATTCCATTTCCTCGTTGGTATAAACCGCAGCACTAAACGCGGCGCAGGCGCCAAACATTTCGGGATGCCTGATGGCATACATCAATGAGCCGTTGCCTCCCATGGATAAACCACTTATGGCTCTAAACTCTTTCTTGGAGCGGATGCGGTACTGCTTTTCTACCTGCGGAATAAATTCTTCAAAGAACATGTCTTCGTAGCGATCGCTGCCATCGAAATTGTTGACATACCAAGTAACCTTAGCATCAGGCATAATGATGATCATGGGTGGGATAAGGCCTTCTTCTATGGCTTTGTCGGCAGTGCGATTCACTTCGCCAAACTGGACCCAGGCAGTTTCGTTATCGCTGTAACCGTGCAGCAGGTACAATACCGGATAGGCGCGCTCGGAAGAATCGTAACAAGGTGGCAGATATACCGAGTAGTTTACATCGTAGCCGGTTATTTGACTGGGAATGGACTGGCCTTCGATAACTTTGCCCTGCGGTGTTTGAGCTGTCGCTAACAGACCGACGGACAAGCAAATAAATGCAATTAACGTTTTCATAGTTGATAATTTTGTGTGCTGATAATTTTCTAAAATTTTATTGAGTGCGCTGTTTTTAGGCAATATTTTAACCAAAAGCTGTTACTCCTTAGGGCGCAAAGAAAAACCATAATGGCCGGTGTGGACATGATTCTGGTAGAAGTCAACAATCATGGTGTCAGAATTGAGTTTTAACACTTCCCACTGGTAATGGTCTTTCCCAAATGAAGGAGTCAGCTTGATTTCTGTTGGCGGAACTATGAAGATTCGATTTTTATCGATGAGGTATTCTCTTTCAACAGTATAGGCTTGTTCCAGTTGCATCGTACCATCAGTTTCAGAATAATCATGCAGGGTTTTAACTAAAATGCCATTTTCCTGAAATTGATAAAAAACGGTGTCGATAAATGGTTGTATCAATTGACCATTGAAATCAAACGACTCTTCATTTGGATCTATAATTGTATAAGAAGGGAGTGCATCCAATGAAAGCGTATCGTCTTTGCTACAAGCCAATAATGTTAGGAGGATGAGAATCGATGTATATTTCATGACTATGTGGTTTGGAGCTTCTAAAATATAAAAAAGGCGCTTACCTGTTAGAGGAAGCGCCTAATAATATTTAATGTGTATTGTTTTTTACCACAGCTTTTCAGGATATTTGCCGTCGGCAATTAGCTGGTTCAGTTTTTCCTGTACCATTGGTTTATCCTCTTTATAGGTAACACCAAACCATTTAGAATCGGTGCGTATCACCTTTGTGCTAACTTCACCCTTTTTGATAAGTGCGTCAACTACTGCATTAAAGTAAAACTCCGACTTCATTTCTGTTCCTTTTTCTTTCAGGAACTCCACAAAAGCAGCTTCCAAATGCTGAAAATACTCCGGTTTAAAAGCCCAGAAATTCATTGATACAGCCTCTTGACCAGTTAGTTCTGTTTTGCTGGCCTCTTCGTAGAAAAATATTTTTTCGCCCTCATAGCCAATTTTGGTGCGCTCAGTGATGTTGATCAGGTTGCCTTTTTCATCGGCCTCACATACACCGCGTGATACTGTACCATGCTCCGAAAGGGTGTTATTCAGCGCATAGCCCACCATGGCATACTCATTGGCATCGGTACTTTGTGCCACAAAATCGAAAACTTGCTTGTATGCCTCACGTCCGTAAAAATCATCGGCATTCACAATAGCAAATGGCTCATTAATTACATCTTTTGCCATGAGGATGGCATGGCCTGTACCCCAAGGCTTTTCTCTTCCTTCAGGTAAGCTAAAACCTTCTGGCAAGTCGGTGAGTTCCTGAAAAACATACTCGGTTTTAATTTTACCAGCCAGGCGAGGCTCAAAGCGCTCTTTGAAGGCCTCAGCAAACGATTCGCGAATGACAAAAACTACTTTTTCAAATCCCGACTGTATTGCATCGTATACTGAGTAATCGATAATTGATTCGCCGTGCGGACCCAATTCATCCATTTGTTTAAGGCCGCCATAGCGACTTCCCATGCCTGCTGCTAAAATTAAAAGTGTTGGTTTCATGTGTATCCTATTTGCGTGTGTTAGTAATTTTTAATGAATAAAATTTAACGAAAGACAAAAATAAGTATTATTTCTTATTATTCCTTTCAAAATCTTTCTTTATTCCCTCGTATAACCAATTGGCCAAGGCTTGCCGGTTATCGGCGAGTATAAAGCGCTGTTGGTCGCGGTAGTTTTGAATATTACCTAATTCAATAAAAACGGCAGCCGGTGTTGTGTGGCGTAACAGGTAGAGGTTACGGGTGCTAACTGTTCCTGAAAATCCTCTGGATGGCTGGTGCTGTTTGTATTTTTCATCAAAGGTGTCGCGCAGCTCGTATGCCAGTTTTGTGCCACTCTTACTGTTTTTATGATGATAGAAAAATACATCAATTTGTCGGCGTTTACTGCGGCTGTCGAGGTGAATAATAATGCAACGCCGATAGCTTTCAGTGTCTTTTTTAAACAGGGTATTTACTTCTTTGGTGCGCTGCCTCAGGCGCTCCACCTGATCCAGAGGAATGACCTCTTCGCCACAGGTCTCATGGTTGTCGTATTGCAAAATCTGCTCATCCCGAATTCCATCATCATTATCTTGTACCACCAAGTGTATTTTAGCCCCATTTTCCATTAGTTTTTTGGCTAAACGAAGGGTTATGTCATAGGCATATTCATCTTCGTGAAGTTCATTACTGCCATAATTGCCAATCGCTCCAGGGTCGGGACCTCCGTGCCCGGCTACCAGGTAGAAGGCAGCCCCTTTCAGCTCTGCTGATTCCAGCGGAAAACGCTCACGTTCCTCACCGAAAAGGGGTTCGTAAAGTTCAGTGGTGGTTAAAGGCAGCCAATAGGTGTGATGGGCCAGCAGACTGTTGTTATCGCCAAACTTTCCCTGATTGAGTTCTATAAATTGTTGTTGATGCTCGGCGGGGGACAGCTTGTGCCGTATCAAAAAAGCATACATGCCTTCGCCAGCCATTGGCTTAGCCTCTTTCAGCTGGTCTTGCTCCTGAGTAAAAGCAAGAAAACTGAATAATAATAAAATACCTAGTGCTGAATAGCTTTTTATTTTTGCTCGACTCATGGGCAACAAAAATAATCGTTTTCATATTTTAGCCATAAATAAAAGAAGAACATGTCTGTTTTATTTGATAATTATCCGATTAAACTAATGAATTTTTACATCTTTGGTAATTGGCAGCTGTTCAAAAATAAAAAAGATCATGCACAAAGAGTCGTATTTAAAGAGCAAGAAAGAAGTAGCTAAATGGATGAGGCGCCTTTATAAAAAAGGATTAACCACCTCTTTAGGAGGGAACATTAGTTTGCGTTTGGATGCTAATCACATTGCCATTACGGCATCAGCAACCGATAAGGGACAAATCAGGAGTAAAGGGATTGCCATTGTGTCGATGGATGGACAGGTGGTTGATGCTCAGCTTAAAGTGAGCATGGAAACAGGCATGCACCTGGCCGTTTATAAAAGTCGGCCCGATGTTCAGGCAGTGGTGCACGCTCACGCCCCCATGGGTAGTTTATTTGCGACCACCAGCCATCGGATCAATACACATTTATTGGCTGAAGCTTATGCTATTATTGGAGAGCCTTGTACTGCTGGTTATGCGGCACCAGGTTCGGACTTGCTGGCCGCTAATGTTGCAGCCGCCTGTGCGCAAGCTAATGTTGTTTTAATGGCTAATCATGGCATATTAGCTTTAGGAGACACCCTGTTGCAGGCCTTTGATCGGGTTGAAGTGTTAGAGAATGCGGCTAAAATGACAGTGCTGACATCGCTGCTGGGTGATAAGTCGGAGTTAAACCAGGCTCAACTGAATGAGCTAAAGGCTTTATTTTAATCCATTAGTATCCAGAATTCTATTGTTTTTAGCAGGATCTCCTCCTGGCTAACTAAAAATTTCGTTTAATAACGAAAAAGATAGTTGATAAAACGAAATGAATAGTTATATTTGTTTTGTCAATACAATCATGGTACAAATTTTTTGAAGGCAGAATTATGATTTCTAAACGATTAACGAAACGCGAAGAGGATGTGATGAAGATATTGTGGGAGGCAGGTAAAGGCTTTGTAAAGGATTTGCTTAAGCAGCACCCCGAGCCCAAGCCGCATTATAATACTTTTAGCACCATTATTCGCGGCCTGGAAGAAAAAGGGTATGTGGCCCATAATTCTTATGGGAATTCACACGAATACTATCCGGCGGTTAGCAAGGAAATGTACCGTAAAATGTTCATTAAAAATGTAGTGTCTGATTATTTCGAATCCTCTTATAAAAATGTGGTATCTTTTTTTGTGAACGAGGATAAATTGAATGTGGAGGATTTAAAAGAGTTAATTGATTTAATTGAAAAGAAAAAACAGGAGTAATGGACACTTTTCTCGAACTGCAACTTAAGTCTGGTGGTATCATTGCGATTTCGGTAGTGATTTATCTGCTGTTTATGGCACGCGATAGCTTTTTTGTGCGCAATAGAGTATGGCTGTTAATAACCCTCTTTGTACCGTGGTTGTTGCCATTACTGGCCATGCCTGTTTGGCTGAAGGCACTGTTGTTTCGTCCCGATGCTGTGGCTGAGCCAATTGTACTTACGCTGGACGTGCCGGCTACTGAAGGAGTAGCAATCCCTGATGTTCCATCACTTAGTTGGATGCATTGGTTACTTGGTCTTTACGTTGTGGTAAGTTTAGTGTTGTTGCTGCGTTTGGTATGGGGCTATTATAGCATCAATCGTTTAAAACGAAAGGCCCGAATAGCTTCCTATAAAGGCTATCAGCTTGTGTTGATGGACGATGAGACTGTTAATCCTTTTTCATTTTTCAAAACCATTTTTATGCCCGCCCATTTGGAGAGAAATAAGTATGGGCAAATGATTTTGGAGCATGAGCGCACACATTGTGCGCAATTGCACTCAATTGATATATCGCTGGCGGAGTGGCTGTTGATTGTGCAATGGTGGAATCCGTTTGTTTGGTGGCTGCGTAAACTCATAGCCCAAAACCATGAATATTGTGTTGACAACGCAATGGTGCAGCAAACAAATGAACCACAGGCCTATCAATATTCGCTGCTCAATCTGTTAAAGAGCGACCGACGATTACAATTGGTAAATAACTTTAATCAAAGTTTAACTAAAAAACGAATTGTCATGATGAATAAGAAAAATACCAGCCTGATAGTTGGATGGATCAAGAACCTGCTTTTGGTTCCGCTGTTGGGCATGGCTTTACTGGCATTTACGAACCCTGATAAAACCGCAGTGAATGCATTTAATTCAACTGAAATTGGTGATACACAGGATTTGCGAAATGCCATAGCAAAGAGCATTAAGTATCCTTTGGAAGCGCGAGATGAAGGTATTGAAGCGACCGTAACTGCGAATTTCGATGTTGATAAAAAAGGTAAAGTTATTAATGTAAGGATTGGGAGTGACCCGGATGCCGTTCAGTTGGATAAGGTGGTAGTGATGGCCTATGCCGGTGAGGCCGGTCAAGAAAAACAAGGCAGTAGTGCCTTGGAAGCTGCGAAAAATGCTTTGGAAAAAGAAGTGGTTAGGGTTGTGGAAAAACTGCCTGTGATAGAAGATAAAGCACTTGTTGGTAAAACTCTGCAGATGGATTTTGAGTTTAAACTGCAAAAATCAGCCAGTGAAATGGGAAGAAGTCTGGCTAATGGATGGGAGGGGCGCACAACAAAGGTGGTGAACTCCAAGGGTGAAGAGTTTTCGTTAGTGGTAGCGGATGGCCGCATACATCTAAAGGGACCAAAAAATAACCAGCCAGCTTTAGTGCTGGATGGCAAAGAAGTGACCGTGAGTGAATTAACAACATTGAATATCAGTGAAGTAAAAGCCATTGGACATTCGCCAGCAGGCAACCCGCTTAAGTTTCTTTCGACAACACCCGAAAATGGTGCTTTTATCATTCACACCGAAGCTTTTTTGTTGGATAAACTCAAAAATGGAAGGGCCTTTGCTCCTGAAAAACCTTCGCTAGTGATGGTGGATGGACAAGAATACTCTGGTGAAATAAATGATATTTCTCCGGATGATATTTTAAATATGAATGTATTGAAAGGTGATGCTGCTGCCAAAAAGTATGGTGAAAAGGCTAAAGGGGGAGTGATTGAAATCACAACTAAAGGCAACGCAGATGCTGTGCAGCTCTTTAAATCATCAGATAAGGTACAGATTAGCGCAATGAACGTGAAGGTGACAGCTGATAATGGCGAAACTCCATTGTTTGTTGTCGATGGCAAAAAGCAGGAAAGGAGTGAGGTTGATGAACAAGATATAGAGTTTGTTTCGGTACTTAAAGGGCAGGAAGCCATTGAACAATACGGTGAGGATGGAAAAAACGGTGTGGTTATTATCAACACTAAAAAGGGCGAAGTAACCCATGGTAACGCCACTCTGGTTGCCGAAACGATAGAAATTTCATCGAATAAAGCCGATGCAGTGAGTTTTGAGGGCGACGCAGAACACCGACCATATGTACTTTATGATGGGGAAGTTTACGAAGGTGAAATAAAGGCTTTGGATGCATCCAAAATTGAATCTATCAATGTTTTAAAGGGCGACGCAGCGACCCAAAAATTTGGCGATAAAGGCAAGAATGGGGTCATCATCATCCAATCCAAAAAATAAACGTGAAGTTAGAAACTGCCAGGCGTATTGAACCTGGCAGCTTTTTTTTATTCTTCTTCTACCTGAATGCTTTTTTCATCGTATGACCAGGCTCGGAAGTAACCTAATACTTCAGTTCCCATATTGGATGAAGGATTAAAAGGAGTTGTGGCTCCCTGGTAATCAATTATCTCATCGAGTTGGGAGTAGTAATCATAGGTACCTTCGTCAATCGAGTAGGCGCGGACGGTCACAACATCATCTTTAGTAAACAAAAAGTGCATGGGAGAAAACTGAATGGTGTCATCTTTTGAAAAGAACTCGTGCGACCACACGCTGTATGTTTCTTCCTTATCCTTATCGTTCAGGTAGTATTTGATTAAAAAATAGTTGTCTTCCTGCGGGTTGTTTTTTAGCACAATGTCCAGAGTGTATTCATCCGACCCGTGTGAACTGCCAAAGCGATCGAATTTGGAATAGTCCAGACGAATAATTTCCGTAGGTGTCATCAGTTTGCTCCGACCAATATAGGTATCGTCACCAACACTCACCGATAGTTCATATTCAACGCCCACTCTGCCCGTTAGGCGCTGTCCAGCATATACCCCATTATCCAACTGCTGAAGGGTTTCGATATTGCCAAGTTGGTCGCTGATAGTTACAATGGCATTGGTTTCGTACACCGGTTTTTCATCCGAAAAGTAGCTGCTGGTATAGCTGATTGTAACAGTGGCAGGCTGATTTTGGAGGATAGATGCATCAATGGCCAGTTGTGGAGACGAATCGTTCAGGTCAATTTCAATAACTTCCTCACAGGAATACAACAGGGTGCTTGAAATTATGAGCACGTAAATTTGACCGAGTATGGGTTTGATAATATCGCGTTTCATAGTCTTAGTATTAAAATTTAAAATTCCAGGTTACTGAAGGTACGATGCCAAATAGGCTGACCTTCACGGCCTCGGTGACCTTGGGGTTGTTTTCATTCTCCCGGAAATTAATCATATAGGCATTCATGCGATTGTACACATTGTAAAGCGAAAAATCCCAGCTGGAGCGTATGCGGCGTTTTCCTTTCCCTTCGAGGTGAAGATTGATGTCCAAACGGTGGTAGTCGGGCATTCGGTAGCCATTGCGTTCGGTGTAATAGGGCACTTGGTTGCCATCAAATTCATATTTGCCGCTGGGAAATGTAACCGCATTACCGGTATAGAAAATCCAGTTGGCCGAAAGTGACAGGCGGCTAGAGAGCTGATAGCTGGAAACGACGGATACATCGTGTGTTTTATCGTACGATGAGTTATACCATTGGCCCTGATTAATGCCCTCAATTTTATTCTCTGTTTTAGAGGCCGTATAGCTTATCCAACCTGTAAACTGACCATACTTCTTTTTAATGTATAGTTCCAGTCCATAGCTGCGTCCCTCTCCCTGAAGGACATAGGATTCGATGTCTTCGTTCAGCATAATCTGGGTACCATCTTTAAAATCGCTGATGTTAGACATGGATTTGTAGTAGGATTCAATTGAAAACTCAAAGGTGTTATCCCTGAAATTTCGGAACAGGCCCAATGAATATTGATTGACGCTGGTGGGTGCTATGTTGAAGGTACTTGGTGTCCAGAAATCATTAGGCTGGCCAGAGGTACTGTTCGACATTAAATGTAGGTATTGAAGCATCCGGTTATACGACGCTTTCAGCGAGCTTTGAGGGTTGAGACGATAGGTCATGCCCAGCCTTGGCTCCAAACCATAATAGCTCTTCATCAGCTTTCCTTTCCCAAAAACTTCTTTATCCACAATGTTGTTGTCATCATCGTAGGTAATGTTTTCACCTTTGCCCAACTGGTTAAACATTGAGGCTCTGAGTCCGTAATCGAGAATGATGTTTTGGCCTATTTTATGCTCGTTACTTAAGTAGATTGATGATTCAAGCGCCTGCTTTTCGGCCACTTTAATGTCGGATATCGTTTGGTCTTCAAAAGAAAACTTGCCTGGATAAAAAGTGTGGTAGGTAGCGTTAAACCCGTATTTAAGCGTATTGTTCGGATTGTAATACCAGGTGAAATCCTGTTTGATACTAATATCTTCTATGCCTGATTGCATATCTCCGTTATCACCAAACTTAAAGCCATATTTGTACTTGCTGTACAGGGCTGTCGTGTTGGCAAATAATTTTGAGCTAAAAAGGTGGTTCCAGCGTATGGTCGCTGTTGTATTGCCCCAATTAATGCCCATGTCATCAAAGCCAAAATCGTCTCTGCCAAAATAGCCGGAGGCAAACAGGCGGTTGTTATCATTAATTTTGTAGTTTAACTTGGCATTGAGGTCGTAAAAATACATTTTGGTGCCACTCTCAATTTGTCCGGCGGCTTTGGCCATCAGATCGGCATAGCTGCGTCGGCCGGAGAGGATGAAGGACATTCGGTCTTTAATAACTGGCCCTTCAAGGGTGAGGCGCGAAGCCAGCAGCCCAATGCCTCCCGACCCTTGGACTTGTTTCATATTCCCATCCTTCATGGTAATATCCAAAACAGAGGCGGCGCGACCTCCGTAATTTGCTGGGATTCCGCTTTTATAAACGGTCATGCCTTTTATCGCATCGGCATTAAAAACGGAGAAGAAACCCATGAGGTGCGAAGCGCTATACACAGGTGCTTCGTCCAGCAGGATAAGGTTTTGATCGATGGAGCCGCCCCTCACACTAAAGCCGTTCCCACCTTCAGACACAGTGCTGATACCCGGTAACAGTTGAATGGTTTTAAGCACATCTCTTTCGCCAAAAAGGACGGGGAGCTTATCGATCGTTTTCATGTCCAGCTTTTCGCCGGCCATTTGTGTTGAGGTAATGTTCTTGTCTTTTTTTTCAGCTTTTACCACCACTTCGCTTAAAGCAGTTTCGTTGGTTTGTAATTCTATTTTGATGGTTTGGTTGGCCTCCAGGTTGAGCGACCTGTCTTGGGTTGAGTAGCCAACAAAGCTGTATTTAATGGTATGTTGTCCGCTTGGTAAGGTCAGCGAATAAAAGCCATAGGTATTAGTCATGGTGCCGGTTTGTTTATCAGCTGTATAAATGGTGACTCCAATAAGAGCTTCTCCTGTTTGAGAGTCGGTTACAGTGCCGCTGATGGTGTAATTATTTTGTGCTGTGGCTAGCAGAACACATAGCCAATAAACAGCTGTTATTGGGCCTATACGTTTTAAAAGATTCATTGATAAGATTTAGGTTAAATTGTATTGTGTTTATTTAAACTTGCTTTCTAAAGGCAAGGTGTAAAGTATTGCTTGAAACGGTGTACAACATTTCACTTGTGCCAAATATCACCATTTTTGATTCATAATGGATTGAATGGCCGGTTCATTAATAAAAAAACAGGGATGAACCTGTTGAGCCGATGATGTAGTTGGTGCTGTATTTAAAGCTCAGCCCATATTCTGGCCAGAGAGAATCCCGGGGCATCAATTTTTAAATCCAGAAAATAGCCAAAAGGAGTTTGTGCCACATCATAGTCAGCGTTCTCCAAACGGGTTTGGGCTTCATCAAATAGCTGTTTTGTAAAATCAACCGATGCTTTTGAGTCGGATAGATGGGCAAAAGAGTGAAGAACCACTTTATTGGTGTTGTTTTTTCGTGCTGCCCATTTCAGGTGATTAACCAGTTTCTTTTCACGGCTTCTAAGGCCTTTTTCTTCATCATCTTGCTCTATTTGTATGCAGGCCAGTAAACAATTGCTGAATGATTTTGGCCCTCCGGGATCGGGAGCATCTTCCAGATTCTTTTCTGCGGGATGGTACCCAAATTCTTTGGTGTAAAAAATTAGTACTTTCATGATTTGTTAGTAGTTATGAGCTCAAAAATAGGAAAAAGTTCAGTGTTGTCCCATTTTGATGTATTATCATTACGTTAAGTTTTATTAAGCCTCAATCATTAACTGTCCATCCTGTCAGGTAATCGCTAATGACAAAGCTACACCGCTTCTTTTATGTGATAAATTAAAGGCTTTGTTAGAGCAAACATGGTTTGTCAAGTAGTATTTTATCTCAATAAAATCACATACATTATTGTTAATAAAAAACGAATGATAATAATTGTTATTGAAAAATGCTAGTGTAACACACCTTATTAACCACTTAAAATATATAATTTTAAAACAACTTTAACTATTAACGATAAATTATGAGCTATAGGAAATTACTCCTCTTGCCATTGGTCACATTTTTCATGCTGGCCTGTAAACGCGAAAAGGCGCCCGATTACCCGACTGTGGTTATTGCACCTGTTGAAAAAGATAATGTTAAACTCTTTGGCGAATATGTTGGCCATATAAGGGCTTATCGTTATGTGGAAGTACGTGCAAGAGTAGAAGGTTATCTGAATCAGATGATGTTTGAGGAAGGAAAGCGAGTGGAGCAGGGAGAGGTTTTGTTCTTAATTGATCCAGCTCAGTACAAGGCACGTATGGATAAGGCTGAAGCTCAGCTAAAGCGTGATATCGCTTCATTTAATAAGGCAAAGCGTGATTTGGAAAGACTCAAGCCCCTATACGAACAAAATGCTGCCAGCCGTCTTGATTTGGATAATGCAATAGCTGCCTACGAAAGTGCCGAAGCCAATGTGGCAATGAGCAAAGCCGATTTGGCACAATATAAGTTACAATACGATTTTACTACTGTTCGAGCACCGTTACATGGCATTATTAGCGAACGATACGTTGATATAGGGACATTGGTTGGGCCGGGTAACAACTCCCTTCTGGCGACGGTCGTTCAGAGCGATACGGTTTGGGTTGATTTCAAAATGACCGCACTCGATTATCTTCGCAGCCGTGAACGAAATGTTAACATAGGACAAACAGATAGCACCCGCTCGTGGCAGCCAACGGTAAGTGTTACTTTGGCCGACAATAGTGACTATCCTTTGGAAGGAATAGTTGATTTTGCTGATCCTCAAGTGGATCCTAAAACAGGTACTTTTGGCGTGCGGGCTGTCCTGGCTAATCCTAAGCAAGTGCTTTTGCCTGGGCAGTTCACTAAGGTCAATTTTCTACTGGATGTTCTTGAAGGTGCAGTTGTGGTGCCTCGCAAATCACTCATTATTGAAAAGGGAGGTAGTTTTGTGTATGTAATGAGGCGCGATAGTGTGGCTGAGAAGCGCTTTGTTGAAACGGGGCCTGAGATTGAAAATAGCGTTGTCATAGAGCGTGGTCTGGGCGATAATGAGAATATAATTATTGAAGGTCAGCATAAGGTCAATCCTGGGGTTAAAGTTAATCCGGTTGCACCTTCAGCGGTTGATAGTACTAATGCGGATAAGATTAAGGCATGATGAAATCAGGATTTTTTATTGAACGACCAGTCTTTTCTTCCGTTATTTCAATTTTTATTGTTTTGTTGGGTCTTATTGGCTTAATGTTTCTGCCAATCGATCAATACCCAAAGATTACACCACCCGTTGTTAAAATCAGTGGCTCATATCCGGGGGCAAGTGCAATTACAGTATCTCAGGCTGTATCTACGCCTATTGAGCAAGAGCTTAACGGAACGCCGGGGATGATTTATATGGAGTCCAGTAGTTCTAATTCGGGCAGTGTTTCCATTAATGTAACATTTGATGTTGGTGTTGACCCAGACCTGGCCGCTGTGGAGATTCAAAATCGGGTTAAGCTCGCAGAGTCGAGGTTGCCAGCCGAGGTGGTTCAAAATGGCTTAAAGGTTGAAAAACAATCCTCCAGCCAGTTGATGACGCTCTGCTTGGTGTCGGACGAACCAAAGTTTGACGAGATTTACCTCAGTAATTTTGCAACTATTAATGTGCTGGATGTATTACGGCGAATACCTGGTGTAGGGCGTGTATCTAACCGCGGAAGCCGCTATTATGGTATGCGTATTTGGGTAATGCCCGACAGGTTGGCTAGCTTTGGGTTAACTGTAAAAGATTTACAGAATGCCTTGAAGGATCAAAACCGCGAATCGGCAGCGGGTGAGCTGGGGTTGCAGCCCATGGATGGCATCGATGTAAGTATGCCTATTTCTACGAAAGGTCGGTTAGAGACAGCTGCAGAATTTGAACAGATTGTAGTTAAAGCCAACAGTGATGGGACGATGATCAGGATGCGTGATGTGGCCAGAGTGTCGCTGGAGTCTTCATCTTATTCACAGGAGAGCGCAATTAATGGCGGGAATGCTGCTATGTTGGCAATTTACCTGCTGCCAGGTGCTAATGCAGTTGAAGTAGCTGAGAACGTGCGTGCAACCATGGATGAAATCAGCCGAAACTTTCCAGAAGGTTTAGACTACCTCATTCCATTTGATATGACGGATTATATTACCCAGTCGATTAAAGAAGTATATGTCACCTTGTTTCAGGCGTTGCTGCTTGTAGTCATTGTTGTGTTTCTATCACTTCAGAATTGGCGGGCAACAGTCATTCCCGTAGTTGCTGTCCCAATTTCTCTAATTGGTACTTTTGGGTTTATGATGGCTATGGGTTTTTCGCTTAACATGCTTACACTACTGGGACTTATTTTGGCTATAGGGATTGTTGTGGATGATGCGATTGTTGTAGTGGAAAATGTTGAGCGCATCATGGAAGAAGAAAAGATTGGTGCACGAGAAGCGACTCATAAAGCCATGAAAGATCTTTCTGGAGCGCTTATTGCGACATCGATGGTGTTGGCGGCAGTATTTATTCCAGTAAGCTTTTTAAGCGGTATTACCGGGGAATTATATCGTCAGTTTTCGGTAACCATTGTTGTTTCAGTGCTAATTTCAACTGTGGTGGCCTTAACTTTGAGTCCGGCCATGTGTGCCATCACTTTAAAACCTGGAGGTGCCAAAAAGAATATTGTTTTCAGAACAATAAACCGTTGGCTTGATTCAACAAACAGTAAATATCAGCAAATTCTCAGTAAAGCCATTGGCAATTCTAAGCGGATGCTAGTTGGTTTCGCAATGGCCCTTGTATTTATTTTTGTGTTGGCTAAAATGATACCAACATCCTTCATCCCCGAAGAGGATCAAGGGTTCTTTACGGTGGAGATAGAATTGAATGAAGGAGCCACGCTTGAACGGACGCGCGTGATAACTGGTATAGTATCAGACTATTTTCAAAAACAGGAGGCTGTAGAATTTGTTCAGAGTATTTCAGGAACAAGTCCACGTGTGGGGACTAACCAATCACGAGCCGAACTGATAGTCACTCTTAAGTCTTGGGATGAGCGAGAGGATGATGATTTAAGTTTACAGAGTGTCATCGATAAGGCCCAAAAAGATCTTCATGATATTCCAGAGGCTCGTTTCTTCTTTAATAAACCGCCCGTAATCCCAGGTTTGGGCACTTCCGGAGGATTTGAGTTGCAGCTGCAAGCTAAAGCGGATGCCACTTGGGAAAACTTGGTTGATGCCACGGATACCCTATTGTATTATGCTGAACAACGCAAAGAGCTTAATAATATCTCATCGGCTTTACAGGCCGATATCCCGCAGCTTTATTTTGATGTTAATCGCGATAGGGTAAAACTATTGGGCATACCGCTTTCCGATGTCTTTTCCACTATGAAAGCATTCTTGGGATCGGTTTATGTGAATGATTTCAATATGTTTAACCGTATCTACAAAGTGTATATTCAAGCGGAAGCTCCATATCGAGCTAATAAAAATACGCTTGGTTTATTCTTTGTTAAAGGAGATAATGGCGCCATGGTGCCGCTTACAGCCATAGGCAATACTTCCTATACAACAGGGCCTGGTAATATTAAGCGTTTTAACATGTTTTCATCGGCTGTAGTAAGAGGTACACCGGCAAGTGGATACAGCTCGGGGCAGGCCATGGAGGTAATTGAGACAATCGTACGTGAGAAATTACCTGATAACATTGGCATAGACTGGAGTGGTTTATCATACCAAGAGAAACAAGCTGGTGGACAAACCGGGATTATCATGGCGCTGGTGTTTTTATTTGTTTTTCTGTTTCTGGCAGCGCAATACGAAAGCTGGCTCGTACCGATAGCAGTTCTGTTATCCTTGCCAATTGCCGCTTTGGGTGCTTTTGGAGGTATTTGGGTAACTGGGTTGGAAAATGATATCTATTTTCAGATCGGATTGGTGACTTTGATAGGTTTGGCTGCAAAAAATGCCATTTTGATTGTTGAGTTTGCCAAGGTTGAGGTGGATAAAGGTATGGATGTGGTGCAAGCTGCCCTGTTAGCTGGAAAGTTGAGATTCAGGCCGATTGTGATGACCTCACTTGCATTTGTTTTAGGCATGTTGCCTATGGTACTTGCTACCGGGCCAGGCTCTGCTGGGCGGCATTCCATCGGGACAGGAGTGTTTTTTGGCATGTTAGCAGCTATTACGTTTGGTATCGTGTTAGTGCCATTCTTTTTTGTTGTGACTTATAAAGTGAAAGAATTATTTGCTCAGAAATTTAATCAAGCAAGGGGTAATGAAGAATAATAGACTGTTTTACACTATGCATCAGAAGGTAGTTATTACGTTGCTAATTGGGCTAATAGCACTAGCTTCTTCATGTAAGGTGGGGAAGAAGTATGTGAAACCCGAACTGAATCTGCCGGATAAGTTGGAGGTGATGAGTATTGACTCTACTACTATTGATGATTTGCAGTGGTGGGAATTATATACCGATACTGTGTTACAGGATTTGGTCTATGAGGCACTCGAAAATAATAAAGATGTATTAATTGCCAGTGCAAGATTAAAGCAATATATGGCGGCCAAGCGGATTGCTTCGGCTGATTTATTTCCTCATCTGGGAGCTGATTTTAATTCTGAACGTGAGATGGAAAACTATGGAGGCGATAATCAGAGTGCTACAACTGAATTGGAGTTAAGTACATCGTTAACCTGGGAGATTGATTTGTGGGGTAATATTCGGTGGGGCCGAGAAGCGGCTATTGCAGAATACCTCGCCACAAAAGAAGCGAAGCGGGCATTACAATTGTCTATTGTTGCAGAAGTTGCTCAAACATATTTCACATTGATTGCGCTCTACGATGAGCTGGAAATTGTCCAACAAACCTTACAGGCTCGGCAGGAAGGTGTTCGCCTGGCTGATTTACGTTTTCATGGTGGATTAACTTCCGAAACATCTGTTCAGCAAGCAGAGGTAGAACTTGCTAAAACAATGACCTTAGTGCCCGTGCTAGAAAGAAAGATACGTATCCACAAAAATAGCCTGGCACTACTGTTGGGCGCTTATAAAAGTGAGTGGGTAAAAGGCAAAGGGCTTGATGAACAGTTTGTGCCTGATGCACTGCCGGCAGGCTTGCCTTCAGAATTACTGGTGCGTCGGCCGGATGTTAAGGCTGCAGAACAAAGTGTAGTGGCTGCCAACGCAATGGTAGGAGTAGCAACATCTAATCGTTTTCCAAGCCTTTCTCTTACCGGACGATTTGGCCTTGAAAATGATGAGCTAGGCGATTTTCTTAAGTCGCCATATTGGTTTGTTGCTGGTGATGTACTGGCACCAATATTTCAGGCTGGTAAACTTAAAGCTCGACAAAAAGCCACCGAGGCAATGCTTGAGCAGGAGGTGTATACCTATCAACGAGCTGTTTTGAAGGCGTTTCAGGAAGCTAATACGGCAATTATGACGTTTCGAAAGGCCAAAGAGGTTTACAATGCACAATCGAATCTCGAAGCGGCTACTCGTAAGTATCAGAGATTGGCTGAGTTGCAGTATCTGAATGGAGTTATTAGTTATTTAGATCTGTTAGATGCTCAGCGAAGTTTGTTTGATGCAGAAATTAAGCGTAACAATGCCAAGCGAGATGAGCTGCTCTCCATGGTATATCTGTATAAAGCTTTAGGTGGGGGATGGACTTTGTAATTATTTGTTTGAATAGTTTTAACGATGATTTATTTCTATTGATGTATAGGTAAGTTTATATCTGATTTGGAAATTTGTTTCTAAAAATGTGCAAAACTGAAAGGCACTTTAGCGCACTTATGTGCTTTTCCTTAAGTGGTATCATCGTTGTGAGTCAAAATAATATCAGTGGATGAATAGCTTTGCCAGGCGCTTAAGATTTTCTTTCAAACTTGAAAGTGACTGATTTTCATCCGATATTGAAGACAGAATAAAATAACAGCTATGCCAAAAAAGATTTCAACAGCACAGGTGAAAGATTTATTGTACGATGAGAACGTAATGCTTATCGACACCAGGCCGGTGGATGCCTATAATGGCTGGACATTGCAAAATGAAGCGCGAGGCGGGCATATTCCCGGCGCCAGGTCTTTGCCCTTTAAATGGAGTTTATATATTGATTGGATCGAGATAGTGCGACACAAGGGGATTGCTCCTCATCACACAATAGTGGTGTATGGCTATCAGCTCAAACATATTCAGGATGTGGCTGAGCTCTTTGAAAAAGCCGGGTATGAGGAGGTGTTTACTTACTCCTTTTTTATCGAAGAATGGGTCAATAGTTCATTGCCTCTGCATGTGCTTGAAAGGTTTGATAAGCTAGTGCATCCGGAATGGGTCAATCGGCTATTGAAGGCGGAGGAACCAATGCTGCACATTGGCAAGAAAGTAGTAATTATTCATGCCCATTATCGCAATCGTAATGCCTATCTCAGTGGGCATATTCCTGGAGCTGTTGATATGGATACATGTGCGCTGGAGTCTACGGAGACCTGGAATCGCCGTTCTCCCCAAGAGTTGAAAGTGGCATTGCAGCAGCATGGCATCACCAGCGATACACTGGTTGTGCTTTATGGAAAATTCCAGCACCCCGATAATGCAGATGCCTTTCCCGGAAGTGCTGCCGGCCAACTTGGAGCAATGCGCTGTGCCGCTATTATGCTCTATGCCGGGGTTAAAGATGTAAGGGTGTTGAATGGCGGTTTCCAGAGCTGGAAAGAGGCCGGCTATGAAATAAGCAAGCGAGACGAGCCCAAGCAGCCTGTCCTCGACTTTGGAGTCGATATTCCAGCTCTACCTCATTTATTCGTTGATATGGATGAGGCCAGGCGTATGCTGGCATCAAGCAATGCCGAGCTGGTATCGGTGCGCTCGTGGGCCGAATATCTTGGGGAGGTGAGTGGCTATAATTACATAGAGAAAAAGGGACGAATTCCCGGATCAGTGTTTGGTAATTGTGGTACTGATGCCTACCACATGGAAAATTACAGAAATCCGGACCATACAATCAGAGAAGCCCAGGAAATTGAAGAGCTTTGGCGGCAGGCTAATATTACACCTAATAAACACCTGGCTTTTTATTGTGGAACTGGTTGGCGGGGGAGTGAAGCTTTTTTCAATGCCTGGCTGATGGGGTGGCCAAATGTTTCTATCTACGACGGAGGTTGGTTTGAGTGGAGCCAGCATTCGAATAACCCTATAGAAAAGGGAGAGCCGATATTAGATAATGCTTAGTTCAGAGGTATATTGTGCGTGGTCCGGTATAATTGGGTTTCCATAGTGTGTTAAATATCAAAAGCCTCTTGCTTATAAAAAGTAAGAGGCTTTTTTGGTGACTCAGCAGGGATTCGAACCCTGGACCCACGCCTTAAAAGGGCGTTGCTCTACCAGCTGAGCTACTGAGTCATCATATACCGAATTTCTCGGTTTTCATAAAAAAGACCTCTCGTTTAGAGGTCTGAAAGTGGTGACTCAGCAGGGATTCGAACCCTGGACCCACGCCTTAAAAGGGCGTTGCTCTACCAGCTGAGCTACTGAGTCATCATATACCGAATTCTTCGGTTTTCATAAAAAAGACCTCTCGTTTAGAGGTCTGAAGGTGGTGACTCAGCAGGGATTCGAACCCTGGACCCACGCCTTAAAAGGGCGTTGCTCTACCAGCTGAGCTACTGAGTCATCCTTGTTTTTCTCAATTGCGGTGCAAAGATAGGTGCTTTTCTTTTTATTGCAAATTTTGATTGCAAAAAAAGTTGGAAAAAATACATTAAAAGGGTGATGTAGGTGGCGGAATGCAGAGCTTGTTGATTGGTTTTCAGTTGGTGTAAAAGATGCTTAACTTTATTGAATATTTTTGAAAAAAAAGATGAGAAGGAAAGCAGCAGTAGCAGGTAGTTTTTATCCGGGAGAACAAAGTCATCTTCAAAAGCAGGTTGAAGAGTTGATGCTCGATGCGACATCGGAAAAGGTATATGATGAAGTTCGTGCGCTAATTGTACCTCATGCCGGGTATGTTTACTCAGGAAGTGTGGCAGCTGCTGCCTACCATCAGGTGGCAGGTAACCGCTATGATAGCATATTTCTGTTGGGAACGAGTCATAAGCTAGGCTTTAAGGGCGCAGCAGTTCCCAGTTATTCTGCTTTTGAAACCCCATTGGGGAGTATGCAGGTGAACAGAACCATTGTAGATAGCTTAGCGGAAGAGCCATCGTTTTTTATCAGTGATGAAGTGCACGAGGATGAGCATACTCTGGAAGTTCAGTTGCCTTTTATTCAGAATCAGGTAGGTTGTTCCAATGGAATTGTTCCAATTATTGTGGGCACTAAAGCTGAGGGATTAAAAAGCATTGCTCAAGCACTGAAGCCTTTTTTTAATGCTTCCAATCTATTTATCGTGAGTACAGATTTTTCACATTATCCGCCTGCTCAACTGGCCGAACAAGAGGATAAGCGCACCGCTGATATCATCTGCTTAAATGATTATGAGCTGTTACTTCGTTATTTAACATTGCAAAAGCAAAAAAGGCTGCCTCAGCTGTTAACAGGCTTGTGTGGGGGCACTGCAGTATTAACTATGCTCGCAACCGGACAAGGACATGTATTGGAGTTTCATCAGCTACTGTATCAACATTCGGGAATGAAGCTTTATAAGGATGAAAAAAAGGTAGTAGGTTATCAGGCCATAGCGGTGTGCGAAAAAGCGCAACAAGGCGAATTAAGCTCCAAAGGTCAGGCATTGCTGCTAATTGAGGCACATCAGGCTATTGAAAATTATTTGGCGGGTAAGGTTAAAAGGTTAGAGCAATCGCCAGATGTTGAGTTAGTTGGTTCGGGTGTGTTTGTGTCGGTTTATGTTGAAGGGCAACTGCGGGGTTGCGTTGGGCAGTTTACTGGCGATGCGCCTCTTACGACCTTAGTCAAAGAACAGGCGGTCAACGCAGCGTTTTTTGATTCTCGATTTCCTGCTGTGCAGTCCGAAGAGTTGGATGGTCTCAAGGTCGAAATATCAATATTAACCCCAATGCGACAAATTGCTGAGGTGAGCGAAATTAATATGGGACAACATGGGATATACATAAAAAAAGGCAGCCAGCATGGTACTTTTTTGCCACAGGTAGGAGCGCGAAATGATTGGAGTGTGGAAGAGTATTTGGGGCATTGTTCGCGCGATAAAGCAGGTATTGGTTGGGATGGCTGGCGAGACGCCGAGGTTTATGTTTATGAAGCAATAATTATATCAGATAAAGATGATTAACAGAAGGCAGTTTATTCAAACCAGTTCCTGGGTAGCTGGTGGACTTGTATTATCCCCATTTTTGAGTGGATGCGGAGCCGGTGAGTTGGCCTTCGGATGGGTCACCGACATCCATTATGCTCAGGCCCCCGTTAAATGGGACCGTTATTTTTCTGAGAGCAGGGAGAAGCTTGCCGAAGCGATGCTTTTGTATAACGATGGTCAAATGGATTTTGTGATTGAAACGGGAGATTTTAAAGATGAAGAGCCCATACCAATTAAGGAAAATACCTTGCAGTATCTTAGGGATATTGAAGCGGTTTTTAAACACTTTACGGGGCCGCGTTATCATGTGCTGGGCAATCATGATGTAGATAGTATTTCTAAAACCGAATTTCAAAGTGTGATTCGAAATACTGGCATTTCGCCTGATAAAACTTACTATTCGTTTGTGCAGAAGAATTGGCGCTTTATTGTGTTAGATGCCTGTTTCAGAGCCGATGGAGTGCCTTATGATACCAATAATTTCAAATGGTATGACACTTCCATCCCAGAGGAACAGTTGCAGTGGCTTGAAATGGAGCTTGCTCGCAGTAAAGAACCGGTTTGCGTCTTTGTTCATCAGCCATTGGATGGTGAGGGAAAACTGTTTGTTAACAATGCGGAGCAGGTGAGACAGGTGTTAGAAGGTTCTGGTAAGGTGACAGCTGTTTTTCAGGGGCATCGCCACGAGGGAGATTATAAGGTGATTAATGGGATTCACTACATTACCCAAAAGGCTATGGTCGATTTTTCGGGCATGACCAATAGCAGTTATTCAGTGGTGCGTTTATCCCCAGAGGGACTGGTAACAATACAAGGCTACCGAAGAGCCGCTTCCAGAATTTTAGAAAGGGGCACGGCGGCAGAGTGGGTTAAAACTGTTTAAAACGGATTAAGATAGTACAGCTATGCACGAAGCACTTTATTACCGGGTAAAAGATGATGTGGTTATCTGTGAATTGTGTCCCCATATGTGCCGTTTGAACGATGGTGATGTCGGGCGCTGTCAAACTCGTGTGAACAGTGACGGAAAGCTTTATAGTCTGGCATATGCCAATCTATGTGCTGTCCACGTCGACCCTGTTGAAAAGAAACCTTTGTATCATTTTTTACCGGCTTCCCAAACACTCTCCATCGCCACATCGGGTTGTAATTTAAAGTGCCTCAATTGCCAAAACTCCAGTATTTCTCAAATCGCCCCAAAGCGATCAGAGGAGCACCGCCTGATGCCTGATGAGTTAGTTCATATGGCGCTTCAGCAGGGGTGTACTTCCATTTCTTATACGTATACAGACCCGACTGTTTATTATGAATACATGTTGGAGACTGCGCAATTGGCGCATAAACAGGGGCTTAAAAATATTATGGTGTCGGCCGGTTACATCAATCCGGCACCTCTTTCGGAGCTGATAGGGTTCATAGATGCAGTTAATATCGATCTTAAATGCTTCGATAATGAAGTATATAAGGAGCTGTGTGGCATCACGCTTAAACCCGTTCTGAATACTCTAATAGCCTTGAAAAAGGCAGGTGTCTGGCTGGAAATTACAAACCTGGTCGTGCCCGAATATAGCGATGATATGCAGATGATTGATCGGATGTTAGACTGGTTAATCGCCAATGGCTTTGAAGATGTACCCATCCATTTTAACAGGTTTCTTCCTGCCTATCGACTGATGCATGTACCTGCTACATCACCAGAGCTATTGCAAAATATAGCTGAGTTGGCTCGAGTTAAAGGGATGCGTTACGTGTATGTAGGTAATATTGGCACTAATGCCTATCGGCATACGTATTGTTTTAGTTGCGGTCAGGTGCTGATAAAGCGAATAGGCTATCAGGTGGAAAAACATAAATTCTCTGAAGGCAGATGTGCTGTTTGCGGGAGTTTCCTGCCAGGTTTTTGGCTTAAGTAGCGGTTTTCCAGTGTTATATCATATTTTTAAAAAGGGCAAGCTTCACGAGCCGGTGAAGGATTCTGAAAATTATAAAGCAGCTGTTGCTTATTGTAAGAGATTTTTTTGTTGCTAATTGCTTAAGGATTCATTGATGTTTGATAAGCATTATATAAATATGAAAGTATTTTAATTCGTTCAATTTATGATTGAAAGTTGAGCCTTAATTTCTTTCTATGGAGCTTGATAGGAGTGCTGTTTGTGCGATTAAAAGCTTATTTTTGTGCTTCTCAACATTTAACCATGCAAGGATTTTTAAAACCAAATAGAAAAGTTAGTTACGGATTAGATCTTAACCGGGTATCAATTGGACAAGAAATAATAAGTCATTTTAATGTTACGGTTGACGAGTCCGTTCATAGTTTGTGGAGTGGCCTGATGCCCACGTCTTCATATCCGGAGAATAGTAGGGAGTTCGCCAGTATACTTGGGTTTCACGAAATGTTTTTACCCTATGGTTTCTTGCTCAACCTCACCCTCAGTCTTGGAGTAGAAAGTTTTGCGCATTCGAGCCTGCTTCACCTGGAAGTGCGTAAGGCCCTTTACCTGAATCCAGCCTTTGCCGGAGATACGTTTTCGTGCGCCATCCTTATTAAGGAAATCAAGGATACCTCAAACGGCAACTATTCTACGATTGTTTCAGAGCATGTATTATCTAATCAAAAAGGAGAGCCAGTTTTTTCTTTGGAGCGGGTAACCTTATTTCCTAAAATTAACAATGCTGAAAAACAGAAGACAGATTTTATTGAGCCGTTAAAAAATCACCATTTCAAGGAAAAGATTTTGGCGCGGGTGCGTGGCATTGCCATTGAGAACAAGATCAACGATTTTCGCGAAGGCGATTTGCTATTACACCCATTTGTTAGGCCGGTAGGTAAGAGCGAGAACTTATTTTGGGCGACTTATTTTAAGAATTCACACCCGATCCACTTTAATTACCAGCGTTATAAACCAGGTGAAATCATTATTTCCGGGGGAATTGTGTTATCAATGGTGTTAGGTATTTCAGGTAGGGAATTCAGGCAATTGCTATTGCCACAGGTAGATAGAGCCTTTCATGTTGTGCCGGTTGTAGCTGAAGATCGGTTAGGGGCATTTAGCTATGTGAAGAGTAGTGAGCAAATTATGCCAGGGTTTGAGGAGTTGGATGTACGAACCTTTGGCTTGCGTAATGTCGATACTGAATTGGAACTGTCAGATGCCGATTTTCCGGTTGAGCTGTTCAATGGCTTAGACCGTCCTGCTGATGTAGAGCGTGTGCTCGAAGAAAAGTGCCCCGCTCTGAAAGGGAAAATATGTTGTGTGGCCGACTGGAAAGCCCTCCGAAAAGCGGAGTAAACGTCTCATCTCTATAAAAATATAAGTTTAGCTGCTTTGATCCTAAGAGCAGCTATTTTTTTGCAAAAAAGTCAGTTAGAACTTCCGCATTACCTGTTGCTCAATGAAACCAGGCGGGCATGTTGAAAAGGTAAGTTAGAGGGTGAAAAGTAATGGATTAAGGTACCTGCTCGCGTAAAGATTCAATTATTCTCGATTAGAATATGGTTTCTCTAGCTTAATTTTCTAACCAAATTTTGACATTAACGGTGCAGTGGAATTATGCGTTCAAATCTTTTTTTTTCTGTAGTTGGTCTTATAAAGTACGCTGACAATAGTATTTAAATTATACATTACGATAAGTAATGGATTCTCCGAAATGTGTGCTTTGAAAAATTTGTTCCATACCGTTTCTATGTTGTTTGTCTAGAGGTGGCTCTTTTTGGCATTTAATTTAGTATTTCGTTTGTCACCAAATTCCGAACAATCATCAAAGTAATACTGTTATTAGTAATTTTTCGCGTTACTTTTATTAGGACATTGCGTACCACATTACAATAGTAGGAGGGAATCATGAATGTTAAAACCATTCATAAAGAAATGTAAAAAATCACTTATCAGGATTAGCGAAATGAATAGTATTTATGTGAAGTTAGTATTGATTGTAGTTGCGATGATAGCAACGTGCAAAGTTAATGCTGCTGATAAAGATGTAGCAGCTGATTTAACAGAGACGGGACCAAAAAGTTATGATGCGTTACACGTTATTGATAATGGACTGCCATCTGATACAGTACGTTATGTGGTGGATGGCTTCCTTTTTTGCGACAACTTAATCGTGGATGAGAACACCATTATGGTGGTTTATGGTGACTTAACAGTTGGGACAACAGATTTGAATAATGTTGATTTTATGCTACATGGTACTCTGGTTGTTACCGGAGATCTAAACGTTTTAGGTAAAAATTCATTAGAACTCAATATTATTAATACAGGAGTTTTAGTAGTTGGTGGAAGTTATGATTATGAAGGTAAAAATGGAGGCGCAGAAGAAGATAATGCTGGGCAAATTTATATGAGTGATCCAGATGACTTCACTGGTGATAGTTCAGGTGGTTTGGAAGGTGATATAGGTGATTTAATTGAAAGTGGTATTCTCCCAGACGATATTGAAGACTCGTTTATTGATAAAGTTGATGAAGAGAAATTCACAACAGTAGTTTGGACTGGAGGTAGTATTCAATGGGATGCAGAAGGTAATTGGTCTAATACTACTATTCCTACAACTGGAGAAAATGTTTTAATTGAGTCTGGTAAATCATTTTATCCGAAAATTTGTAATGACTATGCGTATTACATGTGGAATTTGGAATTGGAGACTGGAGCAGAATTGTTTATACCCGCAGGTTGTAAAGTCACCGTATTAGGTGATATTATTATTGGACCAGGGGCTACTTTGACAGTTGAAAATTCCAACACTAAGCCAACCTCCTTCATTGTTTATGGTCAAGTAAGCGGTGATATTACGTTCCGATGGACACTGGGAGCTTTAAACTATTGGTTTATCGGACATCCCATTTCCAATCCGTCGATGAGTGTATATCGCAATATTCATAACGATCCAGATAATAAATGTGTACTGTATGATTATACAAGCGCAGGAACGTTAGTTAACCGAGTGGCAGATGCAGGGTTTGAATTTTCTGCTAATGAAGAACTGCGTGGTTATCAAGTGAAAGTATTGAATGCTACAACGATAGAGCAGACTGGAATAATCAATAATAAAGCATCTTATGCCATAAATATAAACCCTAATGGGGGGTGGCAAATTATTGCCAATCCATACCCGGCTTATTATAAATTGCCCGTTGATAATGGTGATTTTGATGCGACAGAAGGAACGGTATATGTTGCAACAGGCACCAGCAATGCGGATAAGAAGTATTATGCCTTCAATACTTCATCCGGAATAGAAACCCCAATAAACCCAGCAGACAAAGTGTCAGGAGGAATTATTGCTCCGGGGCAGGCTTTTTATATCAAATCAAAAGCAGATGCTCTTGGCAGTGAAAAGATTTATATGAAAGCTCAACATCTAGTTCACGCACCAACGGTAACTTTAAAATCCTCTGGCGAGAAGAAAGAGGAGAATGTACTAAGGATTAAATTGAAAAATGAGTCGGGACTGACGGATGAGGCAGTTATCGCTTTGTTCCCGAATGGTAGTTTTGAGCAAACGCGCTTGGATTCAGAGCAGCTTTTTTATAATAAGACGGATTACTCTTATATCTTTTCTCAGGAGAATGATACAAAATCGGTAATAAAGGTATTGCCTGAACGTATTTGGGGGCATGAGCAAAAACTTGGGATTAAGGCGAAGGCCGGACGTCAGCTCCTAAGTATTAGTGGGATTGATAACCTGAAAGAGAGCTATGAGTTGGTGCTCTATGATAGGATTGCTAATGTATCAACAATAATGGATAGCGAAACAGTCTATGAATTCGACTTAAGGGAAGATGTTGAGGAAGATAGGTTTGTGTTGCAGTTTAACCAGCCACAAGATCAAATAGCCACTGATGTTGATGAGATTGAAGTGAATGGGGACGTTGATATTTTTGTGCAAACAACAAATTATTTGAATGTTGTTTGTAATTTGGAAGCAATAAATAAAATCGTGAGGGTCTACTCATTGACTGGCAGTGAGCTATTTAATCAATCTTTCACAGCTAGCCGCTTCGGAACACAACTTAATCTTCCATCCGGGGTCTATATTGTTAAAGTTACATCGGGTAGTGCGCATTTTGAAAAGAAAATAGTGGTGAAATAATATCTAATATTATTCATGTTTAAAGGCTGTCTGTTTAGGCAGCCTTTTTTTGTCTTAATAATTGATTTATTCATTGGTTAGTATTTATTATTATGTATTAATATTCTGCGTAATACAAATAAAGATTAAATAATTTGAGTTGGTTGGCAATGAATGAAACAAATGAAAGACCATACTATTTTACATTAATTATACTGCTAATACATTGCCAACGTTTTATCACTAAAAGCATTCAGCTTATCAAACTTTTTAGTCGCTTAGTCGATGAATTAGTATGTTTGTACGCTATTAACAGGTTATGAGTGCGTGGACTTAGCACTTTAAGAGTACATGAATAAGCTATCATTGTAAAAGATTATTCATACTTCACCCGGAGATAAAAACTTGAAATATGAAATATAATTACATTGTTTTAATCCTGACAATGATCCTGTTAGGTACAGGAGTTAATGCGCAATCTTATAATGATGGTGATGTTTTTAATGGTGACGAAACGACCACTGGAAATTGGAATATTAAGAGTGGATTCAATGTTACCATTGAAGGCAATTTTAATTCGCTTACGGATGGTCTAATAAGAGGTGGTAATTTGACTATTCGTAAAAATTATAATCATACAGGTTGGAGTCGCGATGACATTGAAAATGGTTCCAGGGTTGAAGTATTTGGAAATCTTAATTCGACACAGTCATTTTATGTGCGTGAGGGAGCAACGGTTATTGTTCATGGCGACTATACTGATAGAGGTGGCTCTTCATATATTCGAGGAATATTAATTGTTCTTGGCAGTGTTGATTTAAGAGGCGTTAACATTTCTGGTAGTGGTAAACTAATTGTTGGGAAAGGTGGGATAATACGCAACGCCGGGGGCGACTACAGAGGTGATGTCTATGATATGAGTGGAACTCTAGCTGCTGATAAAAATGCGCCTGTTCCATCCAAAGGTTTTGCAGATAAGGACCAATTTCTAATTGACGAAGTTAACAATGATGAGTTGAATAGAATTCTAGGAGATTTGGGACTATTATCCAATGTAGAGGTCCCAACAGGATTTACTTATACCAATTTATCTGGTTCGACTATTGATTTAAAGTGGAAGCTTAATGCAAATAGTGATGATGTAATGATAGCCTGGTCAAATAGTGACTTAAACGACAGACCTGTTGATGGGTCTAACTATGCTCTGGGTGCGATCTTAGATGCCGGCTCTGAAATTATCTATAAGGGTAAATTGGAGGCTTGGTCCTACAATGGTTTAACCCCCGGAGAGATTGCCTACTTGCGTATTTGGTCATACACAACTCCAGGTAATGAGTACTCCATGCCGGTTAAATTAAAAGTAGAGCCACTTAGTTCGAATACCATTTTTTACGATGGTTTCGAAGGTACTCAAAGTGGTGAAGGTAGTGGAAGTTGGAGTGAGACACCTGGTGTTAGTAGATATTATATCCCCTTTTTGGGGTGGCTAAAAGAATACTCAAATAATGATTGGACGTTTGGTGCTAAAGAAAAATATGCTGGTCGCAATTCAAAGTACATTTCAAAAAATGCAGATGATGCAAGCTATAATACCGAGCTGAGGTATACCGGTCAAAATTACATAAGTGATATGCGCCTGACTTTATCTGGCATTGATACTAAACATAAGAGTGTTGAACTATCTTTCTATTGGAAGTGTGTGGGCGAACCAACGCGCGATGAAGGAGCGCTATCGATCAATGGGACCTGGTATGATGGTTATGCCGGACAGGGAGTATGGATACAAGAAACCATTGATATTACAGATGCGGTGAGCAATGGACGTGCAACTGTTGATTTTAGATTTACCACGAACCATCAGGGGGGAGTCGATCCGGGGTTTTGTATCGACGAGGTACGTGTGATTGGAAGTGAGGTAGCGCGTGTTCGTGATTTTAAGGGGACTGCATTGTCATCGGAAGAAGTGGCTCTGGAGTGGACGAAAAACGCCCCTGAAGATAACGTGCTGATTGCCTATTCTCCGTGCGGAAGTATTGGGCGGCCGCAAGATGGGAAAAGCTACTCGTCCGGCGACTTCTTGCCCGATGGAGGCGTGGTGGTGTATTCAGGGGCGGCTGAAAATTATACCCATACAGGTAACTTTAGCGGCCAGTTAACCTATAAAATTTGGACCAAAAAAGGAGGCGCGTATTCTAGTGCGAAAGCCATCAAAGTGCGTATGCCCGTGGCACTGCCATTTGTAGAGGATTTTGAAGAGTCCGTGGATGCCTGGAGCTTTGGTGATGGGGCCAATAAATGGGTGCATGGTGCGGCAACAGCAAATCAAGGTAGTGGCAAATCAGCCTATATCTCCAATGATATGGGTGTAACCGCTGGCTATGATGCAGCAAGTTCTGCTGATACATATCTGGAACTGGAAGTTGATTTGAGGAATTATGAATCTGCAAGCTTGGATTTTGAGTGGAGAGTAAAAGGTGATTATTGGACAGGTTGGGGTGAGGTTCTGGTTGATGGTAATAGACGACAAAGTACGGAGGGTAGGGAATACTATTATGATGTAAATGATTGGAATAAAGAAACTATTTCTTTAAACAGCTTTATAAATGGGATTCATACTGTTCAGTTTAGGTGGAGAAATCATGATTTTGGGAGTCCTAGTAATCCCGGCTTTTGTATCGATGATGTTAAAATAACCGGTACCATTGCCGAGCCCAAATCATTTGCAGCTACTAACCCCAATGATGTTTTAAATAATCTAACCTGGGAGAAAAATGCCTATAATGACGATGTACTAATTCTATATTCGGAATCGACCATAACTGACTCTCCACAAAATGAAACTTTATACGAGGTGGGTGATGTGTTACCTAACGGGAGCATAGTGCTTTATCATGGCGATTTATTGGCAACCGGAGCTGCGCCTTTCGAGCACGCCCCATTAAAGTATGGGACCATTTATAATTACCGGGCCTTTTCATCGCGTAACGGCATTTATTCAAAAGGGATTGATGCCAGTGCCAATACCCCGGCAAAAGTAACAGTCCTATTCGAGGATTGGGAGGATTCAAATACCTATAGTAAATGGACAGTCAATACGCCAAATAAACCTAATAATTGGCTGATAGGTGGGCGTGATACGTTTTCGGAAGGAACAAAGTCGGCCTATATTAGAAATAATAATAGCACAACAGCTGGTTACAATATAAGCAATGCCTCAGAATCGTGGCTGGAAGTTGAAGTGGATTTAGAAGATTTAAATACCGCCAGTTTGTCATTTGATTGGAAATGTGATGGCGAAGCAGGGAGTGGTACAGTTTATGATTATGGAGAGGTTTATATAAATACTGGGAGTAACGATATTTTGTTAAGTGATGCAAAAGAATTTTATGGTTCTGGCTCGTGGCAACAAAGGGATATTGACCTAAGTAAGCATTTAGGCAATTTAGCAACGATTAAATTCAAATGGTATAATGATCGTTCTACAGGTGGTCCGTTAGGTTTTTGCATCGACAATATAGAAGTGGGCGGTATTTACGATCCAACATCTACAGTTTCCAATGGGGTTGCTGAAGTGGTCTCGATTTCATCCATTATTAATACCCCGGCCGAGCAACTTTCTGTGTTCTCCTTTAACCTGAACGATAATGGGTCGAGATATGCTGAGACGCGTACCTTGGTGCAGCAATTGGTCATCAGTCAAGAGGATGGAAATAATACGATTGATAAGTGGAGCGATGCCATTGCTGGTGCTGTTTTATATGGAACAGGGCTTCCGGGTGAAGGAGTGGCAGGAAGTATTACTAGTTCGTCCATCACGTTTACCGGCACTGATATGATTGAGCTGGAAGAATCAACTCAACCTTCAGGTAATTACAGCTTAAGCATTTGGTTGAAGTCTGATTTAAATGCATCGGGCATTTACGAGGGAGATGCTTTCGGCTTTGTTGTTAAAGGAAGCGATATTGTTACCGGTAAAGGCGATGATTTTATTAAAGTCACTGAGGCGGTGAGCGGAGCCATCAGACTATCTGTTGAAGCTACCGAGTTGCGCTTTACACAGCAACCTCCGGCTTATGCATCAGTTAATACGCCATTAAGCCAATTTGTTGAAGTGTCTGCAACCGATGCTAATGGTAATGTTGATAAGGATTATAATAAAAGTATTATTTTAAGTAATGATGGTCCTTCTGGTCCATTGACGATGGATTATGTCTCAGAGCATGCTGGGGCGGGAAGTGCTACCTTCGATGGATTAATATTTACACAAAAAGGTACAACTACTTTAAGCGCAACGTCAGGTACTAACCCGGATATTATTGCTACTAACAATGTATCCGATGAGGTGGAAGTAACTAATTACTGTACACCAATTAGTAGTACCTCGGCCAACCGTTGGATTACTCTGGTGAATGTTGGTACAATTAATAACTTTTCCGGCAACGATAACGGTTATGGCGACTACCTCAGCCACAAAACAACATTAATTCCAAGTAAAGAGTACGATATTACAGTTGGTGTTAGTAATAACGGCAGTGAGGCTTATGGTTATGTGTGGGTTGATTGGAATGGTGATGAAGTTTTTGCAGATAACGAACGTTATAGTCTGGGAAGCACAACTCGAAACGGAATTACATCTTTAACCGGTACGATTAATAATATTCCAGCGGATGCAAAAGTGGGTTCAACGCGTATGCGTGTGCGCTTTTCAACAGATATTGGAAATACCCCATGTAATGATGTAAACGGAGAAGTGGAAGATTATACCATAATTATTGCATCGAATGGCTGGTTGGGCCAAAATCAGCAATGGGATGCCACCAGTAACTGGATGGCTGGGGTTTTGCCAGATAGCAATACGGATGTACATATCCCTGAGTACCCATACTATAACAAGGTTTATCCTGTTATTACACCCGCAAGTGGTGAAGCTTTTATGAAAAATCTGGAAATTGACAACAATGCTTCTCTTACTATCAAGCCGGGAGCCCTGGTGAATATTGCTGGAAACATTACTAATAGCGGTGATTTAGTGATTGAGAACACCATTCCGGAACCAGCTTCTGTGATCACGAATCCGGCGAAAACCATAATAGGTGAGGCGACTATAAGGTGGACCTATGGAAATTTATTTTATTGGTTTATTGGCCATAGTATCAGTAATCCTTCCATGGTGGCTTACCGGAATATTTTAAATGATCCAAATCAGCGTTACGTTTTGTATGACTATAAGGAATCCGGAGATATAATTAATATGGGGAGAGTGGCTGGCTTTGAGTTTGCAAGTGGAGCGCAAGATCCGGAACGTCTGCGAGGATACCAATTAAAGGTGTTAAATCCAGCAACTATAGAACATAAAGGTCAGTTAAATAATGAGCCATATTATCAGAAGCCTGTCTATACAGGTACTGGCTGGCAGATTATTGCGAATCCATATCCGGCCTATTATAAGCTGCCGTTTGGGACAGATGATTTTGCGGCTACCGATGGGAGTGTGTATATTACAAAGGGGACACACAATGCTAATAAAAGCTTCGAAATCTACAACACGGTTTCGGAAGTGGCCACTCCAAAGGATTTTGACGGGGTGATTGCGCCCACTCAGGCCTTTTATATTAAAACGCTCAACTCAGCTCCGGCAGGCGCCCAAATTACCATGAGAGCAAGTCAGTGCACAAATGTTTTATCGACTCCAACCCTTAAGTCTGGAGGGAACTCAGATAAGCAGCTGCTGCGTTTGTATTTATCGAATGAATATGGCTTAACCGATGAGGCTGTTATAGGTCTCTATACCAATGGAGAGCTGGGCATCAACCGTCAGGATTCAGAACAGCGCATGTACAGCAAAACAAACTATTCGTACATTTATTCAGTGGTTGATCAGCAAAAAATGGCCATTAACATATTGCCACAGCTTGTCAGTGAATATCAGCAAGTATTGGGTGTCCAAACTAAGCCTGGGAAGCAAAAGTTGCGAATAAGTGGTTTGCAGCAACTCGATGGTGCCTATGAAGTGATACTCGAAGACAAGGCCACCCAACCATCTACCCTGACGCTAATGAATAATGAGATAGAGTATGAATTTACGGCTGAAGAAGGCGTGTTTCACGACCGTTTTGTACTGCATTTCAAACCTGGCAAAGCGGAGGTGCCTACAGATATTGATGATGTGGCTGATGAAAGTGCATCTGTAAGCGTTTATGTGCATAATGATGCAACCCTTAAGGTCAACTGTAAATGGGAGATTGAACGCAAGACGGTAGAGGTTTATACTATCTCCGGTTCGTTACTGCTTAATGACGTATTTGAAGGCGAAGTTTTTACTACAGATTTATCTGTTAGTCCGGGAGTGTATATTGTTAAAGTGAGAGGTGAAGAGCAGAGCTATGAACAAAAGCTATTTATAAGATAGAATAAAGTATACCAATACAATTCAATAGAGCCCGGTTGTTAAAAGCCGGGCTTTGTTATGTATTGTCATAAATAATTGTTTTTAAAGTGGTAAAACCTTTATGGCCTCTTTGAACTCCTCTAAAATGAGTGGTTTCTTCAGGAAGGCTTTAGCGCCATAATACTGGCAGGCATCAATGGTTTCAGCATCGGTGTCGCCCGACACAACAATCACGGGTATGCCCAGCCATTCTTCTTCTAAATCTTCGAGAATAGAGAAGCCATCCTTGTTGGGCATGTGTAAGTCCAATAATATCAAATCGGGTTGTTTGGCCACAATCATTCTCCAGCCTTCAACGCCGTCTTTGGCTTCCAATACTTCAACCTCGTAGTGTTGTAGCATCATTTTTAAAAGAGAGCGGCTGTCCGCTGCATCATCCACAATTAGAACTTTTTTCATGTGTCTTAAATTTGGGTTTAATTGCCACATGTAAGTCTTCAAACGGTTCTTTAGCTGAGCAAGAAATCATGTTATTCGACTTGTTTCACCATGATGGGGTGATAGTACCCCTGTTAATAACGTTTTTGTGGTAGCAAAGTTGCGCTGAACAGGATGGAAGGTGTTGCTTATTAGGGGACTGGGTGTGTTAAAAAAGGTCTTTTATATTTTATTTTGTGAACTTGGTCACTGGGGAATGAGCGTTGGTCATAAATCTTAAAAAATATCGACAGATAGAGTTTAAGATGCATTTGTTAAGTGGTCTAAACCAAACCGATTACCTTTTTTGTTTAAAAAATTCCTGAATAATGGTTCTGCACTCCTCTTGCATAATGCCTGACACAACACTTGTTTTGGGGTGAATTAGCGGTGGTTCACAGCGCGAAAAGCCGCGTTTTTCGTCTTGAGCGCCATATACAATACCTTTTATTTGCGACCAGTTAAGCGCACCGGCACACATAACGCAAGGCTCTAGAGTAACATAAAGGGTGCACTCGTTGAGGTATTTGCCGCCCAAAAACTCAGCAGCAGCTGTAATTGCCAGCATCTCAGCATGGGCTGTCACATCATTGAGAGTTTCTGTGAGGTTGTGGCTTCTGGCAATAATTTGGTTGTTACAAACCACCACAGCACCTACCGGAACTTCATCTTTCTCTTTAGCTTTCTGGGCTTCGGTAAAAGCTTGTTTCATAAAGTATTCATCCGAAAAGGTAATCGTGCTCATAGCAATGTGTTTTTTTAATTAGTTACATGTATTGACAAAAGTCATGTATTACTCAGCCTGAGTTAAAAAACTGTGCCCTAAAAGTCTCAACGGCTTTTTTGTATTTATTTTCTTACTATTTTCGCAAAGATAATTTTAAACGTCAATATCGTTGCATACATTTGCCAACTGGCAACGATAAATATGTAATTACAATGTACAGGACACATACGTGCGGAGAATTAAGAATTGAGCACATCAATCAAACGGTAACATTAAGTGGTTGGGTGCAAAAGATAAGAAACCTGGGTGGAATGACTTTTATCGACTTACGGGATCGTTATGGTATTACTCAGCTGGTTTTTAACGAACAAACCCATAAGGATCTCTGCGAGCAAGCAGAAGAATTGGGACGTGAGTTTGTTATACAAGTCAAAGGACAGGTAGCAGAACGCAGTAATAAAAACAGTAAGATAGCTACTGGTGATATTGAAATTCTGGTGGAACAGTTGTCGGTTCTGAATTCTTCCGAATTACCGCCTTTTACCATTGAGGACGAAACTGATGGCGGTGATGAGTTACGTATGAAATATCGCTATCTGGATTTACGCCGTAGTCCGGTACGTGAGAATTTGATATTGCGCCATAAGATTGGTTTTGAGGTACGTAATTATTTAAATTCCGAAAATTTCATTGAAACAGAAACACCTGTTTTAATAAAGTCCACTCCTGAAGGGGCAAGAGACTTTATTGTCCCCTCGCGCATGAATGAAGGCCAGTTTTATGCGTTGCCACAGTCGCCGCAGGTATTTAAACAGTTGCTGATGGTGAGTGGTTTCGATCGCTATTTCCAGATTGTGAAGTGTTTTCGTGATGAAGATTTGCGCGCCGATCGTCAGCCTGAATTTACCCAGATTGACTGCGAGATGTCGTTTGTTGAGCAGGAAGATATCCTGAATACATTTGAAGGAATGACCAAGCATCTGTTTAAAACGATTAAGAATGTAGATATTGACTACACCTTTCCGCGTTTAGCTTATGCAGATGCCATGAAATATTACGGGTCGGATAAGCCTGATACCCGCTTCGGGATGAAGTTTGTTGAGCTTACTGAGGCAGTGAAAAACTCAGAGTTTAAGTTGTTCAATGAAGCAGAATATGTTGGTGGTATTTGCGCCGAAGGATGTGCATCTTATACACGCAAACAGCTGGATCAGCTAACCGATTTTGTGAAGAAACCACAAATTGGTGCTGGTGGCCTGATTTATATTAAGTTTAATGCAGATGGCTCCGTTAAATCATCTATTGATAAATTTTTCAGTGCAGACGAATTAAAAGAGCTGGGTAAAAAATTCAATGCTAAAGAAGGTGATTTAGTGCTGATACTGGCCGGTGTTCGCAATAAAACACTAAATGCCCTTTGCGAGTTGCGTTTGGAGATGGGCGAACGTTTAGGTTTGCGCGATAAGAATAAGTTCTCGCCATTATGGGTTGTTGACTTCCCATTGTTGGAGTGGGATGAAGATACAAAGCGGTTTTATGCCATGCACCACCCGTTCACCTCACCAAAAGAGGAAGATCTGGCTCAGTTAGATACCAATCCCGGGGAGGTTCGTGCCAATGCCTATGATTTAGTAATCAATGGTGTGGAGATAGGCGGTGGTTCGGTTCGTATTTACAACGATGAGCTGCAGCAAAAAATGTTTAAGTTACTTGGTTTTACAGAGGAAGAAGCAGAAAACCAGTTTGGCTTTTTGATGAATGCCTTCAAATACGGAGCGCCTCCACATGGAGGAGTAGCTTTTGGCTTTGACCGTTTGGTAGCCATGTTTGCTGGTCTGGATTCTATACGTGATGTAATCGCGTTCCCTAAAAACAACTCAGGCCGAGATGTGATGATTGATTCTCCATCGCCTGTAGCTAAAGAGCAGTTGGACGAGTTAAAGATTGCACTTACGCTAAAAGAGCAGTAGCGATTATTTTAGTACAATATAAAATGGGGCATCTGATAAAGGTGCCCCATTTGTTTTATGGTAGGCGGAATAAAGGATTTTTCCGGGATTTTTATTTCTGCAAATTAGCTCAGGGACATTTGCGTAATCCGATGTTTTTTTCTTGTGCTGTTAAAAGTTATAGTACAGACTCTTTAACGAGGTGCGTATGCCAAAATAGACATGTTGTGTATCCATTGTTTCCTGGTCGTTGGTCATTGTTCTGACTCTTGCTCCCGCTACAATGTTGAACATGTTGCGCGGGTTGACCAGAAACGACACATTAAAATCGGCATTGTAAATATTGGTTTTAAGGCCATCACCTATTGAGTAGCCATGGTCCACAGGGCGTCCGTTTTCATCAAGTGGTCGTTGCGTATTCGGCTTTACAACATCTTTGCCCCAGCTAATGCCATCGCCATAATCATCGCCATACATGGTGGCCATTAGCTCTGTTTTAAATAGCCAGCGGTTTTTGCGGTATTTTAGTATGGCAAGGCCTTCTCTGAAGTTGGCACCTAAGATGTGTGCCATGGGCTGGTTCAGGTGCGAATAGGAATAAATACTGGTATAATGCGAATAGGTATAGGGCCTTATCTGGTTATATTCTAACTGAAGATCGAGCTTATCAATGCCTAGTAAATCAAAAGTACGAGCCCCTAATTGAAACCCTTGTTTGTTGGCCCACCACTTATTGCCGCTAAATACTTCATCAAATTTAAATTCGCCTAATACAAACTGTCCGTAGAAGGTTAACCACTTAGCAGCTATATATCGCGCATTTAATCCCATGGTTACATTATCTGGCGATCCCAGGTTGTATTCCACCGGTCGGAAAAAATTAACAGGGTTCAGGTAGTGAATGTCGAAGCCACGATAACCGGTTGTATCCTGCTCAGCGTATACAACATTGGCATATAATCCAATACTCAGCCGTTTAGTCAGGTTCCAGTCCAGGTATTGATGAACGCCATATTTGCCCGGATAGCGAAAGTCTGTTTGGTCAGCTATCGCATCGTAGTTGAGCATTTTGTTCCACATTACCATGTATTTAATATTCCAAAAATCGGCTGTAAGCTTTACGTAGGGGTAACTAAAGGCGCCATCAGAAAGTAGCAGTGAGCGGTGTCCATCTCCAATAAAGTGCTTGCCATTACCCAGTTGCAGATGAAAGTATTTAGCAAAGTTAAATGCGATGTAGCCGGTGGCTTGCGCATAGTCGTGCCCGTTGCTGCCGAAGTTTTTCCGCTGACCTTGTCCGGGCATCATATTGGTTTGGCTTGCAAACTGGTTGATGTAGTTAGGAACTACTGCCTGGTTTTCGACGAAATCAGTGTAAAAATGCAGGTGTTTACCAATATTTCCTTTAATAAAGAGCCCTCTTGTGTTGGTCCAGGTTGTGAGACCTTCTTCGTTTTCTCGTCCTCCTTCAAAGGCAAAAATAGGATTTACCACAATGTTAATGTCGCCTTTATCCAAGGTAAAGAGATCGTCATGCAGCAGGCGCTGCCAAAAGTTTAGTTTTCCATTGGGGATCCTCAACCCATTGTATAACACCGAATCAGTGTTTACTAAAGTATTAAGCTGATCCATGCGGTATTGACGGACTGCTGTATGGAAATTTGTTGAAGGTTTATACACGTAACGTTCAAAAGGAGAGTAGTAGGTGTCTTCGTAATGACTGATGGACTGAGCTGACAAACAGTGCCCAATCATTGCAATAATAATGATTGCAAGGTATTGCTTAATCATAGATGATGGTCTTTTAACAACGAATATACAATTTACCTGGCATCTATACGCCTTGCTATAGGCAAAGTTTCAGTAAAAATAAGGGAAGAATGGCTGCAGATTAAGTGGAAAAATGGCAAGCCGCTATATGTTGTTTAGCCAACATGCCGAGGAGCGCTGTACTTTTGTGATTGGGGCTTTAAATAAAAAGAGCTAAAAGCCGTGACATCTCTCGTTATCCTTTTTTGGCAAAACTTTCACCAGGATCCTCGTACCCTTATTATAGCGAGGTGCTACAGCTTTCGGCTCCATAACTGAATTCGAAATCCCATCCCTGAGATATAGCTAAGTTAAGGGAAGCAGGGGAGGGAGTCAATCGAAAAGCATCGAATTTTCGCTATAGAGTGTAAAAAGGATAAGTTTTTTATTGAAATGATAGCCGGCTTATACATAAATCATAAATTTGCTCCTCATTGATTAAAAATGATAAAAACAGTATAGCTGTAGTTCCGATATGATGCGATTAAAACACACTTTAGCCTATTTCTTTTTGGTATTTTTTGCCTTGTTACTCACTCTTATTCTGATTGCAGAATTGGCTGAGAATAGGATTGCTAAGATAGCTCTGAAGCAGATTAACAGCTCGATAGATGCAAGCATTTCTGTTAATGACATTGACTTTTCGTTAGTCAAAGCATTTCCTGATGCAATGGTTGAGCTGCGGGAGGTAAACGTATCCAGCCAGGCAGATACCATGGCACAGGTTGAGCGGGTGTTTGTTTCAGTAGAAATGTGGCCATTGCTTGATGGAGAATTTAATATTACCGAAATAGCGGTTGAGGGAGGCAATGCTTTTTACAAGGTAGATAGCAGTGGTAAGACTAATTTCGATGTCTTTTTATCGGGTCCTGAAGTGCCTGAGGCTGCTAATGACAGCTCTAATGCTCCGCTATTTCTATCAATTGAGCATTTGGAACTTAGTGAGCTGTTTTGTACTTATACCGACGACAAAAATAAGATCAGTGCCTGTTTGTACATAGATGAAGGGCTATCCAGTATCCATATGGATGATCAAAATACGAAGGCTGCCTTTAAGGGAACGTTACGAGCAAATAATTGTCGCTACCCGGGAACAAATCTTCATTTGATGGATGAAACAGAGGTGGATATTGATGTTGTGTATTTTAATGATCTGGTATCACTGCATAGCTTAAATATTGTTTCTGATGGTCTTCAGTTAGCCGCCAGGGGGGAAGTAAAGAATCAACAGTCAATATTTACCGATCTCACTATTTCATCGCAGGAGTTGAATATTTCAGAACTAAAAAAATACCTGCCCGATAGTTTACTCACGGCCTATCAAATAAATCGTTTGGGCGGTTTGGCATCCTTTAATGCCACCCTTAAAGGAGAAGTTAATGATAGCACCCTGCCAAAAATTGATGCCCAGCTGCGTCTTAAGGCCGGACAAGTTGGATTAGAACGCTTTCCTGCCATTGAATCCATCTTTTTTTCAGGTACGTATACCAATGGTGAATTGATGAATAATGCATCCACCAGTATTACAGTTGATACCTTCAGTTTTGTTTCTGGAGGAAGTAAAGCCTCTTTACATGCTCAAGTTACAAACCTCGATAAGATGAGCTATCGTTTAAAGTCCAATGTAGAGCTCAAGTTAGATGATATCGGAATGTTTATTCCTGATTCATTAGTGAGTTACTTGGGCGGTCGGGTAAATCTGAAAATGGCGACGAGTGGTGTTTTACCAGACAGTATTGATCTGCAGTATGCCGATTATTTGTTGGCTCATACCAAGGGAAGCATTGGGCTTCAAGAGGTGGCTGTGCAAATGAATTCAGGTATTGCAGTTGAGGGTTTGAGCGGGCAAATTGCTTATCAGAAACACTCCTTGAAAGCCGATAGTCTTAGGGTGCGACTCCCTGACTATCAGTTTAATTTAACGGATGCACACTTTTTAGCCAGTTATACAGGTCAACTATCTCATATTAAAACTCTTGGTTTTACGTGTAAAGAATTAGATGTGAAGACTGTGAATAGCCGATTGTCAGGTCAGCTTCAATTCAATAACCCCAACAGTCCGTATTACTCGATTGATGCCAATGCCGCACTTGATTTGGCTGAGTTTGCCCCTTTCGTTCCAGATTCGTTGGTTAATAAAATGAGTGGGAAGGTAAGTGCACAGCTTCGTTCTGCTGGCTCCCTGCAGCTCGATTCATTGGTGGAGCATCTTATGCAACATCTTTTTACCAAGGGGGAGTTGTTACTAGGTTTTGATGATGCTACTGTTGAAATGAATGCGCCCTTAATGCAGGTAAATAAACTTACAGGTCATGTTCGTTTAGCACAAGACACCATTCGGCTTGAGGATTGTTCGGGTGCATTGGCAGGCGTAGAGTTCGATGCCGATTCAACATGCATTAGTAACTTCTACCATGCTTTTTGGTTGAACCAGCCAGATACAGTAAAAGTAGACGCCTATTTGAATTTAGGGGATATTGATTTTGTGGCCTTTGCACCGCTTATGGACAATGAAGGAGCTACGGAGCAGGCTGAATCGGATGTCAGTGCTGAGCCGGCCAACTACCGCTTTCAGGCGAAAGGAAAAGTAACCGCCAAAAGTTTCTGGTACGAAAACGCCTTGTTCGAAAATATAAGTGCCCTATACAATATGTCTGACAGCCTGTATATTATTGATCAGCTAAAGATCGATGCGTTTAAAGGAACCACTAATAGCTCTGTTAAAGCACAGAGGCTGCCAGGTGATGAAATGAAGATTAACTTTAAAAACACTACTAAAGGGTTGGATATTAATCAGCTATTATATGACTTTGACGACTTTATGGACTATACCGAAGAGGTGTATATCAGTCATGAGCAGTTGAGTGGATTTCTAAGTGCAGACAGTCTTGCGGGTCAGATTGTTTTTATTGATGATTCAATAGTGATGGACAAAATTAAGTTAAAAGCTAATTTATTACTGGAGGAGGGGCGTTTGAAAGACTATCCAATTACAGCTGAAATGGGTCGTGATTATAATATCGATGGTTTGGATGATTTGCAATTTAAAACTGTAGATACCAAAATGTTTATGACTGGAGGAGCTGTGTATGCCCCACTGACGAATATCAGGACAAATACATTTGATATCAGCCTTTTTGGAATGCAGGAATTTAATTTGGATTGTCAATATCACCTGCGATTTTATTTGAAAGAAATTTTAAGAAAAGGAAAGACTGATCGAATTGAGAAAAAGCAAGCCAAAGCAGATAAACAAACAACAGACGGGGGAACGAAGGGCCTAACATCTCTTTATGCGGTATATAAGATTAAGAATGGAGAAACTGTAAAGAGCACCTTGGAAGGCAAAGATTCTCAGATGCGTAATAAGATGAAAAGTCTTATTTATGTAAAAGAAGCGTTCGCTCAGTTGGAGTTTCATCCTCTGATTGTGCAGTATGAAACAGGTGTTAATGATTAATAAATTTGCTCATGAGTAGATATAGGAAGATTAATGGGTGGTTGTATTTATTTTTATTGGGAGCTTTATCAGCTCTTGTTTGGGCTTATTTTGAATTTAGCAGTGATGAACAATTAGAGGAGATAAAACAGGTTAGGGTTTCAGATATTGTGTTTGGCCAGGAATCGGCAGAACAAAGTATTATTTTATACTATGACTATAATTGTTCATATTGTAAGAAGTTTTTCGATGAGGTTTACCCAAGTTTGCATGATGATTTTATTAGAACAGGTAAAATAAAGTTAGTGCTTCGCTTGATTTGCAGAGGGAATGATGCGATGGCTTTAAGAGCCTACCAAACAGCTATCTGTATCAATAAGTTTGGTAGTTATGAAAAGTTACATGCCCTTTTGCTCCATAATAGTCAAATAATGTATACTGAGCATTTTAATCAGCTAATTGACGATTACGTGGTCGAAAATGAGTTTCTAGGAGAGTGTATTTTGGATTCTGACGGAAGTGATATTATAAGAAATATTTATGAGTTTCAGGTTCTGAAAACCAAAGGAACGCCTACATTTGTATTGGGGAGTGATGTTATATCCGGCTTTAAGGATTATAACTATTTAAAGAAAAAAATAAACAAACTTTAAAAGTGTTGAAATGAAAAAGGTAGTGAAATTATTTGCATTCGCGCTATTGGGAATGGCTACATTAACATTGTCTAGTTGCGGCAGTGACGATCCAGAGGAGTCATGCAATAAAAATGATCAAGATATAGGTACTTGTTCTGCTGCTGATATTACAGCTTGTTGTGATGACGAGGGCTCATGCTATTTCCTTTATGGCGGTGATAAATATAGTTCAGCCGGAGACTTAGCAATAAAATGTCAATCTTCGAGTGCAATTCAGTTAAAAACGATAGAACTCGAGTTGGATGCAATTACTGAGCAACTTATTAATGAAGCGCGCGCAGCTGCTATTTGTCAATAAGTCAATCGAACAAAATAAAAACCCGACTGGAAACAGTCGGGTTTTTTTAGCTTAAATTTTATTATTCCCAGAAACGGTACCAGCCTTTCCGCTGTAATTTCCTCAGTTGTTTATTCACCTCTTCGCCCCGAAGGTTGATAGCTACAATCTCGCCATTTTCATTGATCAGAAAATTGGAAGGGATACCACGCACGCCATAAGTTTTTGCCGCTTGGTTGCGCCAGCCTTTCAGGTCACTCACATGGTATGGCCATTCGAGCTTATCTTCTTCAATGGCTTTTTTCCAGTCCGCCTCTTTCATATCAAGCGATACACTGAGGATAGCAAAGCCTTTTGCATCGGGAAATACGGCATCATTATATTTATGATAGGCTTCCACCAGCACCGGGTTTTCTTTTCGGCAAGGGGCACACCAGCTGGCCCAAAAATCAACCAAAATAATATACCCTTCAAGTTCCGAAAGGGAGAAGGCCTCACCGTTTATAGATTGTTGGGTAATATTAGGGGCTTTGTCGCCCACTTTTAAGGCCTGACCAAAGGCTGGTAGTGATAATAGTTGAAGTGCTGTAAATAGTATAATAAAGTATGATTTCATCCCTTGCATTTTTCGTGTGCTAAGATAATTATTAATCTGGTTTGGCCGCCTTTTGCCGGGTTACCCTATGCCGCCACCTATAACTACATCATTGGTGTAGATAACGATGGACTGTCCTGGTGTTATGGCCCACACTGGTTCGGCAAAATTTATTATTAGCTGGCTATTTTTCAGCTGAATGGTTCCTGCATAGCCGGGCACACTATCTAAGCCCCTAATGCGTATAAAGAGCTGTTTGTTTTGCCACTGTTCGGTTGCATCTGTTAATTGAAAATCATTCAAAGCTACTTGCTGCGTGTATAATTGGTCCTTATTGCCAGCAATTAAGCTCTTGGTTGAAGCGTCTATTGCTATTACGCATTTACCTTTTGCTACGCCTTCAATACCACGTCGCTGCCCGAGGGTATAGAACGGGTAACCATCGTGCTGCCCCAGCACCTGCCCATTCTCATCAACCACCTGTCCCGGAGCAAGGGAAGGATGTGTTTGGCCAAGTAAATCTGACAGGTATTGCCGGTAATCTGTGCCGGCCAGAAAACATACGCCCATACTTTCTTTTTTTTCAGCAATGGCGACATAACCAAGCTCATGAGCCAGTTGTCTCACCTCGTGCTTGTGCAACTGGCCCAGTGGAAACAGGGCGCGGGCTATAGTTGCCTGATTCAGGTTCCATAGAAAATAGGATTGATCTTTCGCAGGGTCGAGGCCCTTTTGGATGTAGTATCTGTTGTTGATAAAGGCTTTTTGCACGTAGTGGCCCGTAGCAATGTATTCGCACTGTAGTTTGTCAGCGTGCTCGAGCAAGAGCTTCCATTTAATGGTTTCATTGCATTTAACACAAGGGTTGGGCGTGCGGCCTTTAAGGTATTCATCAGCAAAGTACTGTATTACTGTCTCTTTAAACTCTGGCCGACAGTCAATAAGGTGGTGCTCAATGTTACGCTCTTTAGCCAGTTGCTGTGCCGCTTTAATAGCAGGGTCAGAGGCCTCTGTGTGCGTCAATAAAGTAGCACCTATCACTTCGTAGCCTTGTTGCTGTAATAACACTGCCGACATGGAGCTGTCCATGCCTCCGCTCATCCCTAATAGTACCCTTTTTCTTATCATCATATCTGTTCCTGCCGCGAAAATAGTAATAATACTTTAGTTGAAGGGCAGAGTGAAGCGGGTGGATGGGAGGGAACTTAGAAGCTATCAGCTATTGCCAGTAGCTGATAGCAAAATCATTTATTCTTCAATGTTTTTTCGAACGGCATTTAAAAATGTGTGCATGCCTTCAGAATCTTTTTTATCAATTAGTTCCAGCAGATGTTTTAGTTGAAAGCGGATGTTTTCAACCTGCTTATAAGTGAACGGGTTGAATAAAATCTCTGTTAATAGGTGGTCTTCCTCAGACAACAGTCCTTTGGCAATTTGCATGTGTTTGGTAAAGGTGGTTCCCGGAGCTTTCTGATGCTTCATGCAGGCAGCAAAAACCAGCGAGGAGGAGAAGGGAATGGATAATGAATAGGCGATGGTTTCATCGTGAGCATCGAAGCTGTATTCGTGGATGTTGAGTTTTAGCGAGGCATAAAAATCTTTGAAAAACGCTTTCCCCAAATGATCACTCTGCGAAATAATGATTGCATGGTGCATGCTTAAATCTTTCAGGTTGGCAAACGTAGGTCCAAACATCGGGTGCGTTGAAACATACCGCATGCCACTGTTCTCGTAGAAGCTCTGCAGGCCGGTTTTAACCGAGGCAATATCAGATATAATGCAGTCTTTTGGCAAATATGGCAATACCTCTTCAAACGAGGCCAGTGTGTATTTAAGGCTCACAGCATTAATCAGTAGCTCTGGTTCAAACGCTCTGATTTCATCCAGTTGAGTGAGGCGTTGTGTATTAAAAATATAACGGAGACGCTTGATGTCCTTATCAAAGATCGCTACTTCGTGTTGAAGGCACAAGGCATCGGTCAGCCAGGTGCCCATCTTTCCGGCTCCGAGGATACAAATTTTCATGGTTGCTAGTATCAAGTATCAAGACATAAGATTCAAGATCTTTCGAGTGAATAAAATCAGCCGTGAATCCTGAACCCTATGTCTTTATTTATTTTTATTTTTTAGCTAATGCTTTATTCATTATCTGGTTCTGTCGGTTAATCGATTCTTCGTGGATATGCTCATAAACTTTCACTACAAAATCAGGATTTAAGCCCACTTCTTCGGCCTGCACTCTGCGGTTGTTCATTACCTCGTCGTAGCGGCGTGTTTGAAGAATGGTGATGTTGTTCTCGTACTTGTACTTACCAATGGCCTCGGAAATTTTCATTCGCGACTTCAAGGTTTCAAGCAATTGTTTGTCTATTAAATCAATTTTTTGGCGCAGCTCATCAAGTGTAATACGCGGAGTATCACCAATAGCCGAACGACGAACAATTAGATTTTGCTTGATTTCGCCCAGTTGTTGTGGCGTAACTTGCTGGCTGGCATCACTCCACGCCTTTTCAGGACACATGTGCGATTCGATGATTAAACCATTAAAGTTAAGGTCCATGGCTTCCTGCGAAATTTCTGCAATCATCTCACTTTTACCGCTAATATGGCTAGGGTCGGTGATGATGGGAAGTTCAGGGATACGACGGCGCAGCTCAATCGGAATTTGCCACTCCGGATTATTGCGGTATTTGCTCTTATCATAGGTGCTGAAACCGCGGTGAATAGCACCAATCATTTTTACACCGGCCCGGTTAACCCGCTCAATGGCGCCAATCCATAATTCTAAATCCGGATTAACAGGGTTTTTTATTAACACAGGCTTATCTACCCCGGTAAGGGCATCGGCTACTTCCTGAACGGCAAAAGGGTTAGCGGTTGTGCGGGCGCCAATCCAAAGCATATCTACCCCAAATTTCAGTGCTTCGTAAACATGGTGTGCGTTAGCAACCTCTACGCTCACAAACATGCCGGTTTCTTCTTTAACCTTTTTCAACCATGGTAATCCAACTGTTCCAACGCCTTCAAAAGCGCCAGGACGTGTTCTTGGTTTCCATATTCCGGCTCTGAATATTTTAACGCCTTGTGCTGCCAGCTGACGCGCTGTTTCAAGGGTTTGCTCTTCTGTTTCGGCACTACAGGGTCCGGCAATAATTATCGGACGTTTTAACTCTAAGCCTGGCAATGCCAATGGTTGTAAATCTAATTTATGTTGTTCCATGATTGTTAATTTTTTAATGCTTTTATACGTTGTTTTGCTTCTTGTAAAGTGGTTTCATTGGTGCATAAACTTATGCGGATATAGCGTTGTCCTTTGTTACCGAAAATAAATCCAGGGGTGATAAATACATCACAACCATATAGGATTTCATCTGCTAATTCGCCGCTATCCTTATATTTATCAGGTATGCGTGCCCAAATAAACATACCTGTTTGTTCCAGATCGTATTGGCAGGCCAGCAAATCCATTATTTCATGGACTAATACCCGTCGTTTTTTATATTCGTTATTCACCTTGGTATACCAGGTGTCATCCAACGCCAGGGCCTTGGCAGCAGCTAGTTGCAGGGGTTTGAACATGCCCGAATCCATATTGCTTTTAATGCGCAGAATGTATTGAATGAACTCAGGATTGGATACGGCCATGCCAATTCGCCAGCCAGCCATGTTGTGCGACTTACTCAGGGAGTTAAGTTCAATGGCAATATCCTTGGCTCCTTCTACCTGCATAATGCTTTGTGGAGCATCATTCAGAATAAAGCTGTACGGATTATCATTAATGATTACAATGTTGTGCTTTTTGCCAAAAGCAATCACTTTTTTAAAGAATTCCGAACTGGCATTCGCACCTGTTGGCATGTTGGGATAGTTAAGCCACATCAGTTTTACCTGGCTTAAATCCATTGTTTCGAGTTTTTCCAGGTTAGGAAGCCACTGGTTGTTTTCATCCAGATCGTAATAGATTAAGTTGGCCTCGGCAATTTTGCTGGCAGAGGCATAGGTTGGGTAGCCCGGATTGGGCACCAATACGCTATCGCCCGGATTGACAAAAGCCAGCGTGATGTGCATAATACCTTCTTTCGAGCCCATGAGTGGCAGTACTTCACGGTTGGAGTCAATAGCTACTCCATAATGCTTGTTGTACCAATTACTCATCGCTTCCCTGAGTTCGGGGATACCTACATAGCTTTGGTAGCCATGCGTGTTATCTTCAGAGCTTTGCTTGTTCAGCTCTTGCAATACTTCCGGTGCAGGCGGTAAATCTGGGTTTCCTATGCCCAAATTAATGATTGGTTTGCCAGCTTTTCGAAGTTGCTCCAGCTCCTTTAATTTGATGGAGAAGTAGTATTCTTCAACGGTGCCTATTCTATTGGCGGGTTGTATATCAATATTTTTTTGCATCTGCTTAATTTGAATTTGCGGTTTCAATGTGTCCGTTGTTTACGGGGTACGATTGCTTTCCAATGGCGTATTCACCCAGTGATTTCAGTTTACGGGTTAAAGGTCGGATCGCATCGAGCGATTGTAAATAGCGTTTATAGTCTGAAAATGTTAAATCAACGTAAAACAGGTATTCCCATTCTTGTCCAACAATTGGAAGAGACTGTATTTTAGTGAGGTTAATGTTGTAAAAGGCCAGTATAGTTAGCACTTTCGACAGGCTGCCTTCCTCATGTGGCAGAGAAAATACTATGGATGATTTGTTGATTTTATTTTGCTCCAGTAAGGCATCCGTTTCTGTTTTACCACGGTCGGAAACAACCAGAAAGCGTGTGTAATTCTTTTTATTGGTTTCAATGTTCTTAGCCAAAGTTTCAAGATTGTACATCTCAGCGGCCAGCTCCGAAGCAATGGCTCCTATGCCCGTCAACTGTTCATCAGCAATGCGCTTGGCACTCAAAGCAGTGTCTTCCGATTCAATGAGCTTGATATGAGGGTACTCTCTGAAAAATGCCTCACACTGGGCTATGGCCATTGGGTGTGAATAAACTTCTTTGATATCACTAATGGATTGTCCATGCAAGGCCAACAGTTGATGCTTTATGCGGAGCTTGTACTCGCCAATAATGGTGAGGTCACTGTCTTTAAGCATTGTGTAGTTCGATAATAAACCACCTACTAGTGTATTTTCAATGGCGATAATGCCATAGCAGTCCCTGTCATTCTTTAGGGTTTCAAACAAATCGGGAAAGGTAAGGCAGGGAATCATCTCAAGTGTATCTTCTTCAAAGTAGGCTCTGGCAGCTATTTCATGATTAGCTCCTGGCCATCCCTGTATGGCTATTTTTTTGATTGTTCGATTCATGTTCACTAGTTATGGATATAAAAAAACCCGCCTTATAGAGGCGGGTTTATATAATTTAGTTTCGTATTGTTTATGTCATAGAAAGCCCACCTCTTTTGCTACTGCTAAAAAAGAAATAATAATAGTTATAAAAGAAAATGTGAGCCATCATTGCTTTGTCTGTTCTATGCTGCAAATGTATGAATATATTTGCAAATGCAAAATTGTGAGTAAATAAAATGATAAAAAAATAATTTGTAGGAATTATGAAGTTTAGGCTTATAGGTTGTAAGTATTATTCAGGTGCTAAGTTTTAAGGAGGTTCTTATATTGTATTTTTTAGCGCGAAACCTCAAGAGGATGGGCATTGGAAATAGCTTCATTTTTTGCCAGTTTATATCTGGTTAAAGGGTGTTTAAGGTAAAAGATACTGCCTTTTCCAGGTTTAGATTTCAAGTGTATTGAGCCGCCTAACTGTTTAATGAGATCATTGGCAATTGTGAGGCCTAACCCGGAGCCGGGCATTTTTCTGAGCTGCACATTATCAACCTGCGAGAAGCGTTTAAAGATATCCTCATGCTTCTCTTCAGGAATGCCAATGCCGGTATCTTTCACAAAAACAGTTAGTTGGCACTCGTTGGCAAAGGCGCCAATGGTAATACTACCTTGTTCGGTAAATTTAATTGCATTTGTTATCAGGTTAAAAACAATTTGCTTAAACCTTACTGTATCAGTTTCAATCTCTAAGTGCTTATTAATGCGTGCATCAAGCTTAATAGTGATTGCTTTTTTGCTCTTGATGATTTCACTCTCAAACTGTTGGAGTGCGGCATTCAGAAAGTCTAATACATTAATTTGCGAGTATTGCAACGAAAGGTGTCCTGATTCGATTTGTGAAAACGTCAGAATATCGGAAATAAGTTTTAATAATTGGTCGCCGTTGGATTGAATAATGCTGAGGTACCTTTTTTTCTCTTCGTGCGTGAGGGAGTCATCTTCCAGGAGTTCCGAAAATCCAATTATTGCATTCATTGGCGTCCTGATTTCGTGCGACATATTGGCTAAGAAAGCTGATTTTAAAAGGTCTGATTGCTCAGCTTTCTCTTTTGCGGCAATTAGCTCTTCTTCATACTTTTTCTTTTCGGTAACGTCCGACAGTATTTCGACAAACCCAATGGGGCGATTCTCGCTATCGAATACCGGATGGGTTTTATGGACGTATGTGTTGCCTGAGTATTGACTGATGTGCTCTCTTACCTCAGTGCGATTGGTTTTGAGGCATGTTTCGTACTGACAGAAATCGCAAGGCGTAGCACGATTGAAATATGTTTCATGGCATTTTTTGCCAATGACTTTTTCAAATGGAACCCCTGTTGATTGCTTGAAAGCGTGATTGGCCCATACAATATTATAGTCGTTATCAATAAATACCACCTGTTCGTCCAGGCTGTTGAGAATTAATGCTTTCTCATCTTCAAGCTGTTTGATTGTTTTTGCTCTTTGCGCACCAAGCTTTCGGGCTTCTTTAAGTCGAACTGTTTTATTTTTAACCGTTCTGATTTGAAATATCAGTATGATGAGTAGTAAAATGGTTAACCCGATTAGCCCGTAAATAACTGGCTTCAGCCATTTATGATTGTGTTTTAGATCTTGTGTTACCCAGTGGTTGATAGTATGTGAGTAGTAATCGGGCTGTTCGCTTTTAAGTTTGAGCAGGGTTAAATCGATTTTGTTTAATATTTCGCTCGTCAGTGGTCCTCCGGCAATGTGCACATTAACCGGGTTAAAGTAAATAGAGGTGGCCTTTAGTTTTTGGTTGATATTTTGCAGATAGCCATATAGCTTATTAACAGCTCCGGCATCGGCTTCTTTATTGCCAATCTTTTGAAATACCTGGTCTAGGTTTTCGCACCAAATAACACTTACTTCAACGTTAAAATCCTCCAGTAATTTCAGAAGTGCCCTTGCATGGGTGTCGCCCTTTTCAAGCGCAATTGTTTTGCCGCCGAGGTCGGTAATGTTATTAATCACCGTGTTACTGTTGCAGTAGATGACCCCCCAATTCGTATAAATGGTTTCCTCGTTAAACAATACAAGCTGCTCTCGTTCCTCGGTTTTGGCAACAGTAGTTAGTAAATCGATTTTACCATAATGCAGGGCATCAAAACCAGTAGCTATGGTTGTTGGGATGTATTCAACGTGCCAGTTGTTTATTTCTGCTACCTGGTTAATGATGTCAATAAAAATGCCTTTTGCCAGGCCACTGGAGTCAATGCTGCATAAGGGCGGGTTATAGTGTACGCCTACCCTAATGGTTTCATTGCTGTTAGCCGCCAGTGTGGCCGTGCAAATCCAAAGGAATGTGATTGCTATGTTTAAACTTCTTGTGAGCATAGGAAGCAATGCTTCTCGAATATGATTGTTACTCGTTAGTTTTTAAGTGATTTATAGGTCTTCTATTTCCTTTAATTCCAGCCATCTTAACTCTTTTTCATCCAGTGCACTCATTATTTCCGAAAGTTCCTGCGACTTTTTTACAAGCACATCGGCGTCTAATGTACCCGAATTCAGTTCGTTTTGCAGCAGCTCCTTTTGCTGTTCAAGCTGGTCTATTTCTTTTTCTGTTTGTTCCAGTTCGCGCTTTTCCTTATAGCTTAACTTTTTAGCTTTGGTTGTTGGCTTTGGCTTTTCTTGAGGTTTGTTTTTCTTTTCGGCTTTGGTGATCTGGCGTTCTTCAGTTTTTTTCTGCTGAGTATAATCGCTATAGCTTCCCACAAAGTCTTTAATAACCGTATTGCCTTCAAAAACGAATAGGTGATCGGTTACTTTATCAAGAAAATAACGGTCGTGTGATACAACCATCACGCACCCTTTAAAGTTGGACAGATAATCCTCCAGAACATTTAAAGTGAAAATATCCAGGTCGTTGGTTGGCTCATCAAGAATCAGGAAATTCGGGTTTTTGATAAGAACCGTCATGAGCAGCAGGCGTTTCTTTTCTCCACCGCTGAGTTTACTAACCTGTACGTAATGCATTTCGTTTGGAAAGAGGAAGTAGCGCAAAAACTGGGCGGCCGACATCCGCTTTCCTTCTCCCAATGAGATGTCTTCAGCAATATCGCTGATTACTTCAATTACTTTTTTATTGTCGTCAATTTTGATGCCTTCCTGGCGGTAGTAACCAAATACTACTGTTTCACCTTTTTCCACTTCTCCTGTGTCGGGCTGCAGGCTGCCGGTTAGGATGTTGAGAAATGTCGACTTGCCAGTTCCGTTTTTACCTACGATGCCTACCTTTTCGAAAGGGGCAAATTTGTAAGAGAAATCCTTAATCAGTTGTACATCATCAAAGCTTTTAGATATGCCATGCAGGTTAATGACTTTTTTTCCGAGGCGCGACTGTGCAATGCCCAGCTCCAGGTTTTGTTCATTAACATTTTGGTGTGCTTTATCTTTAAGGTCGTAGAAGGCATCGATACGGTACTTGGCTTTGGTCGCTCTGGCCTGTGGCATCCGGTTCATCCATTCCTGTTCGGTTTTTAACAGGTTGCGTGCTTTTTCTATTTCGGCTTTTTTATTGGCCAATCGTTCCTGTCGTTTTTTCAGAAAATAGGAGTAGTTGCCTAAATAGCGGTAGATGGTTTCGTCGGCCAGTTCAATAATTTCGTTGCACACCCGATCGAGAAAGTAGCGATCGTGAGTCACCATTAACAGCGTTGCTTTTGACTTGGAAAGGTATTGTTCCAGCCAGTCTACCATTTCCAAATCTAAATGGTTGGTGGGCTCATCCAGTATCAACAGGTCGGGCTCGCTAATAAGAATGCTTGCCAACGCCACGCGTTTCTGTTGCCCGCCTGAAAGTTCAGAAACAGGCTGGTGGAAGCGGGTGATTTTAAGTTGTGATAGAATTTGTTTGATGCGCTGCTCGTAGTCCCAGGCTTGTAGGAGGTCCATTTTCTCAATTAGTGCCCCTAATGCTTCCTGGTCGTTACTTTCAATGGCCTGTTCGTATTTTTTAATGGTTTGCACCGTTTCGCTATCTGTATTAAATACCTCTTCAATAACGGTGTGGTTTCTGTTGAGGTATGGGTCTTGCGATAAGTAGCCCATGGTGATGCCCGATCGTAAGGTAATGTTTCCTTCGTTGGCCGGGATTTTGCCTCCAAGTATATTCAATAAGGTGGTTTTTCCTGCACCGTTACGGGCTATTAGTGCCACTTTTTGACCTTCGTTTAGGCCAAAGGAAATGCTGTCGAACAGGCGAATGTCGCCCCAGTGTTGTGTTAGGTTTTCAACCGAAAGATAATTAATCATAAGCCTTTTTTAACCAAGCCACAAAGGTAATAGATTATATGGGTAATTTAGCTGTTGGCCTTGCCATTATCCATTGTTTAGTTGTAGTTGGTGTTTCAAAATGAGAGGCGTAATTGCCAAGTGATTTTACAAACAACGCCTGTAGTCGTTTTGATTACAGGCGTTGTTATATATGCTTAATTCGTTCTTATTTATCCTCGCAGGTGTAAAAGTTTTTTACCGGATTGGCATACATCTCAAGAAGTGCCTTAAATAAAAAGTCTTTATCACCGTCAACGCGTGAAATGTGTTCATCCAGATACGCCAGGAAGGTGCTTTTGTCCTCGTCGCTGTATTTATCTGTGTGGCGCTGATGATTGGTAAACAGATCGTCGGCAATAAAATTGCCGGGATAGAACTTGTAGTTGCTATGAATTTGGTTATCAATAAGCTCCGCCAGTCCTTGTAGCTGGTCGTTTTTACTTAAGGTAGCCAGGTCTTTCAATTCGGTTTTAATAGGTGTGCCAAAACCAAAGTGAACGCGTCCTTTTCGACCTCTTAAACCTGCTCCCATGTGCTTAAGGTCGTCATCCTGGGTTTTTTTATAATCCGGGTTGTCGCGCTTCATCTGAAACTCTAAGGCTTTGAGGTAATCGCATGGGTCGTACTCGTAGGATATGGACAGCGGAACGATGTTAATTTCTTCAAAGTTGCTGGTAAAATCTCCTTTTCCGCTAATGTTCAGCATTTTTAGCAGGCTCACCTGTGTACGATCATCGCCGTCTTTAGAACGGCCTTCGCGCTGAGCTATCCAAATGCTCTGATTACGCTCTGTCAGTGTTTGCCTGATGTAGGACGAAAGTCGGCGTGTGCTTTCCATCATCTGTCTTACCGGCAGGTTGCGCTGAACAATGAATGATTTGTTCAGTTTTACCAGGTCCGTAATCCAGGGATAAATTAACAGATTATCGCCAATGGCTATCTCTGTGGTGTTAAAATTGTTTTCAACCAACAGGATGTTTAAAATAGCTGAGTCCAGCACAATGTCCCGGTGATTGGATATAAACAGGTAATGACTGTTAGGATCCAGTTTTTCAATGCCAGAATGCGTGATGCCTTTTGTTGTGGTTCTCAGAACTTCTTTGACGTAAGGGTAAATAACCTCTGTCTGAAATTCTTTTATGGATTGAATACTCAGTAGCTTTTTTAAAAAATCCTTAGTGGAGAAATTAGGATATAGAAAATTGATTAATCCTAAAAAATTGACTTCATTAACTAGTCGCTCAAACACTTCATGAATCTCATCATCATTGTAAGGACGAATAGAGTCAAAATTTAAATTGTTTCCCATTTCTGTGTAATAATGTTTGTGGCAAAATTAAGGCAAACATTCGTGTTTACGAAATTAATTAGGTTCTAACTCGGCTTATTATTGTTTTAATATTGGACGATATCCAAAATATGGAATATAATTCAATAATTGGATAATGTGAGCGGTATTAAATATTTAAAGTGCTGACATATAACACTATGTAATATGTGGCATGCGGGTTGTTATTGAAGGTGTCAAACGCCCACGTTATGATACGAGTTAAAGTTTTTAAGAATACCACGTTAATGTCCTTTGAGCGCAAAGAGAATTTGGACCTTAATACGTCTGAAGCTTTTAAGCGTCAAATGATGGACATATTGAAGCGACCTTTTACTAATTTATTTGTTGATTTAGAAAAGGTTGAGTATGTTGATGCAGAGGGGTTGAGTACTTTAATGGCAGGCCAGCGTTTGTCGAAAATGAATCAAAGTCAGTTGAGCCTGTTTAACGTGAAGGAGGAGGTGCTTAAATCGATGAAAAAGCATCACCTGGATACCTATTTCTTTTTTTGTGACCGTCCAAAGCCCTTTTCTAATGACCTATTATTGGTTTAATTAGTTAAGGATTCCAGGAGGCTCAGGCCTCCTGGTTTATAATTTCCCAATATTCGATAGCTCTTCGTGTGTGCGGAATAACAATTGTTCCGCCCACTAAATTAGCTACGGCAAATATTTCCATCATTTCTTCTGTGCTAACGCCTTGTTCGTAGCATTTTTCTAAATGGTACTTTATGCAGTCGTCACAGCGCAAAACCATGGAGCTTACCAAGCCCAGCATTTCCTTAACTTTGGTTGACAGGGCACCTTCCATATAGGTATTGGTATCCAAATTGAAGATGCGTTTCATAACCTTGTTATCGGCAGCTAAAATTTTTTCATTCATGGCTGCTCTGTATTCGCGAAATTCTTTAACTTTTTCGTTCATTGCCTGATGTGTAAGATGATAAAATGCTTTATTGTCAGTGCTGTAACTTAATGTTACAAAGCTTCACCCTTCAGTGTTGCCTGTGTTGCTTCTTTAATAACTACCTGTACAAAATCGCCTGTTTTATAGTCCCTTTTAGGGAATACAACCACTTTGTTTTGTGAAGTACGTCCATATAGTTCATCCTTCGATTTTTTGGAGGTGCCTTCAACCAATACTTCATAAGTTTGTCCAATATCCTTTTGATTACTGTCAAACGAAAGTTGATTCTGCAGTTCAATAATTTCCTGTAAACGACGTCCTTTTACCTCTTCCGGTACGTTGTCTTCCAGGTGTTGTGCAGCATAGGTGCCCGGACGCTCCGAATACTTAAACATAAAAGCCGAATCGTACCCCGCCCATTTCATTAAACTAAGCGTTTGTTGGTGGTCTTCTTCTGTCTCGCTGTGAAAGCCGCAGAACACATCGGTTGATAAGCCGCAGCCCGGAAGAATTTGGCGGATGGCATTAATACGATCCATATACCATTCGCGGTCGTACTTGCGGTTCATTAATTTTAGAATGCGCGAACTACCCGATTGTAAAGGCAGGTGAATGAACTTACAGATATTCGCGTGTTTAGCCATTACCCGCAGGGTTTCGTCGCTCATGTCTTTAGGGTGTGAAGTGGTAAAGCGGATACGCATCTGCGGGAAATTACCAGCTACATAATTTAATAGTTCGGAAAAATCCATGGGGTTACAACCCGCTGCCTCGTAGTTGTATGAATTCACATTTTGTCCCAGTAAGGTTACTTCTTTAAACCCTTTGTCGGCCAAATCCTGTATTTCCTTTTTAATGCTTTCGGGTTGTCTGCTTCTTTCTCGTCCTCGGGTATAAGGCACAATGCAATAGGAGCAGAAGTTGTTACAGCCTCGCATAATCGATACAAAACCAGAGATTTTGTTCTTGCTCAAGCGCGATGGTATCACCTCGGCGTATGTTTCACTGGATGAAAGTTCCACATTAATTGCTTTATCGCCTCGTTCGGCCATGCCTATCAGGTTTGGCAAATCCATATAGGCATCGGGCCCTACCACAATATTGGCCCCCTGCTCAAACAATGATTCTTTTACCCGCTCGGCCATACAGCCAATGATGCCAATTATTAAGCCAGGCTTTTGTTTGCGCATGGCTGTAAGCTGCTTAAGTCGCCCCATTACGCGCTGCTCAGCATTGTCGCGTATTGAGCAGGTGTTGATAAAGATGGCATCCGCATCGTTAATATCATAACTTACCCCATAGCCATCCATTTCCATTACTGATGCCACCACTTCACTGTCAGCAACATTCATTTGGCATCCGTAGGTTTCAATAAATAGTTTTTTTCCGCTTTTGCTTATCAAAGGCTTAACACCACTAAACTCCATCATTTTGAACGGGATTATATTTTCTTATTGATTGTCATTTTTTTAAGAGCTGCAAATTTAATGCTTATCTATTTAATGGCAAGTATATTTATTCTGAATTGTGCTAGCGGGAGTTAAGTATTTTCCAAATAATGGAAACTATTCGATTTGACTCATTAGTAGGCTTTTAAAGTGTATTTTATTACCTTTATCAGAACAGAAAACTTAAATCCACACCTATGAAAGAAGTACTTGTACCCGTTGATTTTTCGGAAGAGTCTTTAATTGCCCTCGATTATGCAATTAATTTAGCCAATTATTTAAAAGCCAATGTGCGTGTTATTCATGTAAAAACCGATTCTGTTATCATTCCTTTTTTCACAAACGACCCGGCTAATGCTGCCCTTCATCAGGATGTGCTTGGCTGGGCCAGGGAGTTGCATCAAAAATTCATTGGTAAGTATGCTGTTCAGTGTGGCGTTTTTGACTATGTGATTAGAGAAGGAAGTGTTGTGAAAGAGATTGCTAATCAGGCTAAGTATGGTGATTCAACACTTATTGTTTTGGGCTCACATGCCGATGTTTCCAGTAGTTCCAGATGGTTAGGCAGTCCGGCCTATCGCCTGGTGGCGAATGTGCCATGCCCGGTAGTGGTTGTTAACAAGCGGATGCAACTTCATCACACAATAAAAAGTATTGCTTTGCCCATAGATTATAGTATTGCGAGTCGGAAGAAGGTGCCGGCAATAGCTGGCGTAGCCCGACTTTTTGATGCTAAAGTGCACATTGTTGGCTTAAAATCTTCGGACCTGGAATGGATGAATGCTCAGATGAGTGCTTTTATTAAGCAGGTTAAAAATTTTATTGTTGAAAAAGCACGGGTGGAGGTAGTGCCGGCTCAGCTTACCGGAAAGGATGCTGCCCTGCTATTGATGGATTATGCTGATCAGCATGGTATTGACATGATAACTACACATGTTCATCATACTAAATATCCTTTAGTGAGACTTTTTCAGGCTTTTACAAACGATTTAATCAATAAATCTTTAAAACCAGTGTTGGTAATTCCTACAAAAGATTAATCTAATGATTATCTTTGCCGGGCAAGAAGATTTAAAAGCATGAAGAACCTTATTGTAATTTTACTGCTATTGTGTTCGTTTATTGGTAAGGCACAAACGACTAATTCTTTGGCCGAGAGTCTGCAGGAACGTGTTGCCGGAGAAGGTGTGATAACCATTTATGACGAAGATGGGATAGAGGAGCTGGTTAATATACAGGTGGAGGTTAATCAACGAATGGACGGTGTAGATGGTTACCGCATTCAGCTATTTTCTGGTTCGGGGCCAACGGGGAAACGAAACGCTTTGCAGGTTAAAAGTAAGTTTTTAAATAAGTTTCCGGAATGCGATGTTGACGTGTCCTTTACATCTCCGTTTTGGAGAGTGCGCGTGGGTAATTATCGCCATAAACACGAGGCACTGCCGCTGCTGAATGATTTGCGTGATCTGTTTCCAAACTGTTACATTGTGAAGGATGGAAGCGTTAAGATGAATAAATTTTAGTAACAACTATATAAGCAAAGCCGGAATTTTTCCGGCTTTTTCTTTTTGAAAAGTCGCATTGACGATTAAAAAAATAGAAATAAATTTGCGCTTTATTTTTTAGAGGGAAAAATCATGAGTGACCAAATTAAGCACGAGTGTGGGATTGTTCTTATCCGCTTGCTAAAACCACTTGAGTATTATCAGGAGAAGTATGGGACCTGGAGGTATGGCCTGAATAAGTTATACCTTTTGATGGAGAAACAGCATAACCGCGGACAGGATGGTGCTGGTGCTGTAAATCTGAAAATTGATCAGCCGGCGGGTCAGAAATACTTTTCGCGCCACCGTTCAAATAAAGCCAACCCAATTAAGGATGTATTTGAAAAAATAAACGAACCATTTATAAAGCAGCAGGAGAAAGACCCTGAATTGCTTAATGATCCAAGCTATGCTAAAGCGCATCTGCCTTTTGCCGGTGAACTTTACCTTGGTCACCTTCGATATGGAACCTTTGGAAATCACAGCATCGATTATGTGCACCCTGTGTTGCGCGAAAATAACTGGCGCTCCCGCAATCTGACGCTGGCAGGGAACTTTAACCTGACCAATGTGGATGAAATTTTCCAGTCGTTAACCGAGCTGGGACAGCACCCGAAAGATTATACCGATACGGTAACTGTGTTAGAAAATGTAGGTCATTTTCTGGATGAAGAAAATCAGTTGTTGTTCCGGAAGTATAAGAATGAGGGAAAATCGAACCAAGAGATTTCGGAGTGCATTGAAGAGGAGTTGAATATACGCGAAATATTGGAGCGTTCGAGCCGTCGATGGGATGGTGGTTATGCCATTGCCGGAGTGGTTGGGCATGGTGATGCCTTTGTAACCCGCGACCCGTGGGGTATTCGTCCGGCCTGTTATTATGCCGACGATGAAGTGGTGGTAGTGGCTTCAGAGCGCCCGGTGATTCAAACGGCCATGAATGTACGGGCCAACGATGTGAAGGAGCTAAAGCCCGGTCACGCCCTTATAATCAAGAAAAACGGGAAAATTACCGAAGAGCTTGTAAGAGTGCCTCAAACACGTCGTTCTTGTTCGTTTGAGCGGATTTACTTTTCGCGAGGTAGTGACCGCAAGATTTATGAAGAACGTAAAGAGCTTGGGCGTTTGTTGGCAAAAACGATCTTGGAAAAGGTGAACTACGACATTGAGAACACCGTTTTCTCTTACATTCCCAACACGGCAGAAACAGCTTTTTATGGCATGATGGAAGGCATTCGACGCGAGATGGATCAGGTGAAAAAATCGCAGATTCTCGAAATGGGATCCGACATTGACCCGGTTAAGCTGGATAAGATTCTAAGTCTTGAACCGCGCGTTGAAAAAATAGCTGTTAAGGATGTTAAAATGCGCACCTTTATTGCGGATGACGATAGCCGTGATGACATGGTTGCGCACGTGTACGATGTGACCTATGGCATTGTAAAGAATGGGGTGGACACGCTGGTGATTATTGATGATTCCATTGTTCGTGGAACCACTCTTAAGAAAAGTATTTTACGCATCCTGGATCGTTTGCATCCTAAGAAAATCATTGTTGTGTCCTCAGCGCCGCAGATTCGTTATCCGGATTGCTACGGTATTGATATGGCCCGATTGAAAGATTTCTGTGCCTTTGCTGCTGCTGTCGAATTGCTGAATGAGTCGGGACAAACTCACATTATTGATGAAGTCTATAAGAAGTGTAAAGAGCAGCAGTTCTTGCCTAAAGAAGAAATTGTTAATCATGTGAAGGATATCTATCGTCCGTTTACAGCAGAGCAGGTTTCGGCCAAGATTGCTGAAATGTTGCGACCAGAGGATATTGAAGCCGATGTAGAGCTGGTATATCAGTCGGTGGAGAATTTACACATCGCTTGTCCGGATGACAATGGCGACTGGTATTTTACCGGTGATTATCCCACACCGGGAGGTAATAAAGTGGTAAACACCTCCTTTATCAATTTTGTTGAAGGAAATGCCGGAAGAGCTTACTAAGTAGGAACTTAAAGCAAAAATATAGCCCGTTACTGTGAACAAAAGTTCTGGTAACGGGTTTTTTATATAGTAGATGCATCGAAAAATATAACTATATAAATTTATTAGTACTATTTATGATTTGCTAACATTAATTGGTGGTTTTTGGCATGCATCTTGAAGATAGTTTCATAGATTTTTTTCATAGATTTGGGTTAGGTTAGTAAATGGGATTCTAAGCAACGGTTTAGGTCCCATTTTTTATTAATGCTGTCACCAAACAGGTTTTATTGTGAATTATTAGCCTGCCTTTTTAACTGCTCAATTCGCTTGGTTAATGCCTCGATACTTTTGGCGTCTGTGTTAGCTTTTTTGAGCAGCTTAAGTTTTTCGTTGAGGTAAACAATATTATTTTGTAAGGGCCATGTGCTCACTTCAAAGGCTTTTTCCATCCATAATGCGGCTTGTAAATAATGTTCGGATGCAGCCGTTTCTGATAAACCAATAGCTCTCGCCCAATTGTAATACAAGAAAGCATTATCCGCTTCATAATACTGCATCTCCAGATTATGACGGATAGCTTCAATATAGGCGTCCCAGTTGCTCTCTGCACGGTAAATGGACTCCTGTACAAAAGCGATTATCTTATTTCGTTCTTTAACTGTCCGTTTGTTGAGGACTTTTTTATAGCGTTCAAAACCTTCGTAATCCACTGTATTTTTACTTATCAGCGACTGTCCGTAGCTGAGGTAGCTCTGGTAGAGTTTAACTTCTATTTCTTCCTCTGAATACTTTTGTTTAAAAGCTTTTTGGTGCTTGTCGAACCATTTAAATGTCGGGGAGTAGATATCGTTTAGGTAGTATTTTATTAAGTGGTAGTTGGCTTCTTTTAGAAGCTCTTTCCCTTTGTGCTCTGTAAAGTATTTTTGCAATACTTGCCCGATTGCTTGTTTATCGTAGGCTTTGTTCAATGCCTCAATGTATTGTAGCATGGTGGTATAGCAGTTTGGTGTTGCACTATAGTTTCGTGCCAGTGCAGCCAGCCCTTTACCGTCTAATACTTGTGTGGCAAGTTGCAGAAGTTCATCGGCATTGGGTGCTCCAACTGATTTGTGCAGCTCATTACCATTGGCATCGACCCAGATTAGGGTGGGGTAGGCTGCCACTTTATATTGACTTTTTAATGCTGGCCCTTCACCTTTTTCCATGTCTATTTTGAAATTGATAAAGTGATCGTTAAAAAGCTGTCCAACCTGGGGTTGTGTAAATACTTTTTTCGACAGCATTTTGCACGGCCCACACCAGGAGGTGTAGCAGTCGATAAAAATGGGTTTGTTTTGGTCCTTCGCCAGTTGTTTGATTGCGTCCCAGGAACCCTGGGTAAACTGAATGCCCCCATCTGTTTGGGCCTGGCTACTCATTATTACCATTATAAATAACATGCTTAAAATACTTCTCATCATGTAGTTTTTTTAATAAAAAGCGCCTTGAATAGATATCCAAGGCGCTCATCTGGTAAAAAATTAAACTATTAATCAATTACTAATACCCACCCATTTTCATAGCTGGAATGGCACGTCCGCCAGTCTTTCCTTCTTCTTTGGCTTTTTGTGCATCTTTATAGGTCTTATCTAGCAAAGCCCGGTGTTTAGGAACGATGTTATCGAATAAGTCGCTCATCGCTTTTGCTACGGCCAGGCGCTCACCTGTGATGCCTGCTTTTTTAATGAACTCGTAACTATCTCTGTAAGCAATTGACAAGCCGAACATATCCAGTTCTTCTGTAGCCATCTGTGTGGCAATCACGTCGTCCATCAGTTTAGCTGCTCGCTCAAAGCAGGCTTTATCCTGACAATCTTTCAGGCGGTTTAATAAATTAAAACCCGATTGAGAGTAAAATTTGGAATTACTTTCCAGTCCCTTGGCAAACTTCTCTTCAACTACATCCATGTAGGTGCTGTAATCTTTTACGTGGATTAACAGCGCTCGGTTGGTATAGTCTTTAATGTTTTCAATGCCATCGAAGCTGTTTTTTTCCATCAGTTTAACCAGTTTGTCAAACTTTTTCTGATTGAATTCTTCCTTGCTTTTTACATCTGCCAAATCGCCCGCATAGCTGTAATACATGCCCGATTCGAAATATTCGCCCTTAAAACCGTTGGCTTCAATAAATTTATCCTTGTTTTTGTAAAAGTAGTCAGCCTCTTTGCTAAAAGGGTCTTTTACGTAACGGCTCATTAACCAGAAGTAGTCTTTTTTGTGCCAATCACTTTTAGGAACCATGCTCAAGTAGTGCAGCGCTACGGTCTCAGCTTTAGGATCGCTTACTTTCACCAGGTAGCTCAGGTAGTCTTCGGTGGTTTTTATATCCTTTTTGTTCTTTTTGAAGGCTGCCGCTAAGGCTTCGGCCCTTTTAGCTTCGGCTGGTGCGCCTTTCGCTTCCTTTATCAGTTCTTCGGCTGGTCTGAAACCAACCACACGGTGCAATACCTTTTCATTACTTGGGTCGATAAACAGCATGGTTGGGAAGGCCGACACGCCAAATTTGTTTTTGAGATCAATGCCTTCGCCTTTTTCACAGTCAATTTTTACATTAATAAAATTAGCGTTGAAATAGTCACCCACTTCTTTTTGTGGAAATACCTGTTTAGCCAGCATTTTGCAGGGACCGCACCAAGTTGTATAACAGTCGGCAAAAATGATTTTGTTTTCGCTTTTGGCTTTAGCAATTATTTCCTGCCAGCTGGCATGTGTAAACTGGATGCCATCTTTGCTGTTGTCATCAGCTTTTGCTCCGTGCACGGTTGAGATGAGAAGCAGGCATACTGCCACTATTGATAATACTTTTTTCATTTGTTTAAATTTATTTTAAGTGCGATATGAAACTCCCAAATAAATTTGTCCATTCGTTCTGTTAGCAATGAGAATGAGCAAATTTATTAGGTTGTTTCATCTTCAATTCTTCAATAATCTATTTAGAGAGCAGTTCGTCGAGCTTTTGGTCGATTTCCTTGCCCCTTAGTTGTTTGGCAACAATCTTACCGTCTTGGTCCAGGATGATGATGAACGGAATGCCGCTAAACTGGTAGTCTTTCATTGTTTGTTTGCCTGCATTTGGAGCCAGTACCTGTGTCCACTCCATATTCTCTTCGCCCAGGGCTTTGTGCCAGTCAGCTTTTTTCTTATCGATCGATACACTTAGCATTTCAACACCTTTACTCTGGTATTTCTCATACACTTCTTTTAAGTGAGGAATTTCGTTACGACACGGACCACACCATGACGCCCAGAAGTCGACAACGACAATTTTACCTTTATAATCCTCGGGCGATACCATAGCTCCATCGGGAGTTGGGTAGGAGAAGTGGGGCGCTACTTTGCCGATTTTCACTTTTTCGGCAGCAGCGCGTGCCTCCTCCTTGTCTTTGATGTATTTCAGCAGCGGTGGATAAGACGGGTTAGCCTTTTTAAGCGTTGCCAGGGTTTCATCAATCAGTTCTTTATCCGTTTTGTCTTTTAAGCGACCAATTACAGCCAGCACACTGTTGCGATCGGCATATTCTTTCGCCAGATAGCGGTAACGAGCTGCATCGTCATCAGCTGCTACGCCATATAATTGGCCGGCAATCGGACCATACTTTTCCGGAATGTCTTTAGTGGCTTTGTATACTGTTTGCGATAAGCCAATAATAAGCTGGTAAGAGCGGTAGTTGACAAAATTAAGGTGGTTCATCACCTCATTTTTTGGACCACCGTTGATGTATACAAATGGTGGGTTTTTAATTTTGATTCTGGCAGTATCCTGACCACGGAAATCGATGGACAGGTTTTCGTCTTCGGCCCAGAAACGCACAGATTGCCATTTCTGGCAGTCCAGATTATATTCTCCCGGAATTGACGTATTCATCTGGTACTGGTAGCTGCCATCTTCGGCCACCTGAAATGAATCAGTCACCACCCTTTCGCCATCACGGAATTGTGAGATGTACATTTTGTACTTATTATCGGGAAATTTAACTTTCCCCGAAATAGTAATCTGGTCACTTTGCTTTGTGTTACAGGCACTAATAGCCATAATTAGGGCTACAAGTATTGTTAATTGGATTTTCATGTGTTTATTATTTTATCTTTCTGTTGTGAGGACGCTTCCGGTTCATTTATCTTATCAGTTATGACTGTAAGCGCCTATTGCCTTAATGTTTTTAAATCAATTGAAACGTTTTTGCAGGCCTTGTTTAATGAGCTCCCATTCCTGCTCAACCAGTTTTTGCATATTGGCATCGGTCGTTTTACTGCCCGTTGAAAAAATAGCCTCAAACTGCAAATAGGATTGTTCTTCATCTTTCCCCACGATAAATCGGTAGACAAAATCTTCGTTGTGGTAGGCAGATTGGGTAATGAAATAGGCCACGGTCCGGAGCTCCCTGCTTACGTAGGTTAGCTTTTGCTCTCTGCTGCCATCTGTGGGAATGGAGAAACTCAATTGTGCTCCTTCCTGATTACCTTCGCAGCTAAACTGTTCTATATTGGCTATCCATTCGTTATATTTTTCGGGTTGTACCAGTACTGTCCATACATCATCGACAGAAGCCTTAAGGCCAACACCTTTGATAACCTTGGGTTGAATTTTCTTTGCCGGTGTCATTTGTGCCTCTATTGTGTAGCAGGCCAGCAGTACTATCAGGCTTGTTAGGAATCTTAATTTCATTGTTGTGTGCCTCAATTTTAATTATTGATATAGCCTTCGTTTTGTTTTACCAGGCCATTACTGATTTGAATCTCTCGTAATGGTATTGGAAGTACTTTTTTATTATCGGCAAGCTCGGGGTTGTACAACGGCCTGTCGGTTCTTAAGTGGTCAAAACGGGAACAGCCTTCAAAAGCCAATTCCTTGTTGCGCTCAAGTAATACCCTGCTAAGGTATTCGTTAGATGAAGCAAAATCCGCAACGATGTAGCCTGATTCATTGGGATTAGCCCTCAGGTGAACCGCATTTAATAGGCCAATCATTTCCTGTGTCACTGTATTTGATGTATGTGCCAAGGCTTCTGCTTTGCTAAGGATGATTTCAGGTAAACGCATCATGGTCATGTTGTCGCGACCACTGGTGTTGGGGTATTTCTTGGTAATGTATACCGGATTTCCCTGGTAGCTCGCTTGGTTCATCAGTTTTGTTTTGCGTAAGTCACTATCGGCAAAGGTGCTGATGAGATCCTGGCTGTACCAGTAATGGTTGTTGGAGTAGTAAACGCCATTACCGCCAAACTGCCAGTTACCGCCGTTAGAGCTCACCGGGAAGCCAAATATGTGTTCTTTTGAGAAGGGAATAACAGCGTCGTCCGGGTTAGGAGGGAATACCGTTAAAACATCCTCTTCCAGTTGATATTCACTGTGCGAAAGGGCTTTGTTAGCCCAGATAAGTGCATTGCTATAATCCCTCTGATACAGATATGCGCGGGTTAGTAAAGCTTCGCAAGTGGCTTTATTGGCCCGGCCGACACGCGTTTCAATGCCTTCCTGTTCGCTTGGGTCAGGTAGGTCAACGATGGCCTCTTCCAAATCGTTAATAATTTGTTGGAAAACCTGTTGGTTACTGTTTCGTGGGTGAATGTCTGTATCACGGTCGAACCCATCGTAGTGTTCGAGGTACATTACAATACCGTCTTTTTGTGGCTGATTCATTAGTGCACCGTCACCATACCATCCGAGTAAGCGCAAATAGGCAAAGGCTCTGATGAACTTGGCCTCAGCCATGTGCTGCTTCATGTCTGCTGCATCGTATTTGCCCAATTTAGGAATTTTATGTAGCAAGAGGTTAGCTTGTACGGCAGCTGCATAATAATCCTCGTAAATTTGTTGTAGGTTTTCGTCTTCAGGGCGTATCACTCCGTTATTGATGTCATCATAGGAACGGGCGGCACTTGAGCTATAACCGCAGGTAGGAGCGGTCGCTTCAGCTATTACATAATCATTGGTTGCGGCTGAAAAAAGCATGTGGTAAGTCCCCGCCACCGCTGATTCGGCGGTATAAAATTTTTCAAAAACTTTATCTTCCGTAATGGTATTTTCTGGTTCCAGATCTAATTGCTTGTCGCATGCTCCCATGAACATACAAATGCCAAGCATTGCTGGTAGTATATAATTTGTTTTCATGTGTTTGTAATTTGTTTTTCTATTGCCTCATCAAACTCGCCTTTTCGTCTTTTCTTAGTATGAGAAAGTTTTACTCATGGCGTGTTTCATCTCATTGTATCTCAATGGATACGCTTAAAATTTAATATCGACTCCAAATTTCAAGGTTTTTACCTGTGGCATGGTTATCTCATCATAGCCACCAAAAACAGCGCTTGATCCATAGGCGCTAACTTCGGGGTCAACCCCGCTGTAACCAGTTAAAGTCAACAGGTTATTGCCTTGTACATACACTCTTACTTGGTCCATAAACAGCTTTTTAACCCAGTTTTGCTTGAACGTGTAGGCCAGGGTTATATTTCGCAAACGCAAATACGAGGCATCTTCGAGAAAGCGATCGCTTAAACGGCTAACATCATAGCCCCTAAGACCCGTGTTTGGGTGATCCGGAGAGCGATAAACCGTTGTTTGATTGTCAAGTTTTGGCACTTCGGTTTGGTGACCAGGAATCTTCCAATAGTCCAGTATGTCAGTTGATAAGTTATTGCTCTTGTTCAGAATATAGGTCATCAGAGTAGCCTGGGTACCGTTCATCATTTTGTGCCCAACTGCAAAGGACAAGCTGAAATTTAAGTCCCAGTTTTTGTATCGAAGGTTATTGGTGTATCCACCATAAAAAGTTGGTAAGCTATTGCCGGCTGCATAGCGGTTGGCAAGAGGGTTTTCACTATCGAATAACGCTTGCGGAGGTGTGGAGCTAATAGTGCCGTTCTCGTAGCGCCAGAGTGGATCTCCTGTCATGGGGTCCACACCTACCCAATCGTATAAGTAAAATTGACTGAGGCTTTCTCCAACTTTAAATACCTTTTTCTCCAAGCCTTGTGATTTCGCTACCTGATGTCCTTCTTCGTTCAAGCTCAGTAGTTTATCCTGAATGTGAGAAACATTGAAAGAACCCGTCCACATCCAGTCATTAGTTTGCAGAATGGTACCATTAATCAAGACTTCTATTCCTTCGTTCTTCATATCCCCAATATTTTGTTGCTGGGAACTCCATCCCATGTAGAGGGGAACATGATCGTTGGACAATAAATTATTGGTATGCTTGTAAAAATAATCGATGGTAATGTCCATTTTTCCATTCCACAGCGAAGCATCAATTCCCAGGTCAAGGGAGGTTGTTGTTTCCCACTCCAGGTTTGGATTCACCGATTGTTCATTAAATAGTAAAGGAATACCATTATATAGCAAGGTATTTCCCGACATTGTGCGGTTATCGCGCGTCCAGGTTCCCTGGTTACCATAGTAACCCCCAAAGGATCCATCCAATCCCGAGAGGCCATAACTGGCACGCAGCTTCAGATTACTGAGCCAGTTGCTGGTATTATCCATAAACCGCTCTTCGGTAACAATCCATCCGGCTGAGAAGGAAGGAAAACCTCTGTAACGCTCGTTTTTGCTAAAACGGGACGAGCCATCAACCCGGTAGGTGAAGCCAGCCAGATAACGGTTTTTAAAGCGGTAATTCAGGCGGGTAAAGTAGGATACTACGGCCCATTTCTGAGTAAGGGCATCCAGGATACGCTTATCTTTTGTAGCCGCATTGATACTTTTCTCACTATCATCGAAAAAACCACCGCCACTCACTCGTAATCTGGATTCCTCAGATGTTTCAAAGCTCTGACCAATTACTGCATTAATCATGTGGTCAGCCATCAGCTTGCGAACAGTTAGGACGTTGTTAACCACATATTTTAAATTTTGATCAGATGAGGTAGTGGCAGATCCGCCTGGGTTTTGAGGCGTGGCGAAATTGCGATTATATGATTTGGTATTGTAAATGTCAATACCGACTTGTGATTTGAGACTTAACCAGGATAGAGGTTTTAACTCCGCATAGAAATTGGTAAGTACGCGGGTGTCTTTAATATTATTGTCTTCGTTTGCTTTGGCAATAGGGTTGCTCAAGTGGCCTGTGATGTTATTGATGTTATTATCAAAGCCTATTTCTGGTGTGTGAAAGAAGTAGGACCCGTCAGGGTGATAGGCTGGTATATTGGGCGACATCATTACGGCATCGCGATAGACCGTTTGGCTGTTTAGTGCCGCATTTTCGATGAGTGAGATGGAAGAATTGGTACCAAAAGAAATCCAGTTAGCAGGATTGATGTCGAAATTAGCGCGGGCCGAGTTTCGCTTTAAATCCTGACCAATGATATAGCCTTGCTGATCGAAGTTGCTGAAGCTGATAAAATAGGTGCTGTTGTCATTACCGCCGGTTACTGAAGCGCGCGCTTCCTGTACCACTTCTGTTCTAATAACTTCATCGAGCCAGTCGGTATTATAGGTAGTTGGGAATTTGGCTCCAGAGCCGATGGCTTTATTAAACTTGGTATATATTGAGCTGAAATCATCTGCATCCAGCACTTCGGGTGTGCCTATTGGCTGCCCAAGTTTAACTGAGTAGCCCACATTAATTTGAGGTTTCCCTTTTTTCCCCTTCTTGGTGGTTACTAATATAACACCCGCCGCACCACGTGACCCGTAGATTGCGGTTGAAAAGGCGTCTTTCAATATTTCAATGGATTCAATATCATCAGGACTTAAGGCAGCTAAAGGGTTACGTTCAAACTCCATTTGCTGGGAGTAGCCGTTGCTTACGGCATTACCGCCAATGCTTCCGGCGGCCACTGAACCATTCCCAAAATCAATATTGTTAACTCCTTTACCTGTGCCATATACCGGAGTACCATCAATAACAATTAAGGGATTATTGTCGGCATTAATCGACGAGAGACCACGTATGGTAATGGATGTAGCACTACCTGGTGCTCCACTGCTCAGGTTAACATTCACCCCGGCTACTTTCCCCACCAATGCATTATCAAAGCTTGGAGCAATACCGGCTATATCCTCTGCGCTAATTTTGGCTACAGAGCCGGTTAAGTCGCGTCTTTCCTGAACACCATAGCCAACGGTGACTATTTCGCCCAAAGCAACCACATCTTCAATGAGTTCCGCTTTAATGAAATCCTGACCTTCATAAGCAATATTGACGTCTTTACAACCGATACAGGTAATACAAATAGTTTGTCCTTCGACCACCTGAAGCATCGAAAATTCACCTTCCATATTGGTTACATCGCCTCTCATGGTTTCCTTCACGTAGACATTGGCTCCAGGAATCGGATCGCCTGTTTTGGCATCGGTAACCACTCCCTTTACAATTGCCGGTTGTAAGCTGGCTGCTTTTACTTTTTCCTGGGCAAGCAGGCTGGTTGTGGCCAATAGCCAAAAACCAATTAAATATAAAAATTTGTGCATGGTAGTAGATTTTTCACCTGGCAGTATGTGAATAGGCAGATGATTTTTAAAAGTTTAGTTGTGGAAAATAAGAAGATTATTGAAAGAATATAATAAGTGCCTGCAGCGAACCCTACAGGCACTTATTATCTGTTATAACTTATTGAGTTTACCGCTCCAAACATCATTAAGCGATGTGCGCTCCTCACTGTATTTCATTTCACCTGTTTCTGCATTCTCAGTAGAGGTATCAACAGCTGAGTAACCTCCCACAATCCATACTTTGTTTTCACTGTCCAGGTAGGCCGAGTGACCAGCTCTTGGAGTGAATTCGGCAGGCAATAAAGCATCTTCTTCTGGCGCTGTCCAGGTAGCTCCATTATCTTCAGAAACCAGAATCTCAGAAGTACATACACCAAGGGCTGTTTGGCCACCAATTAACCAAATTTTGTTGTCGTAAGAGATGGCTGCAGCTCCCATACGAGGTGTCAACCCTGTTGGCACCACTTTTGACCAGATTAGGCCATCGGCACTGCTCCACACTTCGTTCGAAAGAGCACCGTTACCAATCTGTCCGCCAATCATAAACATTTTATCACCATGCACAACTGACGCCGCATAGCGTCTGAGGGCTCCTTCAACATTGTTGTCTGGTTCTGCTGCCGGCAATACTTCTGAGTGGTCTGTCCAGGTGCTGCCGTCCGCTGTGCTGTGTATCTTATCCGATAAACTCTGTGGACCAGTCATATGGTTATCACCATTGATTCCACCTTCATAGTTGCTAAATACTTGTTTGTTACCACCTACTACCCAAATGTTGTTGTTGAATGAGAAGATGGATGAGCGTACCTTATCGCCATCAAAAGTGTAAGTGCTTTCTGCTTTAGTGAAGGTTTCACCATCTGCACTGACCCAAATCTCTTTAGGGTTACCAGGCTGGTAGTAGGCCGGATCGCCTAAGCCCCATGGGTCCACTACTTTTAGGTAACCACAGATGTACATTTTGCCATTGTTAACCACCAGGCCATGATCTTTACCTACCGGAAAGTTAGCTTCGTCGATGCTAGCTTCAGTCCAGCTCTTACCATCTTCAGAAACGTAATATTTAGTAGTAGCCACTTTGTTGATTAAAGAGCCGAAAATAGCGCGGTGCTTTCCATTGAAATAAATACTTTTCACTGTTTCGTATTTATCACCTGTAACAGCGGCTTGCTCCTTCACCCAGCTAACACCTTCTGGATTCACTTGAGAAACGTTAACAATGACCTGATAGGTAATTTGTGTCACCCCATCTTCCGCAGTTACAATGTAGTTAACTGGTGAGCTAAAGTCATTTTCTGTTACTCCGCTAACCTGCTCAACCGTTCCTACAGTAACAATAGTGTTATCGATTGCCTCAAATTCAGCCACTAAAGCAGATACATCAGTCATGTATGGTAGCTCATCGGCATTGGTGATGGTATGATTGGTTTGGTCGATAGTAAACTGAATGTTTTCGAGCCCGGGGATGTTGCTGTCAGCCATAAAGCTGAAGTTAGTCAACCCTGTTAATGAAGATTTTGGATCGTCGTCTTCGCAGGCGGTAAAAACCAAGGCAATAGGCAATACGAATCCCATTACAAATTTTAGAAGATTTGTTTTCATACAATTAAGTTTAAATAAAATTTGGGCAGTAATGAGTAGAACGATTAAGGGGTTTCATCTACTTATCACCATCCGTTAACATTAATAATTACGGATTTTTCACTTGATATAAGGATACATTTATCCCATTATGCCTAACGGGGTTAAGCATTTACATTATCATCAACATCTATTGTTGGCCAGGCAACAAACGTTGGCGAGTTGTTAATTGTGATTTAGTTATCTATGAAAATATGACTGTTATTTTCCGTTTTGTTTCCTTAATATCTTTAACCTGATTGCTAAAAATTGTATTTATTAAATCTTCGGCCGATGGGTTATCAAAGCTCCCTGAGTAGTTTTGATAAGGGTCTAATTCCCCTTTAAACTCAATGCTTTTGCCATACCACTCCGAAATTTTAAAGGCTAACTCGTGTTGTTTCAGATTGCTAAAACAAAATACCTTATCCTTCCAGCTAAATACTTCACAATAGCTGCCAACCGTTGTTTTTGCCATCTCATCTGAGGACGAGTAGGTGGCACGTTGGCCGCCCGATACCTTGGTGCTTGCCGGTAGGGCTTTAGCATTCGGGCCGTTTACTTTGGTAGCGGGTGTTAGTTTAAACATGGGGATAATCACCTTTTTGTACACAGTATCTACAACGGTTGCTTCTCCTTCATTAACAGCTACATCAAACCTGTCGTTTTGACCGTTAATGGCTAATTTCCCCTGGCTGGCTATGGCGCAACGCTTGCCAGAATTAACAATAACCGGCAGTGCGGTTGCCTCACTGCTAATTTCAATGTAGGCTTTACCTTTTAGCTGTAACTCACGGTTGGTTTCATTGTATCCGTCGTTGTAACTTATTTCACTGCCTCTCGATAAAAACACTTTACTTCCATCGGGCAGGTAAAATGAGGTAACTACATCGTTTCCTTTAACCGTGTGGACAAAGCCGTTTCCGAGTTCATCCTGACCAAATTTCCCAAGCGCCAGTGGGATAAGTACAATAAGTACCAGCACAGCAGCTACTTTTAAAAGCTTACCAATGCTGTATTTGGCATCAGCTGTATAATCAGCTTTCACGGACTTATTTTTAACCTTGCTCCAAACTGCATTTTTCAGGAACTGTCGTTGCTGTTGCCCTAATATATGCATGGCATTGCGATAGGTGTTTGCGTTGGCTTCACTTTCACCTATCCAGTTGAATAGTCGCTCTGTTTCTGCAGGCGATAGCTCACCGGCAAGTTTTCGGCTGATTAGTTGTTCTATGTCAGGTTGATTTTGTGCCATTATCTTCTATCTGGTTATAAAGACTCAATAAATTAGTACTTCCGTTACTCGTATTGTGGTTTTTTATTGAAAAAAGTAAAAGTAACAGAAGTTCAGTTATTTACAAGCTAAAAAAAAGGATCAGTAGTTTTAATCCATAATTTTTGATGGCCTCCATGATGCGTTTGGTTGCCTTTTTCAAATGTACATCCAAAGTGTTTTCTGAGATGGCGAGTTTTTTGGCGGCTTCCTTATATTTCAGACCTTCCTCGCGTACCAGCATGAATGCCTCTTTGCATTTGGGTGGTAAATCAGCAATAACACTTTCAACTTCGCTGCTCAGTTCGTTCATTTCAATTTGGAACTGTGGCTCGATTTCTTTTTGAACAATATGGTTAAAGCTGTCTTCTATGGGGAGTGTATCAATTTTCTTTTTGCGAAGGTAATTGAGACACTGATTTTTGAGTGAAATAAATAAATAGCTTTTGAAGTTTGAGATGTTCTCCAATTGATGCCGGTTGAGCCATATTTTGGCAAAAACATCGCTGATCACTTCTTCGGCATCCTGAAAGCTACAGTAGAGGCAGGCCACATCGAATGCATAGTCGTAGTATTTGTCAAATAATTGATTAAAAGCATACTGACTATCATTTAGTATTTGCCGAATCAGCAAATCATCCGATTGTTGTCCCAAATTTCCCATCTTAAGCGGGCGCAATATAATGATTTTTAAAACGTGTCATTATGCAGAACGAAAGAATTACGTGCTCAGGCAATTACAGAAACAGGTACTCAATTACCCGGCAGATAAGCCAATTATCGAACTGCTGAAACAGTTTTTTAACTGGCTGCTTTATCTGCCGGGTTCTCTTGATACAGCCTTTTATCCGATAAGTTTTTCTTATAAAGTGCTTTTTTAGTGCGCTTACGTTGTTAAATGTTTATCGAAGTCCGTTTAATGCTCTAATTTAATTTCATCAGGATATAAGTGGTTTGTACAGTTAATGCTTAGACTCAATAAAATCTATTACCAACTTGTAGATGCCTTGAAATACCGGATAGGTGATTTTGTCGGCAGTGTCTCCCGGCTCATGATAGTTTTCATTCCCCCCAGCAGTCCAAAAAAACAGCGCCGGTACGCCTGCATCATGAAAATGGTAATGGTCTGATGTAGCCTCGTAGCCAGTTGGTTTTAAGTGGGTGATGTACTGCTTACTGTCATTAATGATTACGAACTGCTTTTTTATGTCCGGATAGAGATTGGCATGTATCAGTTCGGTCCACTGAGTGCCTGATGCCACCATGTCAAAATTAATTACCAGCTTGGTTTTGCTTAAGGGATAAACCGGGTTGGCCACGTAATATTCCGATCCATAAAAACCGGCCTCTTCAGCCCCAAAAAATATTAACTGGATGCTATAGTGGGGAGGATGTTTCTTAAAATAGCCGGCCAACTCCAGCAGCATAGCCACGCCACTGGCATTATCATTAGCACCGGCATAGAGTGCTTCACCAAACATGCCCATGTGGTCATAATGAGCTATTAACGTTATGCAGGTATCAGTTTTGCCTTCAATAAAGCCAACTACATTTTGACTGGTGTAATTATTGATAAACCGGTTTTTAAGGTTGATGCTTATTGAGTCGGTGCTGGCCTTCATGAAATCCTGCCTTATCCGTAATGTTCCATAATTATTGACATAGCGCCGTGCCGAATACTTGGGTGTTTCCACCTGCTCGATAATGCCTTTTACCATTAGCCTGTCGGATGTAAACAGGTTTCGGGCAAATGCATGCAATGCCTCATTTTTAATTACCGTTGAATCGAAGCAAATAAACGACTGACTCAGGTTACTGGAAAGAAGTTCGGTTAACCGTTTTTTGCTACTTAATGTGGTTTTGGAGATCGAGCGCACCGGGAAGGTACCTTCCATTCCCGGAGAAGTGGGGTAGGCTACCCAATCGGTACCATTGATTAATCGTTTCCCATCGACCTTGAGTACCGGATTTCCCACATAGGTGTTGATGCCCATACTAAAATATTGGTAATAGGTCTCTCCGGGAGGTTGAATCCCTCTTTTTTTTAACTGATTGACAATGTAGCTTGCTGCCAGGCTATCGCCTTTATGCGTGTAGCCTCTGCCGAAGAATGCCGGAGAACTGAGTTCTTCAACTACTTTTTTTACTCGTTGCATGTTTTGGCCCACTGCATGGTAAGACAATGCCATGAGCAGCCATGCGCCAATAATTACTCGTTTCATGTTTTGATTTACTTTACTTGTTTTGCCGGGCGGCAAAGTAATAGCATGCTTCCGGATTATTCAATAACAAATGTTAGCAAAATCTCTTAAACTTTTCTGAAACGTCGCGTGTGTAGCCTGATTTGGTTCAACTAAAGCCCTTAACACCCCGTAATATGCTGGTTGGCTTATTTGCCAACCAGAATTTTGTAAGCTTCAGGTATTTCTACCCCGTTAAACCCGTTTGTGAGCCCATAAAATATACAGATTGTTAATGCCCCACCAACAGCCAAAATGATATGAGCTTGTTTGTTGGCAGACAGACCAAAAACTCTGGTTTTCATTTTCAGAGAGTGAATGCTTGCGATATGTGCAAAGAAACCCATAATAGCGAGGGCGTAATAAGGTATAAAAAACAGGTTGCTAGGGAAGGTATTTAAGCCCGCTACGCCAAAGTAAAAGTTGGTGTCGAGCTGTAATACCAAGCGGCCGCTCAGCACAGCTCCAACATGGATAATAAGGAAAAAGGCCAGATACAGACCAGAGCTAATCTGCAATTTTTCATAGAAAAGTGTGGCCATCTTCCGTTTTTTAATGAACAGTTTAATTCCCGAAATAATTTGGATGGCAACTGCCGTAAAAATAAGTCCTTCAATAATGAAATTTCTATATACCACCCTCAGGGTTTGCATAAATTCAATGTGGCAGGCTGCGCCAAAAAGGCTGAGCAGGTGATTAAACAGATGGAGTCCGATAAAGCTGCTTATCAGAATTCCAGAAATATAATGTACTTGTTTCATGGAGGGCAAAGAACAGCTATTGCAGGGGTGTTTCCTTTGATATAGATCAAATTCGATTTTTGGGATTTCTGATTCTGCTTAATGTTTCCAGCGTTATTCCCAGGTAGGAGGCGATATGCGTTAAGGCCACTCTCTGTGTGATATTGGAGTGTGTTTTCAAAAGGCTGTCGTACCTTTCTTCGGCACTCTGAAACTGAATGGAGGTAATTCTTTTCTGCTGCACCAACATCGTTTTTGTTACAGCGACCCTCATCAGGCGCTCAAAGTCGTGGTATTTATCAGCTAAGTGGTCAATGGTTGCCCTCGATAGCTCAAGGAGTGTTGTATCTTCCAGCAGTTCAATGTAAAGGGGGCTAGGGGCATTGTTAAAGAAGCTGCTTATTGAGCTGATAAATTCGTTTTCAAAGGCAAACCATTCCGAAATATCTCTTCCATCTTTAAGGTAGTAGGCTCTGGCACAACCATCAGCCAAATAGTAAACTTTGTCAGATAACTGACCCTGGTGCACCAGGTGAGTTCTTTTTTTAAGCGTTACCAGACGGCAGTTATCGGTCAGTTCGTTTTGGCACTCTACATTTAGTGGAGCGTAGGTGTTACTAATGATCTCTATTATATTTCTAAGTTCAGCGAACTGTTGAATAGGAGAGGGCTGCATAAATGTTGCCTTTATGTGTTGTGGACTTGTTGCGTTGTGCATTTTGAGCGGTTGCTACTGATTTACCCGTTTTTTCATGCGTGATAATGATTGTTAGTGCTGTCATTATCATTCATGTATACATTCAGGGCGTAGGTGCTGTATCACATATCGAGGGTTTGTTCCCCGCCACCGTTAACGAAAAGCACCTGACCGCTTACCCAATTGGAAATGGGTGCTGCAAAGTAGAGTACCGCACCTGCAATATCTTCAGCCTCGCCCAGTCGCTTAATGGGTGTGTGCTTGAGCATGGCTTTTTCTATCTCAATGGTTAATACTTTGCTTAGGGCCTGTGTTCTGGTGGCCCCAGGTCCAATGGCGTTAATTCGTATGTTATCCGGACCAAAGTCGTGCGCTAAGTTTCTGGTCATGTGGTTAATTGCGGCTTTAGACGAAGCATAAGCACTTATTGCCGGACTTTTGTTAATGGAAGCCATAGAAGACATGTTGATAATACTGCCGTAACCACCCTTTTTCATGGGGATAGCCACGAGTTGACAGAGTCGCCAGGTGCTGAAGACATTCATCTCAAACACGTGTTTAAACTGGGAGATGTCAATGTCATACGGGCTTTCTTTGCCAGCACCTCCGCCACCAACATTATTAACAAGTATTTCAATACTGCCGTATTTTTCAAGCGTTTGGTTCACCAGGTTCACCAAATCCTCATCTTTTGTGTTGTCGCACCTGATAGCGTGCGCAATCCCTCCTGACTTTTCTATTTCAGCCGCAGTTGCTTTCGCGGCCTCATAATTATAGTCGGATACAATGACCTTGGCTCCAAAAGCGGCGAGTATTTCACAGCTGGCTTTACCAATACCATTGGCCCCGCCAGTTACAATAGCAGTTTTGTGTGATAGGTCAAATAGTGCGTTTGTGTCCATAGCTCATCGTTTTGCATGTATGATTGGTGACTGGCTTCAGTCACTACTTCATAAAACAGATAAGCGAGCAATCTTGTTTTAGGGAGGTTGTAAAGTGTAATTGGATGTTTCTTCAAAAGCGAAATCAGTTATTTGGCGGTGATTTTAGGAGCTATGCAATGTTCCAAATGAGCTGCAACCCCATATGCTTATAGAGGTTTGTTTGCGTTAGTATTATTTAAATTTAATCAATTCGTTGTTTATCACAGCTGTTTTTAACCTCATAGTTTCAAATGCAGAACCAAAACATTCCTGACATGTCTGTTGAATAAATCCAACTTCAGGTGCTAACCAAATTGTGGAACCGTAATCAATCAAATCTTCATTATGGAAATTAAATTGTAAACAATTATCAATCTTTGTATCACCAATAGTGATAGTCGCATTTTTACTCATAAGCGTAACATAACCTGAACCATATTTCCAAGTTGCACCAATATTAGCATTCAAGTCAAACTTCATTTCTTCCTTACTTTCACCGGAAGATAATTTAGTATAAATTCGGTTGTCTTGTTTTCGATAATATGAAGTTTTTCCATAGTCATTAACAAATTCAAAATAATCAATTCCATTAATCTCGGTTAAGTCAATTATTGAGTCTTTTCCTGCTAATTCGAAATTCCAATGATTACCAATTTGTAGAGGGAAATAATCTACATCTAATTTTAATTTCTGATTATCATCTTTTTCACAGGATATCAATGCTATGAAGATTAGGCTAATAAATAAAAGTTTTTTCATGTTATTTTGGGTTTAATTATTTCTATTATAGATGATTTTATCTATGAAAAGGTTGCGTCATATCGCTGCTACTAAAATACGTCATTCTTAAATGTTGAACGGTTTATCAAATTTAATAGACAGTTCTGTGGTCCATAGAATACATAACTTTGAGGTAAAGAAAAAGAGCCGACCCAAGCAGGCCGACTCTTCTTCAATTGACTAAAGGCTTAAATTAATAGTATATAATTGATGGTTTAGATGCGTTCTACACACATGGCGATGCCCATGCCTCCTCCAATGCACAGGGTAGCCAGGCCTTTATTGACTTCACGCTTTTTCATTTCGTGAATCAGGGTTGTTAAAATACGCGTTCCGCTGGCTCCAATTGGGTGGCCAATAGCAATGGCACCACCGTTCACGTTGGTAATTTCCGGATTAAGGTCGAGTTCCTTCATTACAGCTAATGACTGAGCCGCAAAAGCCTCGTTGGCTTCGATTAGTTCCAGCTCATCTTTTGTCCAGTTGGCTTTAGATAGTGCCTGACGCACGGCTTCTACAGGTCCGATACCCATAATGGCCGGATCGGTGCCATGCCAGGCATACGAAACGATTTTAGCCATTGGTTGGAGATGATATTTCTCCACGGCCTCTTTACTGGCTACAATGACAGCTGCAGCACCATCGTTAATGCCCGATGCATTGGCGGCTGTTACCGTGCCTTCTTTGGTGAATGCAGGGCGCAGTTTAGCCAGGGATTCGCTTGTAACACCAAAGCGCACGAACTCATCCTGATCAAAAATGATTGGGTCTTTTTTGCGTTGAGGTATCTCCACCGGCACTATTTCTTCAGTAAACCGTTTGCTGTTGATGGCCTGTTCGGCTTTATTTTGCGACTGAGCTGCAAAAGTGTCCTGCTCCTCGCGGGTTAGATTGTATTTGGCAGCCAGGTTTTCGGCGGTAATGCCCATGTGATAGCTATTAAACACGTCGGTTAAGCCATCACCCACCATGGAATCAATAACCGCTCCATCGCCCATGCGATAGCCGGTGCGGGCTTTGGGCAGGAGGTAAGGTGCTTGTGACATGTTTTCGGCGCCGCCTGCAATGACCAGCTCTGCATCACCAGCTTTAATTGCTTGCGCCGCCATAGCAACCGTGCGCAGGCCAGAACCACATACCATGTTAATAGTAAGCGCCGTTTTTTCCTGAGGGATACCCGCCTGCATGGCTATCTGACGGGCCACGTTTTGTCCGTGACCGGCCTGCAACACGCTGCCCATAATTACTTCGTCTACCTGTTCGCCATGGAGTTGATTACGTTCCAATAGCGATTTAACTACAGTTGCTCCCATTTGTGCGGGCGATACATTGGTCAGTGTGCCACCAAAATTGCCTATTGCTGTGCGAGCTGCGTCAATGATATAGATTTCTTTCATGATTAATATTTTAGTGCACCGAGCATAGAGCTTTGTGCAAGGGTTAAACATTATTGTTTTGAGCACGATGCACTGGTACAGTGCATCGTTTGATTAGCTGTTTCGTTCCACCATTTTTTCCACAATAAACGATGCTACATTCTCCGGGAAGGTGCCTCGCCCAAAGCCCACATCATAGCCTAGCTCCAAAGCCAGTTTGTTGCTGATGCGGGGGCCGCCGGCGCACACAATCAACCTGGAGCGCAGTCCTTCAGCCTCCAGGAGTTCAATCAGGTCGGTCATGTTTTGGATGTGTACTTCTTTTTGAGTGACTACCTGCGATACCAGTATGGCATCAGCCTTGAGTTCCACCGCTTTGCGAATCAGCTCTTCGTTGGGCACCTGTGCACCCAGGTTATGAGCTTCCATCATGGGGTAGCGTTCCAGTCCGTAGTGCTGATCGAAGCCTTTCATGTTCATGATGGCATCGATTCCTACGGTGTGTGCATCGGTGCCGGTGCAGGCACCTACCACTACTACTTTGCGCTTAATGTGTTCTTTGATGTAGTTATTCACCTCGTAAAAGTCCATTGACTTTTCAACGGCTTCCACTTCCACCTTATCGTAGTCGAGCTGTAACTGCGACTTGCCATAAACCACAAAAAAGGAGAAGTTTTCAGACAAGGGATTGGAGTGAACCACTTCCACCTCTTCAAAGCCCAGTTTGTGCGCATAATGTTTGGCAGCCTCATCGGCTTTCGCCGAGTGGGGCACGGGCAAGGTAAATGATAATTGCACCGCGCCGTCGTTTATTGTGTCGCCATAGGGGCGTATCATGTTATTCATATGTTTACTTTTTTAATCCAAGTTCCACTTCTAAATAATCGTACACCGGGTTAAAGTAGCTGGCGGCTTTTTCTTTCACGCCTTCAAATCCTTTCCCGCCATGTTTGGGTCGGCTCACTTCGGCAAATAGCTTTTGTTCGATGGAGTCGAACAGGCCTTTTTCATTGATTTGTTCAAGGAATTCAATGGTTTCATCGAGTACATTTTGAGCGCGTGTTTGCATAATGCCACCTTTCTTAAACTCGATGTCGCTGGAAAAATCTTTGGTGTTGTTAAGAATGTAGCGGGCATTTTCAACAGCCAGAAAGCGGTCTTGCATGAAGGGTGTATGAATGGCTTCGGTGAGCATGCCCAGCAATAGAATGCCCTGGTTGGTTGATTTGGCAATGAAGTTGAACATGGCATTCATGATGTAGCCCTTAAACACATCCCCGGTCATGTACTTGGTAGGCGGCATGTATTTTAGTGGCGCATCGGGGAATATCTCGCGGGCCATTTGCGCCTGAGCCATCTCGAACAGGAAGCCGTTTTCTATTTGCGGATTCATCTCAAAGGCATGCCCCAATCCCATAAGCTGGGCAGGTAAACCGGCTTCGTAGGCAAACTGCTCATTTATAAACTGCGAGGCGGTTACGGTGTAGGCTTTTTCATAGGCGTCCGAGGTTGTCAGGTAGTTATCTTCGCCCGAGTTAATTACGATTTCGGCAAAGGCATTGATCATGCGCGAAAACTTCTGATCCACAAAGGTGCGGTACATGTTGATGTCGCGAAACAGCACACCGTACATGGAGTCATTGAGCATCATATCCAGACGTTCGATGGCGCCCATTGCTGCTATTTCGGGCATGCACAAGCCCGAGCAGTAGTTCACCAGTCGGATGTATTTGCCAATATCATCGCCCACTTTATCCAATGCTTTACGCATGATTTTAAAGTTTTCCTGAGTGGCATAGGTACCGCCAAACCCTTCGGTGGTGGCACCATAAGGTACAAAGTCGAGCAGGCTTTGGCCCGTGGTGCGTATAACGGCTATGATATCAGCTCCCTGACGTGCGGCTGCCTGGGCCTGCTTTACATCTTCGAAAATATTGCCTGTGGCTACAATAAGGTAAAGGAGTGGCGCGTTTTCTTTCTCTTTATATTCATAAATTTTTGATGTGCGATAAGCCACATTGCCCTTGACACGCTTTGCGAAAGCAGCTACCAGCTCATCGGCTTTCCGACGGATGAGTGCGCTGTCGGTTAACTCGAGCTGGGAAATGTCAAGCCCATCAGCAATGGCCGCATTCAACTGCTCTACGCTCAGGTTTTTTCTTAGCAGGGCATTTACGTAATAGGTAGAAGCCCCGTATTGAATGTTGTCACCCAAAGCATTGATAATGGCGTTGGGCACCGGCACATCATCGGCAGTTACGCCATCGGCTCCCAGCATTCGCAATGTAGCACGCTCAATGGCCACTGTGGTATGTTGGGTAATGTAATCGTTAACAGGCCTGGTGATTTGCTTGGATAGCTCTCGTGCCCGGTTGATTTTTTCTTTATCCAGATTTAGTTTCGATTGTGTCATTTTATTGGTCTAAATAGTCGTTAGCATAATTCATTATCTCACTTGGCAAACCCAGCATGCCGGCTATGGATAGGGCGTCTTTTGATTGTTGCCCATCATCAGGTACAACCTCGTATTGCATAAAGGCATTGATAAGCCTGATATTTTCATCAATATCGTTGAGCTGTTGGTGGCAATAGTTTTCGTAGGCCTGTTTATTCAAACCTTTCATCCGGTACTTAGCCACTTTTTCGATAGCAGGCATGTTGATAAAATGCGTGGAGAAGAAACCCGTAATGTTGGTGTGGTGCGTTACATATTTCAAAACAGCATATAAAATAGCTTTGGCCTCCTTGGCATTGGTGGTGCGCGCCAGCTCATCTACTAATAGCAGGCGCTTTTCTGTTGTTGCTATGGCTGTTGATAATTGATGTATTTCCTGACCGAAAGAGCTGAGTCCTTCGACATTACCGGTTTGTCCGTTGCCCAGCACCTGAATGCGATCGAACAAACGCGTTGAGAACTGCTGAGCCGGCACTCTAAAGCCCAGTTGTGTTAGTAGCTGCAGAAAAGCAACTGTTTTAAACAGTACCGTTTTGCCTCCCATGTTCGAACCCGATAGTAGGATGGCATTGTTTTTAAAGGTGGCATCAAGGGGGGTGTATTCGAGCCGCTTCTTTTGGTGTTTCTCCCACAGTGGATACAAAAAGCCTCCTTTAATTTCTATTGAAGTACTTTTATAATTAGGTGCAATTAGCTTGTGCAAGCAACTAAAACGGGCCCTTGCCAGACTGACATCCAGCAGGCAGATGGTTTCAGTGGCGTTTTTTAGTTCGCCTTGATGCTGCCTGATGTGTTTCGAAATGGTACTGAGTACCTTTCTTTCCAGTTCCGACTCTTTGACCAGTAATTGCTCTTTGGCCATTTGTGCATCCAGATAGTCTTTACCAAAGAACGGCTTCACCTTTATGAGCTTAGAGTCGTAAAACTCACAATTCAGCTCCTGCGCCTCCAACAGCTCATAGCGCCTGTTGTCAACCAATATAAAATCGCGCCCATCCATCGCTATTTGATATTTCTCCTCAATGTCCTGTAGTATTTTCTGGCGGATGGCGTCCAGCTTCTCATCTTGTTGGCGAATGCTGTTTCTAACTGTTTTCAGATTGTTGTCAAACGCCGATGATAGGAAGAACGATTCACTTAGGTCCTTGTCAGGCATCAATGCCTCAAGCAGATCATTTAGCCTGTATTCGAAGTTTAACAGCTCTTTTGTGGCTTTAGTCAGGCACTTATCGATGGCTTTATAGAGCAACAAAAACTTTTTGATCAGCTGAATATCTACCGCATCGTATTCTTTTTTATCCAGCCCGTTTAAGCGATCAATTCTGCTCAGGTAATTTTCGATTTGCAGGGCTTGGTGCTCGTTGTTATCAATAAAATCAACCAGCGCATCGGTGATGAGGTGGATCTGGTCCAGTTCATGGGCGTGCGTGTAAAAGTGTAAGGCCTCTTTGTGCGCTTTTCCATACGGAGTTAAAGGCCTGTACTTTTCGTAAAAGCTGTCGAAACCGGTAAATTTTATGACTTTACTGATGCTCATAAGGATTAAAAATTAATTCGGTTTGTATGCCTTTATCCTGATACAGCTGTATAAACTCGTTCTGAGTAATGTCTTTAAGAATTACAACAAAACTCTTTAACTGTAGCCGATTAAGTACTTGCACTTCCACTTGCTTCATCAACTGTTTTAGTTGGGTAAAACTCAAAAATACAGATGTGAGATCGTTGATAATCAGTGTAGAGCAAGATTTGGGCAAGCTGCTGATTTTAGTTGGTGTCAGCGCTCCTTCAATTCGTAGGGCAGATTCGTTGGTGGCGACCTGTTTAAACCCTGAAGCGACAGATAATAGCTGCATCTGTTCCAGTGCTTTTCTCAGGTTCCGGCGGTCGATGTTAAGCACGTAGTAGAAACCGCTGCCGTTTATTGAGCTTACTGGTGTAAGGCGGCTGGCGGCTCCGTCAATCATTATTGAGCGGTATTTAAGTTCCTTTTTGATGTAGTCAATTAGCTCTTTCAGTTGCTCATTGTATTCAGGACCTACCAGTTCGATGGAGCCACTTCTTAGGGTCGTGGCAACCACCAATTGGCCTAAAGGCGTTTTTATGGGGAATACTTTTTCAAGCCTGAACTGCCCAGAGCTTTTGTGCAGCATAGGGTAGCTGGTTATCAACACATCGCCCGGTACGGTATAAATCCGTGGTTTATCGCGGCCATCGATCTGGTCATGGCTTTCTCCATCAATACCAATGGTCGCAAATGCCGGGCTTTCGATCTTTCTGATCTGGTTAAGAGCCCAGTTCATAAAGGTTGTTTTACCGGCATTTTTGCGATTGCCCATCACAAAACTGGTGGTGTTTATAAAGCGATATGTTGCGTTCGATGTATTCATTATCCGTGCAGGATTTTAAGTAATCCCCTAAAATTTAGCCTCAATCAAATTCTACTATCTGCTCCTTCTTTTCCAGGAGGGCACTTTGGTTTTGTATAGCTCCGTCCTGTCTTAATGCTTGCCGTTTCCGTTGGAGCGCGTCTCGCGACGTAAGGACTGCGGTACAATCGTACCTCCTTTATTGAGCAGTTGCGCTACGCCATCTTTGGCCAGAAGCGACTCATCGTGGCAGAAACTGCACTCAGAAGGGTTGTGTCCTTCATAATCGGATGGTTGTGTATAGCTGGTAATCATTCCTTCATAGTTGCGAAGTACCACCCGTTTATCAGTTTGCGAAATCAGGTAATCGGGCATTACCGGAATTTTGCCACCACCACCGGGCGCATCCACCACAAAAGTTGGCACGGCCATGCCAGAAGTATGGCCACGGAGATTTTCAATGATTTCGATGCCTTTGGAAATGGTTGTTCTAAAATGTGAAATGCCTTCAGATAAGTCGCATTGATAGATGTAATACGGCTTAACGCGAATGTGCAATAAATCGTGCATGAGCGACTTCATTATGTTGGAGCAGTCGTTTACGCCTTTTAATAGCACCGACTGGTTACCCAGCTGCACACCCGAATTAGCCAGTCTCTCACAAGCTTGTCGGGCTTCTTCTGTAATTTCTTTTGGATGATTAAAGTGGGTATTTACATACACCGGATGGTGTTTTTTAATAATGTTGCACAAATCATCGGTAATGCGTTGTGGCAGTACAACCGGCATGCGGCTACCTATGCGTATTACTTCTACATGGTCAATTTTTCGCAGTTCAGTAAGAATATAATCAATACGGCTATCACTTAGAATTAATGGGTCGCCACCAGAGATTACCACATCTCTAATTTCTGGTGTCTGGGCGATGTATTCAAAGGCTTGTTCCAGATGGCCGCGTGCCATGTCCTCATCCGTTTCTCCAACAATGCGGCGACGGGTGCAGTGGCGGCAATACATGGAGCATTCGTGGGTTACCAGCAGAAGCGCGCGGTCTGGATAACGGTGGGTTAACCCTGGCACAGGCGAATCAACATCTTCGTGCAACGGATCGCTTAAGTCCGACTCATCGATGTGTAATTCGTTCAGGATCGGAACCGCCATTTTACGCACCGGGCACTGCCGGTCTTCTTTGCTCATTAGTGCCGCGTAATATGGCGTAATGGCCATCTTAAATTTCTTCAGGGTTTTTGACAGGTGCTCATGCTCTTCTTCGCTTAGGTCAAGCACTTTTTCCAGCCCTGGTATGTCGCGAATGGCATTGCGCATCTGCCATTTCCAGTTGTTCCAGTCCTCCTCTTTTACATCCTTAAAGAGAGGGATGCTCTTATAGTCAACAGTTGAATATTTTCGTTTCATTTATGTAGATTTTTTGTTGTCGGTGATTGGTGTTTAGTGATCTGTTTAGGTATACAGTTCTTTGTATAGTTCTCTGATTTTTTCGTTTTTCCGGAGGATGTCAATGGCCATATCGGCGTGCCCCATCGCATAGCCGTTGCCAATAAGCATGTCCACATCCTTGCCAACACCTTCGGCTCCTAATGCCGCTTTGGTGAAGGAGGTTGCCATGCTAAAGAAGTAAACCGTTCCGCGATCCTTACACATCAGGATGGAGCCCATTTCAGTATTGGTTATATTGACGTTATTGATCACCACATCGGCCAGTTGTCCATTGGTTAGCTCATTTATGGTGTCGTAGCATTGCAGTGCATCGGTGGCATTGAGTTTAATCGTGTGATGGCAGACCTCTACCTGTTTCAAGCGCTCAATGTTGGCGTCGCTGTAGTCGGCTCCAATGACCATTCCCTTGTCACCAACTATTTGTTTGGCCACAGCACAGCATAAAATACCAGACTTACCGCCAGCGCCCAGCACTACCACCGTGTCCCCTTCTTTAACCAGGCGTTCGGTTTGGGCAGGAGCGCCGCATACATCCAACACAGCCAGTGAAAGTGTTTCAGATAAATCTTCGGGAAGTTTGGCATAGATGCCACTTTCAAACAAGATGGCTTTGCCTTTGATTTTTACCTGATCAATTTCAGGTTTAATATCCAGGATTTCTTCAATGTACAGGGGTGTGAGTGACAGAGATACGAGCGTTGCTATGCGATCGCCTTTTTGCAGGTTAATTTTTCCGTTGAGGCTGCTGCCAATTTTTTCAATGGAGCCAATCAGCATGCCCCCCGAACCGGTCACTGGATTCTTCATTTTACCCTGCTTGGCAACAATATCCAGAATGATGGATTTAATTTCTTCAATATTCCCTTTCGCCTGTTCTTTAATTTGGGTAAAACTGGCGGAGTCGATATTCAATACATCCACATCAATGAGTATCTCGTTGTCGAATAGCTCATTCATGTTATTATCAACCACAGTGGCTGGCTGTGGCAGTACGCCTTTAGGCTCGATCACCCGGTGTGTGCCGTATTTATTTCCCTTTTGATTCATTTTATAGTAGATAAAAAGGCTAATAGCTATCGGCTAACAGCTATTAGCCTTTGTTTTTATGCTGTTATTGTTTTTTTATAGTCCCTTTAGCTGCAGTATTTCCCGCACATCGGCCGGAGTGGCAATTTCATAACCCGCATCGCGCGATAGTTTGGCGGTGCGCTCGACCAGCTGTGCATTACTATCGGCCAATACCCCTTTTGAGTAGTACACATTGTCTTCAAAGCCAACACGGATAAAGCCATTACCAATAGCAAATGCTCCGTAGTGAGCGGGCACGCATGCACGGCCAACGCCCATCACTGTCCAATGAGCACCTTCTGGAATGCGGCTAACAAGCAGGTTAAGGAGTTCAATGTCGTAGGGGATGGCGGCTGGTACATTCATTACAAATCCATAGTGGTAAGGCGGTTTTAGTAAGCCTTCTTTAATGAGAATATCCGCGGCCGCCACGTGAGAAATATCAAAACACTCTAAAGTCGGGCGAACATTGTATTTGTTCATTTCCTTGGCAAAGCGGCGCATGGTTGGTAAGGTGTTAACGATGTATTCATCACCAAAATTTACTGTTCCACAATCCAGCGATGCCATTTCGGGCTGAAGCTCTTTTATCACAGCCACCCGTTCATCATCGGTCATGCCAACAGCCCCGCCGGTGGTTATTTCAATAACAATGTCACAGCGCTCGCGAATCAGACCTATGGCTTCTTTGAATACCTCAGGGTCTTGTGTTGGGCCTCCATTCTCGTCGCGCACATGGAGGTGAACGATTGCCGCACCAGCTTTGTAAGCATCGTAAGTGGCCTCGGCTATTTCAAGGGGTGTAAGGGGAAGATTGGGGTTGTGCTCGCGTGTGGTTTCGGCTCCACAAACTGCACAGGTTATTATCATTTTTTTCATTTTTCTCTTTTTTGGATAGTTACTGAATCTTAAAGGTTAAAGGGTTGAAGAAGGGGTTATCCGCGCCCGATTATTACGCCTGCAGGGTCTACTTTTTCTCGCAGAATGCGCAATTCTTCGGCACTTGGTTCAAGGGTTGTTTCATAATTCTGAGGGATGATGATATCGAACTCTGCGTTGGCTTTAACATCCTCCAACGTTTTGCCCGGGTGGAGCGATAGCAGCATCATGGCCTTGGTATCTTCCTGATAGCCATACACACCTATGTCGGTAATCACTTTGTATGGACCGGTGTTGGCAGGTAAACCGGCATCTGTGCGGGAGGTGCCTCCTTCTAAAAAGCCAGGTGTAGTAATAAAATCTACTTTGTTGGCAAAACGCTTAGGGTTTTGAGGCGTTACCACCATGGTTCTCCAGCAAAGAGAAGCCAGATCGTTAGCACCGCCGCTTCCCGGGAATCGTGTTTTGGGTTTCGTGTAATCATCTCCAATCATTGTGGAGTTCAGATTCCCATATTTATCAATTTGGGCACCGCCTAAAAAGCAGTAATCAACTACTCCGGCCTGACAAAGTTCCATGATTTCGGCCATTGATGTGGCTTTAAGTCCTTTGTGAGTGGTGCGCGAATCACCTACTGAGATAGGCATGGTGGGCAAGAGCGGAGCGATGCCTCCGGCTTCGAACATGATGGTCAGGTTAGGCGATTGCGTCATTTGTGCCAGCATGGCCGCTGCCACCGGAACACCTGTGCCTACCACTACCATTGCGCCGTCTTCCAGGTTACGGGCTGCAACGGTAATCATTAATTCCATTGGATTGTATGTTGTTTCCATTTTGTCGGGATTTAATTAAGATTAGTACAAATGTTCGGCTTGCATCAGTTGTTTCATCCTGTTCATGCCACCGTTTTTCTCCAGGTATTCGTAGAAATCTTTCGACGATAGAATGTGGTGAGCGATAAACTCTTCCAGCTGCATCTCATCTTTCTCGGCCACTAACCAGTCTTTCAAATGCTCTTCATCCGAGAAGTATTCGCCCGGCATATTGCCCGGGTAGGAGCCATAAGGCATTTCTATCACAGCATCGACACACCAGTATGGGATTATTGTTTTGGACGGTTCTCTGCGAATTTCATCGTTGGAAATAATTTTTTCGGTGGTCACGATAACGCGTTTAGAGGCTTTGGCAATGTCATCATCGGCCACCAGAATACCATCAATCTGGCAGTTGCCATAAACATCAGCGCGGTGCACGTGCAGAATAGCCACATCGGGATAAAGGGCCGGTAAAGCCGCTAGTTTCTGAGCGGTAAACGGGCATTCTACCTCTTTTGCAGCCGAGTGCTTAAATGTATCGGTTCCCAGCATAACGCGTGATGGGAGGTAGGGTAAGCCCATGGCTGCAGCTTTAAAACGCCACGACAGGGCACCGTTAGACCATTCAGTAACCTTTACATTTCCGGACTCAAACATGCGGCGTGAGTTTTTGGATAAGCCTCTGGCTTCCAAACCAACAATGTAAGCAGCATCACAGCGGTTAAATGACTTGCCGGCACTTAGCAGCTGGCAATCATGGGTTGATACATGGCCAGCAAATCCCAAGTTTTTCTTTTCTTTTCGGATAATTTCGTGGATAAGGGCTGTAGGAATGCGTACCCCGCCAAAACCGCCAATCGCCAGGTAGTCACCATCATTTACATACGTATCAATGGCCTCAGATACAGTGGTGAGCTTATTGGTCATTTGCTTTTTCTTATTGCGAAGAAAGCCTCTCATCTCATCGGCGTTGGGCGACATAAAAAGTTCGCCAATACCTTTGTTAAGCTGTTTGTTATCCATGATTAGTATTTTTCGGTTAGGTATTGCAATGCTTCTTCGATGGATTTAATAGTGTAATCCAAATCTTCCTGTGTATGGCGGTGGCAGATATATCCATGGTGATAAGGCTGCAGGAATACGCCGCGACGGATTAGCTGCGTATAAAAGTCATTACGTTTCTTTTTATAGCTGCCGTCTTCATTTTTATCAAAGGTGATGAACATCATTGGTGCGATGCCGCTGATGCGCGCGCCAACCGGGTATTGTTTTAGCAGTTTGTCAATATTGCTATTAAACTCTTCGCCTTTTTCCCAAATTTTGTCCAGTACCTTATCGCGTTCCAATATCTCAATGGTTTTAAGGGCAGCTACGTAGCTCAGGCTGTTAGGGAAGAAGGTTGATGAAATAAAGACATTTGATTCGCCCTCTTTCATGATGTCGGCCTTGCCGGTAACAGCGCCAATGGGATAGCCGTTGGCCATGGCTTTGCCAAATACAGCCAAATCGGGAGTTACTTTATAAAGTTTTTGGGCACCTCCTATACTTGCTCTGAAGCCTGTACGAATTTCATCGAAAATAAGCACAACACCGTATTGCTTACAGAGCTCTTTAACGCCTTCGAGGAATCCTTCCTGAGGTTCTACAATTGGTGCTGCTAAAGGATGACCTAATGGAGTGATTATTACAGCTGCCGTGTCATCGCCATGTTCTTTTAGTAGGTTTTCGAGCGATTGCAGGTGGTTATATTCAAATTCGAAAACATCCTCGTAGAGTTTGGCTGGTATGCCTCCTTTTACTTCCACACACCAGTCGTGCCAGCCATGGTAGCCGCAGCGCATTACCTTTGTTCGTTTGGTATAAGAACGCGCCAGGCGGATAGCGGTTGAAGTGGCATCAGAACCCGTGCATACAAATAAGCTCATCTCAGCGCAGGGAATCAGCTCATTCATCTTCTCAGCCAACATGTTTTGGTATTTCTGCGTCAATGAGAAACAAAACCCTTTATTCTGGATCTGATTAATAACCGCGTCGTCAACTTCCGTTTCCCGGTTACCAAGTATCATTGGGCCATAAGCACACAGGTAGTCGATGTATTCATTGCCATCAATATCTGTTACGCGTCCACCTTTACCGTGGTCGAAATATACAGGGAATTCTCCCTCCACAAAGTTGTAAGGGCGGCGTATGCCTAATACTCCACCCGGTATTAAAGATTTACCTTTTTTAAGTTCTTTTAAGGAATTCTCTAAGTGTAGCTTTTTTGCTTCCATAGCTATATGTTTTTGGACTATTTATTTTTAGATAAGACTGGTAAAGTCTGCGATTGAGCTGCTTTATGAGGGGCGGCAGAAGGTTGCCAAAGAGGATGCTTTAGAAGTCTGTTACTTCTATGCGTAGCGTTTGATTTTGTATTTGTTTATGCACCCCGCTCATGTGTTGTATTATAACGCAATTACCTTATTGGTGTTAAAATATACACAAATGTAAAAAAGACGTTAAGAATGCAACATGATAAAGCGCATGATTTTTACCGAAATCATGTATTTCAATGTAATTTAGATTTTGTCTAAACTTTAGAGGCTATTTTTGCCAGATCTGCCCTGAGGGATTAACCATTTATTATTATTGTACTGATGAGTACAATTTTTCGCTCGTGAGTATTTATTCCTCTTCAGGCGACCACTCCCGAATGTTAATTAAGTCCGGGAAGGCTTCTGGCTTGTAGATGGATTTGCCGCTGATTGTTCGCAGGCATTCCTGAATACCTTCCGGTATGCTGGGGTGTGGATAAAATATTTTTAAAACTTCGTGCAGACTGTTTCCCTGATTGATAAGGTGGGCAACAGAGACAATAAAGGCAGAAGCTTGTGGGCCGGCTGCCCGCATGCCTAATATGCGCTGTTCATCGTCGCTGCTAACCAAAATTTTAACAAAGCCATTGGTGTTGCGCATGGCGATAGCCCTGTTTACAAGTTTGTTAGAATAAAAGGCTGCTTTGTAAGGAATTTTTTTCTCCTGAAGCATCTTTTCGTTGGCCCCAACCGCAGCCACTTCGGGTTTAAAAAACATGAGTGTACTCATATGTGAGTAGTCTAGCGGGTATTGGGGGATGTCACCTATTTTTTCAGCTGCCAGGCGTCCTTGAAATTCGGCAACACTATATAGCTGGCTGTGGCCTGTTACATCGCCCGCCGCATAAACATGACAGCTCCCTTTACCATCTCTCAGCAAGCAATCGTCCTGAATGGGGATGGTTCCATTTTTGTGCAGCTCAATGCCAATTTTTTCAAGTTGGAGGCCTTCGGTATTGGGTTCGCGACCGATGGCGACCAGGGCAACATCAACTTCAATCACTTTGCTGTGTCCAGCCTGATAGTCCAGTACCACTTCGAGGTGCTCGGGATGTTTACGGATGTGGCGCAGGGTGGCTGTGTGGTGGATGATAACGCCGTTGTTTTCAAGATTTTTCGACACAAAGCTGCTTACATCATCGTCTTCATAAGGTAATACTCTGTTGGAGCGGTCGAGGAGGTGTACTTCTGTTTGACCAAAATTAGAGAAGATGGTGGCAAATTCACATCCAATAATACCAGACCCAATTATCAGCATGCGTTCGGGAAATGCTTTTAAGTCCAGTATGCCGTCGGAGGTGATGATGCGCTCACCATCAATCTGAAGACCGTCGTACAGTCGTGGACGAGAACCTGTTGCGATAACAAAATTTTTGCCCTTTATGCGTTTGGTTTCTCTTTGTCCTTTAACTTCTATATGATCGTAATCCACAAAACTTGCCCAGCCATATTCAATGGTGAGTGAACCTTTTTTATTCTGAGCCGGCGAAAAAGTCTCAATTTGACTGAGCATTTGGTACTGCTTTTCTTTGGCTGCCTGGATGACTGTTTTTTTTACTTTTTCAAAATTAACGCTCAACGACCCTACCCGGTAACCTCTATCGATGCGGGCAGCAATGGCATAGTCCATTGATAACTCGTACATGGTTTTGGAGGTGAGGGCACCGTTCATTATGCCGGTTCCACCCAAATGTTTGCCTTCAACAATGCACACGTTTAAGCCATAATCTAATGCACGGATGGCTGAAGAGAAGCCTGCCGGGCCACTGCCAATTACTACGAGGTCGTATGAGTTTGTCATCGATTAAAAAAGTTATAACCATATAAAAAAAAAGAGTCGCAATTGTTTATTTGCAACTCTTCTTTTATTATCCAATTATTTTCATTGTGTCTTATTCGTGGGGTTCGTTGGGGGTAAATGTATCAACGTGGCGGTTAATTTTTTGTTTGTACAGCTCGTTGATTGTTAGTATAATACCCGTTTCTTCCACATCACCAAAGCGATCGTTAATGGCTGTGCCAAAGGTTTTCATCGATGGAGATAAGTTCATGTAGGCATTGATCAGTGGTGGAATGTTCTCACCAAATTCGCGCACTCGCTTGGTTAGAATTTTGTAGTCCTCCTGGTAGTTTTGTCCACAAAAAATTTCTTTCAGGTCCTGGGGTGTGAGATCAATCTCAACCGGTACGTGCGGAAACACGAGCTTATCAGGATCGTTAAAGTACTTTTGCATAAACCCAAGAATCAAATCGCGGGCGTAGCGGTTAAAATGTGTGTACATGGTCACTTTCCCAAAGAAATATTTCATTTCCGGATGACTCACAATTAAAGAGCCTAAACCGTCCCACAAGTTATCGAGGGCAAACAGGCTTTTGGTTCCGGCTTTTGATGATTGGTAGGCTGGTTGTACAAAGGAACGACCTAATTCAATCATGTAGGGTAAGTACTCTTTGATAAATTTATCGGAGAAGTGAAACATGCGTGATGTGGCCAGCTTAACATTTCCCAGTTGATCAACCGGAATGTCACAGCCCAGCAAATATCTGTAGCCACCTAAGATTTCCTTTTGTTGTGGATCCCATACGATTAACTGACGATAGGGGACTTCGGCTGTGTCGTAATCGTCAATATCAGTGGCATTGCCTGTACCACCGCCAGCCATTCGGAAAGTGATTTCCCGCAATCGTCCTACCTCACGCATCAAAGCTGGTGCCTGATGAGCCGTGAAGTCATATATTCTATTGTCGCCTTTGTTGGTGTTACGCACGAAGGTTTCCTGGTTCAGCTCAGCTTCCAGTTCTTCTCGCGGTACAGGAGGTATTATTTCTTTTACTCTCATTCGGTGAATTCTTAAGACTACAAAATTAATTTATTTTTGCTAAGGCATAGACTTCCTCTTTGATTTTTTGAGCCCATTCCCGGTTTGCTCTCCCTGTTGGAGCATCTGACACATTAATTGGCTTTCCAAAAGTAATCGTAACCGTTTTGTTGCGTTGCAGATAAAGCTCATCTACTAAGTAAAGCATTTCTATATTGGCCTTAATGCCCAGTTTCTTGCGCCAGTTGGCAAGGTTGTAAAACCGATTGGTGTTTCGTCCTGAAATATGCACAGGGATAATGGTTCGCTTATGGGTCTTGGCCTTTTTAATAAAGTTGGGCTTCCATTCCAAATCTTTGATGACTCCGTTTTTTCCTTTTCTGGAGACTAATCCGGCCGGAAACATCAGAATTTGGTGGTCGCTTGCATAGGCTTCGTCAATAGCTTGAGCAGCATCGCGACTGTGGCCTCCGTGTTTGTTGATTGGTAAAAAGATGTCGCGCAGATTGGTGAGGTTCATCAGTATGTCGTTCACCGGAAACTTAAGCTGCCTAAAGTACTTACCAACGGCAGCAACGAAAACCATGCCGTCCAGTCCGCCGAGCGGATGATTAGCTACAAATACAAAGCGTCCTTCTTTTGGAATGTTTTCTTCGCCTTTAATTTGATAGCGCGATTGAAAATTGGCAATAATGGCTTCGGCGTATTCAATGCCGTAAATATCTTTGTGATCGGCAATAAATTTATTGATTTCATCCTGATGGGTAATGCGTTTTAAATAGTTAATCAGAAACTTAGGTATAAAACGCTTTAATCCCGGGTTTTTGTCATGAAATACTTTATCTATATCTATGAATTTATCTTCTTTTTGTTTCTGTTCCATGCTTGCAATAACTAATCGGGTTCAATGTTAGGAATTATTTTATAAACATGGGATAATTAAAAGCTTATTTCTGCTGAGAGGGTGTGGGAGTGAGAGGTGAAAAGGATTGATGGCTAGTTTAATTAGGCCTGGCTGTGCGCTTAATTTCAAATGCGTGGCTTTAAAAAATGCTGCGATGTTCCGCTGACAGGCTTTTTGTGTCTTGATAGTGGTAACTCACGCTGTTATTGCGTATTTGGAGTGGTTTGTGTGTTAATTGCCTTGGCAGCATAATGCATCGGGTAATTCATGAAAGTTAATAGCTTTGTTGCCGCAATTATTTGATACGTATCTTACCAAATCCTTTGTATTTAAAATTGCCCTCGTAAGCTTATTTTTTGGCTTTGATTGTATTGTTTTCTTGCTTGCAGCGGCTTGCGTGGTTTTGTACAATTTCCCCAAAAAAAAAGTTATCAACAGGTGGTTTAAAGTGGTTTAAAGTGGTTGCATGTGGTGTTAAAGTTTTATACTTTTACAAGTGAAATACGTATTTGGTAATGATCACATTTATAGGCGATTTTGTATGTAAGCCCGATGCTAAAGGGCGTGTTGTATTGCCTTCGCTCTTCAAAAAAGTGATGAGTGAAGCCAATCAATCGTCGTTTGTGGTCAGAAAGGATCTCTTTGATAACTGTCTCGTTCTAATTCCCCAGGATGAATGGCAGAAAGAAGTGCAACTTTTGGAAAGTAAATTAAGCAGTTTTCGACAAAAAGATAAGCGGCTGAAGCGGGCTTTGTATCGCTCTACTGCCGAAGTAAGCCTCGATGGGAACGGGCGGTTTCTTGTGCCTAAGCGCCTGATGGAGATGATAGGGGTAGATAGTGAAGTAGTGTTGCTGGGCGTAGGAAGTAATATTGAGTTGTGGAGTAGGCAGCAACTGGAGGATGATGGGTTAAGTGGAGATGAATTAGGAGAGTTGGCAGAAGAGTTGCTAGGTGGTAACTTTGCGGCCGAAGAAGAAAAGTAATTGTTATGGAACAAGAATATCATATACCAGTTTTACTCAAGGAATCGGTAGACGGATTAAATATTCAACCGGATGGCGTTTATGTGGACTTAACATTCGGTGGTGGGGGGCATTCGCGCGAAATTTTATCGCGTTTAGGCCCTGATGGAATCTTGGTGGTGTTTGATCAGGATGAGGACGCTTATAATAACCGGCCAGATGATGAACGTTTGCGGTTTGTACGTCATAATTTTCAGTATCTATCTCATTTTCTGCGCTACCTGGGCATTGATAAGGTGGATGGTATCCTTGGCGATCTTGGGGTGTCATCACATCATTTTGATGCGGCAGAGAGAGGTTTCTCTTTTCGCTTTGAGGGAAAACTGGATATGCGGATGGGGCAGGGCTTGCAGATGACTGCAGCTGATTTGGTGAATACCTATGATTTGGATGATTTAAAACGTATTTTTTGGCAGTATGGGGAGATTAAATCCTCCTATAAGCTCGCCTCTGAAATTATAAAAGCACGTACTTCACATCCTTTTGAAACGACCACCGATTTAAAGCTGGTGGCCGAAAAAATAGGGCCCAAAAAAGAGCAGTCGAAGTTTTTAGCCCAGGTTTTTCAGGCCTTGCGCATCGAAGTAAATAAGGAAATGGATGTACTAAAGTCTGTGTTGATGCAATCGGCCCATGCCATAAAGCCGGGCGGTCGCTTATCGGTTATTTCCTATCATAGTCTGGAAGATAGATTGGTGAAGAATTTTATACGTTCGGGTGATTGTGATAAGAATCAACCGGATAAAGATATTTATGGGCATGCTGATGTGCCGTTTAAAGCGGTTAATAGAAAGTTGATAATACCAGGTGTCGATGAAATTGCCCTTAATAACCGGGCGCGAAGTGCTAAACTGAGAATTGCTGAGCGGGTATGAAATGGCGAATGAGTAAAATACCGGAGTTTATTCTTTCCAAAGAGGAGGTTGATGAGCTGAAGAATATTTCGGTAAGAGAGGTGATTAATGGGCGACTGTTTACGCGGTCGTTGGTGGCCAAGCAGCTGCCATTCGCCTTGTTTTTAGCTTTTTTTGCGTTTCTGTACATTGGCAACCATTATCGCATGGAAGAGCAAATGCGAGAAATTGCTGATTTGAATAAAGAATTAAAATCGCTTCGTTATGAGGCGATTACGACTTCTTCGGAACTGATGTTCATGAGTAAGCAAAGTGAAGTGCTGAAGAAGATTCGATCGAAAGATTTAGAACTGGAGGAGTTAACAGAGCCGCCCAGGCGTTTAAAAGTTAATCGATAAATGCAGATTAAGAAAAGTATCATATTACGATTTGGATTGCTCTATATAGGCATAGCTGCTTTGGCTGTGGTTATTTTGGGAAAGGCATTGTATCTGCGTATTGTTCAGGGGGATGAGTTTGAGGAGTTTGTTGAAGAGCATACCAATAAAGATATTGTAATAGACGCTAACCGGGGCGATATACTGGCCACTGACTTTCGCAAACTGGCCTGTTCAGTCCCTACCTATCGGATTCATATGGATATGCGGGCACACGGCTTAACCGATGAGGTGTTCAATGGGCAGGTCGATAGCCTGGCCTATCATTTGTCACATTTTTTTGGCGATCGTTCGCAGGCTGCCTTTAGGTCCGCGCTAAAAAAAGCCCGGGCTGAAGGAAAACGTTATTATATGATTCACCCACGTCGCATCTCGTTTACCGAATTGAAGCGTGTGAAGGAATTTCCTTTATTTAGACTGGGAGCAAATAAAGGCGGTTTTATTCCACGCAAATACGAGAATCGGAAACTGCCCTTTGGTGAGTTGGCGGCTCGTACGGTTGGTAGTTTGTATGCTGAGAAAGATCTTGGTGGGCGCTTTGGCTTAGAAATGGCCTATAACAACATACTAAAAGGTGTTGCTGGGGTGAGTACCCGCACGCGTGTGAGTGGCAACTGGGTGGTAGAGGAGCAAGTAAAGCCCATTGATGGTCATGATGTGGTGACGACGATTGATATTGGACTGCAGGATGTGGCTGAGACAGCGCTTCTTCAGCAGCTGCAAATGCACCAGGCCGACCATGGATGCGCGGTGTTGATGGAGGTCTCAACCGGAAAAATTAGGGCCATTGCCAACCTCGGACAAACGTCCACGGGCAGGTATATTGAAGATTATAACTATGCCATTGGTGAAGCTACGGAGCCGGGTTCTACCTTTAAGCTGGCTTCTATGATTGTAGCCCTGGAAGATGGGGTTGTGAGATTGACCGACAGCATAGAAACCGGTAAAGGCTACTGTTACTTTTATGATCGTAAGATGACCGACAGTCATTATGGAGGATATGGTACGCTTTCCGTTCGCGAGGTGTTCGAGAAATCATCCAATGTTGGTATTTCAAAAATAATATTTAATAATTACCGCGATAATCCGCGCCGCTTTGTTGATCGTTTGTATTCTATGAATCTGAAGGAACCTTTAGGCATTGAAATTAAGGGAGAGGGCATTCCGATGATTAAGTATCCGGGCGAGAAAACCTGGTCGGGAGTGACGCTCCCGTGGATGTCCATCGGATATGAGATTCAACAAACGCCTTTGCAGGTGCTGAGCTTTTACAATGCAGTGGCTAACAATGGACGGATGATGAAGCCAATGTTTGTAGAGTCTGTTCAGCATCATGGGGAGGTCATTATGGAGATGGAACCTCAGGTGCTTAATCCGTCGATTTGTTCTTTAGAAACCATTGAGAAGGTGCATGACCTGCTGGTTGGAGCGGTTGAACGCGGAACGGCGCGTAACATTAAAAATGAACGTTACAAGATAGCCGGTAAGACAGGAACGGCGCAAATAGCTAAAGGATCTTCAGGTTATAAGGGTGAAGGAGGAAAAAAGCATCAGGCTTCTTTTGTAGGGTATTTTCCGGCTGACCGCCCTTTGTATAGCTGTATAGTAGTGGTGAATGCGCCCTCTAACAATGTTTATTATGCCAACGTGGTGGCTGGTTCGGTTTTTAAAGAAATTGCAGATCGCGTTTATGCGCAAAGCTATCACCATTCAGATGTTGAAACGGAGCATGAAGTGCAGTTGGCTTATCATCAGCCCTACTCCAAAGGAGGAAAAAAAGAGGAACTGCTAACCGTGTTCAACGAAATTGGGGTGATGGTTGATGGACAAGAAATTAACTCAGACTGGATCTCAGCATCGGCCCGGGAGCATGAGATTGATCTTAAAGCAAAGCGGTTTCCCGAGGGCATAGTGCCTAATGTGAAAGGTTTAGGTGCCAAGGATGCTGTAATGCTGCTCGAGAATCTTGGGCTAAGGGTGGTTATGAGAGGAGTTGGTGCTGTGCGGGAGCAATCAATCGCCGCCGGACAAAGTTTTAAGAAAGGTGCAACAATTTATTTGAGGTTAGGATAGATGAAGCAGAAATTATCAGATATTATTAAGGAGATTAAGGTTGTTGAACGATTCAATGAAGCAGATTGTGATATCAGGCAGCTGGTTTTTGATTCCAGAAAAGCAGATGCCGATTCGCTGTTTGTCGCTATAAAAGGAACGGCAACGGATGGGCACCATTTTATACCGCAGGTTTTCGAAAGCGGGTGTCGGTGCATTGTGTGTGAAGAAATGCCGGAAGATTATCCCAATGATGCTGTTGTGATTAAGGTTGCAGATAGTTCATTGGCCTTGGGCTGTTTAGCTTCAGCTTTTTATGAACATCCATCTGAGCAGTTAAAATTGGTTGGAGTAACGGGAACCAATGGAAAAACCACAACGGCTACATTGCTGTATCACCTGGTTATGAGTATGGGGTATCAGGCTGGCTTATTTTCAACAGTGGCCAACTTCATTGGCTCCAAAAAGGTGGAGGCAACCCACACAACACCTGATGCGGTTACTCTTAATAAAATTATGGCTGACATGGTGGAAGCCGGCTGTGAATACTGTTTTATGGAAGTCAGTTCGCATGCGCTCGTGCAAGGTCGGGTAGCAGGTCTTACCTTTGCAGGAGGGTTGTTTACTAATATCTCGCACGACCACCTGGATTACCATCATACTTTTAAAGCTTATATAGAAGCCAAGAAGTTATTTTTTGATGGCTTGAATAAGCAGGCCTTTGCTATCACCAATGCTGATGATAAAAATGGTCAGGTGATGTTGCAAAATACCAAAGCACCAACCTATACCTATTCGCTCCGGGGAATGGGAACTTTTAAAGGCCGTATTATCGAAAGCATGTTTGAAGGAATGCAGCTTGAGATAGATGGTCAGGAGGTGTGGACGCAATTTGTGGGGCACTTTAATGCGCAAAACCTATTGTTGGTTTATGGAGCTGCCTGCCTGCTTGGCTTTGAAAGGTCGGAAGTATTGGTGGCTTTAAGTCAGTTAAAACCCGTTGATGGCCGCTTTGAAACGATACGGTCTAAATCGGGCAAAACAGCGATTGTGGATTATGCGCATACGCCCGATGCGTTAAAAAATGTGATTGAAACCATTAACCTGGTTCGTCAGCCCCAGCAACAGCTTATTACCGTTGTAGGAGCGGGGGGCGACCGCGATCCTTTAAAACGCCCCGAAATGGCTAAAGAGGCTGTAGGCGGCAGTTCAAAGGTGATTTTCACATCAGATAATCCGCGCAGTGAAGACCCGGAGTTGATTATTGAGCAGATGATGGAAGGCGTTAGTTTTAAAGAGCGCGTCAAGGTCTTGTCTATTGTCAATCGTCGTGAGGCGATAAGGACTGCCTGCATGGTGGCTGGAGAAGGTGATATTGTATTGGTGGCCGGTAAAGGACATGAGACTTATCAGGAGGTGAAAGGAGTGCGTAGCCATTTCGACGACAGAGAAATTATAAAAGAACTATTTAACGAAGAATAAAACCAAAAGCATGCTGTATTATCTTTTTGAATACCTGGAAAAAATGAATGTACCTGGAGCTGGCGTATTTCAGTATATTTCATTCCGTGCCGGGATGGCCATAATTGTGGCCTTATTAACGGGAACCATTTTCGGAAAAATGGCCATTAAATTGCTTCAGAGGCAGCAAATTGGTGAAGTTGTTCGTGATTTGGGACTGGAAGGACAGTACGCCAAAAAAGGAACCCCAACCATGGGTGGAATTATCATCATTGGTTCTATTCTCATTCCTGTATTATTGTTTAATAAGCTGGATAATATCTACATAATCCTTATGATCATAACCACCCTTTGGCTGGGAGCTATCGGGTTTATCGATGATTATATTAAAGTATTTAAAAAGGACAAAGAAGGTCTGGCGGGCCGCTTTAAAATTGCTGGTCAGATAGGTATTGGCCTGATTGTGGCCATTACACTTTTTTCCAGCAGCGATGTGGTGGTGCGCGAGAAAATACCTGGCGAAACCATTACCGTAGAGCTCGAAACAGGACAACAGGTGGAAAGGGCTGCAACACGTGAAGTGAAGTCTACTGTAACGAATGTTCCGTTTCTAAAAAACCATCAGTTTGATTATTCTTCAGTTCTTTGGTTCCTGGGTGATCAGGCTAAAAAGTGGGGCTGGCTGATATTTGCAGCAGCTGTTATCTTTATTATTACCGCCGTTTCAAATGGGGCTAATATTACCGATGGCCTCGATGGGCTGGCTACCGGAACGTCGGCGATCATTGGCATCACATTAGGTATTTTTGCCTACTTATCCAGTAATGTGATATATGCCGATTATCTGGATATACTCTATATTCCTCATTCGGAAGAACTGGTTGTGTTTATGGCTGCCTTTATAGGGGCTACTGTTGGATTTTTGTGGTACAACTCTTTCCCGGCGCAGGTTTTTATGGGCGATACAGGAAGTTTAACGTTGGGCGGTATCATTGCGGTATTTGCCATTTTGCTGCGCATTGAACTGTTAATTCCTATTCTGTGTGGTATCTTTTTGGTTGAAAATCTTTCGGTCATGATACAGGTATCCTGGTTTAAATACACGAAGAAAAAGTATGGTGTTGGTCGTCGGGTATTTAAAATGGCGCCTCTTCATCATCACTATCAAAAAATAGGCTATACCGAGTCAAAAATTGTGACTCGCTTCTGGATCATCGGAATTATTTTGGCAGTATTAACAATTGTAACTTTAAAAGTACGATAACAGTATGCAAAAACTGGTTGTATTAGGGGCTGGCGAAAGCGGTGTAGGTGCCGCACTATTAGCAAAGCAGCAAGGGTGGGATGTGTTTGTGTCTGATAGCGGCTCAATTGCATTACATTACCAGCGTGAGTTGGATGCAGCCGGCATCGATTGGGAAGAAGGCACCCATACGCTGGAGCTCATTTTTGCAGCCAGGGAAGTGGTGAAAAGCCCGGGGATACCCGACTCTATACCAATGATACAACAGTTACATACCCGGCAGATACCAGTTATCTCTGAAATAGAATTTGCATCACGTTATACAGAGTCCAAAACCATATGTATTACCGGAAGTAATGGAAAAACCACTACTACAATGTTGATTCATCACCTGCTTACACAAGCCGGGGTGAGTGTTGAAATGGCTGGTAATGTGGGCACAAGCTGGGCACGGCAGTTGGCCGAAGGGAAATGTCCCGAATGGTTTGTGCTTGAGTTAAGCAGCTTCCAGCTGGATGGCATGTTTCAGTTCCGGGCAGACATTGCGGTTCTGTTAAATATAACGCCCGATCATCTGGATCGTTACGATTATAAAATGCAGAATTACATCGATAGTAAGTTTCGGATAATTCAAAACCAAACAGAACAGGATGTGTTCGTCTATTGTCAGGACGATGAGGTGATTGTTAGTGAGTTGCAGAAACGCATTGTGCGTTCCGAACTGTTGCCTTTTACGCAAAAAGGTATCCTAAAACAAGGAGCTTACTCTACCATCGACGAATTAATTATTAACTATAACGATGAAACTATGAGCATCTTTTCTCAGGAATTATCGTTACATGGGCGCCATAATTTATACAATTCAATGGCAGCCGGAATTGTAGCCAAAGTATTACAAATCAGGAAGAAGTTAATTCGGGAAAGCCTTTCCAGCTTTAAGGGTGCAGCGCATCGCTTGGAGCGGGTGGCTGCAGTGAGGGGGATTGAGTTTATTAACGATTCGAAAGCAACCAATATTAATTCGGCCTGGTATGCGCTGGAGTGCATGACTAAACCGGTTATTTGGATAGCCGGTGGGGTGGATAAAGGAAACGATTATAATGAACTCATGCCGCTGGTTGAAGAAAAGGTAAAGGCTTTAATTTGTTTGGGAACAGATAATGATAAACTTCTGGCTGCCTTTAAAGAACGGGTTAAAATTATTAAAGAAACCCAATCGATGGAAGAGGCGGTTAAGCTGGCCTACAAACTCGGAAGAAAGAATGATGTGGTATTACTATCACCCGCGTGTGCCAGTTTTGATTTGTTTGATAACTATATACAAAGGGGCGATTTGTTTAAGGACAGTGTGCGCAACTTATAATACGTGAACATGAACGAGTTGTTGAAAAAATATATTAAAGGTGACCGGATAATCTGGTATGTCATCCTGCTCTTGTCGGTTTTTTCATGTTTGGTTGTCTATAGTGCTACTGGCAATCTGGCATTCAAACATCAGGATGGGAATTCGGTCTACTACCTGTTTCGCCATGCTAAATTCTTAATATTAGGTATTGGGATAATTGTAATGGTGCACCATATCGACTATAAGTGGTTTGCTCGCTTTGCCACTGTATTTTTATATTTCTCCATTGTATTGCTGGTCATTACGGCTATTTCAGGGGTTAGCTTAAATCAGGCAAGTCGCTGGCTTACAGTACCAGTGGTGGGGATATCCTTTCAGCCATCGGAGCTGGCAAAGCTTGCATTGATGATGTACATAGCTAAAGTGCTGGCACAATACCAGGCTAATGATCGAACGGCTGACGAAGCCTTCAAGCCTATCATGCTTCATGTGGCCATCGTATGCGGGCTTATTTTTAAAGATGACTTTTCAACAGCCGCTTTAATTGGACTAACCAGCTGGTTGGTGATGATGATTGGTCGGGTATCGTTCAGGTACTTATTCAGTACTGTTGCAGCAGTTGTGCTATTTGTAATGGTGGTTTTATGGCTGTCTGATTATGTTCCTTTTTTGCACCGGGCGAGCACCTGGAAAGGGCGAATCGAAAGATTCGTTGGCGATGAAGAGAAGGGAGGACAAGAGCTCGATTCAAGTGCCGATTATCAGTCGCAACGATCACAGATTGCCATTGCCACTGGTGGTGTATTTATGGGACGTGGACCAGGTAATAGTCAGCAACGATACTTTCTGCCTCACCCATACAGTGATTTTGTGTATGCAATTATCATCGAAGAATGGGGGATTCTCATCGGCGGGTTTTTAATCATGTTCGCCTATTTAATCTTGCTGTTTCGAGCAGGGGTTATTGTCAGGGCCAGCAGTCGCACATTTCCGGCTTTTCTGGTTATTGGATTGTCCACATTACTGGTGGTACAGGCCTTTATTAATATGGGTGTTGCTGTTGGTGTTTTGCCTGTAACAGGACAGCCCCTGCCCCTGGTTAGTATGGGAGGTACATCTACTTTGTTTACCTGCCTTGCCTTTGGAGCCATATTGAGTGTGAGTCGAAATAATTTGGAAGAAAAAGAGTTAGCTGTACAGCCCGAAAAAGAATAGATTATGAGCACATTAAAAGTGATAATTAGTGGCGGGGGAACCGGAGGGCATATTTTTCCTGCAATTGCTATTGCCAATTCAGTAAAAGAATTGCAGCCTGATGCCAAAATATTATTTGTAGGAGCATTGGGTAAGATGGAGATGGAAAAGGTGCCGGCGGCCGGGTATGCGATTGTTGGGTTACCAGTAGCTGGTTTTCACCGAAAGCTCACTTTACGTAACCTGGCCTTCCCATTTAAATTGCTTAACAGTCTGCTAAAGGCGCGTAAAGTTATTCGGCAGTTTAAGCCCGATGTGGCGGTAGGCGTAGGCGGTTATGCCAGTGGACCCGTTTTGCGGGTGGCTTCTCAAACTGGTGTTCCCAGCTTATTGCAGGAACAAAATTCCTTTCCAGGGGTGACCAATCGCTTATTGGCAAAAAAAGCAGCACGTATTTGTGTGGCCTATCAGGGCATGGAACGTTTTTTTACAAAGGAGAAAATTTTGATTACCGGCAATCCGGTTCGTAATGATCTCCTTAATTCCATTGACCGGGATACAGCTATTAACTTTTGGAATTTAGATCCGCAAAAAAAAGTGATACTTGTTATTGGGGGCAGTCTTGGGGCCCGATCAATCAATAACGGAATAATAGCAACCATTGACCATTTGCCTGCTGATGTGCAGATGATATGGCAAACGGGGCGCTTGTATTTTGACGAGATGAAGAACCGGTTGCCACAAGCAGTTGCCGAACGAGTGCTGGTAACTGATTTCATTGGACGGATGGACATGGCATTTGCAGCTGCTGATTTGGTGGTTTCGCGGGCCGGGGCAAGCTCAATTTCAGAATTGGCAATTTTGGGTAAGCCCACCATTTTTGTTCCTTCACCCAATGTATCGGAAGACCATCAAACGAAGAATGCAAAAGCGCTGGTCGATAAGGATGCTGCTGTGTTGTTGCCCGACGCTAGAGTAAATGAGTTGCTTGGAGAGGCTTCAGCTTTACTGGGTGAGTCAGCTAAGCTTCAGAATCTTTCTGAAAATATAAAGTTATTTGCCAAGCCAGATGCGGCAAGAACGATTGCGAATGAAGTTATAAAATTGGCACAAAAGAAGTAAGATGTTGCAATTGAAAGATATAAAGAGTGTTTATTTTGTAGGTGTTGGCGGCATCGGCATGAGTGCCTTGGCCCGTTTTTTCAAGTATGAAGGCTTGCACGTTGCCGGATACGACCGGGTAGCTACTGTTTTAACCAGGGAACTTGAGCACGAAGGTATTGATATTCATTATGAAGATGATATCACGCAGGTGGCCTTAAATTATCACGACAGGGAGTCGACACTGGTGGTTTATACACCGGCAATCCCCGAAACACATAAGGAGTTGACCTATTTCAGGGCTAAAAATTTCGATGTGAGAAAACGCGCGGCTGTGCTTGGGCTTATCTCCAAAGGGATGAATGGGGTATGTGTAGCTGGTACGCATGGTAAAACAACTATCTCATCGATGACTGCTCACCTGTATAAGCAATCGTCAGTAGGGTGTAGTGCCTTTTTAGGAGGGATTGTGAATAACTACAAGACTAATTTTCTGCATGATAAGCAGTCCAGATACGTCGTGCTTGAAGCCGATGAGTTTGACCGTTCATTTTTGCATCTGCACCCTCATCTTGCTCTCATATCGGCCATGGATGCCGATCATTTGGACATTTATGGGGATGCCGAACAAGTGAATGAGGCCTTTCTGGAATTTATTGAGAGGATAGAGTCGGGTGGCGTGCTGCTTTACAAGGCCGGATTACCAATTGAAGATGTTAATGACGAGATTGAACTGTTCTCCTATTCAATTGAGGAGGCTGCCGATTTTAGTGCGTTTAATATTAGGCTCGTCAATGGTCTGTATCATTTTGATATGAAGTCGCCATTTGGGACAATAAAAGGCTTTAAAATGGGTGTGCCGGGACTGGTGAATGTTGAAAATGCAGTCGGTGCTATTGGCTTGGCTTTGCTTGGTGGTGTAGAAGCCCATGAAATTAAAGCGGCCTTACCCACATTTGAAGGTATTCGTCGTCGCTTTCAGTACCGCATCAAGTCTGATAATTTGGTGTTTATTGATGATTATGCACACCATCCGGAAGAAATTAGAGCGACTCTAAAATCTGTAAAAGCGATGTATCCGGATAAAAAAATAACGACTATTTTTCAGCCGCATTTGTACACCCGAACGCGCGATTTCGCCACCGGGTTTGCTGAAGCTTTAGATGCCTGTGAACGGGTACTGTTAATGGATATTTATCCGGCACGTGAGGTGCCAATTGAAGGGGTAGATGCTGAGTTGATAAAAAAGTATATTAAGCAGGCAGAGGTGCAAGTGGTAAAGCGAGATGAGCTGTTTGAGACACTCATTAAGGGGAAATGTGAAGTGATTCTGACCCTTGGAGCTGGTGATATAGATAAGGAGGTGCCGCTTTTAGAAGAAAAATTAAGAGAGTTTATCAGCAATTATTAAACGTTTAGCAAATTGTTAATAAATATTAATCAATACTCGACTGATACTAGTCTGAAAAAGTTATATTTAAACAGGTCAAAAGCCTAGGTTACAAATGAAAGCTTGGAAAAATATATTGTTTGCAATAGTCATAGGAATTTACTTCCCTGTGACGCTCTCGTTTGTAGCTATCGATAAAAGTAGTGTGGTGTGTGGAGAAATCCTTCCCACTATTTGCGACAGTGTGGATAATAAGTTTATTTCGCCCGACGAAATCAAGGAAATTGTGCTGGAAAAGTATACCGGTGTGTTAGGGCGACCTATTAACGAAGTAAATTGCAATGAGATGGAGCTGTTTTTCAGCAAGCATCCGGCAATTGAAAGTTGCGAAGTATACCTCACCTATGGAGGAGCCCTGCACATTGATGTGACACAGCGCAAGCCTCTGGTGAGAGTTTTTGATGGGGATGACACTTATTATCTTGATTCAAATGGGAGACAGATGCCCTTGTTTAAAAGCCATACTGCCCACGTTTTGGTAGCAGGAGGGTTTATAAAGCGGTTGGAGTCCAAGGACGATCTGTTGTATTTGGCACGCACCATTAATGCGGATCCGTTTTGGAAAGCCCAAATTGAGCAGGTGTATGTGGAGCAGAATGGGGAAGTAACCATGGTGCCGCGAGTTGGAGATCATTTGATAGAGTTTGGTAGAGTGGATGATGTAGAAACGAAGTTTCGAAATCTAAAGGCACTCTACAAAAACGGGTGGGATTCGCGTGAATGGAATTTGTATAAAAAAGTAAGTTTAAAATATAAAGGACAAGTCGTTTGTACAAAAGGATAAGTGTTATGAACAACGAACCCAATATAATTGCCGCTATTGATATTGGAACCACAAAAATTGTGGCCATTGTAGGTCGTAAATTGGACAATGGTAAACTTCAGTTGCTCGGAATGGAACAAGTGCCATCAACCGGCGTGAAGAGAGGCGTTGTTCTGAATATAGACGAAACCGTAGCTTCAATAAAAAAGGCTATAGCAAGGGTTGAAGAAAAACTTGATATCCAACTGACGGATGTATACGTCGGTATTGCCGGTCAGCATATCAAAAGCCTGCGTAACCGCGGCTACCGCTTCATCGAGAGTGGTTTGGAAATCACACAGGAAGATGTGGATCACCTGTTTGATGATAATTATAAAATCCCGGTTGAGGCTGGTGAAAAAATTATGCACGTTATTCCGCAGGATTACATTGTGGATAATGAGATGGGGGTGAAAAATCCGGTGGGTATGTCAGGACGGCGACTCGAAGGGAATTTTCATATTGTCCTGGGGCGCATTGCCTCAGTTAAAAACATCGAAAAGTGCATGCGACGAGTGGCACTGCAATTGAACGACTTGATTCTGGAGCCCCTGGCTTCGTCCAAAAGTGTACTTACTGAAGAAGAAAAGGAAGCAGGTGTTGTATTGGTTGACATAGGTGGCGGAACAACTGATGTGGCTGTGTTCTATGATGGAATTATCCGGCATACTGCTGTTATTCCGTTCGGTGGCAATGTGATTACATCTGATATAAAAGAGGGATGTTCCGTACTTTACAAGCAGGCCGAAGCACTTAAAGTGCAGTTTGGATCTGCCATGGGGGATATCGCTCGTGAAGATATGGTGGTAACCATTCCGGGTATGTCAGGATGGGAGCCCAAAGAGATTTCTTTTAGAAGTCTGGCTTATATTATTCAGGCCAGAATGGAAGAAATTATCGATTACGTCATGTTTCAAATAGAAAATTCAGGCTGTTACGATAAGGTAGGTTCAGGAATCGTACTAACAGGAGGTGGTGCTTTACTGAAAAACCTGCCTCAGTTAATCAAATTCCGAACAGGCCTGGATGTGCGTATCGGATTACCCAACCAATGTCTGGAGGGCGAATTGCCGGCTGAGGCCAAGCAACCTAACTTCGCTACGAGTATAGGCTTGGTATTAAGTGCTATGGAGCGTCCTAAAAGAGCCCTGGTTGAACCCGAGCTTTTTGGCGATGTGGAACCTAACTGGGACGAGCAGCGCAAAGGGTCTGGTAAGCGCGAAAAGCCTAAAAAGGAAAAATCAAGCTACAAAACAGGCAACCTGTTTAGTGGCATTAAAAATGGATTAGTTAACATCTTCGATGAGAAGGATGTTGAAATGTAGAAGGTAAAACAGGACGGAAATGAGTGAAGAGTTGATGAGTTTTGAGATCCCACAATCCGAATCTTCCATTATTAAAGTGATTGGTGTCGGAGGTGGTGGAAGTAATGCCGTCAATTATATGTATGGCCTTGGTATTAAGGACGTAAACTTTGTAGTGTGTAATACCGATGCACAAGCTTTGGAAAGTAGTCCTGTACCTGTAAAAATACAACTTGGCGAGTCGTTAACCGAAGGGCGTGGGGCTGGTAACCGTCCCGATAGAGGACGAGAGTCGGCTATTGAAAACCTGGAGGATGTGGTGGAGGTGTTAAAGCAAAACACCAAGATGGTGTTTGTTACTGCCGGAATGGGCGGGGGCACCGGAACAGGGGCTGCACCCATTATCGCTAAAACGGCCAAAGAGATGGGGATTCTGACAGTTGGTATTGTCACTATCCCTTTTCGTTTTGAAGGAAAACTAAGAATTAGTCAGGCCCTGGATGGCATAGCTGAAATGGAAAAGAATGTTGATTCGTTGTTGATTATCAATAACGAGCGACTTCGGGAGATGTTTGGGGATTTAAAGCTGTCCAATGCTTTCTCAAAAGCCGATGATGTATTGGCTACCGCCGCCAAAGGGATAGCAGAAATAATTACTGTACATGGCTATATCAACGTCGATTTTGCTGATGTTGAGACGGTGATGAAAGATAGTGGGGTTGCGATTATGGGTTCGGCTTACGCAGAGGGCGAAACCAGGGCTATTGATGCAATTCAGGCCTCTTTGGAGTCGCCACTGTTAAACAATAACGAAATACGTGGAGCACGCAATATTTTATTGAACATTACTTCGGGAACGGAGGAAATTACCATGGATGAAGTGGGAGAAATCACTGACTATGTGCAGGAAGTGGTTGGTGATGACGCTTCAATCATTTGGGGAACGGGAAGTGATGAGTCACTGGGCAAGCAAGTGTGTGTTACAATTATTGCCACCGGGTTTGTGTCAGAGCAGCTCATTGAACACCGGGTAAAGAAAATGGAAGAAAAGGTAACCCGCTTCTCGCTGGATGAAGAAGGGCAAGTAACAACGGTTACAAACGATAGGAAAGGGATGGATTTCCGGATGGGAGATGAAGAAAAGGGGCGAATAGTTGATTTTGAAATGGAGGAGCGCAAGAAAGTGGAACGCATAAATTCCTTCTATCAACCCGTTGTCCCTCAAAGCCGAAAGTCTGAAGTTGACCACTATAATCCGGCGAACGATAACTTTATTGATGAAGGGTTTAGTACTGCAGGAGCTAGTTATTATAAGGCGCAGTTGAGTCAGGAGGAGATGGAGGATGAGCGGTATATCGAGCAGCTTGAGAACATACCTGCCTACAAGCGTCGGAAAATGGCTATTGAAAATCAGATGAATAAGCGCATCAGCCAGGAGCGAAAAGTCAGTCGCTTCTCATTGTCCGACGATCCGCGCAATGGGCCACAAATTAGTAAGGATAACCCTTATCTGCACGATAATGTGGATTGATATTCGAAATAGAACTAATAATTGATTTGAATAGATATATTATGAGTTTAGAGCAACAAATTAATAACGATATTAAAGAAGCCATGAAGGCGAAGGATCGTGTGCGCTTAGAGGCTTTAAGAGGTGTTAAAAAAGAGGTGATTGAGGCAAAAACCGCCAAAGGTGCTGCTGAAGAATTAGCGGATGCTGATGTTCTAAAAATAATTCAGAAGATGGTGAAGCAGCGTAAAGATGCGGCCGATTTGTACCAAACGCAAAACCGCGCTGATCTGGCTGAAAGTGAATTGGCAGAAGTAGAGGCTATTTCTGCTTATCTGCCTGCACAACTATCCCAGGAAGAGTTGGTACCACTTGTAAAGGCTATCATTGAAAATGTCGGTGCAACTTCTATGAAGGAGATGGGTAAAGTGATGGGCGTGGCATCAAAAGAGTTAGCTGGAAAAGCTGATGGTAAAGATATTTCTGCTGTAGTAAAGCAGTTACTAGGATAAGCACAACTCGAAAGAAACAGAAAGCCGGTACCTGTAGAATTGGGTGCCGGCTTTCTTGTTAGTATATGTGTTGCCTTATATCTGCTCAACAAGTAGCAGCAGCATAACCCAAAGGTAGAACGAGTTGAATAGAATAAACTGCTTTTTGAGTATTGATTGAGCAGCTGATTGGTGGACGCGGTAGGTGCTTACAAGGACCCAAATAATCATAAGCAGTACAGATACAGAAATAATAGTGCCAATGAGTTTCGAGGCGATGATGTGACAAGGCAACAGTAAAAGTGCTGACACCAGTGTAGCAATGGACCAGATCATATTTATTCTGAATAGTTGCTTGTTCGACAGGTAGTCGGTAATAACAGGGAATCCGGCCTTTTTGTACTGATTCTTGTACTTTATAACTAAGAGCCAGAAATGGGGCATTTGTCCGAGAAAAAAGAAGAACGCCAAAAAGTGAATGCGTTCATCAATGATGGAGCCTCCTGCTGCCACCCAACCGGCTACTGGTGGTATTGCGCCAACCAGGGCCCCCGGAAATACAGAAAAGGCTGTTTTTGCTTTTAGTGGTGTGTAAATGAGGTTGTACCACAAAAGCCCCATCCATCCCCAGAAAATGGCCTGACTATTAAAAAGGGATAAGAGCCAGGAACCCAAGGCGAGAAATAAAAGAATAATTACAACTGCTGTTTGGTATGAAAAGTGTCCTTTGGGAAGTGGGCGGCCACTGGTGCGCGACATTAAGCGATCGCGCGCAACTTCCTGCAATTGATTGATACCCGATGCCCCCGCAGACATAAAAAAGATGCCTAATGCAGCCAGCAAGCCTACGTTACTTACCACCCCTGAAAAAAGCGTGTATCCGGTGTAGGCGGTTACTGCCACAGGTAAAGAAATTGTGAACTTCCCGAGGGTGACGATATTTTTTAAGTGCTGAATCATTGGCCCGATAAGTATTTAAAATAGTCTAATAACTGCTGAAACTCCTCCTCGCTTACCTGATCTTTATAGGAAAGCATTAATCCTTTCTCGTAGCCTTTGACAACTTCAACATTGGGCTCATAAATGGAACGTCTGATGTAGTCTTCATCTGCCTTAACCTCATGCTCTTCGCCATCGATTAGCACCGTTCGTGTGCGGCCCATGATATTTTTGTAGGATGGACCAACCAGTTTTGTACCATCAGCTGTATGGCAGGCATTACAACCATATTTTCTGGTGATGCTACTACCAGTTTGTCGGGTGTCAACAATCGCATTATTATTAACGAGGGCCGTTGAATCAATACGTGTTAAAGCCTCAAATTCACTCGAAGGGATGACCTTAACCACCGACTTCATGTAGGAGTGGCGAAGTCCGCAGTATTCTGCACAAAAAATTTCATATTCCCCTTCGCGGCCTGATTCGAACCAAATATTCGTTTGTTTTCCCGGTACCATATCTTGTTTTACTCTAAATGCCGGGATGTACAAACTGTGAAGGACATCTAAGGCCACAAGGTCGAGGTTAACCGCCTGATCTTTGGGTACAAAAAGTGTATCGGTAATGAGGCCATTTTCGTACTGAAAGGTAAAACTCCACATGCGGGCAATTGTTTTAATGGGAATGGCATCTTCGGGTATATCTCTTTGAAATTTCCAGCCCGACCATCCGTAATAAAACATGGATACAACCAATATTGTAGGGATAATGGTCCAGATGATTTCCAGTTTATTGCTACCCTCAATGTGCGTGGCTTCCGCATTTTTGCTTTTTCGATACCTGATGATATAATAAATCATAAACGCGGTTATGCCAACAAGAAATAGCAAGGAGATGCTAAATATAAATACAAAGGCCGAGTCGACTTGCGACACAAAGCTGGAAGCATTATTTGTAGATTGTTCGTACATAGTTATCGGTAGTTATAGTCGAGAAATGTGATGAAAAGAACCAGGGCAACCAGCACAAAAACCGAAGTGGCAAGAAGTTTTAGCAGTGTGTTGTCGAACTTTAGGTGCATAAAAAATATCAAAACCAGAGTCGATTTTACCGATGCCAGTAGAATGGCAACAAAGACAGAAAGGTTCCCTAAATCTATTTTTGTTGCACCAACCGATACGATGGTCATAATTATTAGGCCGGCTAATACATACAGATAAAGTTTATAGGGAATGATGTGTTTGTCTGATGGCTTATCCATAGTTGTCTATTTAGGGAATGAGGTAGAATAGTGGGAAAAGAAATATCCAGATTAAATCAACCAGGTGCCAGTACAGTCCTGAGTTATCAAGGAGTACGGGGTTGTTGTCTGTTAAAGTGTTGTTGTTCACGCGGTAGCATACAATGGTTATTAGAATGAATCCAACAATGATGTGTAAAGCATGCAAGCCGGTCATAAAAAAATAGAGTCCAAAAAAGAGGGTGTCACCATGCCCCAACCGCAGCAGGTCGTCGCTGCCCGGGAAAATACCATGCCCAAATTTCCCTTTCCATTCAAAGTATTTATTCGTCATAAACATAAATGCCATAAATAGGGTGGCTAGCAGAAAGAGCAATGTCAGCTGCTTGTTTTTTAGCCGAATTGCTGTGCTCGCCATGGCCATAGTGGCACTGCTAATAAGCAGTATAATGGTATTAACTGTTCCTACTGTTATGCTTAACTCCTCGGCCGCTAAATGAAAGGCCACGGGGTTGAGGTAGCGGTAGACGCCATATACGATGAACAAACCTGCAAACAAGAGGAGTTCAGTGAAAATAAATAGCCACATGCCTAATTTAGAGGCTGCATCATCTCTGTGTAATTGTATGCTCGTCATGCTTCGGTATTTTTTCGATAATCATAAGGACCTCTGCTTACAACAGGTATTTCTTCAAAGTTCTCGAGCGTAGGCGGGGAATCAACAGTCCATTCAAGGGTGCGTCCGCCCCAGGGGTTTTTACTTGCTTTCTCGCCTTTATAAGCTGATCGTATCAGGTTGTACACAATAATAATTAGTCCGAGAATTAGCACCCAGGAGCCAATTGTAGAAACGATGTTGGGACCATGAAACCGCTCAACATAGTCATAGTAGCGCCTTGGCATGCCTGTTATGCCTAAGAAAAACATGGGTAGGTATAAGGTGCAGAACCCAATGAAGAAGATGATCCATCCGCTTGTGGCTAACTTGCTGTTATACATGCGTCCCCATATTTTTGGAAACCAATAGTGAATGGCTCCCATAAACGCAAAACCAACACCCCCAAACACTATAAAGTGAAAGTGTGCAACCACAAATGCTGTATCGTGCAGGTGCACATTGGTGGCTAACGCTCCGAGTGCCAAGCCCGATAAACCGCCAATCATGAATACAAATAAAAATGAGGCCGCCCAAAAAAATGGTGTTTCCAGCTGGATGGAGGCTTTATGCAAGGTTCCCACCCAATTAAAAACTTTTATGGCACTTGGTATGGCAACGATAAAGGTAAGAAGCGAAAAGGTGTACAAAGCAGTTCCACTCATGCCCGAGGTGAACATGTGGTGGCCCCAAACAAAGTAGCCCACAAAGGCGATGGCTAATGTGGAAATTACAATGGCTTTATAGCCAAATATGGACTTGTTGGCAAAGGTGGGAATGATTTCAGAAATAGCCCCCATAGCGGGCAGTATCATGATGTAAACAGCTGGGTGGGAATATATCCAAAACAGGTGCTGATAGAGAATAGGATCGCCTCCCAGGGCCGGATCGAAGAAGCCAATATGCAACACGCGTTCGCCCACAATCATCAGCAGCGTGATGCCCACAATTGGCGTGGCTAGTATTTGGATCCACCCGGTACCATAGAGGGTCCATGGAAACAAGGGCATTTTAAACCAGGTCATGCCGGGTGCCCGCATGCGATGGATGGTTACGATAAAATTGATGCCGGTTAGAATTGATGAAAACCCCAGGATGAATGCTCCCAAAACGGCTGGTAACATGTTGGTGTTCGTTTTAAAAGCGTAAGGTGCATAAAATGTCCAGCCGGTGTCTGGCGGGCCACCAGCCATAAATAGTGATGACAGGGCGATGATGGCACCAAATACGTAAATCCACCATGATAAGAGGTTTAACTTTGGAAAAGCAACATCTTTAGCTCCAATCATAATTGGGAGCATAAAGTTGCCAAATACGGCTGGCAAGCCGGGTATGACAACCAGAAAAATCATGATGACGCCATGCAGCGTAAAGACCGCGTTGTAGGTGGCGGGATCCATCACCGTTTTGCCGGGAGCTAATAATTCAAGTTTCATGGCTGCTCCCAGCAGCACACCAGTAAAAAAGAAAGTGATGATTGAATATAGATAAAGTAATCCGATTCGTTTGTGGTCCGTAGAGAAGATCCAGGCAAAAATACCTTTATAGCGGCCTTGTTCTTCTCTGAAACTTACTGTTTCGTGATTGGTCATATAAAAGGGGTTTAGGATTTGACACTTCTTTTGGGTTTGAGGGTTAGCACCAGTAAAACGAGTCCGGCAATGATAAGAATTAACAGGCCGGCCATTTTAGTTATATTCAGAACATAGGATTGGCCAACCGGATCGTAGCTGTAGCAAAATTGTAGAATGCGGTTAACTGTGGGGCCAGGAATCCCTTTTGATGCTTCTATTACAGCCAGTTTAAATTCAAAGGGCAGGAAATAGGTGCCGTTTAAGTAGCGGGTAATTTTACCTTCGGGACTGATCAGGATTAATCCGGCTGTATGGATGTAGTCGTTGCCAGTTTTTTTAAAGCTGAATCCGGTCGCCTGTGTTAACTTGCTGATATTTGCACTGTCGGCCGTGAAAAATAGCCAGCCATTCTCCATGCCCTCGTTTTCTACAACCATGGAGTAGTTGTTTCTTTTTTTCATAGCCAGCTCTGGAGATTCACTATAGTCAAAGCTTATGGTTACGACCTGATAATCCCGTCCCAGTTGCATGTCCGACAGGTTAATTACTTCCGCAAGGCCATCCATTAGTGGGGTACAAATGCCCGGACACCGGTAGTAAACAAAGTTGAGAACAGTGGGTTTGTGGTTGATGACGGACAGAAGATTGACGGTGTCACCCCTGATGTTGATTACCTTAACATCGTTAGGCAGCAACTCGTCAAGGTGTTCGTTAATCCCAATTTTTTGTGTGTTTTGTCCCAGGCTCAATGAGGCGATCATTAATCCTATAAGCACAAATGCATAAAATTTCATAATGGCGATATTCAGTGATAAAGTATAAAAATACCCCATTATCTGCTAAAAGGCAATGTGCAAAAAAAGAAACCTCATAAAAAATGCAAACGTCTGAAAAGTCTGCATTTGTGAGCCTGTTGGTCAAAGGTGAGGCGAGAAGGGTTAGGGGTGGATTGGCTTACAGACTCATCACGCCGTCTATTGAAGAAATTGTATTGGTGACATTGATGATGGCATCAGGGCTTTTCATACTGGCTTTACAGGTCACTGAAACGTATTTAAGGTTTTTGGTGTGTTTAAAGGTTACAGAACCATGTTTGGGGAGCTGATCAACTACTTTTTGTACTTTGCCCTCAGTATTTGGAACTATGAACTTAAACATATACAGCAGCGGCCATTTTTTGTTCTGTGCCAGCAGTTCTTTCAGTTTGTTATAATCTTGAAGTGACATATTATTATGATTTTGGCTGCAAAAATAAGCTAAAATAATCAGTGTGTAAAAACCAAATTAGATTAGTTGTATCTTTAAAAACCTAACAGTTGAACTAAATTTATTGTTTATGAGAAAAATGCAGAGTATTGTTTGTTTATTATGTGTGATGACGGGTTTGTATGCCCAGTCGGACAGTGCTGAAGTGGAGGCGATAAAGGCTGTTATTCAGTCGGCCTATGTTGAAGGGATTCAGAATGAGGGAGATATTGAAAAGATTGACGCAGGTGTTCATCCTGATTTTCAACTTTTAGGGATTGGTGAAGACGGCGCTTTGTGGCATTTGCCCATTTCAGAATGGAAAGAAAAAATTAAGGAACGCAAGCAAAATGGCCAGTTACCGCGTGCCACAGACAATCTGATTAGCATTAAATTCTTATCAGTTGATGTGACGGGAACGGCGGCAGTGGCTAAGTTTGAGTTCTATGTTGGTAAGGAGTTGAAATACATCGATTATCTTTCGTTGTATAAGTTTGATGATGGCTGGAAGCTGGTGAGTAAGATATTTTATAAGTTCGAAAATTAATAATGCTGACCAGATACATAATACCATGTCCCTTTTTCTTTGCGGAAGAGGGATTTTTCATGTATGGCCTGTAGTTTTCCATTTTCAATATAAAGTGCCTTAAACTCCACCATGCCCTCTAAATCGTTTGGTCCTCCTTTGTGCGTATCTAATATGCTTAGTCCCATCCACTGTACAGAATTTGCCCAGTCTAGAATTTCCTTTCTTTCCTTTACGGGGCGTGTGGTTGGGTGATGTGTGTTTAACAGGTAATCAATATTGGGTTGCGTAAAAGCCGTATAACGGGAGCGCATGAGTGCTTCGGCACTGCTAGCTGGTTGTCCTCTTTCGATGAGTGGTTGGCAGCACAGCTCATATGCTTTGTTGGAATTGCAACTACAGTTCATCAGGTAAGTCGGATTCAAGTAGTATGGGATTTTTCATAATGCGCTCTTCCACTGTTTCAAAACTCTTATGCCATTGGCTGGCAAAAAAGAGTATCTGCGGGTTCTTAAGGCCATCCGCAATTCTGTAGATGATGGCATGGTTGGTGTTCTTAATCACAGTTTCGGCATTATCTACAACCAGTAACTTTACTTTAGTCATTGGCACGCCATTTATATTTACCAGTTCCATCAATCGTTTCGGCGTACAAATTAACACATCAAGGCCATCGTAAATTTCATCCTTTTGGTATTGTATGATGCCCTGATCGAATGCCACGAATGTTCTCAGGTTAGTGCGCTTACCCAATATTTTAAACTGCTCTTCAAGTTCAAAAGCTTTATCTTTTGTTGAAGAAATAATAATGGCTCTTGGCGCTTCTTCAAATGCTTCCTTCAGCTGTTGTATAACCCCAAAAACTATGGCGGTGGATTTTCCTTCTTTTTCGGGGGCCAGACAGAACAGGTCGGCACCAGCTTTTATTTTAGGAAGACTCAGTGTTTGAATTGCTTTAGGATGTGTATCCATGCCTGCTTCAATGATTGCTGAAGCAAGTTTTGGGTATATTTTTTTTAGTTTCATCTGTTAACGCCGTTTGAGAATGCAAAGATGGAGAAAAGTAATAGAAACAAAAATGGCCTCTCGATTAAAAAAGGCCATTTTTTTATAACGATTGCAAGTTATTGTTCCCTGCAAATGGTTGTTTTAAGCATAATAGGCAATGAGGTTATTGCCTGCGTACATTTCAATGCAATTGTCACTCCCTTCTTTTACCATCAGGCTGAATTCAGGGTTTCTCTTCTCTACAAATGAGTTGAGGCGTTGTAAGAGTATAGAAGCCTTACTATTATTTCTTTTGGTAATGAAATTATCTAATGCAATTAAAAATGAAATTTGCTTATTCTTTGCGTTTGATGTTATACGAAGATTCATAGCACACATCTTTAAGTTTATTTTTGACCTGTATACTTCTTTTATTGATATAGGTTCCATTTTTAACAATTAATAACGTTCTGCCATGGTCAGAGTGCGGTCTCACCGACAGTTTTAATTGTTTGTAACCGAGTGGATGTCGTCAAAACAACAAAAAGTGTGCCAAATAATTTGAGTAAAATTTGAGAGGTATTTCGGTTAAATCATGGGGTGCTAATGCACTGATTAACACCCCTTTGGTAGATATTAGGTGGTTGTTGTAGTTGGGCCCGCTTTTTCAAGTTTCTGTCCCTGAGGTGTGTCAGTGTACTTCTTGAAGTTCTTGATAAATTTATTTGCCAAATCATTGGCTTTTTGTTCCCATTCTTTGGGATTGGTATAGGTATTTCGTGGATCCATGATGGTCGGATCTACCTTTTTAAGTTGCTTAGGGATTTCAAAATTGAAAATAGGAACTGTTGTTGTTTCTGCGTTTTCTATGGAGCCGTCTAAAATGGCATCAATAATGGCACGGGTATCTTTAATGGAAATGCGCTTACCTGTTCCATTCCAACCTGTATTCACCAGGTAGGCTTTGGCACCATGTTCTTCCATCTTTTTTACCAGCTCAGTACTGTATTTAGTAGGATGTAAAGACAGGAATGCTTCGCCAAAGCAAGCCGAGAAGGTGGGGCGTGGTTCAGTAACTCCGAGTTCGGTTCCGGCCAGCTTAGCTGTAAAGCCTGATAAAAAGTGGTACTGTGTTTGTTCGGGAGTTAACTTGGATACCGGCGGCATCACTCCAAAGGCATCGGCAGTAAGGAAGATGACTTTATTGGCATGGCCGGCCTTCGAAACGGGCTTAACAATGTTGTTGATGTGGTAAATTGGATAGGATACTCTGGTGTTTTCTGTTACTGAGTTGTCACAGAAATCAATTTTGCCATCCTCATTAACCGTCACATTTTCCAGAAGGGCATTTTTCTTGATAGCATTGTAGATATCGGGTTCGCTTTCTTTATCCAGATTAATTGTTTTGGCGTAGCAGCCGCCTTCGAAATTAAACACACCATCGTCATCCCATCCGTGTTCATCATCTCCAATAAGTTCTCTTTTTGGGTCGGTTGATAAGGTCGTTTTTCCTGTGCCGGACAGGCCAAAGAAAATAGCAACATCACCATTTTGGCCTTTGTTGGCCGAGCAATGCATAGATGCCATGCCGTTTAGAGGCAGATAATAATTCATCATGGCAAACATGCCCTTTTTCATCTCACCACCATACCAGGTGCCGCCAATGATTTGCATCCGCTCTGTCAAATTAAAAATAGTGAAAACCTCGGAGTTGAGTCCTTGTTGCTTCCAATTCTTATTGGTGGTTTTTGAGGCGTTAATCACTACGAAATCGGGTTCGCCATAGTTAGCCAATTCACTTTCGGTGGGTCTGATAAACATGTTTTTTACAAAATGTGCCTGCCAGGCCACTTCGGTAATAAAGCGCACTTTAAGTCGACTGTTGGTGTTGGCTCCGCAAAAGGCATCAATTACGTAAAGTTTTTTATCGGATAAATGGGCGCAGGCATCCTTTTTGATTGTCGCCCATGTTTCCGGAGAAACAGGTTTGTTGTCATTCTTTGAAAATTCGGATGTCCACCAGATGGTGTCTTTGGTGATATCGTCTTTAACTATGTATTTATCCTTTGGCGAACGGCCAGTGAATTTACCGGTCATAACATTGATGGCGCCAGTTTCTGTTAATTGACCTTTTTCGTAGCCTTTCAATGTTGGATCAAGTTCGTCAATGTACAATTCTTCGTAGGATGGGTTGTGTAATACGGCTTGAGTATTTACAATTCCATACTTACTTAGTTCTACCTTGGATTTTACTGCTTCCATTTTGTGTGTTGTTAGTTGGGGTTTCTTACAGTTTAAAAGTAATAGTGGATTTTATCTACTGTAATTGTGATATTAATATGCCAATATCTTTAAAAAATTAACTTAATGATTCAAAATGTTACAAACCTTTACAAATGAAAATACTGAAATACTTCTTTATTATCAAGTAATTAAGAGGTATATCAGCAATTGGTATTATTTGGAGTACTAAGATTTGTAATTTGTTAGAAAATAAACAAATTATTGAATTACTTTGTTTTTGTAAGGTTGATAAAGTGTTGAAATTCAGCCTTAAAAATTTAAATAAAGAAATTATTAGCTATTTTAACTACCAAACTGTAATTAATTGGGTGAATTGGGGGGGTGTAAGGCCTTATTAGATTTATGGTCCATTGCTTTAGCCGGTTGTGAAAGCCTTATTAAAAGGCGGTTTTCATGTTCAGTGGTTTTTGCTGAATAAACTTAGTTGTTGTATTGGCGGGGCTGGTTTTTCAATTTTCAGCAGTTGTTTTTTGACATTAAGGCCACCGGCATAGCCAGTTAATTGACCATTGCTGCCAATAATTCGATGACAGGGAATAATGATGGAAATCGCGTTGGCCCCATTGGCAGAGGCAACGGCCCTCACTAAGTTTTTATTTCCTAATTGTTCAGCCAATTGAAGATAGCTGATAGTGGTGCCAAAAGGGATATCATGAAGTGCTTGCCAGACTTTTTTCTGAAAGTTGGTGCCAACTGGCAGTATGGGAAGGGAAAAATTGGTGAGTTTTCCTGCCGCGTATGCCTGCAGTTGTTCTATCGTTGCTTCAATAATCGGGGATGATTCTTCACGGTATTGTGCATTTAAAGTTTGGCAGATGCGTCTATCTACTGATTCACGCATTTTCCTGTATCGCCAATCGCACAGGCATAGTTTGTTCTGGTATGCGCCTACAATGAGTTCGCCGAACGGACTTTGATAATACTGTATGGAGATGAACGGCATGCTAGAAGAATGATTTTTTTCGTGTGCAATATACAAAACAAAAGCTGCGATGGGTTTAAGAAATACCCACCGCAGCTTTTTTTAGTCTTGTTGTATTATTGACTGTTACAGTTTAGCAAAGAAATCATTTCCTTTATCATCAACAATGATAAAGGCAGGGAAATTTTCAACTCTAATCTTGCGAACAGCTTCCATGCCTAACTCCTCAAAGTCAACTACTTCTACTGATTTAATGCTGTTTTTAGCCAGAATGGCTGCCGGTCCACCAATGGAACCCAAGTAAAAACCACCGTTATTCTTACAGGCATCGGTGACGGCCTGTGAGCGGTTACCTTTAGCTACCATAATCATCGAACCGCCATTTTTCTGGAAGAAGTCCACGTATGGGTCCATCCGCCCGGCGGTAGTAGGTCCAAAGCTACCCGATGCCATCCCTTTAGGCGTTTTGGCCGGGCCGGCGTAGTAAACCGGATGGTTTTTAAGATACTCTGGCATTGGCTTTCCTTCATCCAACATTTGCTTGATGCGGGCATGTGCAATGTCGCGAGCTACAATCAATGTTCCCGAAAGGTTAAGGCGTGTTTTTATCGGGTACTTGGTTAGTTCCTTTAACACGTCTTCCATGGGCTGATCCAAGTCAATATCCACAGCCGGAGCCATGTGTGGTGCTTCTTTAGGAACAAAGCGTGATGGATTTTTTTCCAGCTCTTCTACAAAAATACCTTCCTCTGTAATTTTAGCTTTGATGTTGCGGTCGGCACTACAGCTAACTCCCAATCCAACCGGGCACGAAGCGGCGTGGCGTGGCAGGCGGATAACACGAACATCATGCACAAAATATTTTCCGCCAAACTGAGCACCAATTGTACTTTCCTGGCAAATTTTCTGCACTTTTTCTTCCCATTCCAAATCGCGATAAGCCTGACCGCCCTCATTTCCTTCAGTTGGCAGGTGATCGAAGTAGCCTGCAGAGGCTTTTTTTACAGTTGCCAGCGTGGCTTCGGCTGAAGTACCACCAATTACTAAAGCAAGGTGATAAGGTGGGCAAGCCGAGGTTCCCAGATCTTTAATCTTATCCTGTACGAATTTTGTCAGGTTTTCTTCTGTTAGCAGGGCTTTGGTTTGCTGGTACAAAAAGGTTTTATTACCCGAACCGCCACCTTTGGTCATAAACAAGAAATCGTATTGATTACCTTGCTCAGCGTATATATCTATTTGTGCAGGCAGGTTAGTGCCTGTGTTTTTTTCTTCAAACATTGAGAAAGGAACTACCTGTGAGTAGCGCAGATTCCTGTCACGATAGGTTTCAAACACCCCTTTCGACAAATGTTCAGCATCGTTGGCACCTGTAAATACATTTTCTCCTTTCTTGCCAATCACAATGGCTGTGCCGGTATCCTGACAGGTGGGCAGTTCGCCTTCTGCTGTCACTACCTGGTTCATAAGCATGGTGTGTGCTACAAAACGGTCATTGTCAGATGCTTCCTCGTCTTGCAAAATATTAGCCAGCTTCTGCAGGTGCGTTGGACGTAAGTAAAAGGAAACATCAGAAAATGCCTCTTTAGAAAGTAGTTCCAGCCCTTTGGGGTCTACTTTTAGAATTTTTCGGCCATCTACCTCAATCGTCGAAACATAATCTTTGGTTACCAAACGATAAGGAGTTTCATCCTTAAGGATTGGAAAGGGTTTTTGATATTTAAAATCAGCCATAATAGAAATTGGTTATTAGGCAGAAGTCATTAGCCATCGTCTAAATAGTGGTTTCGATGATGACTATTGGCTTAAGCAGTTTTATATTATAATTTATCGATTTATCAACGTTCTTAACAGATGCGCCATCGCTTTAGTGCAAATCTAAAATATAATTCAAAATCAATTAAAGAAAGAGTGCAATAATTACCGTTAAAAAATTATAAAGTCAAATGGCTATCAGCTTTGAATGTCATATGATAATTTTTTATCTTTCCTTAATGAAAAGAATAGAAAATCTAATCATCGAATTTAGTGACTTTATTTGGGGTACGCCATTACTTATTCTTCTTTTAGGTGGTGGATTTTTCTTTATGATTTATAGCCGACTTTTACCTTTCCGATATATTTCTCATGCCATCGATATTTTAAGAGGTAAATATGATAATCCCGAGGAGGAAGGGCAAATCAACCATTTTCAGGCTTTATCAACTGCTTTGGCAGCTACAGTTGGTATGGGAAATATTAGTGGCGTGGCTGTAGCAATTACAGCAGGTGGTCCGGGTGCCATTTTTTGGATGTGGGTGAGTGCCGTGCTGGGAGTCTCCACAAAATTTTTTACCGGAACGTTGGCTGTTATGTTCCGTGGTAAAGATGATAGGGGCGAAGTACAGGGCGGCCCCATGTATATAATCACAGAGGGACTGGGTAAAGCCTGGAAACCTATGGCAGTGTTTTTTGCTGTGGCCGCCATGTTTGCAGTATTCCCTGTATTTCAGAGTAATCAGTTAACCCAGGTGTTCCGCGATATTGTCTTAAAACCCAATGGCGTAACAACTGGTTTTACCAGTGATTTAGTAACAGGCCTTCTTGTGGCTGCCTGCATGTCGGTTGTTATTTTTGGTGGAATTAAGCGCATTGGTAAGGTCACTGCCAGTATTGTTCCATTTATGGTGCTGCTTTATGTTGGGTTGGTGCTGTATATTATTTTTTCGCATCCCGATGCACTTTGGGATGCCATTGTCCTTATTTTTAAAGATGCATTTGACGCCCAAGCCGTGCTGGGAGGTGCTGTGGGCATTATTATTATAACGGGAATCAAGCGGGCAGCCTTTTCTAATGAAGCAGGTATAGGGACAGCTCCATTAGCACATGGGGCGGCAAAAACCAATGAGCCCGTGCGCGAAGGCTTGGTGGCCATGCTTGGGCCGATTGTTGATACACTTATTGTATGTACAATGACGGCCTTAGCAATTTTGGTCACAGGTGTTTGGCAAACGAGTGATGCAGATGGCATTACTTTAACAGCTTTGGCCTTTGATAAAGCTATTCCGGGGTACGGACCTTACTTGCTAATTATTTGTGTATTGTTTTTTGCTTTGTCCACTTTGTTTACTTTTCCCTACTATGGAAATAAGTGCTCTTCGTATTTGTTTGGTACGAAATCGCACAATATTTATAATGTGTTAAGTGTGATAAGTGCAGTTGTAGCTGCTGTTGTATCCATTGATGTAGTGATTGCGTTTATCGATTCAGCCTATGCCTTAATGGCTTTTCCAAATATGATTGCGGCCATTATTCTGGCACCTCATGTCAAACGAGCCACCATCAGCTACTTTAACCGGCTTAAGTCAAAACCTGGAAAAATGGCTTAACCTGTAACTATTCCAGGAGCTAAAGCGTCCTATTATTTTAAAAACGCTTAATCGTAATTATATGAGAAAAATAATGCTGCTTTTACTGGTTGTTTTAACCACAGTTACTCAATCGCAAGAAAAAGAAACGCGTACCCTTGATGATTTTACCCGTATTTCGGTTTCATCAGGGATTGATTTGTACTTAACTCAGGCTGGCGATCAGGCCTTGGAGGTGGTGTGTCGAAAGGATATTCTACACAAATTGATTACTGAAGTGCAGGGAAACACCCTGAAGATTTATATTAAAGGACGAGGTGGCTGGAATTGGGGCGAAAATTCAGTGCCTAAGGTTTACGTGTCCTTTAAGGAACTCGAAGAGTTAACAGCCAGTGGCGGTTCCGATGTTTATGGTCAGAATGTGCTGGAGCAGCCTTTTGTGCATGTTAGCAGTAGTGGGGGTTCTGATGTTTATCTGGAAGTGAATACCCAGGAGCTAAAGTTGACGACTTCGGGTGGTGCTGATATGAAACTTAAAGGGACAGCCGATAAATTGATTGCAATTTCAAGCGGCGGTTCTGATATTAATGCCCGCGAATTGAAGGCGCAATTTGTTAAAGTTACTTCTTCGGGCGGTTCAGATGCAGTTGTTTGGGTAGAAAAAGAGATAGTAGCTAATGCTAGCGGAGGGAGTGATATTACGTTTTATGGAGCTCCTGAGCGAAAGCAGTTGAATGAATCGGGCGCAGGAGATATTCAGCAACGATAAAAGATATCTATTGATTATAAGCCGCATCAGCCCCGATGTGGCTTATTTATTACTTAGAAGGTATTTAAATTATGGGCGAATGCTACACTGTTTAACTAAAAGTGTTACTTTGGAAAGAAAAGAATGCGCCTACCCCTCATTGTTCTTTCACTATTGCTTTGCAGTGCTGGTACTGTTGGGCAATCGGCCAAATGTGAGATTAAAAATTACCACAAAGTTATTCAGCTGTCGGGCAACACCCTGGTTGAACAAACCGAAGTGGAACTGCAAATTAATTCGGCTAAAGGATTAGCTGAAGCCGAAATTAAAATTCTCTACTCCAAAGGGAATGTTGTCAAAGACTTGCAGGCTGTAGTTTATGATAGTAATGGTCAGCAAATCCGTAAGCTCAAAAATAGGGATATTGTTCGCTCTAATGCTTTTTCATACGAGGCATTCCATAGCGATGATATGCTCTTATCTTTTAAACTGCTGCACAATAGTTATCCTTACATAATAAAATACAGCTATCGCAAGCAGGCTGATGATTACCTTTTTTTAGCTTACTGGTTACCTCGCCTTAAAAAGGATATTCCTGTTCGACGTGCTTCGCTCACCCTTAATGTGCCGGATGGGCTGCCGCTTAATGTTTTTCAACAAAGCATACAATCGCCTGATGTAAAGGTGATAGGCCCTGAACGTGTGTACCATTGGGAGGCTGAAAATATTGAGGTGGTCGAACGTGAAAAATTTGGTCCTCAATGGCAGGAGTTGCAAGCGCAAGTTGTTGTGATGCCTGCAGATTTTCATTATGGGGTTGATGGTAACGGACGCAGCTGGCAACAATTTGGCAAGTGGTTAACACAATTGAAAGAAAACAGCCAAAGCCTGACATTAGAAGAGCAAAATCGCATCCGGCAAATCACCGAAGATTGTGAGAGTGATCGGGAGAAGATTGATAAACTTTATAAATACTTACAAACGAATACGCGCTACATCAATGTAGCCTTAGATATAGGAGGCTTAAAACCAGAGCCAGCCAGCTATGTGTGTGCCAATAAATATGGCGATTGCAAGGCGCTTACTAACTACATGCAAGCCATGCTCAGCGAGCTCGGAATACATTCTGTTTATACAGTTGTGCATGCAGGTCATCATCCCAAACATATCAAAAAGGCCTACCCGTCTCAGCAGTTTAATCACGTTATTCTCTGTGTGCCGCAGGCTAATGATACAATTTGGTTAGAGTGTACCGATAATTCAGCACCTTTTAATTACCTGGGAACGTTTACGCAAAACAGAACAGTGTTATTGGTGGATGGCGAACAGAGTCGATTGGCTCAAACACCGGCTCTGCAGGTGGCTGATGTAGCAAACAGCTATCGAACCCAAATTTCCCAAGATGCAGCAGGCGTTTGGCAGGCTTCCACCTTCGCGAGGTTAAGAGGGCGGGCATTTGATTCCCTAAAAAGTTTAAATGATGGTTTGCCGCAGCGGGATAAACTGGATTATATTGAAAAACTCAGCCTTATTGAATATGCCGATATCCAGGATTTTGAATTAAACAGGGCTTCTGTCGATTCTTCGGTGATAGATTTATCGTTGCAGGCCAACCTGGTGAATGCGATTGAGCCAATTGGTAATCGAGCTCTTCTTAAACCAGTTCGCCCCTTCTATTTCAACCTCGAAACACCGGAAAAACGTACCCAGGAGCTTCGATTTAACTATCCGTTTAATGTGCATGACACGGTTATTTATAAAATGCCCAAGGCCATTAAGAAGCTGAGTGGCATTAAAGGTCAAAGACTTACTTCCAGATTCGGCAGTTACCAGCGGGAGGTACATATCGAGGGAAATACCTTGGTAATATCCCGACACCTGGTTATTAAAGCCGGAGTTTATGAGTTGGATGAATACGAATTACTTTACTCTTTTATAAAGACTTTTGGAAATGCCGAATTGGAAAAGGGCATCATTGAATACCTCTAAGTTAATCGCCTTCGGCATATAAAAAGGTGACAAGATATTTTATGGATAGTAAATAGTTTAAGTACTCAAATCATTGGCATTTAAATGGCCAGTAAAATGTAAATTTAAATCGCATGAATAAGCTTTTAACCATTATTTTATTACTAAATGTATTTGTGCTTCATTTGCTTGAGGGGCAGGATATCAAGTTTGGCAGTTTGCGGCCATCTGATTTTGAAATGAGTGAGTGTGCCTTTGAAAAAGAGGCGCCTGCCGTTGTTTTATTCGATTTAGGTAATTCCTGGTTTGTGCAGGATGACAGGGGCTTTGTGTTGTGTTTTGAAAGGCATGTACGGATTAAGATTTTTGATGAGTCAGCCTTTAACAAAGGCGAGTTTGAGATAGCTCTTTTTCAGGAGGGAGAACAGCGAGAAGTTGTCAAGGATATTCAGGGTTACACCTTTAATGTGGAAGGAGGGCGTTTGGAGCAGATAGCTTTGGATTTGAAGAATGTCTATCAGGAAGATATCAATGAGTATTGGTATATGAAAAAATTTGCCATGCCACAGGTGAAGGAAGGTTCCATTGTGGACGTGAAGTACAGTGTGTACTCTCATTATTACGATTATTTTAAAGATTGGGAGTTTCAGACAGATATTCCGGTTTTATACAGCGAGTACCGGGTGAATATGATTCCATTCTTTTCATACCGTTACCGTTTGCAAGGGGCCACAAAGTTCGATCATTATAAAAAATACGAGAAGAAAGGGCTCGACAGGGTATTTGTCGGTATTCCGTTTAATGATATGGTGTATGAGTTTGGCATGCGCAACATTCCGTCTTTCAATGATGAGAGCTTTATTTCGTCGAGAAATGATTACCTGAAAAAGATTGATTTTCAACTTTCGGAGATTAACTACCCATCGGGCTATTCCCGCAAGTACATGAATACCTGGCCATCGCTGGCCGAAGAGTTGCTCGATAATGATAGTTTTGGCAGATACCTGAAAAGGGCTCAGAAATGGGGTGAAAAAACTTTCGCTCATTTGCAACAGAAACCTCAAGAGGAGCAACTGGAGGAGGTGCTTAATTATATGAAGCAAAACTATAGTTGGAATAACTATAGCGGTAAATTTGCCCAGTATTCGCTCAAAGAGTTTAACTCAGAACTAAATGGCAATATTGGCAATATTAATTTAAGCACCATTGGAGCTTTGCGCTCACTTGGCCTTTCTGTTTCACCTGTTATTATCAGTACGCGCGATAATGGCAAAGTAAGTGACTCGTTTCCTTACTCGAAGTTGTTTAATTATGTGCTTATTTTGGTGGAGGTAAATGGAACGAAACGCCTGGTTGATGCAACTCAGGATTTGTGTCCCAATAATTTGATTCCTTCAAACTGTATTAATGGCAAGGGATTTATTGTGGAAGAAGATAGTGAGAATTGGGTAACGATTACCAATGCAGCCCTTTCAATGGAGGAAATCAATCTGGCTATGTCAGTCAATGTTAAAGACAATCAGGTTGAGGGAGTGTGTAAGGCCAGAAGCACGGGCTATGCAGCTTTATCGGATCGCCAGGATTATTATGCCAGCAAAGAAAAGTTTGAGGAGAAGATTACCAAAAGAGGAGTGAAGGTTACCTCCATGGAAGCTGATGATTTGTTTGATAGCCCATTGTCTTTTAAATATGCATTTAATTTTTCTCAGTCCATCGATCGCATTGATGAGCAGTTGATAATTGCGCCATTTGCCAATCTCTCTGAGCATAGTAACCCTTTCATTCAAGAGGAAAGAACGCATCCGGTTGATTTGGTTTACCTAAGAGGAAACCGGTTGGTGGCCACCATAGAGGTGCCAGAAGGGTATAATGTTCAGGAACTTCCAGGCAATAAAAAACTGGAAACTGAAAATGTAAGCTTTAATTACATGGTGCATCAAAAAGGTGCATTAGTGCAGGTGGTGGCCTTATACAATTTCAAGAAGCAAACCTATCCGGCCAATACATATAAAGAGTTGAAACAATTTATGCAAACAGTAACATCAAAAATTAACGCTAAAATTGTATTGGTTAAAAAGGATGACAATCTGGTGTCGAAATTGTAGCAGAATTGTCAATAGGCGGCTTAACTAATCATGCTCCAGTTCATTTTTTCGCTGGCTAGCTTTTTGAGTTGTTTGTTCAGTATGTAGTTTTCCTGTTTCTCCAGCAAGGGGTCGATGCTTAAGATGGCTTCGGCCACCTGACGGGCAAATTGCAGAATTTGTCCATCGCGTCCCAGGTTGGCAATTTTTAATGAGAAAGGTAGTCCAGATTGTTGAGTACCTTCCAAATCGCCCGGGCCACGCAGCTTCAGGTCGGCCTCAGCAATTTCAAAGCCATCGGTTGAGCGGGTCATGATATCCATTCGCTTGCGGGTTTCGTCCGATAGTTTATAGCTGGTCATTAGAATGCAGAAGCTTTGCTCGGCGCCACGACCAACACGCCCGCGCAGCTGATGCAACTGCGATAAGCCAAAGCGCTCGGCACTTTCAATCACCATAACCGAGGCATTGGGCACATTCACCCCTACTTCAATCACAGTGGTGGATACCAGTATTTGTGAGCGGTTGGCGGCAAATTCCTGCATGGCCTCGTCTTTTTCTGCGGGACGCATCTTACCATGCACCATGCTCACTTTGTAATCAGGGAAAACACGTTGCATGTATTCATAGCCTTCAGCCAGATTTTTAAAATCCATCTTTTCCGACTCCTCAATCAGAGGATAGACTACGTAAACCTGTCTGCCTTTATCCAGTTCTCCTTTAATGAATTTATTGAGGTTGTTACGTCGGTTATGAAAATAGTGCGCTGTTTCAATGGGTTTTCGTCCCGGGGGCAGCTCATCAATTACCGATACTTCCAAATCGCCATAGATAGTCATCGCCAGGGTTCTCGGGATAGGTGTGGCCGTCATTACCAGCACATGCGGGGGCTGTGTGTTTTTGCGCCATAGCCGGGCACGTTGCGCCACTCCAAAACGGTGTTGCTCATCAACCACCACTAAACCGAGGTTGTTAAACACGACCTTATCTTCCAGCAGGGCATGTGTACCAATTAAAATCTGCAGTTCACCCGATTGAAGGTCTCTATCAATCTGCTCACGTTCTTTTTTCTTGGATGAGCCGGTGAGTAAGGCTACTTTAATATCTAAACCCTCCACCATTTGGCTTATGGTTTCAAAGTGCTGGGTAGCCAGTATCTCTGTAGGGGCCATCAGGCAGGTCTGGAAATTATTATCCAGCGCAATGAGCATTACCATCAAGGCTACGAGTGTTTTTCCCGAGCCAACATCTCCTTGGAGCAAGCGGTTCATTTGTTTGCCCGAGCCCATGTCGCGTCTTATTTCTTTAATAACGCGCTTTTGGGCGTTGGTAAGTTCGAATGGGATTTTTTGTGAGTAAAACTCATTGAGGTATTGTCCAACCGTGCCAAATAAATGTCCTTTAATGGCCTTGCTTCTTTGGTTACGCTGCCGCAGAATATTTAGCTGAATGTAAAAAAGCTCTTCAAATTTCAACCTGAATTGTGCTTTTTCCAGGAGCTGTGAGTTAGGCGGAAAATGGATTGTTTTGAGAGATTCGTGCAGGTTCAGTAGTTTGTATTTCTCAAGAATGCTGGCCGGCAAGGTCTCCGATATTTTTCCCTGGAAAGATAGAAAGATATTTTGTTGAAGCTTATTGATGGCTTTCGAATTCAGAAAACCTTTCTTCATCTTTTCAGTGGTGTTGTAAAAGGCCTGCAGGGCTGATGAAATTTTCACCTGTGCATCATTCACCTTCTCCAGTTCAGGATGAACGATGTTTACTCTGCCATTAAACGACGAAGGTTTTCCGAAAACAATGTACTCGGCTTCTGAATTAATCGAGTCTTTCACATATTTATGTCCTTTGAACCAGATGAGCTCCAATATCCCTGTTCCGTCGGTAAAAGTTGCGGTCATTCGACTTTGCCGCCCCGTTCCAACTGTGCTGAGCGAGGTGAAGCGCCCCTTCACCTGTATGTAGGGCAACTTGGTATTTACCTCGCGAATGGCGTAAAACTTACTGCGGTCAACATACTTATAAGGGAAATAGTAGAGCAAATCCTCGTAGGATGCAACCTTAAGCTCCTGCTTTAACAGCTCAGCTTTTTTGGGGCCAACGCCCGGCAGGTAGTTAATATTTTGCATCGATAAATCAGACATAGATGCAAAAATAATAATTTACTTTATACAACGGATTGATCGGACTAAACTGTATTGATTGCACTCGAGCAGCGGCTTCTGCTAATTATTTAAGATACTTTTCTTCTGCATTGTCAAAGGCGCACGTATTGTCGATATCGATAATAATTTTGTTGATACCTTTTCATGTTATCTGTTTCAAGTCGAATGGGATTAAGGGTTTATACCTAGTTTGAGCGGGTAGTGGTATCGTTTTGCACAGATAATGAGGTTCTAATCTATTGTTTTGTTCTGCTGGAAGCTGAAAGTTTCATCGCGATATAATTGTTATGACGTAAAAAAGGTTGACTTTTAAATCATATACTGTTAACTTCGCCTAGAATTAATTGGCTGAAGCCCACTAACTATAAACCAAACCATTGTGAACTACGACCCTGACCATCAGTTTTGTATCCGCGCTTTACTACCTGTTATAGAGCATCGTATGCTGCAGTAACTCCTTTGTAACGTAATTATTTATCTCTTGTGCTACGGTAGTCTTTGATATCTACCTGGCAAATAACCATACACTAAATGTTGTTAATATGAAAAACTTAATCCTTTTATTAGCTATCTCCATTCTGATTATTTCTTGTTCTGAAGATGAGAAATCGGAACTGACAGTACATACAAAATTACTGCGTTTAAACTATCAGGAAACCAAAACGATTGAGGCTGTTTCTGATTATCCGATTACCTGCTCCTGTCCTGATCCTTACCATGCAACCTCACAAATGTTAAATGTAACTGCCAATAAAGTGGGGGTGACTGTTGTTGATGTGGAAAGTAATGACAGAAAAGAATCTGTGCGCATAGAGATTGTGCCCGTTTATAATTTATATGATATGCCTGAAGTAGACTGGTCAAAAGGTTTAACAGAGATAATCAATGAGCAAGGGCAGCCACAAACGAAAGATCTACACACCATAAGCTATTCGTTATCGGAAGGGGTAGCATATAAAAAGGCCTATGTGTTTGAAGAGGATAATGCACAATTGGCAGCCTCAGTTATTTTGATTGGTAAAGAGCATTACAGGGATGTTAAAGCTGCCTTATTGGAGCGGTACGAGTATCAGGGTATGTTATATTTTAGCGACAGCGATGCTAATGAGGAACTGTACTTTGATGCCTTACAGGAGGAAGATGCTACCATGTTTGTTGTTTTGAATGAATGGACGAATGGCGACCTCATTGTGTATTATGTGCCTCGTACCCGTGATTTACCGCCTAAAATAAACGAGATAAATCAAAAGCTCGAGAACTTTTAATTACTATTACGCATCGATAAAGGTTGCTTTCTATGAGTAGAAGCAACCTTTATTTTTTCATTTTTAGTTGTATTCATTCTAAGGGTTCAGAGGAGGGATAGTCTTACTGACTTTATCCGCAGTCTCTTTGTACTTTTCGCATAAGGCCTTTAATTCCCTTTTACTAAGCTTCTTTTCCTTATTAAGAAAGACTGATTTTAAGAGGGTTTGGGCCCATTCATTTGAAGGATCAGTGGTATAGTGCCTTTTCTTTCGAAACAGAAACCAGTATAAGGTATTCAGCTGCTCTTTGCTGCTTTTGCTGTGGGCCTTAATGAGCTGGTGGTAAAGATAGGTGTCGCTGTTGAGGTAGATTTTACGCTGCCGTTGAATGTAGCTGACAAACTTCTTCCAGCTTTTTGTTAGCAGCCATACAACAAGGATGACGGCAAGTAAGAGTAACGTTAGCTTTTTAGGACTCATGCCAAATATTAAAAGCGGCGTATCTGCCTCAGTTGTGGCAACCGGTACGGCGGCGGTTTGCAGTGAGTCGCGCATAGTGGTGAGCATATTCAGGTCGGGATTGGGCTGTACAATGACACTTAGAGGCTTTGTTGAGCGCGTGTATTGCTTTTGCAGATAGGGATTCCACCAGCTTATGCTGACTGGTTCTATGTTGAATGAACCTTCCTTTTCCAGTAAGTAACGATACTTTTCTATACGTTGTCCGTTGGCATCTGTTTTGGTTCGGGTGTCGTTTATTTGTGGCTGACGGGGGTATATACTAGCCCAGGTAGGTTGAGTAATTGTAGTAGCGGGAATAAAGGCTGGCAAGGTTCCCAGGGCACGTGTTGTAATTGTTCGTTCTATAACATCGCCTACTTTTAGCTCATTCAGGTCGCTGTTCCATGTATCTGAAATGTAGGCATCTTTAGCTACCAGCCACTCGCTGCCTTTAAAATTACTCGGAGCTGCCAGTACCTGAATACTTAATGCTTTGGTTTTTAGCTGTCGCCTTACTCCTTTATACTGCCCTTCAGCAGGGGTGCTTACTTCTATGCTTAACTCAGGTATGGCTAACTGTCCGGCTTCAAGAGGAAAGATAAGGTAGAAAAATTCCAGGGTGGCATATTTAGCGTTGTTCACATATTGGATCCCACTGATGGTTCTTTTAAAAGGGATAACAAATGCGTTGGGAATGGCCACATTACCCAAATCGGGCGAGTCGGTAAACCAAGTGCTGGTATAAACGGTTATTGTTGCTTTCACCGGTTGTTGTTTGTAAACCTTTTTAGTGTTTACTTTCAACGTTGCAAAGTTTTGGCTCTGTAAATTGGGCAGAGTCAGATGCAACACTACTAGCAAGATGATATATCGGGCGTATGATGTCATAAAATCAATAGGTATTGTCTAAATATCACTTAACTCTTTTTCGTTTGGGTAGTGTTTGTCTTTCTGAAACTTAAATCGTCGGCGTAAAAATTCGCTTGGGTCTGCTGATATTTTTTTGAACATGATGTTTTTAGCATCCTTCTGCTCCCCTTCCTGATTCATGGCGTCATCGGGTTTCTCCATCTCTTCCGCTTTGGATATTTCGGTGGCCACTTCATCGCTTACCCGTTTGCCATCATCGGGTAACTCGTCCACTTCTGTATCCGACGTTAGTTCTTCATCCTTTGTTTTAGCACTGCGCTCCTGCAAGGGTTCATCCGTTTTTTCTTTCTTATCCAGATGAATTGTTTCGTTCATTTGTTCTCCAATGGAGTCGCGTTCCAGTATCAGACGTTGGGTACGTTCTAAATTTTGTTTGGCGGCCTGCATCTCCGGCGCTAATTTAAGGAGCTGTTCGAAACAGTTCTGAGCCTCCTCCAGGCGCCCCAGTTGAATTAATGTTACACCTTTATTATAGCGTCCATTGGCGGTAGAATCCAATGAAAATAGCTCAAGGGCTGCATCGTAATTTCCCGCCTTATAGTAGGCCAAGCCTTTATGGGGAATTGATGTAAATGTGTTGGCTGCTTCTTCATAAAGACTGTCTTTCAACATTTGCTGCGCGCGGTAATCATCCGTGTACCATAAGCTCGCATTTTTGTCGATGGGCGAACAGGCATGAATAAGGATGCCTGTCCACAGCCAGAAGATGGACCAGCCTTTTCTGAACCAGGCCAACACAATTAATAAAGCTGGTAGAATTAACCACCATCCTTTATTATCCCACTGTTCATCGTCATGCTTGTCACCAAGGGTGAAGAGTTTTCGCTTTCTTACCTCTGTGGCAATGTTTTCAATATCAGATTGATCGAGAGTTGGTGGAATGATACTGACCTTGCTTGTTTGCTTTAGGTTTTGAATAACGGACATATCGATGGTGGCGATTCTATCCCTGCCCTCCTTATCCTTAAGTATTTTATTGGGGTTGTTAAACGCCGGCATGGTTCCGCCGCTGATCGATGCTAAGGGCATAATCGTTACCTGGTGAATGCTGTTATTGCAAAAGCTTTTGACTAAAGCTGCATCATTCAGGCTCAAATTATCCGTTATTAGTAGCAGGGTGCCAGGTGCATCGTAAGGCTGCAATAGAGAATCAGCCAGCGATATGGCCAATTGCATGTTAGTGCCTCTAACCGGCATCATGGATGGATGTAAATTTTCAATATGGTGTGTGATTATACTATAGTCGCTGCAAAATGGTACAGCAATATGAGGGGTACCTGAATAGACAAAGAGACCAATGTCTGTTTCAGGATTGGCATTCAGCAAATCTGTTATTTTCATTTTAGCGCGCTCCAGTCGGTTGGGGGCTATATCAGTTGCCAGCATGCTGTGCGATAAATCTACTCCAATAAGCAATACTGCAGCTGCTTTGCCTTGTGGTATGTCCTTCATTTTCCAGGTTGGGCCTGCCAGCGATAGGATAATAAAGCTACAGGCTAGCCAATAGGCTATTAGTGGCCACCAGAATGCTGTTTGTGAGCCCTTCATAAACAGCACAGGACGGAGGTGAGGAGCAATAAAACGTTCCCATTTCTTACTTTCGCGGTTACTCCAAAAAATCAATAACAGAATACATAGTACAGGCAGCAAGGCCCAAAGCCATTGTGGATGGATAAAATGAAATTGTTGTAAAATCAATTTGATCGGCTCAGTCATTTCTGTTGGCTATGTAAGATGCAAATTTTATAAGACCCATTATCAATTGCTGACATACAGCCAGAACCAGTGCTAAAGCCAATGGGTAATGGTAGAGTGCAACAACAGGCTTGTAGGCCTGCTCTTCCCATTCAATGGGTTCAAGTTCATTAAAAGCGGTGTAGGCCTGCTTTAATTGTTCAGGATCGCTGGCTGCAAAATACTGTCCATTGGTAGCTGCTGCAATGAGCTTCAGGGTGCGTTCATCTAAATCTGAGTTGGAAGCAGTGGCTTCGCCAATGCCAATCGTGTATATAGTGATGGAATCTTTGGCGGCTACATTAGCTGCATCCATGGGTGTGATATCACTGCCACTATCCACACCGTCTGTTAATACTAACAGTACTTTATTGGCAAGGGTATCTGCTTCAAATAAGCTGGTGGCATAGCCTATGGCATTGCCTATGCCCGTCATTTGGCCTGCCATTCCCACATCAGTTTCATCCAGTTGCCATCGAATAAAGTTGAGGTCACTTGTTAATGGACTTTGCAGGTAGGCATTGGAACCAAAGAAAATGATGCCAAGTCGGTCGCCCTCCCGTTGTTCGATAAAGTCGGCCATTATTTGCTTCACAGCTTCCCAACGCGATAGCGGTTGTTCGTTTATAACCCAGTCGCGCGTATCCATACTAAAAGATATGTCGGCTGCTATAAAAATGCTACGAGCATTTTTAATCTGTAGTTCTGGTTCGCCACTTAGTTGAGGATGAGCTGCCGCTGTAACTAGCAAAAGCCATATGAGCCAGAGGGTTATTTCATTGATAAGAGGGCGTTTGGACACCCAGGCTGAATGCCTGGGCTGCTGGTTCAGTAGAGATGCTTTAGCACGAAAGCGCGGATGCAAGAGCGCAGTACGTCTTTTTCTGAAAGCCGGAAGGAGCCACCTCACCAACAAGGGTAATGGCAGTAATAAGAATGGCCATAGGTATTTGAACTCAAACAACATGCTTTTTTATCCAGGTTTTACTTTGGTTAATATAACGTTCAACGGTTTGTGCATCCAGGCTGTTGGCCTTAAAAAGGCCCAGTTGAATGCATTTTATATCTTGCACCGAATAACAAGGTTTTTTTATCCGACTGTTAAGATAGGACGCCCATTTGTCACCTTCGAGGCTCGCCACTTCCTGTCGGCTGTACTTTGTCAGGCATATTTGTTTTAATAATGTATGAACCTGAACCGCCTTTTTTTGAAGTGATGTTGAATGATTGTTGGAAATTGCAGCCAACAGCGCCAGTGCTTCGCGGCGATATTTATCTTTTCGATACCTGATGGTCATCCAAATTAGTGTCATTATTAACGCGGCAAGCACTAAAAGGAGCAGTACTTTCCAGCCAATGGCATCAAAACTAAAAGCGATAGCTTCAGGTTCAATGATGGTCGTAATCGCTTCTTCATGCATATTATTTGCTTTTAAAGATGTCTCTCATCTGTTCTTCAAGTGGCTGAGCTGTATTCAGGTAAAGTACTGGTGTTTTGTAACGACGTTGTATCTGCTTCAGTTTTTCCTTAAGCGCCTGTTCTTCCGCTTTTTCTCTTTGAATAGTTTCTGGCTTCAATTTTCGCCAAAAAAGTTGCTTATCCCCATCTGTAATAAGCATGTCAGAGATGTTCGTTAGCACATCTAATTGGTCCTCAATGTGTACCAGTATGACATCATTGTGAACCGACAGCTGCTTGATGATCCGGAAGCTGGCAGGGCTACATTGGCTAAAATCGCTGATGAGCGTGATGATGTAATCGTGCGTGACATAATTGGCAATTCTCTTAAGGGTTTTCTCAAGCTGCTCAGAATTGTCAGTTACCTGTTGACGCTCCAAAAGTTCGTTATTTTGATTACTGACAGCTTTTAAGAGCTGCAGAACAGCCTGTCGGCTTCTACGTGGTGCGAACCAGTCGATTTGATGATCGTTAAAGACTATGCCTCCGCAGCGATCCCCTTTTTTTATGGTTCGGAAGGCTGCCAGGGCAGCGGTGTGCGCTGCAATAACTGATTTTAGATAAAGCTGTGAACCCATCAGCATATAAGAAGACTGATCCACAACAATAAGCGCAGGACGTTCTTTTTCTTCATTAAATACTTTCGTATGAGTTCGCCTTGTTCGGGCTGTTACTTTCCAGTCGATGTTTCTGATGTCATCACCCGCCACATAATTTCGCACTTCTTCGAAATCGAGTCCACGACCGCGCATCATGCTGGCATGTTTCCCAACCAGCAAGGAACTTACTCTTTGTTTGGGTATGATGTCTGTTCCCAAAACCAGGTGTTCCCACTTGAGTAGGTCACGCAGTGTTATGGCCGTGTAGTTTTCCATCAGGTCAGAAATTCGTTTTTACTAAATCGCTACGACATCCAATAGCTCATCAATGACTTGCTCGGCAGTTATCCCATCGGCATTGGCTTCGTAGCTTAATATTAATCGATGGCGCAGAACGTCATGAATAACAGCTCGTGTGTCATCGGATGTGACATAGTCGCGCTGCTTGAGCCAGGCCATTACGCGGCTACACTTTTCCAGGGCTATTGTGCCCCGCGGACTGGCTCCGTAGGCTATCCACTCGCTTAGTTTGTCGCTGTATTTATCCGGAAATCGCGTGGCATTCACCAAATCAACCATGTATTGTTCAGCTGTTTCCGACACCTCAATGCTTTTTATTTCTTCCCTGGCCTCAAAAATTACTGAAGGATTAATTGGTGTATTTGCCACTACTCCCGACTTACTTTCTTGTCTGACCAGCCTGAGTATTTCCTTTTCTGCGGCCGCATCAGGATAGTTAATTAGTATTTTCATTAAAAAGCGATCCATCTGAGCTTCTGGTAAAGGGTAGGTGCCTTCTTGTTCTACCGGGTTTTGGGTAGCTAATACCATAAAGAGTTTATCCATCGGATAGGTCTTTCCGGCAACAGATATCTGGCGCTCTTCCATAGCCTCCAATAGGGCTGCCTGCACCTTGGCCGGGGCACGGTTAATTTCATCTGCCAATATTAAGTTACTGAAAATGGGTCCTTGTTGGAAATGAAATTTTTCAACACTATCAGGCTGATATATTTCGGTGCCTGTAATATCCGAGGGGAGCAGGTCGGGTGTAAATTGAATACGACTCAGGCCTGTATTCAGCTCTTTTGCGAGGCTTTTAACGGCTCTTGTTTTAGCCAGACCAGGTAGTCCTTCAAGTAATAAATTACCATCGGCTAATAAACCAACCAGGATGCGTTCAGTAAGTTGAGCTTGTCCGATAATTGATTGGTCTATTCGCTCTTTTAATTCTTTAATCTGGTCGTAAATACTCATAATAGATAAGGTATTGTAAACAGGTAATTAGTTGGGAAATATTTGGTTAAAATCATTTTTCATACTGATTACATGCCACCCTTTGATATCTGCATCTTCCACTGCTTTTTCAGTGCCATGCATGTAGCTGTATTCTCTTTTGGCATCATCGTGATGTAGCAGTATGGCCATGGAAGGGGTATCGCCTGATAGGGTATACTCCATCATTTCATAATCGCCATCGCTATTACCGGCAGCAAAAATTGGTTTTTTACCAATGTGCAGTTCAATGTTACAGGGTTTTACATGTTTATCGTTGGCCGATTGAATACTACCTGTTCTGATTAACCTAACGCCCTGTTCATCTGAAATGTAATTGAGTTTTACGCTGCTGCCTATCACATTCTCAACCGGTATGTTATATATTTCTTTGGAGATGGTTCTGACGAAAGTGATTTCTCCTCCAGTAACGATGTATACTTCAAAATTGTGCTGTTGCAGATAATGAACCAATTCAACCATTGGTTGATATATCATTTCTTTAAAAGGGCGATTGTGTTGCGGGTGATGGTTTTTACTTAGAAAGCGATAGACTGATTGTTTGTACTCCGTCTCATCCTGGTTATTGTGGGCTGCGAAGAGTTGATTAATCAGGTCGAAAGTGGAGTATTTTTGCAATATGGCAAGGTTACCCTCAGCTAATCCTTTGTAGAGCTCGTTATCTAAAAGCGCCGGGTTGCTTTGCGCGCTTTCCTTTATGTAGTTGATTTCGTATTCAATTGGGATATAGAGTGGCTTTTCGTTCCACAATGTTCCATCGTTGTCGAATACAGCGATGCGGTTTTCAATGGGAACAAATGCTTCTGATGATGGCTCTGTTACCCTTTTTACAAATGAAAGAATTAGTTCTTTGGAGTGTGTATTATTCCACGAAGGGAGAGGATTTGTGTGTTGAGGATTTTGTTTTTTAGAAGGGGTACAGGCAAGAAGAAAGATACAGCTGATGGACAAGAGGAATACTCGCATGTGGGTTAGTGTTTAGGGGTTAATTCATGGCGTGCAGCTCGCTGCACGCCATGAGAATATGAAATGGTAGGTTTTTAGCCTAATTGTTTGTTGGTGTTTTCATCATTTCCATTACTTGGCTCAAACTGAAACTGGCAGCCTTCTGCCGCGGCGGATATTCCTTAAAAGTTGAAAGGAATTTTCCTACATAGGCTTGAGCAGGGACAAGCATAAATGCATGATCGAGTAACCAATCGTAATAAGTATTGGAGGTAAGCGGAGCTTGTTCATACGGGTCGCGTCTTAAGTTAAAGATAAGGGGGATCCGCAGCTCTACAAAAGGCTCTGACCAAACAGCAAGTGTACCATATTTGCGCTGTTCCATAAAAACCATTTTCCAGTCTTTATACCTTAAAGCTGTCAGGTCGCCATCATCCGAGAAATAAAAAATCTCTTCTCGAGGCCCTGTTTCAGTTTTGCCGGTCAGATAGGGTAAAAAGTTATAACCATCCAGGTGCACATTATAGGTTCTATCAGCCACTTTTTTACCTTCGAGTAGTTCGTTTTTAATATTCTCATTCCCAGCAACGGCCAATAAGGTTGGTAACCAGTCCATGTGGTGCATAACCTCATTGGATACTGAACCTGCCTCAATGTTTTTGGGCCAGCGTACCATTGCAGGAACACGCCATCCGCCTTCCCAGTTGGTGTTTTTCTCGCCACGAAACGGACTTACAGCTGCATCGGGCCATGAATTTTTGTGAGGGCCGTTATCAGTACTATAGAAAACTAAGGTTTCGTCGGCAATACCAAGTTCATCTAAAACAGCAAGTAGCTCGCCAACATGCATGTCGTGTTCAATCATACCAATGGCGTACTCATTCAGGCCCTGGTATTTCGGATCGTTCATCAGCTCATCTTTCACGTGTGTACGAAAATGCATACGCGTTCCATTCCACCAGACAAACCAAGGTGTTCCTGCTTTATCCATTCGTTTAATGAAGTCAACGGCAGCAGCCACTGTTTCGTCATCTATGGTTTCCATTCTTTTCCTGGTAAGCGGGCCGGTATCTTTTACGGGGCCATCAGCCGACGAACTAATAACTCCTCTTGGACCAAATTTTTCCCTGAATTCCGGATTTCTTGGGTAATCGGGAAGCTCCGGCTCTTCTTCGGCATTAAGATGGTAGAGGTTTCCCAAAAACTCATCAAAGCCATGCTGGGTAGGCAAGTGCTCGTCTTTGTCGCCCAAATGGTTTTTGCCAAACTGACCTGTGGCGTAGCCAAGTGGTTTGAGTAAGCCGGCAATGGTTGGGTCTTCCTTCTGCATACCCAATTCGGCACCAGGTAAGCCCACCTTGCTTAATCCGGTTCTGAACACACTTTGTCCCATAATGAAGCTTGAGCGACCAGCAGTACAACTTTGTTCGCCATAATAATCAGTGAAGATCATGCCTTCATCGGCAATGCGATCAATGTTAGGAGTTCGGTACCCAACCAGTCCGTTTGTATAGGCACTAATGTTTGACTGTCCGATGTCATCTCCCCAAATTACCAAAATGTTGGGTTGTTTAGTTTTTTGTGCATTTAAGATCATTCCCATTGCTAGGATTGCACTAATAAATAGTAGTTTTCTCATATAAAATAGATTAATTATTAAAAAAATGCAGATGGAATTGTGCTTGAACCATTCATAGAATTTGTGGTTAAGTGAGAACCTCAGTATTTGCGAGAATAAAAGTTCTTTAAAATTTAGTTAAATGGCAATAGTGTATTGATAATCAGTGGTGGTATTTGGGTGGAAAACAGAGTGGTGATGGCTATTTTGGAAAATTATCAGGTAAATTTTTAAGGTGCGGATAAAAAAGTAATAACCTTCTGTTAGTAATTCGAGTAAAGGGATACAGTGCAATGTGTTGAAAAGCATGCATCACTTCATTAAAAATAGTATTGTTTGAAATTTTTAAATGACTCACTTGTTAAAAATTAATTGTCTCGTTATTGTAGCTGTTAGCCAACTGGTATGGTGCTCAAGCATTAATTCTCAGGATAGAATTGATTCACTAATTTCGAAGGGGCAGTATTTAACGGCCTTCGAGCTGTTGGGCGATTGCGCAGATACATCATCAGTTGACTGCCTGTTAAAAAAGGTGGATTTGGCCTTGAATTATCATCTTAACAGTTACTTTCACCGGTCGTTTTCTTTTACAAACCTTAGGCCTGGCGAAGAGTTGAAGCAGCTTAGAGGAGAGAAGGCTTTAGGTGTTACACCTGTGGTTTTTCAAATAGATAGTGTGCTACATCACTTGTCTTCTCAATACCCGGATGATTACAGGATCGTAAAAGCTTTGGGGGATTTTTACAATCGCATCTATTATGATTTTGGTGATCGGTGGGGAGAACCGTCAGAGGCTCTTCTTGAAAAAAGTAATGCCTATTATGAAAAAGCCATCGAACATGGGGTTTTTGATTACTATAGCTTATATGCCCTTGGATACTATCAGTCTTTGAATCAGAATTATTTTGCTGCTCAAAAATGGTTTATCAAATCACTGGCAATTAAAGCCAATGAGCCTCTGACCAACTATAGTCTGGCAGTAACCTATTTGCTGGATGGGTTGCCTCAAAAGGGCATAAAATATGCGGTGCGTGCCTTTCATTTGTATCAGGATTCCATTGAAAAATCTGATGCAGCAAGAGTGAGCGGTATCCTGTTTTTAAAAGAGCAAAATGTTGAATATGCCATGAACTATTTTCAGGAAGCCGATAAATTATGTCCCGGATATAGGCCTAATTTGTTGTATATCTTAAACGCCTCCTTAAAATTGGAAGATGATAGTTTAATTGTTGCCAATGGCTATAAAGTGTTAGAAAGCGACTTGTATGCTCCTGAACTAGCCGATGAATTAAATGGCTTATTTCTCAGAGAAGGACAGGGACGCTTATTGCTGCAAATTTATGAGCAGGCACTTCGGGATTATAAGACCGATATGGAGGCTTGCGGTAACGTTTGTTTTCATTATGGAAAGCTTCTATATAAACAAGGCAACAAAAGAAAGGCTAAACGAATGATTAAGCGGTCGCGTCAGTTTTTCTCCAAAGTATTTGAAGACTCACACCAGGTTTTCGAGGCTATCACCCAAACATTAGAGCACCTAAATACCAATAGATAAACCCCTAATTTGGACCATTTTTAGGGCAAATAATCGGTAATTCAGAAAAAATTAAGGTTTTTACACAAAAAAATACACTGTTGTTATTGAACTCTCAAATAAATTAATAGTTTTACAGCGGTTTAAATGAACCAAAGCCAATGGAACCATTGGGTTACCTGCAACGGGAGGTAATTTTTTCGCAGTTGTAAAGCGATAATATCTGAGAGATGCAATCTAGAATAGTTTACGATTCTTAAATTTTCCAAATGGGTCTCTCAGATTTTTTTATTCATCAAATCCTGGCCGGATAAAACTTCTTGCCTCCGGTATTAGTCCTTCGAGTTCATCTTTTATCTTCGATAAATGCCTTAACAGGTTTAATACGCTGTCTTCTTTTTTAGGGATGGATTTTAGAATGAGCTCCCAGGCCTGCATGCATTCGTCAATGGCCAACAAGGCCACTTTTGCCGATCCACGGGCATCATACACCTCACATTCGGATGGTTGTTTGCTGCTAGCAGAAGAAACTGCACGACTTACTTTAGCGGGAATAAAAAGCTGAAACCAGGTAATTGACTCGAAGCTTTCTTGAATAGCTGGTGTTGGCTCTGATACCAACCGGCTTTCTAACTCCATTTGGTTCGACTCCAGCCAGCGGGTGACTTTTTCAGCATATGACTCGGCGAGTAACTCCAGCGAATGTTTAGGCGTTTGTATTTTATCTTCATCAGCCAATGCTTCCATTGCCTGTTGAGCATTAATGCCTTTTTTAGATAGTTCCTCCTGAATGATTTCTGTAGTAGCCTGAAAAATAACTGCCAATTGTTTTTGACTGCTGCCATCGTCATCCGTAAAATCAAAATCGAGCTCTTTATTCAGAGCGTAAGAACTGCACTGCTGAGTAAATTCACATCTATTGCAGCGTCCATCACAGTAGTTATGAATGCCCACTATAAAGTTATCATTTTGCGGTTGCTGCATCAGCGCTTTAAAGCGCTCAATCTCACCTCGCAGTTCAGCATCCTCCGTATGGTCTATGTCAGGTGTGAGGTTTGAAAAGTCTACCTGGCCTTTGCAGCAATGGTGACTGTCATCATCATTGCATTTAAAGCTGTGACAAACCTGGCATTGACCCGGAAATGGGCAATGATTCTCATCAAACTGACAGGTTTCTATTTGTACCACACCTTGCTGGCAATATACATGTTTCGAATCCCACAGATCAATAATAAACTGATATTTGGTTGAGGGCTTAACATTCTCGGGAAACATAAACTCCCAATTGTAGGCTTTAAGAAGCTTTTCTGTTGCCTCGAGCAGTTTTGATATCTGCTCAGATGATAGTTGGTTGGCAAGAGGGAAATTGTACTTTTCAATGCCTACAATTTTCGATATCTTTTCTGGTCTGCCTTGCAAAAATTCCTGGGCAAAAAGATGTTCATCCTCGTCTTCCTCAAATCCTGTTTTACCAGGTGCCTTATCAATGGCCTCCTCTATAGTTTCAATTAGTTGGTTAATGTATGTTTCCATTCACAGCTTCCTCCAGACGGTTAATTCTACCAACTAAACAACTGCTTTCGAAAAGTGTTTAACGGAGCCTGCAATGAATTTCGCTTTGTTGAGCTTGAATTATTTTTAATGCCTCCATTGAGAAAGCTAATGAAAACAATTGCTAGCAGGCTGTCAGATATATAGAAGTGAATTGCTGTGGAAGGGAATTGCGATCGCTGACAGAGTTTATCGAGGTGTTTTTTTAGATGAATCGCTTTGAAATAAAAGTCACCCTTGCTTTTTACCTTAACAACCTCCGTCTTTGGGGATGGATTTTGACTTATAGAACGACTATTTCTTCTTTTTAACTTTGCCTTTTGGCATTAAATATATAGTTTGGCAGGCCAGATGCATGTGCGCTTGTGCCGCCATTGTATACCACATGCGACTGAATAAATCAGACTAAGCAGATACGAATGAACTTTTTTCAAATAAAGAGCTATCTTACTTATTGTTTAAAATCGCGATATAGGAAAGGCTATGGTTTGCATAGCCCATTTGTTTTTAATCTTGTACGTGAGGTTGTTTATTGTAAACATGGCTTTTATGCTTTTAAAGAGATAGATGTTTGTCGAAATAAATTAAAGCAGTCAACGGTGTGCTTTGAGGCGGTCGATTACGGTTCAGGGAGTCAGTGCTTTTCAGGAAAGAAAAGGCGAGTATGTGCTTTGGTGAAACATTCATCGATAGCACCAAAATACGGAGAGCTGCTCTTTCGACTGGTGCATTATCTGAATCCAGCCTCAATTGTTGAACTAGGGACGTCCGTTGGCATCAGTACTTCCTACTTAGCTTTGGCCGATAGAAGGCGTGAGGTTCATACCATTGAAGGGTGCCCGGAAACAGCTCGAGTTGCTCAGGAAACCTTTAGCCGATTAAAGTGCCAAAATGTTAAGCAGTATGTTGGGCAGTTTAAAGATGTGCTGCCCGATATGTTGGAGCGCGCTCATTCATTAGATTTTGTTTTCTTCGATGGTCATCATGATAAACAGGCGACCATCGACTATTTTAACATTTGCCTCCGTAAGGTAAATAACGATTCTGTATTTGTTTTTGACGATATTCATTGGTCGCAAGGCATGGAAGAAGCCTGGAAGATAATCTGTGACCATCCGCAGATTACTGTTTCCATCGATTTGTTTCAGCTGGGGATTGTTTTTTTTAAAAAAGAGTGTCAAAAACAACACTTTATTGTTCGCTATTAGCAAAAGGTGGTCTTGTCCGGCTCATTGGCTTGAAAGTCGAAATTGAGTCGGTTTTCATAGAGGAAAATTACTGACAGCTAGTTTTCACTGCTTAAAAACTTATATTTGTTAGACTAAATTTTAACTCTATGAATGATCAGGTCATCCAAATCACTGAAATAAAAAAGTTTTACAGGGTAGGGGCAGAAGTTGTAAAAGCCCTTCAAGGAGTATCGCTATCTATCTCTAAAGGCGAATATGTGGCGATTATGGGGCCTTCCGGCTCCGGAAAATCAACCCTGATGAATTTAATTGGTGCGTTGGATACGCCAACAGACGGCCGCTATGTGTTGAATGGGACCGACGTTAGCCGACTAAGTGATGATGCTTTGGCAGAAATCCGTAATAAGGAGATTGGTTTTGTTTTCCAAACCTTTAATTTACTTCCGCGTTATACAGCTCTTGAAAATGCCATATTACCGCTTATTTATGCCGGTGTGTCCAAACAACAGCGGCTCGAACGTGGAGAGGTGGTGATGGAGAGTGTGGGACTTAGTGATCGGATGTACCACCGGCCAAATGAAATGTCAGGAGGGCAGAGGCAGCGTGTTGCCGTTGCTCGTGCACTGATTAATAAACCCTCAATTATCCTGGCCGATGAGCCAACGGGTAATCTCGATTCCAAAACATCAGTTGACATAATGCGCTTGTTTGATGATATCCACAAACAAGGGAATACCATCATTCTTGTAACTCACGAGGAGGAGATTGCAAGGCATGCACATCGAATAGTGCGGCTGCGTGACGGCTTAATTGAGTCGGATATAGTGAATGAGCAGGTGCTTGCCTTGTAATGTTTGTAGTGGAAATCAATGTTTTAGATTTGAATTGCATACAGTCAGGACCTAATTTTTATTAGCGTGTATTTTAATTGTGTTTTTAGGTCTTTTCGTCAAATGTTTTACTACTTGGTGAAATTACATTCCATACGGAGTTGGAGGATTGGATTTTTTTTTTATATTCGCAGATAAGTAAACTAGAAAATAACACAATTATATTAATGTTAAATTGAGTTGCTATGTATTGGACACTCGAATTAGCCTCGAAACTAGAAGATGCACCTTGGCCGGCATCCAAAGACGAATTGATTGATTTTGCAATTCGTTCAGGTGCCCCATTAGAGGTGATTGAAAATCTTCAGGAAATAGAGGATGAAGGAGAAGTTTTTGAAAGTATTGAGGATATCTGGCCAGATTATCCTAGTAAGGAAGATTTCTTCTTTAATGAAGATGAATATTAAGAGAGCAAAAAAGGGGCGATAGCCCCTTTTATTTTTTGTAACTTACTCATTTGTGTCCCCAAACTGGTAGTCGTCATATACCTTGGTGTACTCATCCATTTTTGGCATCGGCACCTGTTTGAAAATATCCAGTTTGCTTTTAGGTCTGATATTCTCCAGCCATATAAATCCCTTAAGCCTGACATCTTCAGCGGGTAGCAAATAAGGGGGATTTAAGTTTCCATTTGGATCTGTTCTTAGTTTGATCCCCGTAATTTGTTTTTTACTAAGGAATATGGACAGGCTGCTGCTTTCTGCCCGATTCACTCCGATTACAACATCTTTATCCTTTGGGTAGTAAATTGTTTGTCCATTGCCATCTACGTCTATCCTGTATAGTTCATTGTTACGTATGTACCCAACCATATTTCGCCCTTTAATCTGGTTATAATGCAAACTATCCTGCTCAGGTGCTATTATAAAGGCCGAATTGATGAGCTCCGCCTTGTAAAGCGCATTATTTTTACTGAATAGTTTAATGGTTTGAGCAGTCATCTGATTTTTCTGTGCCCATATCACCGGATCATTGTAAAAGGTATTGGTCGAATCTCTAAAATCATAAACCATCGAGTCGCATCGTCCTTGTAGGTCCTTTCTGTAAAACTTGACATTGTAATAGGCTTTCACCAATCGGCTGTCCTCTTCAATAAGTGGTATAGCTTTTAAGGTATCTGCATGCAGAAACAAAGTGTCCTGTTGATACACCTGTAAAAGTTGCGCTTTTTTTGTTGCCAAAGCGTATTGGGTAAGTTCGTTATAGTATCCATAGTCCCCAGTAATAATCAGATTATTGGTTGTGTCATGCAGTTCAAATTGACTAAAGGCTTCACCCAATCCCTGTTCACGATCGTAGTAAATTGTATCACCCTTGAGTAGGTTTTCTTTGCCTTGAACATAGCTTTGTTTTTGTCCTTTAAATAGATGGGCTTTGTCGTTTTTTGTGTCGTACAGCCCGTTTTCGCTATATATCAAATTGTTGTCACTGTGGATGAATGTGGGGCCAAGAATACTGGCAACCTCGGTAATTGTGTGATATTTTAAGGTGTCTGAAAGAATGGTGTATCGGGGATTGTTAACAGTTACAGAGTCCTTAAAGTGTACCTCGTTTAAGTCTGGATAATAGAAGCCCAAAACACTGGTGAGTGTGTTTTGTCCACTGAGTACTTCTCCGCCATTGAAGTAGTAGCCAAAGTTGCCTAAGCGGTCGTAATCAAGAAACTCGGTTAATACTGTAATATCTTGTTTTTCAATTTTTACATTCTCACGTACACGGGCAACTCCCTCTCTACTGTTATAAGTTAATTTGTTGCCATATAAATGAATGGAGTCATTTTGGATAATATGTATGCGGCTAAAGGCCTCTATAAAAGTTGAGTCATTATAGTCGTGAAAGTAAGCACTATCGCACAACATAGTGGTATTTCCATGTTTTAGCTTTACATTTCCAATTAACAGGCGAACGTTTGGTCCCAGGCTTGCTCTTTGTTCGCCAACATTGGCATGTTCTATTTCTACTTTAGCCTTGTTTTGAGCAGGAAGTACTTGGTTAAAGCCAATTACTGATAGTATAATTAAACCGAGTGTAATTCTTAAGTGCATTGTATATGTATCAATGGTATTAAATAGCTCACAAAGTTGCTAAAAATTCCTATTTAATTTAAAAAATAAGGCAAATTACGATGCTAACTCAATTTGCCATGTTGTGCAGGTTAAAACTATGACCACTATCTGTCGTTAATTACGTATAGAATAGCAAGAATTATTATTGCGATTTCTAAATGGTGAAGCATGGCGCTCATATTTTCTGCAAGTTTTTAGTAGGACTTTGATGGTAGAATGGAGTTAAGTAATTTTATTTTTATGCTAAGTGTATTGATGTACAGCAGTGTAAGTTGTAATGCTGCTTTTTTGTGAATTTTTTCTTTGTTAGAATTTGCATATTCGCAAAATACTTCCTTATTTTGCACCCGCTTTTGAGGACAATGGTACTCGTGAAAGGGCAGGATTGATAAGGGTTTCAGGCATTTATCGATACGTAATGAAAGGT
>NZ_JBPUSJ010000009.1:0-187155 GCF_051851475.1 Carboxylicivirga taeanensis | reverse complement strand
CACTTTTTGAAAAGCATCAAGACATTTTTTGAGAAGTATCAAGACACTTTTTGGCGAACTTCTAATAGTCCGATTCTTGCTTCCAGTATAACCAATGAGCGTTTAAAACGAGCTGGATATATTTTTCTTTCCGATTATTATAAGCAGGTACGAGTGTGATTGATGAACCGCCTTGGTACGGATCCGTATGCCGGGTGGTGTGTGAGGTGTACCAGTGAGATTTATTTTCTCACTGGCCATCTACCCGATTACGCGTCAGGCGTGTTCTCCTCGGATAAAATGGGCGAGGTTCTGGACTGACATATATGAATTATTTCAGGGGAATTGACATTGCTGATTTTATTATGAAAGCGCGCAGTAACGGACTGAGTTCTCATTGTATTGGACTGACTCCGCAACGTAATGGCTCCATCCCGCAATGGATTGTTCCATCCTCTCAGTCGATTGTACCGTTTGCGCAATCCATTGTGCTGACCGCGCAATGCATCGTACCCACTGCGCAATCCATTTTCCCAGCTGCGCAATGGATCTTCCCGCTTGCGCAGCCCAATGTAACAGCTGCGCAATGATATGTAATCCCCTTTGGCGAAAGGGGAAACCAGTATGAGGAAGCTAATGTGAGCTGCTTTTGGGGATTGATAACCATCACACCGGCTTCGCATTTTTCGGATATTGCTACGGCTCGATGCGATGCTGGTTGAGCGACTGGCTAAGCAGGTAACATCGCTCTGTTTTCCGTTTTCTTTAACCTCGTATTTTCCTCTAAGCTTTTATTATTCAATCGATATAGTTGATTTACTTCGACACTAATAAACCCATATTCTTCCACTACTTTTCCTCGTATAAGATAACAGCCCGGGCCGCGAAACGGATAGCGTTTAAACGAATCGGCAAAGTGAACGGTGTCGAGCCAGTAGCCATCGATGTCCAGAAAAGTGCCAAACGACATGCTTTCGCCACTGCTGGTACGTGTGGGTTTGCGGGTGATTAAATAGCCCACGATTGCTACAGTTTGATTGATGCAGTGTGCTAAATCGGCTGCTTTAAGCAGGCTGGGAATTTGTTTCTCCAAAAGAGCAAAGGGCGATGTTAGCGGGAACCCCAGTAGCTCCAGCTCGTCAAAGGCATCTTCCAGCTCATGCTCCCATAAAACCGGCAGTTCAAACTCTTTGGTTCTTGTCTGGAAAAGAGTGGGCTCTGGTTTGGTTACTTTGGCGTGGCCTAAGAGGTAATGAGCCTCCCAAAGCAGTTCTTTCTTTGTTTTTCCGGTAAAACGGAAGGCATCAATACGAATCAGTATCAATAGCTGCTCCAGTGAAACAGGCACGCGGGTAACGAAATCACTCAAGTCGTGAAATTGGCCAAACAGGCCACGCTCGTTAAGCAGCATCTCTACCGACTTTTTTTCCAGTCCAAAAAGCATGAAGAAGCCTAAAAACAGGTGCTTGCCTTGCATGGTGCAGGGCCAGTCGCTGCGGTTGACACAGGGCGCTTCAATAATGGCACCATGCATGCGCGCTTCGTGCAGGTAGAGCTCGGCCCGGTAAAAACCACCGCCATTATTGAGGGTGGCCACCATGTATTCGCGGGGGAAATAGGCTTTGAGAAACAGGGCCTGGTAGCTTTCTACGGCGTAGCTGGCCGAGTGTCCTTTGGCAAAGGCGTAGTTGGCGAAACTTTCGATCTGTCGCCAGATATCGGAGATGGTTTGTTCGGCGTAGCCTTTGTTACGGCAGTTGCTAAAGAATTTATCACGCACTTTCCAGAATTCGTTACGCTGCCTGAACTTCCACGACATGCCGCGGCGCAGTACATCGGCTTCGTCCAGCGATAAGCCGGCAAAGTAGTGAGCCACTTTAATCACGTCCTCCTGATACACCATTACCCCATAGGTTTCTTCCAGCAGCTTATACAGTTCGGGCAGGTCGTTCCGAGCTTGTTCGCGTCGTTGCTCATCCTGAAAGCGCAGGATGTATTCGCGCATCATACCGCTTTTGGCAACTCCCGGACGAATGATGGAGCTGGCGGCCACCAGTCGCAGGTAGTCATCGGCTTTGAGTTTGGTGAGCAGCATGCGCATGGCTGGCGATTCCACATAGAAACAGCCAATGGCTTTTCCCACTTTCAGTAGTTCCTTAATCTGCTCATCGTGCTTAAGGCGCTCGATGTTATCAATATCAATCTCAGTGCCTGTATTTTCACGGATGATGTTCAGCGCATCTTTAATTTTGCTGAGTCCTCTTTGGCTCAGTATGTCAAACTTATGGAGGCCTACATCTTCGGCAATATACATGTCGAACTGAGTGGACGGAAACCCTTTGGGCAGCAGCTCGGTGGATGAGTAGCTGCTCATTGGCTCTTCGGAGATGATGATGCCACTGGAGTGAATGCTGCAGTGGCTGGGAAAACCATCGATGAACTGGCTGTATTTGATAACCCATTGGCCGTATTTGGTACTGGTTGCCACCGACGGGTTTTGCTGCAGGGCCACGATTTCGTCATCGGGCAAGCCAAACACTTTGGCTATCTCCCGGATGGCTGATTTGTATTTGAAGGTCACGTAGCTGCCCAATAATGCCACATGGTCGTAGCCATAAGTTTCGAATATGTAGCGGGTTACATCATCGCGGTCGGTCCACGAAAAGTCAATGTCAAAATCGGGTGGCGATTGGCGGAAAGGGTTGATGAAACGTTCGAAATACAAATCCAGATCGATGGGATCTACGTTGGTGATGCGCAGCAGATAAGCCAGTAAGCTGTTGGCGCCACTGCCCCGGCCAATGTAGTAATAGCCTTGGCGGCGGGCGTAGTCAATAATATCGAGTGTCACCAGAAAGTAGGCGCAAAATCCCAGGTCGCGTATCACTTCCAGCTCTTTGTGCATGCGCTTGATAACCGTCTCGTTTGGGTGCGGGAAACGATAGGCAAGTCCTTCTTCACAGCGCTGTTTCAGCAGTTCAAAGTCAGCTTGTTTATTGCGGGTGAAAACCTGCTTGTTTTTGTTGGTACCAAAGCTAAAATCGATGCTGCACGAGTTCAGCAAGAGGTTGGTGTTTTCAATGAGCTGCGGATAGGCCGCAAAGCGATTCATCAACTCCTCATAAGGCAGGATGGTATCCGTTTCGGAGGCTTGTTCACACTGCGGAAGTTTGCTCAGCAGGGTGTTGTTATCAATGGCCCGCAGCAGGCGATGTGCATTGTAGTCGTGCTTGTTGCGAAAGGTGCAGGTGTGTTTGATGACCAGTTTATCCAAACGGTTTTTCCACGGAGAAAAAGGCAGCTGTTTTAACTCCTCCGGCGAGATGCCAATGTATTCATTGTCGCGCAGTTCATCATTGGCATAGGTGAACGGGTAGATAACATAGGCATTATCAAAAGATGGCGCATGCGAATCAAAATTGACTTTCTCGTGCAGGTGAGGGGTGAGGTATTCGTTAATTTCCCGGAAACCGGCATTGTTTTTGGCCAGCACCACGTATTGCTGTTGAGTGCCATTGCGAAAATCAACGCCCACCACTGGCCGGATGTTATGCTGGGCGGCCAGGCGCACAAAATCGATGCTGGCAGCCGTGTTGTTAATATCGGTGAGTGCAAAAGTGGTGTATCCATGATGAATCAGCACCTTAATCAAATCCTCGGTGGAGATGGTGCCGTATTTAAAACTGTAGTATGAATGGCAGTTGGTAAGCATGTGTTGAGTTATATAGTCAGTAGTTAATGCATGATGTCCGAATAAGTGCCGGGATCCGGTTGCGGACTTTGGATTCCGGCCTCCGGACTTAAAATAGTGGGCTTCGGACTAATGATTGCTCCGTCCATTTGTCCGTTAAAAGGATTCATCTGTTTTACATGACGCGCTCGCATGCCCTGAGCCCGCTTTACTGCTTCTTCGCCATAGCGTCCGCGCAGCTTGTCCATGGCCTGATAGAGCTTAATCATCTTAAACGAGTCCTCAAACAGTCGTATCTGGTAACTGCCGCCAACCAGGTTGCTGAATCGTACGCCAATCAGTCGAACCAGCACTCTTCGGTCATATACTTTCTCAAACAGGTCTTTAACTGTTTCAATAAGCGTATGATCCAGTGAGGTGTAAGGGATGTGTTTTTGTTTGGTATGCGTCTGAAAATCGGAGTAGCGCACTTTTACCGATACGCATGAGGTGAGCTTATTGCTGTTGCGCAGTTGAAAGGCCAGGCTTTCGGCCATGCCTACCAATATGCTTTTAAGGGTATACACATCAGTCGTGTCCTGTTCAAAAGTGCGCTCGGTAGAGATGGATTTGCGTTCGCTCCAGGCCACTACCGGTGAATTGTCAATGCCCTGTGCTTTTTTCCAGATAGCAATGCCGTTTTTGCCCAGTACCCGTTCCATAAGTTCAACGGGCATTTCCTGCACGGTGCGCACACGTTCAATGCCCATGCGGCGGAGCAGGTGATAGGTTTTGTTACCCACCATGGGTATTTTTTTGATAGATAGTGGAGCTAAAAAAGGCTTTTCGTAACCGGTTTCTATTTGAATGTGGTTATTGGGTTTGGCCTCACCGGTACCTACTTTAGCTACCGTTTTGCTGGTTGACAGGCCAAACGAGATGGGAAGCTTTGTTTTATGAATGATTTCTTCTCTTAACTCTTTGGCCCACAAATAGGTGGTTTTAATGTAGCGATCCATACCGGTGACATCAATATAAAACTCATCAATGGATGATTTTTCGAAAAGGGGAGAGCGCTCCCTGATGATATCGGTAATGATATTAGAGTATTCGCTGTAGGCCTGGCTATTTCCCCTGATAACTTTGGCATGCGGGCACAGTTGTCGGGCCATGCGCATGGGCATAGCTGAATGTACCCCGTACACCCGCGCCTCGTAGCTACAGGCGGCTACCACGCCCCGGTCCGAAGTGCCGCCAATCAGCACCGGAACGCCTATCAACTCTTTATTGATCAGTCGCTCACACGATACGAAAAACGTGTCTAAATCCAGATGCAAAATTGATTTGTTCATTAATTGTCGATTATTTCGTCATTTTCCTGATTATAATATAGTCATCTTTCGTATATTTGTAAATCATTTCGACGCTCAAAATGCGCGGAGTGGCGGCAAACGCTTGATACTCACAATTAAAAATTTTCAACACCGATAGACTATGTATTTTGCAGATAATATTAAGTTTCTTCGTAAACGAAAGGGTCTGTCACAAAGTGACTTAGCTTCAGTTTTGGACTTAACACGCACTACTTTGGCCGGTTATGAAAAGAGTGTGCAGCCACCATTTAAAACGCTTATCCGCTTTGCCGAGTATTTTAATGTCTCTATTGATGCATTGATACGCTACAAGCTTGAGGTTCTGTCGGAATTTCAGCTGTCGCAGATTGAGAGTGGTTTTGATATTGATGTTACCGGGCAAAAGTTACGATTGCTAACGGTTTCGGTAAATAGCGAGGGCGATGAAAACATAGAGCTGGTACCCGTAAAAGCCCAGGCAGGTTACGCTTCTGATTATGGTGATACGGCATTTATAGCCTCGCTGCCTCGGTTTTCCCTGCCTTTTTTACCCAAGGATAAGACCTACCGCACCTTTCAGGTTCAGGGCGATTCCATGTTGCCCATTCCCGAAGGCGCCTGGGTAACCGGTTCGTATGTTCAAAACTGGCAGATGATTAAAGATGGGACGCCTTGCATTGTGGTTACGCGCGACGAAGGCATTGTTTTTAAGGTGGTTTACAACCAGATACAAAGCAAGCAGTCGCTGTTATTAGTGTCTACTAATCGCTTGTATAAACCTTATGAAATGGGGGTGAAGCAGGTGGTTGAGATCTGGCAGTTTGAGACCTACAATGGGTTTGAGATAGAGTGATAATGGGGTGTTATGACCTTATCTAATAGCCTGTACCTGCCAGTTTGCTGCTGCTTTAAATAAGTTGATTATCTTTACTCAAAACCTTAAAATAGACATTGAATTATGAGAATTTATTTATTCATCCTGATTGCAGGATTGTGCTTTAGTTGCTGTGATGACAAAAAAACTTCAACGGGTTTCCCGGAGCAATACGTTGGCACCTGGCAGCTAATTTCTTCTAATTACCATAGTAAAGATTCGGTAACATCGAACATGGTGAAGGGACAGGAGATGATCAAAATAATTACGCCTACTCATTTTGCATTTTTTCTGCATGATGTGCAGCAAGGAAAAGATAGCAGCACTGTGGCCTACATGTCGGGCGGTGGTACTGTAGGGTATAGTGATGGCGCGTATATTGAAAACCTTGATTTTTGTACCGCTCGCACCTGGGAGGGCCACACGTTTAAATTTGACCTGGAGCTTAAGGGTGATACGCTTATTCAGCAAGGTGTTGAGGAGTTGGAGGAGCTCGGTTTGGGCGAAGAGAACTTGTTGCTGATTGAGAAATACATTAGAGTAAAGCAGTAGGCTGATGAAGATGTTTTTCGTGGAAATTCCTGAATTAATTTTCTTAGCTTCGTAGGAACTATAAAAAATAAACCTAATATTATGAAGAAACAGAATCTGTTTTTGTTGTTGGTTGCAGCGGTGATGATTTCATTAAATGCATCGGCACAAACCTCCTTACGCTATAACCTGAAGGTTGGGGAAACCTATATGCTGAAGCAAAATACGACCCAGGCCATTGCGCAAAACGTTTCGGGCATTAGCCAAAATATTAAAACAACCATGGGGGGTGATATCGCGATAAAGATTACCGGCAAGAGCGATAAAATCTACTCGTCAGAATTAGTGTTTGAGTCAATGATGTTTAAAGTGGAGATGCCGATGATGAACATGAGCTACGACTCAAAGGATGCCACAGCCGATCCCAATAATCCATTGAATAAAACTTTTAACCTGATTGTAGGGCATAAGTTTGAAATGCAGTTCGACGAGCGAGGCACGGTTAATGGCATTAAAGGTTTTGAGGCTTTGCTGGAGAAAGTGACTACTGCTTTTGGCGATAATCCACAAAGTGCAGAGATGATGAAGCAGCAACTGGCCGGTCAGTTTTCAGATGAGAGCATGAAAAATATGATGAGTAATATATTGATTGTTTTCCCGGAAGAGAAAGTGACAGCTGGCTCAAAATGGACAACCAATACCATGTTGAGCAAACCATTGCCTGTTAACAATACTTTTAATTATAATGTAGAAGCTGTGGATGGCAGCGTGGTTAAATTATCAGGTTCAGGCACAACAGTTTCTAAAGAAGGGGAAACGGTTGAACAAAATGGGATGATACAGCATTTTGATTTAAAGGGGGACGTTGTTTTTGCCGCTAGTATTAATGCCCAAACGGGCTGGCCAACTGAGATAAAAATGACCCAGAATATGGATGGGAATGTAGCCATTGAGTCGGCCCAGCTGCCTGCACCAATGGAAGTGCCGATGAATATTAAAGCTGAATCTACATTTACAAGTATGTAAATCATCAGGTGACAGACCTTATTAAAGAGCTGCCAATATTGATGTGGCAGCTCTTTTTATATATCCAAATCAACGGGCAGCTCTTTATCAATCACAATCTCAGAAGGGCTTACCTTTACTTGCAGGGGAATTATTTCCACACCAGCTTTATGCGCTTGCATAAGAGTTTGTGCATAGGCCAGATCAATATCATGAGCAGGTGCAAAAATATCGACGTCGCTGCGCTGAATAATATAGATCATAACGGCCCGAATCCCTTCCTGCTTAAGCCGCATTAGTTCTTCAAGGTGCTTTTTGCCACGGGTGGTTACCGCATCCGGGAAACGTGCAAATTGCCCATCTTTCATCGTTACGTTTTTAACCTCGATAAAACAGGTTTCGTGTTCGTTTTGTGCCATAATATCAATGCGGCTGTCTCCTGTTTTTACTTCACGCTGCACATGTGTGTAGCCTGCTAATTGTTTTAAGGCTCCACTTTTAACTGCTTCAAAGGCAATCAGGTTGGGGTGCGAGGTATTAATGCCCACCCATTGACCATTTATTTTTATCATTTCCCAGGTATAACGGGTTTTCCGTTTGGGATCGGTGGCCGGCGAGAGATAGACTTCGGCGCCCTCTTCAATGCAGGTTTTCATTGAGCCGCTATTGGTGCAGTGCGCTACTACAATGGAGCCATCATCCAGTCTGATGTCACTTAAGAAGCGTTTATAGCGTTTGATTAATGTGCCGTGTATTAAAGGTGTTTCAAAAATCATATCTCCACGTTTTCCTGGCATAAAAGTAGAGAATAAAAAATGAATGGTCTATTTTTGCAGCCTTTAAACTGTTAGTGTATGGAATGTAGAGAGAAATGCGGAGCCTGTTGTATTGTGCCCAGTATATCGTCCATCTTGCCTAAGATGCCTGGTGGCAAACCGGGAGGTGTTCCATGTCCTCACCTGACGTCAGATTTTCGCTGTGACATATTTCATTCGCTCGAGCGACCTAAAGTATGTGCAGGTTTTAAGCCCGAAAAGGCTTTTTGCGGGAGCTGCCGTAGCGAAGCGATTGAAATTCTTGCTCAACTGCAGGGTCTGAGTGAATGGAAACACCTGTAAAATGACTGTGATCGGATGCGGACTAAGTAATGGTATTGATTATTGGAGTGGGACGATCTACTTTATTTTCAAACCTGTTTTTGGGGTAGCCTATCAGTAGCGCCGAATAAATAGTATGCGTATCAGGAATATTCACCGTGTTCTTTAGGCTTTTATTTCTTTTGGCCGCATTAACAATGTAACCATTGATGCAGGTGCACAAATCAATAAGCTCTGCATACAAAATGGCCATGCCGGTCCAGATGTTCGCATCGTGACAAGGCATTCCGGTAGGTGTTGTTTCGCTGTGAACAAGTATTAAGGCCGGGGCGTTGTAGCAAATCATCTGCTTATTCAGTTCTTTTTTATTCATGAACTTTTGCTTGGCCTGCTCCATTTTTGATAATTTATTGTTGCCTAAAAAGAGCTTAAGTAATGGTTTTGTAAACGCATTAATCCCACCAAAAGCTTTGCTGAGAGTAGTAATGGTGAGCTTGTTGATGAGTAGAAGCTTGTCGGGATTGGTAACGACAGTAAATTGCAAACTTTGCTGGTTGCTGGCTGTCGGGCTAAAGCGCAAATTTTCAATAAACTCGGCAATTATTTCCGGTGCTATTTTTCGATTACTGAAATTTCGATGTGAGCGCCGTTGCTGCATCAATTGTTCAAACTCATAAGGCTGAATAGTGTTTTGTGTGGTATGGCCAAGCAGGTATTCATTATGGATAGCCTTTGTTTTACATATAGCCCCACAATGGTGGCATTCAATGCATTCATCATTAATGGTTTTACTATCAATGTTGATGCCTGAAACTGGGCATATTTTTTCGCATTTCAAGCAGTTGCAGCAGTTGTCAGTCAGTATCGTTGTCATCTGTTCATGTCTTGTTGAGAAGCGCAAATATAGCGATTGAGCGCGATTTTATTAATTAGAATTTGTTTGTGCCAACAGGATGAATCATTACTTTTGTGCTACGCTATATGGGGTCTCAGAGATGAGCTGTTTAGCTATTGTTGCGTTGATAGGTATAAGATTATTAAGTTTTATAGTCTCGTGCTGATTAAATAGAGAATAGTTATAACATGAAGAAGTTTACTTACTGGCTGTATCAACCTTATAAATTTTTTATTTTTATACCTCTTTTTGTTGCTGGCAGCCTGTTGTTTTCGTTTTTGGCTGCAAGTTTCTCCATTCTTGTCAACCCAAAGGTAGGAAGCTTTTGGGGAGCTACCTGGGCCCGTTTCACAGGTTGTATCACACCAATGCTTGTCACGGTTAAAGGGCGTTGTAACATCGACAAAAAACAGTCGTACGTTATTGTAGCCAACCACCAGAGTGCTTACGATATTTTTCTGCTTTATGGGTGGCTGGGCGTTGATTTTAAATGGGTCATGAAAAAGGAGTTGCGTAAGGCGCCGGGTATTGGTTACGCCAGTCACAAGGTAGGGCATATCTTTTTGGATCGTTCTTCGCCACGGGCGGCGGTTGAATCAATTAAGGAGGCAAAGGGGAAGCTGGTAAATGGTATTTCGGTTGTGGTTTTTCCCGAAGGGACACGCAGCTGGTCCAGTCAGATGGGACAGTTCAAAAAGGGTGCTTTCAAGCTTGCCTTTGAACTGGACTTACCAATTTTGCCCATCACCATTGTTGATACGTATAAGATCTACAATAAGGGTGTTAACCTCCTGCCTGGAACGGTACAAATGATTATTCATGAACCAATCCAAATACAAGATTATCAAGAGCGACAAAACGAATTGATTGATTTAACGTACAAAACCATTCAGTCAGGCTTGGCGACCAATTAAAACAAGAGTAGTTCAAAAAGTATTTGCAGTATGAAGTCTATTTTCATAATTATTCTCGCATTATGCTGCAATTACGCAGTGGCACAAAATTATAGTGTTAAATCCAAAAGAGCTATTGCAAACTTTGAGGAGGCGCGCTCGAAGTATTCCAATGATCAACCCGAAGAGGCACTAATGCACCTGGAGGCAGCTCTTAAAAAGGACAATGAGTTTATAGAAGCCTATCTACTCAAAGCCGACATCTGTTTTTCGCAACAAAGGTATCAGGAGGAAGTTTTGGCTTTGGAGCAGGCTCTGGCAATTGATACGACCTTTTTTGTGCCCGCTTTGTTCAATATGGGAGTGGCAAAATACCATACTGGTAAATATGATGAGGTAGCCTTCTGGATGGAGACCTTTAAACGTCATAATCGGGGTAAGCGATCTAAGTTGAACCCCGACTTCTGGATTGAAAAAGCACAGTTTGCCCAGGAAGCAGTGGTGAATCCAGTTTTTATTGAACCCTATAATTTAGGGCAAAGCATCAATAGCGAACTGGATGAGTATTGGCCCAGCTTAAGTGCCGATGGCGAAACAATGGTGTTTACTGTCCTTGTGCCTAAAGATCCGCTGGTAACGAACCCTCATGATCTGGCTAAAAATGCCATTAATTTCAGGGAAGATTTTTATGTATCCTACAAGAAAAATGAAAAGTGGCAGGAGCGCGAGCCTCTTATCTCTTTAAATACAAATAGTAACGAAGGGGCACAAACTTTAAGTGCCGATGGAAACTGGATGTTTTTTACTGCTTGCGGCCGTGATGGTGGCAAAGGGAGTTGTGATATTTGGTTTTCTAAACGCCAGGAACGCGGCTGGAGCCAGCCTGTTAACCTGGGTGCTCCTGTAAATACACCTTTTTGGGAGTCGCAGCCTAGTTTCTCCTCCGATGGTCGCACATTGTATTTTGTTAGTAACCGCCCCGGTGGGAAAGGGAAAAAAGATATCTGGAAAGCTCAAATAATTGGTTACAAAAAGGATGGAACGCCTTACTTTGGAAAAGTTGAAAATCTGGGTGGTAATGTAAACTCAAGTGGGGATGAGAATTCGCCTTTTATTCATCACGATAACCAAACACTTTATTTTTCGAGTGATGGCTGGCCCGGCATGGGCGCCATGGATTTGTTTTATTCAAAACAGGTAAACAGGAATGCCTGGAGTAAGCCGGTGAACCTTGGTTATCCGCTTAACACAGAGAACGAGGAGATTGGCCTGGTAATTAATGCCAAGGGCGATCTGGGTTATTTTGCTTCCGATGGGTTTGCCGACGGCAGCGGGAAGGATATTTATCAGTTTACCATCCCTCAGAGCATACGCCCCAATCCGGTGACCTATATCAAAGGGAAGGTGTTCGATAGTGCAACAAAACAAAGGCTCACTGCCGATATCCGAATCAATAAAATGCCCGATGGTGAGTTGTCTGTAAATACTTCTACAGCACCCTATTCCGGTGAGTTCTTATTTTGCTTGCCAGCGGGCGATCGCTATGCCTTAAATATTCAGAAAGAGGGTTACTTATTCTACTCCGATAATTTCGATGTGGCGGCTAATGGAACCATCGAAAAACCACAGGTTTTAAACGTGTATTTAAATAAAATTGAGAAAGGAGCTAGTTTCGTACTGCGAAATGTGTTTTTTGAAAGCGATTCCTATCAATTGAAAAATGAATCGCATACGGAGCTGAATTATGTTTTAAATCTATTGCGCTTAAATCCAACAGTGAAAGTGGAGATTGGTGGCCATACAGATGATACGGGCTCGCGAGCTTATAACCTGGAGTTGTCTGAACAGAGAGCCAAAGCGGTTTTTGACTTTCTGGTTAAAAAAGGGGCTGCTGCTGAACAACTAAACTACAAAGGCTACGGGGTTGATCAACCAATTGAGAGTAATGCCACAGAAGAAGGGAAATCAAAGAACAGACGAACAGAACTTAAGGTGATCGAAAAGTAATCAATAAAAAAACTGCCCGGAGGCAGTTTTTATTGGTTTAAATATTTTGAAAGCGTATCCATAAGAATTTGCAAGCGGATTGGCTTAGCTAAATAGTCATCGCACCCGGCTTCCATGCACTTCTCTCTTTCACCAGACATAACGTGTGCCGTTTGAGCAATAACAGGTATTTCCTTGTTTATTGCCTTAATTTCACGAGTGGCAGTGTAGCCATCCATAATTGGCAGTTGTAAATCCATTAAAACCAAATCAATTACATTGGCCTTAAATAGCTCAATGGCCTCCTTTCCGTCTTTGGCCCACAGAATCTTAGCATTCGTTTTACGCAAAGCGGCATCAAAAAAAATCTTATTTGTGTCAACATCTTCAACAACTAAAATCACTTTATCTGCCCAATTCTGAACCAACGAACTGTTAATCGTATCACTTACACTCATTTTATTATAGATGGGTTAATATGCTTTTTCGTTTCCTAAATTAGCTGATGTTTATATATTATCCAAAAAAGCCTGTTAAAAACCTATGTGGTTTGTCTGATAGCTTCAGTGAGTGTGTTGTGCGCTGTTTTTGGCTAAGATTTGTTTAAATTGCTATGGGATGCCAAATCAAAAGAGCTATTTTCGTTTACTTATTTTTTTTTGAAGCATTAGTATGATTAGAGTTGTTTTGGGGATATGGCTTTTGCTTAGTAATACTTTATCGTTAATGGCGAGTGAGCGAATTGATTCGTTAGTGCATCAGCTGTCACTAGCCGAAAAAATAGAGTTTCTGTTTGTTGATCGGCCAGATAGTGATAAGCCGGATAGCCTTGTTTTGGCCAGACACTATAAGATATTTGACACACGAAAAGGAATGAGCGATTCGCTTGTGTTTCCTTATCCTAATGAATGGACTATTCGGGCTGCTGCCGATGAGGGGTTAGCCAATAAGCTGTTTGAACAGTCCTGCAAAGACTTTTCCATACGTGGATATGATGGCATTGTTGTTCCCTCTTTGGACACAAAGGTTGGTTGCCTGTATGCCAGAACTGGTAAAGGCATGACTTCAGAGCACTATTTCCGTTTGATTGATTTTCCTTACCGCCTGTTCGATGAAGCTCTTAAAATAGGAGTGAGTGGACTTAAGTCGCCTATCGGGAAGGAGGTTATTAATGCTAAAGAACTCGGTTTTCCTACTTTGGGCATTTGGTCAAAAGCTGTTTGGTTTGATATGTCTCCAAACGAATTGATGCACCATAATTTGTTATTTTGGGATGAAGAAGGAACAAATTATCGTGAGGTGATCAGAACCGCCGTGAATGCCGGGTATCTCTCCGAAGAATTACTCAATGACAAAGTGAAGCAACTCATGGCTTTAATGGGTGCTAATGAGCCGTGTTCGGAGGTACCTTTAGTAAAAGGTAATGCAGCTGCCCTGCGCAAAAAAGCTTTTGAGGCTTCTGTTTCTGGGTATCAAAAACGAATGTTATTTCCTCTAACCCGTTTAGATACTCTTAATATTTCATTGCTGCAGGCCACAACTACTAATAGTGATAGGTTTGTTGACCGGGCGAGGTTTTATTTGCCTGCCCAAAGCATTTGTCAACAAGGCGGTCATATACAGTTCATTCTAAGCGATGATGAAGAGCAACTTGAAAACTGTTTGCAGCAGCTGCCAGCAGATTCGTCTGAGGTGAGTCAATACAAGGTGGTGATTTTTGTTGGTCGGTTAAATAAAGCGCTGCTCACCAAAATGGCCACAGAGGTAGATGCCTTTTTTCTGATGCCAGAACACATGCAGTATTCGTGGGAAATGATGGCGCAAGCCGTGTTCAATGGAATTGCAGTAGAAGGAAAGGCGAACCAGCATGATGAGTTTATTCGAAACAATTTCGAGCGATTGAACTTGTCGCGGAGTCGATTGGGCTTTAGTGTGAATGCGAGTGTTGTTCTTTCGCCTGACTCAGTAGCTAAAATCGACAGTATTGTTTACGATGCTATTCGCAGGCAGGCCACACCTGGTGCTCAATTGCTGGTGGCTAAAGACGGCGAGGTGCTGTTGCAGAAGTCATACGGGTACCACACCTATAAGAAATATTTGCCAGTTAAGGATAGTGACTTGTATGATGTTGCATCGGTTACCAAACTGGCTGTTACTTTTCCTCTGGTAATGCAATTATATGACCAGGGAACACTTAATTTAGATGCTGCTTTGAAGGAGTATATTCCCGATATTGATACAACTGATAAGGCGAACATCACAGTAAAAGAGTTGCTCGTCCATCAAAGTGGTTTAGTAAGCTATATCCCTTTTCATACCAATGCTTTGGATAGGGAATCGCTTCGTAAGCGCCCGCTCTATAGTCGTCATTATTCGCGTATTTATAATTTAAGAGTGGATACCCGGCTCTATCAGAATAAGCAGGCCCGTTTCAGGAAAGAGATTTTTTCAAATGAGGTGAGCGAAGTCTTTAACAGGCAATTGACAGGTAATATGTTCATGAATCAGGCTTATGTAGACTCTATGTACGCAGCTATCTATTCATCGACTTTAAATAAAAAGAAAGAATACAGGTATAGTGATTTGGGATACTATCTCTTGCAAAAAATTTTCGAAAGGGAAGAAGGCGAAAGCCTTGATTCGTTATATTATCGCCGGGTTGCCTCTCCATTAGGGGCTGATAAGCTTTTATATAAACCACTTAAACGATATACTGCAGATGCGCTTGTACCAACCGAAAATGATATGGCTTTCCGGAAAACCTTATTGGATGGCTATGTGCATGATCAGGGAGCTGCTATGCTAGGTGGTGTGGCTGCCCACGCCGGACTTTTTGCAAATGCAGGCGATTTGGCAAAGCTCTCTCAAATGTTGCTTAACGAAGGCCAGTACGGCGGTGTACGGTTTTTTAAGCAGGAAACACTGGGTTTTTTCACGCAAACAGTAAACCATGGTAATCGGCGAGGTTTAGGTGTTGACAAACCCGAATTAAGCCCATCGGAAAACAGCCATGTATCCAGGTTAGCCTCGCCCTCTTCCTATGGGCACACCGGGTTTACTGGTACTATCGTTTGGATTGATCCTGAGCATGAATTGATATATATCTTCTTATCGAACCGTATTCATCCACACGCCTATAACAAAAAATTGATAGAGATGAACGTACGAACTAAGATCCAGGATGTCATTTATAACTCAATGGAATATTAGGTAAATGTTAAACAATTATGCGAAAGCTTCGCTAACTTTTAAACTATTCTAAATTGGTTATTAAAACTTTCTATTTTTTTTATTTTTAATCATTATAAATTGTAAATTTGCAACTATTCTATAACCAAAAAACTTCAATTTAGAGTAGTTATGATAGAAAAATTCAATCAAAAAATTTCGCCAGCAGGGAAATTTAAGAATGAAGGTTATCACGATGATCCTTATTTAAGAGCTTTGATTACAAAGCATGAGAAAATTTCAACAAAAATTTATGGTTCATCAACCGAAGGTTCAGAAGCTGTTGCTGCCGAAATCGCTTCAATTATCAAAATTAAGGAACTCGAAGGAGGGAAGTGTGTTCTTGGGCTAGCTGTAGGGTCAGCACCTAGTGAAGTTTACTCTGAGTTGATTCGTTTGCATAAGGAAGAAGGTTTAAGCTTCAAAAATGTGGTGGTGTTCAATGTAATGGAGTACTATCCAATCGCTCCTGAAGCATTACAAAGCTTCAACCGCAATATCCGTGAGAAATTTTTGAAGCACGTTGATATCTGCGAAGAGAATATCAATTATTTGGATAGCAGCCTGCCTCAGGAAAAGATTTATGATTTTTGCCGCACTTATGAAGAGAAAATTCAGAAAGTTGGGGGCATCGACATGCAAATCCTGGGTATTGGCCATACCGGTCATATTGGCTTAAATGAGCCTGGTTCATCAGGTAACTCATTAACACGCATTGTTTCACTGGATAACATCACCAGAACCGAAGCAGCTTCAGATTTCTTTGGTATCGACAATGCGCCCCGCAAGGCCATTACCATGGGAGTAAAGACCATTTTGAGTGCTAAGCGCGTACGTGTTTTGGCTTGGGGTGAGGGCAAAGCAGCCATCTTGAAGAAAACGGTTGAAGGCCAGATTACTGAAGAAAATCCGGCTTCATTCCTCCAAAACCATGAGAATTGTAAGATGATTGTGGACGAGGCGGCAGCTGCCGACCTCATTCGTGTACAAACACCTTGGTTAATCGATAGCGTGGAATGGGACGATCGTTTAATCAAAAAGGCAGTGCTATGGTTATGCCAGAAAGTGCAGAAGCCAATTTTGAAACTGACTGATCGCGATTACAATGATAACGGGATGGGTGATATTCTGGCCGAAAGAGGTTCTGCATATCAAACCAATATTCGCATATTTAACGAGTTACAACATACTATCACCGGATGGCCGGGAGGAAAACCCAATGCGGATGATACCAATCGTCCGGAGCGTCAATCTCCAGCTAAGAAACGGGTGATTATTTTTAGTCCACACCCTGATGATGATGTAATTTCGATGGGAGGTACCATGTTGCGCCTGGTTGATCAGGGACATGAAGTACACGTGGCTTATCAGGTATCGGGTAGTATTGCCGTGTCTGATGATGACGTTTTGCGTTATCTGGATTTTATTAGCGATTACGCCACTGGGCTGACTGAAGATGATAAGAAAATTCGCGCAGAGTATGACAAAGTGCGTAAGTTCTTAGCTAACAAGAAGCCTGATCAGATTGATTTACCCGAAGTACGTCGTATTAAAGGGCTGATTAGAGTTGGTGAAGCTAAAGCCGGATGTCGTTACGCGAATGTGAAGGATGAAAATGTACATTTCCTGAATTTACCATTCTATGAGTCGGGGAGTGTTGAGAAACACCCAATGGGTAAAGCTGACGTGAAGATTGTAGCCGACCTGATTAAGGAAGTGAAACCACATCAGATTTTCGCAGCAGGTGATTTATCTGACCCACACGGAACGCACCGTGTATGTTTGGATGCCATTTTTCAGGCCATTGATGTGTTGAAGAAAGAAGAGTGGATGAAGGATTGTTGGGTTTGGTTGTACCGTGGTGCCTGGCACGAGTGGGAAATCCACAATATCGAAATGGCGGTGCCAATCAGCCCGGATGAGCTAATGCGTAAGCGAAATGCCATCTTCAAGCACCAGTCGCAAAAAGATGGTGCGATGTTCCTGGGCGGTGATAACCGTGAATTCTGGCAGCGTGCTGAGGATCGTAACCGTGGAACAGCTCAACTTTATAATGAATTGGGTATGGCTGAATATGAAGCTGTAGAGGCCTTTGTCCGTTACGAGTTTCTATAAAGATTAAAAGTCTAAAAGTAAGGTGTCTATTAAGACACCTTGCAAAAATAAAAAGAGGCTACCTTTTGGGGTAGCCTCTTTCTTTTCCTTCTAACCTTAACTCAAATCCAAATCTATGAAAAATCTTAACTCTTATCTATAACATATCAAGATTTAAATAGTTCATTTTGATATAAAAAAAGAGGAATGTTTGACTTTTCAAACATTCCTTCTTCAACCTAACCTTAACCCTAACTTATGAAGAAAGCTTCATAAATCTTTATACTCAATTCGCATTAATAAAGTTCAGTATTAATTAAATCAAATGCAATGATTTAAACATTTTTAACGCGAGTTCGTACTTCTAAACAACAATATGTATTTCCCTAATTGTTTATTCACACATTTTAACAAATACAAATATGCCGCTTTTTTGATTAATTCAAAAGTTTTTCTCTAAAAAAACTTGTTGCACCAATGCTAAACCATTGGTCACTTTTACGAAGATTGACTTAAGAAGTTAGGCATTAGTTCTTTGTCGATAATTGGTGTGGTTTCTTAGTGAGGCATAGTGTTGGAGTTAGGGGAAGTTGTGAGTGAGAGTTTTTATGTAGCAGCTTTATACAGTCCGTTTTAATCTAGTGGGATACACTGTAATGTGAGTCAGGGATCAGTTATTATCCAACCAAATGGACTTTAATTTGTTAGATAGAAAGAGTAATAATTACTAACCTATTTTTTGTTACTATGAAAATCGCTAGGCTCATTATAATGCTACTTGTGGTTCCCTTTTGTTTGCATGCCCAGGAGGAAAGGCAAGATTCAATAAAAATTACCGGTGTCGTTTTTGAAAAAGATAGTCTTACCATCTTGCCGTATTCCCGATTTAATTTAGAAATGAAGGATTATGCTTCTGATGAGAGAGGGCAGTTCTCGTTTTGGGCGCATCAGGGTGAAGTTGTTCGTTTCTCATATATGGGGTTTAAAGACACCTATATTCAAATTAATGACTCTCTGAAACACAAAAACTATCTTCTCGGTGTGTTTCTTTCTCGCGATACCATACAGATTAGTGAGGTGATTGTAACTCCACGTTTCGAGCGCCTCTCTTTAGAAGCTAAAACCATGCCGCTGGTGATTACTCCTGAGATGGCCTATGCCACCAACAATGTGAGGTCGTCAACCCGGCAGGCGCTGACACAGGCGCCATTAAAAATGGACGCAGAGATGAATCAGCGCATGGTGCTGCAGGAGCGCACCTGGAGTACTGTGTATAAAACTCAGATACCACCGAGCCAAACAGTGGGTGTAACCTCCGAAAACCTGGCACTTATGCGTTTATTTATGCCTCAGGATGAACAGAAAATACAGGAGATAACCCCAAGGCCCCTCAATCGGAATGAGCTGGAGCTGATACTGCGTATATACGAGCAACGGACGCAAAAAGCGCTCCCTATCCCATAAAGGACCAAAATGATTATATAATTCAGATAAAAATCAGTTATAATTTAAAAGAAAATAGGCAATTTTGCAGCTCGCAAGAGTATGCTCTATCAAAAATCGCATAATGGAATTTACTTTAAACGGAAATAAAGGGTATTCAAAAGTTGAATCATATGACGATGACACAACCAATGAACTGTCTGTGCATTATCATAAAATAATAGAATCGTTAGGCGAAGATCCATCTCGTGAAGGCTTAGAAAAGACGCCTTTACGCGTTGCTAAAGCCATGCAGTTTTTGACGCAAGGTTACCACATGGATCCTGAGGAAATTATCAAGTCGGCTATGTTTCGCGAAGACTATCAGCAAATGGTGGTGGTTAAGGATATTGAATTGTATTCGATGTGCGAGCATCACATGCTGCCATTTTTTGGTAAAGCGCATGTGGCCTATATTCCCCGGCATCATATTACCGGGTTGAGCAAGCTGGCTAGAGTAGTGGAGGCATTTGCCCGTCGCTTGCAGGTGCAAGAGCGCTTAACTACGCAAATAAAGGAGTGTATTCAAAATACACTTAATCCTTTGGGAGTGGCGGTAGTGATCGAAGCGCAGCACATGTGCATGCAGATGCGAGGTGTTCAAAAGCAGCATTCTGTTACAACCACCTCCGATTTTACAGGAGCTTTTCAAAAGAATCTGGCTACACGGGAAGAGTTTATGAAAATCATTAGTGCCAACCTGCATTAATAAAATACGGAACAAAGAAAGCCCTTCAATATGAAATTGAGGGGCTTTTTTTAAGTTATGCTGTTGGGTTTAAAAAAACAGAACAGCTCCCAGTTGCAGATACTCTGAGCGAAAGTCAGCATCGGTTTGATTAACCAGACCCCAGGTATAGCGGGCCTCAACACCAAGCATCAGAAACTTAAAGCCAATGCCCAAATGTGCTCCTGCATCTATAGTAGAAAAATCGCTTACATCGGTTCCTGGTTCTTTAGTATCAGAGGAACCACCAAGCTTGAGTGCTCCATTAACGCCCCCTAAGGCGTACACTGGACCCAACTTTAGTTTTAACGAAAGAGGGATGCTTAGATAGTGTAATTTTAGTTCTTCATCGCCACTTTTGCCACCTAATTGGAAATATTCAATACCTGAATCCCACTTCAGCAAGGGCACGATGTTATTACTTCTAAAAAAGCCTACATAGAAGCCGTTAAGGGGATCGTCAAAAACTTTACTTCCATCGAGCATGAATATGCTGTTTTGATAACCAGCGCGAATCCCTTTCCCATCCGGGCCATCGTCAGCTTTAAGGTCGAAATTGATGCTCATAACCAGAAGGGTTAGGCAGATAATGTACAAGCGTCTCATAGCAGGTGATTTAAAGTTTGTAAAAAAAAAAGACTAATTTACTCAAAGCTGTTTAGAAAGTAAACCTTTAGTGCTGCATGGTTTCAAATTTAGGAGCTGAGAGCTGCCTTCTGTGAGACAAAAAAAAGGGCTGTCCGGATGAAAACGGACAACCCTTTTTATTAATATCTTATAAAAACTATTTAATACCTAGTTTCTTTTTCAACTCTTTTGTAAGTGCATTTTTATTAATCATGATGGACATTGTTTTGTACTTCACAAAAGCTTCTGAGGCATAGAAGTAGCCATCGTACTTGTTGTTGGTATTCCATGAGTTTTTCACTTTGAAATACTTTGTGCCGTTTTGGTCTTTCACCATGCCGGTAATTTGCATGCCATGGTCATCGGTTGTTTGATAGTTGTCAAACGCTTCCTGACGCATTTCAGCAGTAATTTCTTTTTCTTTTACAGGCTTGTCAAAGCTATACAGCATTTTATTTCTGTCGGCACGCGACATGGTTTCCCAGCGAGAACGTTCTGATCCAGACATTTCTTTAGCATCGCTTTCCGGTACAATGGCAACCCCGTTGGTGTGGGAGAATCCTTTCTCACTCACGTCAGCCGCCCAACCAATCGTGTATCCGTTTTCGAGAGAGTGCTCAAAAATAGTCATCAAATCATCAAGTGTTACATTGTACACTTCGCCCCACAACCAGTTATCGGGCACCTCAATAATAAACGATTCGTAGGTAGGGTGGTGTGTATAGGAGCTTACCTGAATGTAATCATCCATATCCAGTCCTACCTTCTCCTTCATATAGGTTTGAGGCGTGTATGTTTTACCCTCTACCTCAAATGATGCAGGCTCCTCGCCCAGATAGGCATCCAAAACGCCGTTAAAGCCTTTTTTCCAGGCTGTACTTAGTTTTTTGTTTTTATTGGTGATAACTGCGTCAACATAATTTTTTAGCACTGCGTCCATTTCACCATGCACGTGAGATTCTTCGCCATATGCTAATCCATTATAGGCGCTCTCTGGCACCATGCCGTATTTTTTCATTACATACACCACATCCTGAAAGGCACCACCTGGACCAAAATTAAGTGAACCATGCAGACGCACATACTTTTCCGCTTTGTCAGCATAGCAGTGACGCACGACAAACATTTCAGAAAGGTTGCTTGGCTCTTTGCCAATACGAATCATTTCTGATTCGAAAAAACCCAAAGCAGAGAAGCTCCAGCACGTTCCTGAGCGGTGTTGATCCTTCACGCTTGTTGCTTCTAAATCATAAATAGTTTCAAACTGATAGCCTTTTGTTTGGTCTTGCGCTGATAACGACAAACAAACCAGGCCTAATAGCATTGTTGATAGTAGTTTCATAAGCTTATATTAATTGCAAAAATTATCTTGAGATGTGCATATGTTATAGTTATCACTGAAATTCATCAGGACACAAATAAAACAAAGATGCACCAAAAGAATAATGACATAATTCATCCGGAACAAGTTTATTGCAGTGATGTACTTGTTGCTATTGCATTAGTTAGCGGATAGCTGGTAGATTAATCTTTGCCCATCGAAAATCATCTGGCTGGCACTCTCGCGTGGGATACGATCAATCACAAAATCACTTAATACTTCATCGAGTAAATCAAGGTTCTGACGACTTTCTTCTGTATCAATAGCCTGCTCTTGCTCGCGGATCAGCATTATTTTTTCAAAATCCTGTATGCCTTCAATCAGGCGCTCAAACCTTATGGAGCTGCGGGCTCCGGGATAAACGAGGTAGTTGCTGCCTGATGAGCGTTTTTTTTGCCGCGCTTCGGTGAGCGCATGTACGTTCCAGTTGTTAAATTCTTCAATATGGATGCCATCAATTCCCTGTGCTGCGGCATACCAACCAAACCAGGTTGCTTCGGCCGATGGAGAATGTAAAAAGATGTTCGGAAAGCTGCTGGAGGCTTCCAGTTCATAAGACGTTTCGTACCCTTGCTGGTGCCTGATTCTGAACCATTCTTTTAAGTTACTGAACTGAGATGGCACATTGGCTGCATACACATCTTTTAGAAGTCCGGTTGTCCATTCATGGGCCAAAAGCTCCAGCTTAATTTGGTTGTTAATTGAAAAGAGGAGTTCTTTTAGACTGCTAACTTCCTCCGTTTGTCCTTCGTTAACCACAAAAACAGTTTTGCCAAACCAACCGTTTTGAGTCAGGTGGTTGATGATTGTGCTATAGCATTCTTTTAGTATATTTTGGTCACTCTCCATTGAGAGGTTTCTAGTCACCCTTTCGTTGGTAGTTGGGTTCCAAAATGTGATGCTGTTATCAATATCCGGTTCATAGGCATAGCAGTCAATTTGCGATGTGATGCCATTGTTTAAGAGGAAATTCATCCAGCGATCAAAATTGGTAAAATCAGCACTTATTCGGCCATCTGCTTTTTGCACCCATTGGACAAGAGGAGTGTTTGTGTCGTTGTTATGATCAAAAAGATAGGCAGTTATGTTTTTTTGTCCGGCCCGTTTCATTAAGTCAATATATGGCTGTAATGCATCAAAGTGCTGTTTTGTCCACAGAGGCGTATCGTGCCACTGCGCCACCGCTAACGGGTTGATGCACATGTTTGTCTGAAAACGCCATGCTTCCGGGGCTGGTAAATGCTTATCAATAATATTAAGCTCTAGCCTCAGTTCCTGTGGCGGATTTTCTTTGGAGTATACTTTAAGAGCCGTTTTGTAGAGGCCGGCATCCGCATCATGAGGTACATTAATTGTTATCCAAAGGGGTCTTACTGTCTGTTCAGCCATGTCCATGCACGGTAATTCGTCCAGCATATCGGGCAGTAAGGTGGAATCTCTGTCCGTCAAATTCTGAGACTGCTCATTGACAAAGGCCGCATCACTCATGATGTAACGAACAAATCGGGTTTGTATAATCTCTTTATCAATGGTATTGCCTTCTTTGGTCGTAAAGTCACTCCACTCGCACTCCACCTGTTTCACATCGTAAGAACTCCACAGCACCACTTGTAAAGAGAGGCTTTCGCCTTTCCAGGCATTGATGCGTCTATCTTTAATTACTGCCTGCATGGGTACTTTCCCTTTAGGGTACTTGCTGTCCCTTGAGCCAAACGAAAGGTGCAAACCACGGCCGGTAGCCTGCCACATTTCCAGGTTCTTTTGGTCGGGATCAGATGGCTCTTTAAAAGTGGAATAACTAATAGGTGGCCTCTGGTTAAAACATGCTGCCGTTAAAATACCTAATAAACTAACAATCAAGTACCTTCTCATTCTTCAGATAATTCAATAAATACAAACAACAAATATAGCATTTTGGCGGGAGCAAGGCTGCTTCAGCACAATAGTTCGTGTAATTTTACTCGCTGGATTTTTCCGGTTTCAGTAAGTGGCAGCTGTGGCAATGTGATAAGCTCCTTAGGTACCTCATATTTTGACAGCATTGAGAAGTTAAAGTCATTTAAGCGAAGGGGCAAATCGGTTTCTATGACTAAAACGACTTTTTGGCCCAGAAGTCTATCCGTTTTCCATGATATGGCAAAGTTGTGGCTGATGTATGGGGTGAGTTTGCTCTCAATACGTTCGGGCATTAGTTTAATGCCGCCAGAGTTAATGATATTGTCATAGCGTCCTAAAATACGAAATTCATTAGCATGGACCTGTTCAACAAGATCGTTGGTACATAACAGTTGTTCATTAATATCTGAAGGCAATATGCACAAGCACCCCCGCTCATCAACATCGATGTTTAGGCCGGGTAATAGCTTAAATAGATTATTATCATTTTTAAGGTTGCGAAGCGCAATATGCGAAACGGTTTCGGTCATTCCGTAGGTTTCCCATATTTCTGTCTGCAAATTATTTAGCTGGTTTGTGGTTGAAGGATGAACACTGCCTCCGCCAATAATGAGTTTCTTAATGGCGTTAATTTTTGAGGGGGAGTTTGCTAGGGCAATTTGCAACTGCATGGGCACCATGGCTGCAAAGTCAATTGACTGGTTGTGGTTTTGCAATGGATTAACAGAAACATCGCCCAAAAAGAGGTTCAAGCCACCCACTAGTGCTCGTATCAACATCATTTTACCTGCAATATACTTGGCCGATAGGCATAGCAAAGCGCTGTTGCCTTTTTGGAGATCGAAAAATTCAATCGTCCGTTTGGCCGAGTGAATCATCGCCTGTTTCTTAACTTCAATTCGTTTGGGCTGTCCTGTACTGCCCGACGTTTGGATGCTGATGAATTCACGTTCATCAAACCATTCCTGAAGGAATTGTCCAATGTGGTGGTTGGCTTCACTATCTGTTCGTAGTAGGTGCTCCGAAAAGCGTATAATAGATTGAATGCCCGACAACACCTGTCCCTCAACAGTTAGAGTGTCATATGTTTTATGGAGGTTAGAGTTCGTCTTCATGGTCATTGAAAATAGTGTCCCAGCATTTATTGGGATCATAATATAATCCTTCTCCTTTCAAATACAAAGGCGAGAGGACGTTATTGCTAAAAACCTGACCGGTACCTAATCCCTGACGGAGCGGATTGTCTTTGGTGGCCACCCAATGCGCAATGGCGTTGAGACCCACATTGGCTTCCAGTGCAGAGGTTGCCCACCACTGTATATTATTGTCTTCGGCAACCGTGATCCATTCATCAGCAGCTTTCAATCCACCTACTAGGCTTGGTTTTAGGATGATGTATTGTGGTTGGATGTCATTAATAAGGGCTGCTTTGGCCTGTGTGCTGTGCAGTCCAATGAGCTCCTCATCCAGTGCAATAGCCAAGGGCGTCTGCCGGCACAGCTGGTACATGGCTTCGTGCTGACCGGCTTTTATGGGTTGTTCAATCGAATGTAACTTAAACTTCGCAAGAGCATCTAACTTGCTCAAGGCCTCACCTGGTGAAAAGGCTCCATTGGCATCCACGCGCAATTCCAACTCATTTTCGGAGTAGCGTTCCCGTATAAATTTAAGCAGCTCCAGCTCCCTGGCAAAGTCAATAGCTCCCACTTTTAATTTGAGACATGAAAAGCCCGACTGTAGCTTTTCCTCTATCCGTGATAGCATTGTGTTGGCATTGCCCATCCATATGAGGCCGTTAATAATTATGGGCTGGTTTCCTTTGCAGAATTCACCTTGGCTCAACTCGAACGGGTGGCCTTGTTCAATACCCATAAAGGCTGTTTCCAAGGCGAAACGCAGAGCAGGAAAATCTTTTAAGGTCGAATGGTAGTTGGTGACGTAATCGTTAATGTTTTGACATACCTGTTTAATCTTATTCTCCAGTTCTGGTGTATCATCAATGCTTAAGCCAGGAATAATTGAGCATTCACCGATGCCAACTGCACCGTCTGCATCCTGTACTTTTATAAACCAGCTGGGTTTTGATGTAAGAATTCCTCTGGAGGTGCCTCCGGCTTCCTTAAACATCATGTTTTGTTTCTTTAACCAGGCTTTCATCATAGTTAGGCTATTACATTATTAGTCCTGTGCCAAACAGTAGTACAAACGCAAGCGTTGATAGCGCTAATTTTTTTAACTCAGGGTCCAGGGCATCAGCTGTGGTAGCTTTACGCACAACAATGAGGTGCCGAACGAAAAGGGGAATACTTAATATAAACAGGAATCTGTATGCATGGGCGCCATTCAGAATTACAAAGGCTAATGAAAGAAGCAAGGCGCCAATAATTAGAACATAATGGTAGCGTTTTGCCCATACCAAGCCATTTTGTACTACGAGTGTGTTTTTATTTGCCAGCTTATCACTTTGCTCATCGCGCATGTTATTAAGATTTAGTACGCCGGTGCTTAATCCACCAACGGCCAGAGCTGGAAAGATAACGGTCCATTCCCATAACTGGCCATGTAAATAAAAGGAACCGGCCACTCCTACGATGCCAAAAAATATTAATACAAAAATGTCGCCTCGTCCTTTATAGCCATAAGGGTTTTTGCCCATTGTATATTTCATAGCGGCAACAATAGAGGCTATGCCAAGCATCACAAACAGGAGGCTCTTAAAGTTGTGAGCATTTCTAAATGCCGAAAAAATTAGCAATAATCCTGATACTAAGGCTAAGGCAGAGAAGCTGCCAATGGCCACTCGCATGCTCGCTGCTGATATTGTTCCGGATTGAACCATGCGTTGTGGGCCCAGCCGTCCCTCGTGGTCGGCCCCGTTGATTGTATCGCCATAATCGTTGGCCAGGTTTGATAAAACCTGTAAGAACAAGGTGGTTATCGAAGCCAAAAGCAATATCGACCAGTTAAATACATTAAAAAACTGAGCTAAGAAGCCACCCATTATTATTGTTGAGAGTGCCAGAGGGAGTGTTCGTAGTCTGAAAGCACTAACCCAAGCGCGAATGTTTGCCATAATACCATTTTAGCACAAAAGTAAATATTTGGAATTAAACAAAGCGATTTCGGCCTCTGAATTCCCATTGGTGAATAGGGGAGCGCTTGGTAGAACAATAGCTGCTTAATGGAAACATCTGAAACTTAACTGGTAGTATTTTTATTTTGCTCATAAGGTACTTGGCGGATGTCAATAAGTTCTTTAACACATAAAAACAAAATTTCATCAAAAAATACAACATGCCTTGTATTATTTACGTAATATAGATTTGAAAATGTGGGAATCTTTAACATAACCGTAAAAGATTTAACTATGAAATGGAATGACTTAAAGCTAAGTAAGAAGTTTTTCCTTGCTTTTGGTGTAATTATTTCCTTATTGCTAGCAACAGGCATGTGGGCTATTTGGGGAATTAATGGAATTGTAGATAATGCCTCTGAGTCAATTGATGGCAATAAACTGCGCAGCGATCTGGAAGGGAAATATGTTGATCACCTTATCTGGGCAAAAGAAGTAAATCGCTTATTAACGGATAATACAGTTAAAGAGCTGAATGTGCAAACCGACCATCATCTTTGTGCTTTTGGTCAGTGGTATTACGGAGATGGTCGTGCGGAGGCGCAGCGTTTAGCACCAGAACTCACATCTTTTTTTGATGAGTTTGAAGAGCCTCACAAACACCTGCACGCTTCGGCCATTAAGGTTGAAGATGCGTTTACGCAAATGGATTGGCATTTGTCGCTGCAGCTAAAGCAAGCAGAGCTCGACCATATTAATTGGATGAATAAGGTAAAGGATGCCATCTTCATCAAAAACAGCCGAAGCATAAATGTGACTAAAGACCCTGCACAATGTAATTTTGGTAAGTGGCTGGCTTCCGATGAGCTCAGGCAGTTGATAAAAGATCATCCCGATATCCAAACGTTTATTAATAGCATAGTTGAGAAGCACGACAAGTTACATACCAGTATCTATGTGGCCGAAAACATGCAGCGTAAAGGAGATAATGCGGGGGCGCGTAATTATTTCAATGCCACAATTATGCGAAATACTGAAAGCGTGCTGGCTGAGTTGAACCAATTGGGGCAATGGAGTGCCGAACACCTGGAAGGGATGGATAAAGCCAATTACATTTATCAGAATGAGACAATGGCGCATTTGGAAACAATGGGGCAGCTCTTCGATAAAACCATTGAAGAATCCAAGAAATATATTCTCACCGATAATGTTATGCTGAGTAAGGCCGAAGGGACACAAACGGTTGTGATGATATTTATTATTGTGGCAGTTATACTTGCCATAGGTTTGGCACTTTTTATTACAGATAGTCTGGTTAAACCCATTAAAAAATCACTTCATTTTGCCAATACTGTGGCTAAAGGGGATTTAACAGCAAAAGTGGATATTGAACAGAAGGATGAGATTGGGCAGTTAGCCAGTGCCTTGGTGAATATGGCAACGCAGTTGCAAAGCATCATCACAAATATCAAAACAGGCTCTGATAATCTGGCTGTAGCCAGTCAGCAGCTAACAGCTGGTGCTCAGCAGATTTCCAGTGGAGTAAACGAGCAGGCGGCTTCAGCCGAAGAAATTTCCTCCTCGATGGAAGAAATGACCGCCAATATTCAACAAAACTCAGCCAATGCCCATCAAGCGATGAAGATGTCGAAAAAAGCATCGGATGCTATGAGTGATGTAGCAGCGGCTTCGGAAAATAGTGTAAATGCGTCGGTTAATATTAATGCTAAAATTAAAGTGATTGTTGAGATTGCGCAACAAACAAATATACTCGCGTTAAACGCTGCCGTTGAAGCGGCTCGTGCCGGCGATAGCGGCAGAGGATTTACAGTTGTTGCTGCCGAAATACGAAAACTGGCTGAGAAAAGTAAGGAAGCCGCCAGCGAAATTGTCAGCCTTGCTAAAACAGGTGCTGAAATATCAGAAAGTTCCAATTCGCTGTTGAGGAAGATCATTCCTGACATTAATAATACTTCCAATTTGGTACAGGAAATAGCCAGTGCCAGCATTGAGCAGGAACAGGGTGTTAATCAGGTTAATGCAGCCATTCAGCAGTTTAGTATGGTCACTCAGCAAAACGCCACGTCAGCCGAAGAAATGGCGGGCAGCTCAGAAGAGTTATCCAGCCAGGCAGCGGAGCTGGACGATTTGATTAAGTACTTTAAAGTTGAAGAAGCGTCTTCGATAAAACTAAATGATGACAGTCAGCAATACAGAAATTACAGCGCTCCCAAGCCGGAGTCGAGTATTGATGAGTTAAGCAAAGCTGTTAAAGAAGAGGAGTATGTTAGTATGTAATTCGAGTTTTTAGTTGATAAGAATAGTTGGGAGGGCATTGGTAGCGCTCCCTTTTTTTGCGATTTTTTTTAATCAAAAATTCCCTCTCTGGTAATTCTTTTATCTTTGCCTTTTCAACTTCAAAATATGATTCAAATACAACAAAACTTTAATCTAAAAACCTATAACACCTTTGGATTTGATGTAACGTGTAGCCACTTTTTGGCTTGCCAGACTGCAGATGAGGTGCAAGAAGCTTTGGTTTACCTGAAAGAAAAAGGCCCGAATTATTTGATTTTGGGCGGGGGGAGTAACGTTTTATTTCGTAACAATTTTGATGGGCTAGTCATTCACCCTGTTATGGATAGCATACAGGTGGTGAGAGAGGACGAGGAACACGTTTGGCTTGAGGCAGAAGCAGGGGTGGAATGGGATCGGTTTGTTGAGTTTTGTATTGATAATCAATGGTATGGTCTTGAGAATTTGTCATACATTCCCGGAAATGTTGGTGCGTCGCCTGTTCAGAATATTGGAGCATACGGTGTGGAAGTAAAAGACTGTATCGAATCAGTAAAAGGGTATTTTATAGATGACATTGTGCCTTTTGAGTTAGACAATAAGGCGTGTCGGTTTGCTTATCGGCAAAGTATTTTCAAGGCAGACTTAAAGCATAAAACCATTATCACTTCGGTTGTATTTAAGCTCAATAAAAAGGCTTCATACAATCTCAATTACGGTCCTGTTAAAGAGGAGGTGCAGAAAAGAGGAGCAATTACTCTGCAGAACCTTCGCTCAGCGATTATTGACATTCGGAAGAGTAAGCTCCCCGAGCCTGATGAGTATGGAAATGCCGGTTCTTTTTTTAAAAATCCGGTGATCGCCAATGAGCAGTTCACCCTTCTTCAGAAACAATATCCAACAATTCCCGGTTATCCTATGGAGCCGAGTCTTGTTAAGGTGCCGGCGGGTTGGTTGATAGAGCAGGCCGGATGGAAAGGGAAATCATTTGGTCCGGCTGCTGTTCATAACAAACAGGCACTGGTGCTCATTAACATTGGAGGCGCCAGCGGGGATGACGTGATGCAGCTGGCAGAAAAAATTATTGGTGAAGTGGCTGATAAATTTGGCATCACCATCGAACCGGAAGTCAATATTGTTTGATTTGTAAATAATTGATATACACCATTAAGAGAAAGTTATGTCTATTAAGCAACGAAATAAAAAAGCCCGATCGAATAAGCTATTTTTACGCCTGTTCTATTTGCTTATTCTGGTAACTCTTGGTGCTCTGCTGCTGGGGCGCTCGTTTTACAATAAAATATTCGACCCTAATGTGATAGTTAAAGAAGGACATGAGTATTTCTATATTCCAAGCGGCTCTGATTTTGAAGACGTTTATGTCGCTCTTGAAGATGGCGGTTACCTAAAAGATGCCAGCTCCTTTAAGTGGGTTGCACAAAAAAAGAATTTCACGGCCGTTAAGCCAGGCAAGTATAAGTTGATTGATAATTGGTCGAACAATCAGTTGGTTAACACATTGCGTTCCGGAAATCAGGTGCCGGTGAGAGTTACTTTTAACAACATCCGAACAATGCCTGAACTGGCCGGTAAAGTAAGCCAATATCTGGAAGCGGACAGTGTGAGCTTTTTAGCTGCTCTTTCTAATGAGCAATTGTTTAAAGATTTGGGTTTTGACAAGGCCACGGCGCCCGCACTTTTCATCCCTGATACCTATGAGCTTTGGTGGAATACAACGCCCGAAAGCTTTATTAAGCGGATGCATAGTGAGCACAATAAATTTTGGACCGAAAAACGGCGCCAGAAGGCTAAGGCGGCGGGCTTAACACCGACAGAAGTAAGCACGCTGGCTGCTATTGTGGATGAAGAAACCATCAAAGCTGATGAAAAGCCAATGGTGGCAGGGTTGTACATTAACCGACTGAATAAAAATATACGTCTTCAGGCTGACCCGACTGTAAAATATGCCTTGGGTGACTTTAGCATTCAACGGGTTTTATCCAAGGATTTAAAAACTGATTCGCCATACAATACATACATTTATGCAGGTCTGCCTCCGGGACCGATTCGTATTCCCTCAGTATCGGGTATTGAGGCGGTCTTGAATTATACCCAGCACGATTATTTATATATGTGTGCCAAAGAAGACTTTTCGGGCTACCATAATTTTGCCAAAACCTTGAAACAGCATAATATAAATGCAGCGAAGTTTCGTCGGGCCCTTAATGCACAACGCATCTATCGGTAATATAATATCCGCCAACTCACTTGTGGTTGATGGGTTAAAGGCTTGATTTTTTATCTATAAATTGCCTACCTTATGTCGATTGAATGTCATATAAAAAAGGCACTATGGAATCCGATAGACGTAAATTACTGATGGCAATTCGTGACCACCTTCAGGTGTGTTTACCAGCTACATTGCAACTGTCAGAAATAGCTGAGGCTCTTAGTTATCAGCAGGAAGACTTTTTGAAATGGATACCAACAACTGATGCACTCTTGATTAATTTGCTTGAACTGCAGAGCGATGAGCTTCGTGAAGTTATGGATTTTGATAAATACGATTCAAGAAGTGCCGTTGATAGCATGATCATTAGCGGACAGGAAATTTATGAGCGATTTGAGCAGCTATCGCCTGCTAAATACCTCTTTGTCCTTAAAATGAATCCGGATTTATACAAGCGTTGTCAGGCCAAAAACTTTATGCTTATTGAGCAGCATTTGCGCAATAATCTGGAAAAAGGAATTGAAAGTGGCGAGTATCGCAACGATGTTGATAATAACGAAATCATTGACAAGTATATGCAGCGAATTAAAGCAATTCATTCACCGGATTATTTAAAATCAGAGCATTTTACATTTGCCAATATTTTTACAAACATTTTTGAAGATTACTTAAAAGAAGTGGCAACAGAAGAAAATTGGCACTATTTTCGCAAAAGAAAGCAATTTTATGAGGCCATCAGCTTTGTTAATAGGTAGTAACATTAAAAATAGTAAACACATGCAATTATTAAAAATCTTAACACTAACTGTTCTTTCTGCTTTTGTAATGTCGTGTGCGTCGCTCAACGGCGGTTCGTCAAGTTTTGATGATAGTGACAGCCCATATGTTAAAGAAGAAACCACTCCGGTTGTTAAGAAAAAGGAGTCGAAAATAGTTGTAAAGGAAGAAAAAGTTAAAGTGGTTGATGAGCAAGAGCATGAAGTTTTTAAATATTATGTTATAATTGGCTCATTCCGTGTATTGGAAAACGCTCAAAATTATAAGCGTCAGCTGCTCAATGAGGGGTTTCTGCCCGTTTTGCTCGAAAATGAAAATGGCTTGTACCGCGTGTCTGTATCGGCTTATAACGAGGAAGATCCTGCTCGTAAACGAATTGGTGCAATTCGCACAGAGTATGACAAATATGATGATGTGTGGCTTCTGATACGCCGCATATAACCATGGCAGTAAAAAGGATAAAAGCCGATACTTTCGTGTCGGCTTTTCCGCGCTCAACAATGATTTAATCATCAGATAAGGTGCATTTTATTCTTTCTACTCAGCAACTTTTTCTATTTTTGCGCATTCAAATACCGAAATAAATATCATACAACATAAACCAAACAAGAAATGTACAAACCGGTAAATCTCTCGGAAGATATTTTTTATGTGGGTGTCAACGATCGACGTACAAATTTATTTGAAAATATGTGGCCACTCGAGCGTGGAGTATCCTACAACTCTTATGTTATTGCCGATGAAAAAGTAGCGATTATCGATACTGTTGAGGCTGGTCATTTTGAAAAATGGATTGCTAAAGTCAGAGCCATTCTAAAGGGTCGTAAGGTTGATTATTTAGTAGTTAACCATATGGAGCCGGATCATTCTGGTGCTATTCGTATTCTCACAGAACTGTATCCTGAAATGAAAATTGTTGGTAACAAAAAGACTGTTCCAATGATTGAGGGGTACTATGGAATTACCGGGAGCTTTGAGATTGTAAAAGAAGGCGATTCTATTGATTTAGGGAAAAATAAACTGACTTTCTATACTGTTCCGATGGTGCACTGGCCCGAGTCAATGGTCTGCTTTGAAGAAAGTAATCGTATTTTATTTTCATCAGACGCATTTGGTAGTTTTGGTACCTTAGATGGTGGTATTTTTGATGATGAGTTGGATTTTGAGCACTATACTGACGAGATGCGTCGTTACTACTCTAATATTGTTGGCAAATATGGCAATCCGGTACAGAAAGCTTTGCAGAAACTCGAAGGTTTAGATATCAGTATGATTGCTCCGTCTCACGGACCTATCTATCGTGAAAATATAGCTCGAATGGTGGAGATGTATGACCAGTGGAGTAAATATGAAGGCGAAGAAGGTGTAGTGATAGCCTATGCATCTATGTATGGTAACACAGAGGAGATGGCTGAGGTTACTGCCCGAGCTATTGCAGAAAACGGAATAAAAAATGTGCGCGTTTATGACGTAAGCAAGACACATCCATCCTACATTATTTCCGATGTTTTTAAATATAAAGGTATAATTCTAGGTAGCCCGACATACAGTAACGAACTGCATCCTAATATGGAAGCGTTGGCTCTTAAACTGGAGCACATGGGAGTGACTAATCACTACTATGGCGTTTTAGGCTCGTTTACATGGGCGGGTGCATCAGTTAAAAAATTGCGCGAGATTGCTGAGACTCTTAAGTGGGAAGAGGTCGCAGAGGCTGTAGAAGAGAAGCATGCCTTGAAAGAAGATAAATATGAAGCTTGCTGGCAACTGGGTGTTGCTATGGCTGAAAAGCTAAAGGCGGACAAATAATAGTGTCGTAGTGAAAATATAAGATAGGCTGCTCAATATTGTTGAGCAGCTTTTTTTTGAAATAAATAGAGAGAGGAATAGAATTGATTAACTAAAAAAGGGTAGCGACACTGTCGCTACCCTTTTTTAGTCAGTTCGAAATGAACGAGTATGTTATTTTCTAATCAAAGCACCTAATTCTTTTTCATATGTGCTCATTAGTTTATTCATAATCTTATCAATTTGCTTGTCATTCAGTGTTTTAGTTTCGTCCTGAAGGATAAAGCTAACCGCATATGACTTCTTGTCAGCACCAAGCTTTTCTCCCTCAAATACATCAAACAGTGAAATGCGTTTCAGTAATTTTTTTTCTGTTTTTTGAGCAATGGCTTTTACCTGCTCAAATTTAACATCTTTATTAAGCACGAGCGCCAAGTCTCTTTTTACCTCAGGGAACTTAGATATTTCTTTATAGGTTACCGTCTTCTTGCTGCTTTTCTTCAGGATAATGTCCCATTTTATTTCAGCAAAATAAACTGGCATGTCAATATCAAATGATTTGAGCAGTTTGCTGTTAACCAAGCCAAAATCAATGACTGAACTATCTCCCTGCATCAGGCTGATGCCTTCTGTAAACAGGTCTGATTGCGTCATTTCCTCTTTAAAGTCGGCAAATGAGAGCCCAAGACGCAGGAGTAGATTCTCAAGCAGATTCTTAAGGTCAAAGAAGCTAACCTGTTGCTCAGGAGTGTTCCAGTTGCTTGCCGCCTTATTTCCTGTCATAAATAGCGCCAGTCGCTGCTCTTCACTGTAATTATTTAAATCTGTTTTATCGCCACCGGTATTGAAATGGTAAGTATTGCCAAATTCAAACAGTTTTAAATCGCTGTTGCGGCGGTTAATATTGTGAGCGATAGACTCCAGAGCTCCAAACAGCAATGTTTGACGCATGCCGTTCAGATCGTTGCTTAGCGGGTTAGCCAGTTCCACAACACTTTGGCGTGGGTAGCTTTCCAGCGATTCGTAGTAAGCTGCTTTGGTGAGTGAATTACACATGATTTCCGAAAAACCCTGGGCAATTAACTGGTTAGCCAATTGATTTTTTAATTTGTGGTCGTCAGGCTTTTGCGAGTATACAATTGTGCTGTTTACGGTGGAAGGCATTTCTATGTTGTTGTAGCCATATACCCGCAGTATTTCCTCAACTACATCGGCTTCGCGCTGCACATCTACACGGTAAGGCGGCACCGATAACTTCAGACCTTCTTCAGTTTCGTTGATTATCTCAATCTCCAATGCACTTAAAATGTTTTTGATCGTATCATTGGAAAGTGTCTTGCCAATCAGTCTGGCAATGTTGCGATAGCTCACGTCTACCGTGAAATTTTCAATCTTTGTTGGGTAGATGTCAATAACCTCACTCGATATACTGCCTCCTGCCACTTCTTTGATTAGCAAAGCTGCTCGTTTAAGTGCGTACACCGTCATATTTGGGTCAACTCCTCGCTCAAAACGGAAGCTGGCATCGGTGCTTAGAGTATGGCGTTTCGCCGTTTTTCGCACCCAAACAGGGTTGAAATAGGCACTCTCAAGAAATACTTTATTCGTTTTTTCACTAACGCCGCTTTTGATGCCTCCAAAAACGCCAGCTATGCACATGCCTTCGTTAGCATTGCATATCATCAGGTCTTTGTCTGACAGCTCACGTTTCTCCTCATCAAGTGTTTCAAAAAGGGTCCCGTCGGGCAATGTTTTTACAATCACCTCGTTGCCGGCTATCTGATCACCATCAAACGCGTGCAGTGGTTGACCCAATTCATGCAGTACAAAGTTGGTTACATCAACAATGTTGTTAATGGGGTTCAGGCCAATTGCTTTTAAGCGGTTCTGTAACCATTCGGGCGATTCTTTTACTGTTACATCGCTGATTGTTACACCACAGTAGCGCGGACATGCTTCAGTGTTTTCAACCGTTACTTTTACCGGATAACTGTTGTTGTCGGCTTTGAAAGCATCCACCGCCGGCAGGCTTAACTCCACATCATCCTGATGCTGCTTCAGATATGCGGCCAGATCGCGTGCTACCCCATAGTGAGATGCCCCATCAACGCGGTTAGGCGTAAGGTCAACTTCAATGGCGATGTCGTTTTCAATTTGGAAGTAATCTTTTGCCAAGGTGCCAGGCACTGTATCCTCGGGGAGCACCATTATGCCATCGTGGCTGGCACCAAGTCCAATCTCATCTTCGGCGCAAATCATGCCCATCGATTGTTCGCCCCTGATTTTAGATTTTTTGATGGAAAAGCTTTCGTCACCGCTATACAATACCGTACCAACCGTGGCAACCACTACTTTCTGACCGGCTGCAACATTGGGCGCACCACATACAATAGGTAATGGTTCGTTAGCTCCAATGTTAACGGTAGTAACACTTAACTTATCGGCGTTAGGGTGCTTTTCGCAAGTTAAAACTTCACCAATTACCAGGCCTTCTAATCCACCTTTAACTGATTGAACTTCTTCCATGCCACCAACCTCGAGTCCTAAGTCGGTTAGAATTTCAGATACCTTTTCCGGTGCTAAATCAATATTGAGGTAGTTTTTTAGCCAGTTGTATGAAATATTCATTCGTCTAAAATCATTATAGGTTGAACATCAAAATGATACATTATGTGTATCGGCAGCCTCTTTTTTAAGAGCAAACAAAAGTAATGATTTTGAGGGCTGTAAACTAATTATTAGTAGGTGTTTTTAGGATTGAAACAGGAGATTATTAGCATTAGGTCTTTTTATGTGTTAGATTAGTTGCCACTAAAAAATAGCAATCTTTGATAGAGTAAGGTCCGAAATATGGGTAATTTTACCTGTTCGATACGGATTGTTTTTGTCTGTATTTTTCCAATAATCTATTGGGCCGAATGTTGTAGTTAAATTACTGAGGATGTGAGGTGAGTGTAGACGCGCTTCATGCATGTTATTCTGTGGTATTGCCGGCAGAATCGAACTAATTAGACTGCATAGTTTATTGGATATTGTTGATTATATCTATCTTTGATAGGCTAAAATTAATCTATATATGTTGAAAACAGAGAAGGAAAAACCATTGATTTTGGTGACCAATGATGATGGAATTAAAGCGAAGGGGCTGGAAGCACTAGTGAAGATGTTAAAGCTTATTGCCGAGGTGGTGGTAGTGGTGCCCAACGAATCGTATTCGGGCATGTCGCATGCCATAACGGTTAAAACCCCATTGTATGCCAAGCTGGTTAAAGAAAAGGAAGGGCTGAAGTTATATAAGGTTAATGGGACGCCGGTAGACTGTGTTAAGTTGGCGCTCAATGTGTTGCTAACTAAGAAACCAGATTTGTTAGTTTCGGGCATTAATCATGGAACAAATTCCAGCATTAGTCTGCACTATTCAGGAACTGTTGGAGCAGCGCGAGAGGGCGCCCTTAATCAGATACCTGCAGTTGGCTTTTCCCTGCTGAATTATCAGCATGATGCTGATTTCACAGAGGCAGTGAAAGTGGCCGAACATGTTGTGAAGTCAATGCTTTCTGACAAGCTCCCTCAAGGAACGTATTTGAATGTCAATATTCCCGACATCAACCCTGTAAAAGGAGCCCGGGTAGCGCGTCAGAGTAAAGGTCGTTGGGTAGAGGAGTTTGTTTCGCGACAAGATCCGCGGGGACGAGACTATTATTGGTTGACCGGTCATTTTGAAAACTTGGAGCCAGAAGCTAAAGATACAGATGAGTATATGCTCAATAAGGGATATGCATCAATCGTTCCCTGTCAGTTGGATGCTACCAACTTTAACCTTTTATCATACATGAAGGAGCAAAGTTATGAATTGTAAGTGTAACAAGTTGTATGTCGGGATGCTGGTGGGACTTATACTGCCCATTGTTATGTCATTCGCTTTGTATTATTTTCTATATCGGGGCGATTTAATGTTTTGGCCATTTGTGCATCAGATGGTTAAAATGGGAAGTATTGGCAAGCTTTTAAGCATCAGTGTGCTGCCAAATTTAGTGGTCTTCCTTATTGCCATAAATAAAGAGCGATTGCTGGCGGCCCGGGGCATTGTTACAGCCACAGTATTGTATGCAATTCTTGTGATTGTCCTTAGATTTTTATTATAAAAAACACAACACCGTATGCGTTATTATATCATTGCGGGTGAAGCTTCAGGCGATTTACATGCTTCTAACCTGATGAAAGCTTTTAAAGCTCAGGATGCCAATGCCGATTTCAGGTATTGGGGAGGCGATTTAATGAAAGAGCAGGGGGGAATCCTTGTTCGTCATTACAAGGACACCGCTGTTATGGGGCTTTGGGATGTATTGATGAACCTGAACTCGATAAAAAAGAATTTCAAGCTGTGTCAGGATGATTTGCTAAACTACCAGCCCGATGTGCTGATACTTGTTGATTATGCCGGCTTTAACCTGCGGATGGCAAAGTTTGCTCATGCACACAATGTGCTGGTTTATTATTATATCTCTCCAAAAATTTGGGCCTGGAACCAGAAACGCGTTAAAAAGATCAAAGCAACCGTTGATCGGATGTTTACCATTCTGCCTTTTGAGACCAAGTTCTTTGAAGAGCACGGCGTAGAGGTACAGTATAGTGGGAATCCGGTATTGGATGCGATTGATAACCGGGCCAATAAAGGGGAGTCTTTCGAAGCTTTCATAGAACGCAACCAGTTGGATAGTCGGCCAAAGGTGGCATTGCTTGCCGGAAGTCGAAAGGGGGAAATCAGCTATAACTTGCCCGATATGTTGCAAATGGTCGAAAAGTTTCCAGATTATCAGTTTGTAATTGCAGGCGCTCCCTCTTTTTCTGTGGAAGAGTATCAGCCCTATATTAAAAACAAAGACGTAGCGGTTGTTTCTGGGCAGACCTATCAGCTGCTGCAGCAGGCTCGCGCAGCCTTGGTTACATCAGGTACTGCAACGCTGGAAACAGCATTACTCGACTGTCCACAGGTTGTGTGTTACAAAATGTGGGGCGGTGGATTTACCGATTTTGTGGCCAAAAAGATACTCATCAAAGTGCCCTATATTTCATTGGTTAATCTGGTGCTCGATAAGGAAGCGGTTCTTGAATTGTTTCAGAGCGATTTTTCATTGGATAAGCTGGAAAAAGAGCTCGGTTTGTTGTTGCAGGATGGGGAACGTCGGCAGCAGATGCTGGCAGATTATGCCGAGTTGCATCAACGGATGGGTGGTCCCGGTTCCAGTGCGCGCACTGCGCAGCTAATGCTCGAAGCCTTAAAGGAAGATAAACCGTTGAATAAAAGTTAAACAGATGTTAGCACTATTTAAAAAAGAATTGGTTACTTTTTTTAGTTCTATCACCGGTGCTCTGGTTGTTTCAGTCTTTCTACTCGTCACCGGTTTGTTTTTATGGGTAATTCCCAATGATTTAAACATCCTATATGGTGGTTATGCCACACTGGACTCCTTGTTTTATTTGGCACCTTGGGTTTATCTTTTTCTTGTACCGGCCGTGTGCATGCGCTTGTTTGCCGATGAGAAAAAGATGGGTACATTGGATGTGCTGCTCACGCGCCCTATATCGACTATGCAAATAGTCATTGGTAAATTTATGGCGGGTTTGGCCGTTGTGTTAATTAGTTTGTTGCCTACGCTTATCTTTGTGTATAGCGTATATCACCTGGCCAACCCTGCTGGTAACCTGGATATGGGAGGAACCTGGGGATCTTATATTGGCCTTGCTTTTCTGGCAGCTGTTTATGTTGCGATTGGCCTGTTCGCTTCGTCACTCACCGATAATCAGATAGTTGCTTTTGTGTTGGCGGTGTTACTGTGTTTTATGTTCTATTCCGGATTCGATTCTTTGGCTGTTCTCCCTGGTTTGGGGGCTTATCGCGAACTCATCAGCTACATTGGTATTGATAGCCATTACCGTTCTTTAAGTCGCGGGGTAATCGATTCACGGGATGTTGTGCATCTGTCGTCGCTCGTTTTTTTCTTTCTGTATATCACCAAAATGTCATTACGGCCTTCAAGGCGATAAATTCTGATAGTATCCTATGAGTGTAAGTCTAAATCATTCTAATAAAGCGGTTCAATTGCTGATTGTTTTTTTCGGTATGGTTGCAATCGCCTGGTTAAGTCATCAAGTGTTTTTTCGCATCGATCTCACCTCCGAAAAACGCTATACGCTCACTAATACAACGCGGCAGTTTATGCAGGATCTTGATTCAGAATTATACGTCAAGGTTTACCTCGAAGGCTCTTTAAACAGTGGGTTTAGTCGTTTATCCAATGCCTCCAGAGAAATGCTGGAGGAGCTAAAAGCTGAAGCCGGTCGCAGTATGCAGTTTGAGTTCATTAATCCGGATGAAAAAAGTGCTAAAGAAAAGAAAGCATTGCTTGAGGAACTGGCTGAATATGGGTTTGAAGCGCAAACAGTTTTTGAAACAGCAGAAGATGGTCGTCAGATACAGTCCTTTGTGTTTCCATACGCATTGGTGTACTACAAAGAGCGAATTATTGGCGTCAACTTACTGGAGAACTTGCCATCACGCAGCGGATTAGAGAATATCAATATATCTATCGAAAGTCTGGAGTACAAGTTTACGAACGCCTTTAAGCGATTATCTGTTGAAGATAAGCCGCGCATTGCTTTTTTAGAAGGTCATGGCGAATTGGATGAGCTGGATGTAATTGAAGCCACCGATGCGCTCTCTGAATACTATCAGGTAGAACGGGGGCAAATCGGTAATGATGCTTCGGTTCTGGATCCTTACGAATTGGTTATTATTGCCAAACCTTCCAAAGCATTTTCAGAAAAAGATAAATTTGTTCTGGACCAGTACCTCATGCGGGGTGGCCGCTTGTTATACCTGATTGATGCGGTGAATGTAACGCTGGATAGCTTGCGAAAGGCTCCTCAAACCATTGGGTTGTATAACGACGTGAATTTGGATGACCAACTTTTTAAATATGGAGTAAGGGTAAACCCGGTGCTTATTGAAGATGTTCAAGCCGGTCGCATTCTAATGAATGCCCGTCCGCAAGGGCCACCTCAGCTAGTGCCTGTTCCGTGGCTGTATAGTCCTTTATTGGCCTCAGCACAAAATCATCCGGTCACGCGCAATATTAACTTGGTAAGAGGCGGTTTTACCGGAACGATAGATACGGTGGGAGTGGGCTTAAAACTGCAGCGACAGGTTTTATTGCGTTCCTCTCAATATACTAAAGTGAATCAAACTCCCGTGTTTATTACGATGGCTGACATTAATAAACCACCCCGCCAGGAGGCGTTTAACGCGCCTTACCAAACCGTGGCTTTGGTTCAGGAAGGTGTCTTTCCATCGGTTTTTACGAATCGACAGGTGCCTGAAGGCTTATCGGCCGTTAAGCGCGTACTAACCGAAAGTAAAGCGACGCGGCTAATGGTAGTGGCCGACGGAGATATTATTAGAAATCAGGTGCGCTTTAAGTCTGCCAATCCTCAAATTTTACCCTTGGGCTTCGATGAAGGCTCCGAGCAGGTGTATGGCAACAAAGACTTTATTATCAACGCGGTAAATTATTTGTGCGATGATGAGGGGTGGATGCAACTAAGAGGTCGTCACCTCACATTGCGTTTGCTGGATAAGCAGAAGCTGGCTGAGGGCACCCTTTGGTGGAAATCTTTAAACGTAGCCGTGCCTGTTTTACTCGTAATTGTGTGTTGTGTTTTATTCATTTATTTCCGCCATCGGCGTTATGGGAGATAGGTGATATTAGCACGCTGAAGCAAGATAAATTATTTTAAAAGGCTGTTAATAACTACTGAAAAGTTAGTTGGAAGACTATTTTGATAAGCACTGTTTTTTAGTATCTTGCAGCTTATGAATCGTTTCATCTAAAAGAACAGGTGAAAACGTTTAATTAGCTGTTTTTTTGATATATTTGATAAAAACTAATAACTGAATAATCATATGAAATTTGTTGTTTCCAGTACAGAATTACTAGCGCACCTGCAAGCTATTAGTCGTGTGATTAGCAATAAAAGCACATTGCCTATCCTCGATAACTTTTTATTCGACCTGAAAGACAATAAGCTGGTACTAACGGCATCGGATCTTGAGGTTACTATGGTAACTTCGCTGGAACTGGACAACGCCGATGGAGAAGGAATCATCGCCTTGCCATCACGCATATTGTTGGAAACATTAAAGAAATTTCCTGAGCAGCCTTTGAACTTTGATATTAACATGGATACTTTCGGGGTTAATATCATTACGGAAAAGGGTAAATTCAGTATTGTTGGGCAGGATGGAGCAGATTTCCCTGAGCTGCCGCAGCTGGATGTTGACAAAAGTTCAAACCTGCAGGTGCCTGTTGATCTACTGGAGGCAGGTATCAATAAAACCCTCTTTGCCACCGCCGATGATGAATTACGTCCGGTAATGAATGGCATTTTGGTGGAGTTGTCGCCAGAAAACTTAACGTTTGTGGCTTCTGACTCTCATAAGCTGGTTCGTTACAGGCGGCTAGATGCGAAAACTGATTTTTCGGCTTCATTCATTCTGCCTAAAAAACCAGCAGGGTTATTAAAAAATGTGTTGCCAAAAGAAAGTGGTGAAGTGGTTATCGAATTTGATGATAAAAATGCCTTTTTCACCTTGCCAAATTATAAATTGGTGTGTCGCTTGGTAGAAGGTAACTACCCAAGTTACAATGCAGTTATTCCGCAGGATAATCCTTATAAAGTGATCATTGATCGTAATGAGTTTCATAATACCTTAGGGCGCGTGTCCATTTTTTCCAACCAAGCCAGTAACCTCGTTAAGCTAAAGCTAACGTCAGGCGAGATGGTGGTGTCGGCACAGGACATCGATTTCAGTATTTCGGCTCACGAGCGTTTAAGCTGCCAGTACGAAGGAGATGACATGGAGATTGGTTTTAAGTCAGGGTTTTTAGCTGATATTTTAGGTAACTTAAACTCAACAGATGTCATTCTGGAACTTTCGGATCCATCGAGAGCCGGTATTCTTTTACCGTTTGAAAATGGGGAAGATGAAGATGAACTGATGTTGCTTATGCCAATGATGATCAACGTATAATATTTGTTTGTACTAAATAGAAAGGCCGCTGTATTTTGTATGCAGTGGCTTTTTTTGTGCTATTTAAATAGAGTTAATGGGTTCTGCTTAGTCAATAAAAAATCGTATTTTTGTGCGCTAATTTGCAAGAAAGGAGATTATTAGATGCAGAAAAAGAAAGTCGTAATTGGCCTGTCAGGGGGTGTTGATTCCAGTGTTGCAGCTTATGTCCTGAAGGAACAAGGGTATGACGTGATAGGTCTGTTTATGAAAAACTGGCACGATACAACCGGCGTGCTAAAGGCCGATTGTCCATGGCTCGATGATCAGTTTGATGCCAAGGCCGTAGCAATGAAACTGGGAATTCCGTTTCACACGGTGGACTTAAGCGATTTCTATCGTCAGCGGGTAGTGGATTATATGTTTGCTGAATATGAAAAAGGCCGTACTCCAAATCCGGATGTGCTTTGTAATCGGGAAATTAAGTTCGATGTCTTTATGGATAAAGCTCTGGAGCTGGGTGCTGATTATGTGGCGACCGGACACTACTGCCGTAAAGAAACCGTTGAGATTGACGGTAAAGAGGTGCATCGATTACTGGCCGGAAGTGATGATAATAAAGATCAGAGCTATTTCCTGTGTCAGCTAAGCCAGGCTCAACTGGCCAAAGCTTTGTTCCCGATTGGCGACATTGTTAAGCCCGAAGTGAGGCGCATTGCCAATGAGCTTAATTTAATTACAGCGCATAAAAAGGATTCGCAAGGCATCTGTTTTGTTGGCAAGGTAGACCTGCCCGTTTTTCTGCAACAAAAACTCGAACCTAAGAAAGGACGTGTTTTTATTATTGATAAAGAGAGTGAACTGTTTGAGCGCGACTGGAGCAAAGCGGAGGGGGCTCATCCTGCTGATTCTGATTTGGAAGAGTTATCGCAAGCTTATGCCTTCCATCCTAAATATGGAAAGAAAATCGGCGATCATAATGGCGCTCATTTTTATACCATTGGTCAGCGTAAAGGACTAAATATAGGTGGTTTTCCCGAGCCGTTATTTATTATTGGCACAAATGTGGAATACAACCAGGTGTATGCCGGAATGGGTAAAGAGCATCCGGGTTTGTTTCGAAAGGTATTACGTATTTTGCCCGATGAAATTCATTGGGTTCGCGAAGATTTGGCCATGCAGGTTGGCGAATCGCGGCGATTAAATTTGAGAATCCGCTACCGTCAACCTCTCCAAAAAGGTGTATTGCACCTGCGTGAAAATGGCATGTTTCTGGTTTTTGATGATCCGCAAAGGGGTATTACGGCCGGGCAGTTTGCGTCCTGGTACGATGGTGATGAACTCATTGGGTCTGGTGTAATTTCTTAATCATGAAGAGTTATAATCCAGAAATGCATACCGCAGAGCATGTGCTGAATCAGACCATGGTTCAGCTATTTGCTTGTGATCGCTCTTTTTCCAATCACCTGGAACGTAAGAAATCGAAGTGCGACTACCATTTTAAGCGGTCTTTAACGGCCGATGAGGAGCAGGCAATACACCAAAAAGTCAATGAGGTACTCTTGCGGCAGTTAGATGTTACAGAGGAGGTGGTGACGCGTGAAGAAGCTTCTGTATGGTTTGATTTAAGCAGGTTGCCAGATGTTCCTGAAGGCGATAAAATTAGAATAGTAAGAGTAGGTGATTACGATGCGTGTCCATGCATAGGCGAGCATGTAGGTAATACGAGAGAAGTAGGAGAGTTTATAATGGGCTCAACTTCATTTGCTGAAGGCGTATTACGTATACGTTTTAAGCTGAAAAGGCCTCAGTGAGTTATTCTGAAGACATTCGATATAAAAATAAAAAATGCCGTTCACATTGAACGGCATTTTTTTGTTCATTATGGCTATTGCAATTGTAAGTACTGGTAATATGGGCAAAAATATGCAAATATTTTATTTAGACAAAATAAAAATAACGCCCAATCAGCTGTGTTTCATCGACACTTTAAAAGCAGGGTGTCGACGTATATTAGAAAGGGAAGGTGGCGCACCAAAGATTTGTTTTGTTCCTTTTTTTGCGCAGACAGGTTGTTAGTTTTGTGAGTCCAATGGTTCTAAAGTTAGGATAGACAACTACAGACTCTGTAATTTGGAGGTTTTAGAAACGGTGATTTATTTGAGTAGTTTCGGACTGGTAAACCACTTTATTTTACCTTCCCGTGCATTGATATCTTCCCAGTTAATCGCATCAAATGCGATAGCAATGGTACCAGTAGTAGGAAAGTGCAGGTAGTCGCTGTCTGTTAAGGTGATGGCAGACATGGCAATTTCCGGGTTATGCCCAACAATCATGATGCATTCATGCTGGTCGCGGAATTGTGCCAAATAACTAAGCAGTTCTGATGTTGTGTAGCCGTCGTATAAAAATTGTTCGTGCTTAACGCTGCTTTTATCAATGTGAAAAGCAGCGGCGAATATTTCTGTGGTTTGTTCTGCTCGTTTGGCCGTGCTTGTAATGAGTAAATCGGGTTTAATAAGGCGTTGCACCATGTCGCTCGCTACTATGGTGGCATCGTTAAAACCTCTGGGTTTTAAAGCCCGTTCAAAGTCGCTTTTGGAACTGTTATAAGCAAGTTGCTCCGTTTTGGCATGTCTGGTTAATATCAGTGTTTTCATGGCTGCGTTCGTTAATGTCTGTTTTATGAATTTTTGCGCACAATCTTATCAAGTTGCAGTAAATATTGGTAAAATGCCTGTTGAGCTCTCAATGGTTTTTTATTGCTTTCAACGCGCACGTTATTAAGGTGCTCGTCGATGTTTCTAACTTTTACATTGTCTCTTAGTTGCATTTCCAGCATGGTTAGTATTTCTGCTTTTAGTTCCGGCTGTTCAATCGGAAAGGCTGTTTCGATGCGTCTGTTGATATTGCGATTCAGCCAGTCGGCCGATGATAAAAACATTTCGGTATCATTGTTATTGCCAAATACCCAAATGCGGGCGTGCTCCAGATAGCTGTCTACTAATCGCAAAACCCGGATGTTGGCGCTGTAGGGTTGATTGGGAACCAAACAACAGATGCCTCTGACAATTAAATCAATTTTAACGCCGGCCTGGCTCGCCTCATAAAGCTTACTGATAAGGTTTTTGTTCTGAATGCCATTCATCTTCAAAAGGATATAGCCTTCCCTGCCACTTTTGGCCAGTTCAATTTCGCGGTTAATGCGTTTCATTATCTGCTTGCGCAGGTTGATTTGCGTTATTAACAGCTTATTGAGCTTAGGTTTCACACTTTGGTCCTCGAGGTAATTAAAGAGGGCTTCCATGTCATCGAGGTAGGCATCATTACACGTAAAAAAGCCATGATCGGCATATAGCCTGGCCGTTTTCTCATTAAAATTACCCGTACTTAAGTAGGCAAAAGAACGTTTGCGTACGCCATTGGATCGGCGAATGGCTAAGGCCATTTTAGCATGTACTTTCAGTCCGGGTATACTGTAGATTATCTTGATGCCGGCTTTCTCCATTTGGCGGGCAAAATACAGGTTGTTTTCCTCGTCAAACCTGGCTTTCACCTCCACAAAAACGGTGACCTTCTTTTTGTTATGGGCCGCAAAAATTAATGCACCAACTACCTCTGAGTTACTGGCAACACGGTACTGCGTCACCTTAATCTCATCCACTTTGTCATCGGTGGCAGCCTCTCTTAAAAACTGGATGACATAGTCAAACGAGTGGTAAGGGTAGTGCAACACGCGCTCTTTTCGTTTGATGGCCTCAAACATTGAACCGGCCTCTTCGAGCTCAAATGGCTTAATGGGCTTCGGTGCCTGCCACTCAAGATTTGGTGCATAGGGGTTGGGAAAGGAAAAGAAGTCGTGCAGGTTTTGGTAACTGCCTGTTTCAACCAGTTCTATGGGCTTAATATCAAATGATTTCATTAAAAAATCCAATACATCCAGAGGGATCGCCCGGTCGTGGTGTAATCCAGCTGGTGTACCTGTTTTGCGTAATGCCAGGTTCTTTCTTATTTTTTCTACCAAATCACCCCAAAATTCATCTTCAATACCTAAATCGGCGTTGCGGGCAATTTTCACGCCCCAGCTTCCCACTACGTCATAGCCGGGGAATAATTCTGGTAAACCATACCTCAAGGCATCATCCAGAAACATGAAGTGGTGCTGGTTATCAACCTGAGGCAGTTTGATAAAACGGGGATGATCATTTGTGGGCACTTTAATAAGGGCATAGCGCGCCTTTCGTTTTTTGTATCTATCTGCGTCTTTCTTCTTTTTTCGATACAGTTTAACAGCCAGGTAGAGACGGTTATCCCGCATGAAGCTCTTGGTGCCCTTATTGAGCAAAACAGGCTGACAGTAGGGGATGAGTTCCGTGTTGAAAAAATCATCGATAAACTGCATGTGCTCGGGTTTATTGGAGTACCCGTCCAGGTGCAGCACAATGCCTTTTTCTTCCATCAATGGCAGTATCTGGCCTTTAAAGACATGGCTGTATTCCATCCAGTGTTGCCCAACAATGGTATTGATTTCCTCCAGCACTCCTTTGGCATCGGGAATGTCCGGATAGCTTTCAGGGTGCAGCGTTGCATTGCGATATTCGGCAACACGCACTTTATAAAACTCATCCAGGTTGTTGGAGTAGATTGCCAAAAACTTTAGCCTTTCAAATAAAGGTAAATTTGTATCTTTTGCCTCTTCCAGTACCCTGTGGTTGAAAGAAAGCCAGCTGATATCACGATTGAAAAACTGTTGTTCGAGTGGCATAGTCTATTTCATCTTCTTGCTTAAAAATATTAAAAATAGGGTAGATTTGACAATGATTTATCACATTTCAGAAGGACTATGATCAGAATAGGATTAATGTCAGATACGCATTCGTATCTGGATGAGCGATTTAGTGAGTTATTTAAAGATGTGGATGAGATATGGCATGCAGGCGATATTGGTGATATTCGGGTGCTCGACGAGCTGCGAAAGCTAAAAAAAGTGCGGGCGGTCTATGGGAATATCGACGGAACAACTATCAGACAGGAGCTGAAGGCTCATGAGCGTTTTAAGTGCGAAGAGGTGGAGGTGTGGATGACTCATATCGGAGGGTATCCTGGTAAGTATGATAATATGGTGAAAGCCACACTCTATAGCAGGCCGCCAAAGTTGTTTATCAGCGGCCACTCTCACATACTGAAAGTGATGTACGATAAGCAACTCGAATTATTGCATTTAAATCCGGGAGCTGCTGGTATATCAGGTTTTCATGCGGTTCGAACGGCCTTGCGTTTCGCAATTGATGGCGAGCAGATTAAAGATATGGAAGTGATTGAGCTTGGGCCAAAAGCTGTTAAAAGTCAGGGATAATAAAGGGCCTGAAATGAACATAAGTTCATAATTAAATGTAGCTTTGTGTCAGCTAAATATTTAAAAATACAATGTATTATGGCACTTTCAACATTAAAAGTGGGAGCCAAGATGGACAAAGGCTTTCGCACTGAAATACAATGCTCACATAACTTTGTGGTTGATCAACCAAAACCGGTCGGTACCGATGAAGGACCTAATCCTATGGAGATTTATTTATCTTCGATACCGGCCTGTATTTGTGCAATTGGTCGAATAATTGCTAATCAGCAACGTCTGCCAGTTAGAGGTATTAGCGTTCAATTGGAAGGAGATATTGATAAGGATTTCTTGCTGGGTAAAACAGAGGAGGGACGTGCCGGTTTTGTCGAAATAAGAACTTTCGTAGAGATTGATGCGGATATGACGACCGAGGAGAAAAGAGCCTACTTGCACGCAATTGAAAAGCGTTGTCCTATAGCTGACAACACCGCTTTCACAACCAATTTAAAAACCGAATTGATTGGATAAGCACAGAATGGAGGTGGCGCAACGCTGCAGCCAATGAGTAGAATGTGTAGGCAGTGAGGTGGACTGCCAATAGAAGGTATTTTAAGAGCAGTCAGATGTGCTATGAGTGCATCTGGCTGCTTTTCTTATTACGCATTATTTACGATTGGAACTACTGTCTGAGCAGCTTGTCTGATAAAGCCGAAGCATTCACCAGATGCGTTGGCAGCAGCCGTTCATGACTAACACGAACCGGGCAAATATCAATCCCACCTCGACGGGTGTAAATGCAAGTTACTGCTAATTCATCAGGGGAGAACTGGTCCCATAAACGCTTATAAATCATCTCGCAGATTTCTTCATGAAAATGGTTTTCGTTACGGATGGATACCATGTATTGCAGCAGATTACTAAGTTGTGGAAGGTGCTGACCTTTTATGTAGATGTAGGCACTGCCCCAATCGGGCTGATTGGTTATTTTACAGTTGCTCCGTAGCAGGTGTGTAGCTATTTTAAGTTCACCACTTTGGTCCGATGCCTGAAGTAAAGCGGGATGTTCATTGAAATGGGTAAACTCCATATCATCAGCCGGAACGCTATCTTCCAAAAGTTGGAAGTCTTTAAAATCGTATCCGGCAGATGCGTCTTCATGATTAAAAAAATGAAGTTTCACATCTGTTTCGAGCAATTGGCTTAAGTCTTTTTTTATGGTGAACAGTACCTCATTCAACCCCTCTTTTGCTGTGTCACCAAAGCGGTGCATGTTAAAGGAGTTGAGGTATAGTTTAAATGATTTACTTTCAACAATGCTTTTATTGGTAGCCGGATAAACCACTTTTAGCAGGCCTGTAACGGGCAGGCCTTTATTGGTTAGGAAACTCAGTTCGTAGGCATGCCAGGTATCAAAACCAATAAATGGTAAGCTGTTTTCGTGCAGCTGGTATTGAGTGCGATTGAAGTGACGGGGCACCGCCACTAACATATCAGGCGCATATTGTTGAGGATAAGCGACCTGCTTGCCTAAAAATTTATCTTCATTCATTATCCTACTTGCTAATGTTGGTTTTTACTAAGTACTAGTGGCTTTGTGTAACTTTTTAAACTCCCGATTTGCTTCCAAACAAATCAATGTGCACACGTGGACAAAAACGCCAGCCATTTTCAATAGTCATCTTCAATACCAATGGCACCGACTTGCCAACTTCTTCTTGTGTGGTGCCTAAAGGCATTAGCATGATGTCATCAGCTTTCCAGTCTGTTAATACTGCCAGGTAGTCCGATTTAATTTCCAGATAATCATCTGATTTGCCCACCACAAATTTTAGTTGTAGCTCCTTATCACTGCTGTTGCATAAATCAATATACGATTGCAGCACTTCAATATTTCTGCGTTTCTGGTTATGAAACTTATAGGGGCCAGCCTCCGTCAGCTGGTAGGCCGCCAATTTTTCAGGGCTTGGTACGGAGTTGCTTAGTTTAGGCGAGAGGCTAAACAGGTCGACCCACTGCGCCACATTGGCATCGAAAATGGTGCCGTTCGACTCAATAGTTATATGCACCTTTAGCTCTTCCTTAAGTTTTTGACAAAGGGGTGCCAATGCCCGTTTTTGAAGCAATGGTTCGCCACCACTTATGACCACGTGTCGCAAATGGCCCAGGTTGTGCTTAATCCAGTTAAATACTTCATCAGTACTTAACTCAATAATTTCATCGGGATGAAAGGAGGCATAGGTTGTGTCGCAACGGCAAAAACTGCCATCTTCCATTTGCCAGATGCAGCGTAAATTACAACTCGACAAGCGCACAAATAGTGAGGGCACGCCTGCCAGTTTTCCTTCGCCCTGAATTGTGCCGGGTATCTGTAATTCCGTTTTTGGTGCCTCCGGCATCTGTTCACCCTTGTGATTTTTCACTACCGGAAAAACACCTTCTTTGGCTAATACCAACTTCTCCATTATCTTCTCTGCTTCAGGTTTTATAAGGCTGTATCTATTACTCCAGCTTCGGCAAACGCCTTGGCTCTTAGTAGGCAACTGTCGCATGTGCCACAGGGTTTTTCTCCGCCCCGGTAGCAACTCCATGTCAAACCGAAGTCAACACCAAGTTGCGCGCCCAGTTGTATTTCTTCGGCTTTGGTTTTATGAACAAAGGGTGCATGTATTTTGATGGGCATGTTCTTTTCGGCGCCCATAACAGTGCCCATGTTGATGGCCTTTTCCATACTGTCGATAAATTCCTGGCGGCAGTCAACATAACCTGAGTAGTCCACTTCGCTCACGCCGATAAAAATATCTTGGGCACCAATGGCTTCAGCTAAAGAGGCTGCTACAGAGAGAAATACCATATTGCGGGCCGGAACGTAAGTAACGGGGATATCTGTTCTGTCTACATTGCCATCTTCCACCTCTAGCTGGCTGTCTGTTAGAGAGGAGCCACCCCACTTATCGAGCTTTAAAGTCACAATTTGATGGTTGGCCACTCCAACGGCTTTTGAAATGGCTTTGGCCGCATCTAACTCGCGATGGTGGCGTTGTCCGTAATCAAACGATATGGGATGTAGCTCAAAACCTTGGCTTTTCGCCAGGTATAAGGCCACCGCAGAATCTAATCCCCCGGATAATAATACGACTGCTTTTTTCATGTTTATAAACTTAAACAGCAGCAATCAACGGTGTAATAAAACAGAAGAATAGCAGCAACGGCTGTTGCTACCATTAAATGGTTTTTGTCTCCTAGTTTTATTTTACAACAGGATGGTTGCGAACTGTTGACTGTAAAATATTTAATTCCAGCAACTTACGTTTGTGTTATTTTGCACTGTGTAGGTTGCTGTGTATGATTGCTCACAGTATTCAATCTTACATGCGCAAATATACAACAAATTTACTTATTGATTTGATTTGATATAAAGCAAAACTCAACTACAATGTTTTAAATCTGAAACGTCAGAGTAACCGAGGAGTTCTCTTCGATGGGAGGGGTGTCAAGCCCTAATGTAACCATATCACAAACCAAATTAACAACAACTATGAAATTAGAAGTACCAATTACAAATGACATTTACAATGAGCTTGTCTTACAAGCCGAAGAGTTTAATGCTCCTATCTGGGTGATGGCTCATGCTGTATTAAAAGGCTGGGCGGAAGAACGAATTGAAGACCGCAGATTGTGTGCGGTTGTTGATGAGTTTAGAGAAGCTTTAGATAGGGGGGATTACTCTGATGAATGAAAATTCAACTACTAAGACTCTTTTTCAAGGCAAAGGTAAACAAAAGCATTACTACCTTTACAACGGGGAAAACTATATGAATATGAAAGAGCTTTGCTTTGCCTGTGGAATAGGTAGCAGAGCTTTCCGTAATAGAGTTAAGAAGCGCATAATTAGAAAGATAATCATTGACAACTAAACCAATTTCAAGACTAAGAAGTTATGAAAACCAACAATACAACCCAATACTACACTGTGAAAAATGAATTAAGAGGTACTGAGAATCCTTTTTTGCTTATGGATGCAGAAACAATCAATTCAGGAATGGATATTGCATCCTTAGGTTTACTTGTTTGGTTACTGAATAGAAGTAGTGACTATGTAATCAATAAAAACTACTTGGCTAAAAACAGTAACGAATACTTCGGAGTTGGAAAGTCACGTTTCTATGCGGCTTGGGAAAAACTAGAAGAAGCAGGGTATATTATATCAAAAGATAAGAGGCATGGCAACCTTAAGAGAGGCACTGATTATTCAATCTACGAGAAATTAGATAAAAGTGTACTTACAACTACATTTGGACGAAAACCTGATTTTGAGATTTCCGAAAACGAGGTACTACCTAGTACAGATACACCTAATAATACTAGTACTACCGGCTCATTTAATCATGTGCCGGACTCTTTCCCTGAGATAGCTGAATGTGCCTCTGTTTTTAAATCGTTTGCTGAAGCTGATGCAGAAGATGGGTGGGAATCGGACGCTCATATGCTTTACTACTCTGTACATTATTTAAATATCAAAAACGGTGCTGACATTTCTCATTACAAACCTAATTTAAGAGATTTAAATCGATTGAATAATGCATTAGATAAGCATGGTGTTCAAGGTTGTATTCAGCGGATTGCTGAGCGGTTTGGAACTACGAAGCACAGGATATTAAATCCTTCATCGATATTCAATGATGTTTCGGATACAAGAGATATTAACAAGCCAGATTATAAAGCCAAAGTGGTTGTTAATGATGAAGATGAGGCGAAGAGTGTGAACGATTCTGATGAAACTATAGATGTCTAATAGTTTACAAAATCAGTCATTACTCTGTGAAAAGATTCTAATATGAGATTCAGAACCAATTAGGTTGTGAAGATAATCAGTAAATTACTGAAAATGTGTGGGTATTACAGTCAGTAAGCAGATTTAGTCTGAAATTTGGTCTGAAATGCCCATTTTTTATGCGTCTTTCCAAAGGGGTGGGGTGTTCTTTGTCAGTTTTTTCACTTCCCAACACCTTTCAGCCGGGGGCTTATTAGTGATAGGCAAGCTGTTTGACGAACAATCATTATATAGATGATAAGAATTAAGCGAGTACGTTAAAGTCACCAAACTATGGCTTCAGTGTACTCGCTCTGTTTTCTTCTCTTATCAAATTCAACTTCAACTAATGATTGATTCATCACTTGTCTTTCATACACCGAACATTAAGGTAAGCTAACTCCTTATCACTTTCGGTATAAAACATACGGGTTTCTTCGAAGACAATGCTATAAGACTCATCCTGATAAGACTCATGTTGTGTTGATGACCAAAATTTAGCCCATTCGCCAATGTAATTAGAGCCACCGTGACTATTATAACCTCCCGGTAACGCAGTAAAACCGTATTCATCTGTTGCGCCATCATTGGGGTTATTCCAATGTAATGTTCCAACTTCCCTTAGTTTACTGCTTGCTACATCATCACCGCCTACATAATCTATTAAGATGGTCCAATCCTGCTTTGTTGGTACTCGCCAGCCGTCGGGGCATAACTTACCTGTTTCAACAGTCTTCCAGTTGTACATAGGACCATAGATATCTTTGTAATTGATATCATCTTTGTAAAAACTATAGGCTGGGTAGGTAATGTTGTCCTCACTAATTTCTACCAAAGGAATGGAAGTTCCATCGTTAAGCTTAGATGCTTTTAAATTCTCCGTCATCCATATCTGCTCACCAATGATGACCGTTTCATAGGTGTTATTATCAACATCTGTTACTGTTGTTTCAGCTTGTTGTGGTTCTTCTGCGCTGTCTTTAGAGCATGAATACAGGATAGAGCAAATAATAGCCAGTAAGAATAGTGTGTTTTTCATTTTGACTTGATTTTAAGTTAGAATATTCGAATATACAAATCTATGTTAAATCATCCCTTCATCTGCAAACGAATAATACGATTCATTGGTAATGATAAGATGGTCAAGCAAAGCAATATCCATGGTCTCGCCCGCCCTTTTTAGCTTTTGGGTAATCCTTTTATCTACTTCGCTCGGCTCTGTGTTTCCTGATGGATGATTATGGGCAATGATGATTGACGATGCGTTGCAGAGCAATCCGACCTGATATATTAATCGAATGTCCATTATACAACCCGATAAACCTCCAATTGATAGTAAGTGATAACCAAGTACCTTGTTGGCTCGGTTGAGTAGTAATAGATAGACTGCTTCTTTTAGTTCAATATCAATGCTCCACAAGTTACGGAATAGGTCAGCTACATCATTTGAACATGTCACTTTCTTTCTATCTGCTGCTTTAATGCTGGTGCTATATGACACCTTTACTTCTGCTAATTCAGTTTTGATTTTCTTCATTTCAACTACCTCCGCCCTGAGGATTTATTTAAGCAATGGGCATGCTTTGTTTTTTTCTCCACGGACGTAACGGTAATTTTGAACCATTTCGTGATTAACAAACAAGGGAAGTTAATCCCCTTGAAAGAATGCTGACTTCTTTAACCTGCCAATTGATTCTTGTTCACTTATTCGAATATAACGTTCGAAAGATGCAAGTGTCTTATGACCTGTTATCTTCATTATATCAACAGGTGCTGAGCCGCTTTTTAGCAAGTTAGTTGCTAACGAACGTCTAGCTGTGTGTGAAGCGATGAGTCTGTATTTGGGAATCTTTCTGTGGGTAAGTTCGCCACCACGCAATTCCTCAACATCAATCATTGTATCAATGCCAGCCTTTTTAGCAATCTGTTTGATAACGGCATTTACCGTCTGAATAGGAGGCAAAGCAGGAAGATTGTCCTTGTATTTACACTTTAACTGCTTTACAATTGGATGAATGGGAATGCGTGCTACTGTCTTTGTCTTTGTTGTGCTGATAGACATTACTCCATCCGTTTCAGTGTGTAAATTAACCTTGCTCCAATCTGAATAGCGTAATCCGGTAAACGCTCCAATGAGGAACCAATCACATACAATCTCTTCTAGTCCTTTTAAAGTGAGGTTCTTGATGCAATCCAATTCATCCAGATTGAGATATACCTTTTCAGAGCTCCCATTTCTTCTTACAAACCGCTTGTAATCCTCATTCTTGTGTAATCCTTCCATTGCTGCCTTATTCATTACCGCTTTGATGTTTTTCCACTGAATAGAAATGTAATTTGCGGATAAGAATCGGTCAGTTTCAGTACCATTTCTATTCAATGCCTTTCGGTTCTTTAACCAGCTATTATAGCTTTCGTAAAAGCCCATATTTATTTCTTCAAAGCCTGGCTTTTTCTTTTTGAAGTAGGACTTTAAGAGCTGAAATGAGTTATTTAGAGTAGCATAATTTGACTTGTTTTGGATGAAGCTAACATCGGTCACTTCCTTGAAGTAACTTAAAAAATGATACTCTATAAAGCGTGTTTTAGGTGCTTTACCTATCAGCTCTAAGTACTTTAATTTGAGGTTTGACTTGCTTAGTTGATTATTGATGTGAAGGTAATTGACCGCCTCATTCATTGCATTTTCAAGCCTACCAAGCTCAGAATTAACATTGATGCCGTTGTAATGCAGTGATTTGTTTTTGGGACGTTGTTTTTTTGAATTCCATTGTTTCTTATCAACCTTCATCCGAGTGGAGAGTCGCAATACATTCTCATCCAACCAATGAGTAATGTATATAAATCCATTCTTTGTGTTAATAAATGATGTCATAATGCAGTTTTTTATTCATGATTGACATGAAAATGGAGCTATTTCGTTATTAATTGTAGCAGGTGTATTAAACACAAAGGCATATAGTGAAGGTGTTTTTGTTTAGCGGCTTATGAAAATGCATATAATTATGTACTTTTATGGAGATGTTTTAGTGTTATTTAATTTGAAGTGTCTCATTTTTTAGTACATATGATTGAAAAAGAATTGACGTTTGATATACGGTATACTGGTGGGGATGCCGAACAAAATAAGCTTAGTTTATATGATGCAAGTACCTCAATACTAGGTCTAGCCAAAGCATTAAATATTACAGCGCATACGCTTGTAACCAAAGGGGATGTGAGAGTAAAGGGTGCAAGTGTGCCAGATGTTAAAACATTTTTACATCCCCCAAAGAAAGGGAGCTTCATCGAGACTGTCTCTGTTGTGTTTGGTGATCCTGCAGTTGTGGCAATTGGAGGAAGTGTTATTGCTTCTGCTTTCTATGCTATGCTTGAGTACTCATGGAAAATAGCAACCGGTCAAGATGTACAACCCACTAATCCTACGGTTAAGAAGATAATAGAGAAGAATGATTTGATTGATTTAGCATTGTGTGATGTGCTGGAAAAACCTTTGCAGCAAATGCATCGACCCATAACTAGAGATTCAGATATGAAGATTCAAGTTCGTAGACCTCGGGTAGGTAAGGTCATTCAGTTTGACTTTAATACTAAGGAGTTTGTTAGTTCAATCAATGAGGTCGGTCGCAGAAGTGGTATAAAAGGGAATGTTACAAAATATAATATTATTACAGGTTACGGAAGGATATATGTGGATGAATTAAATAGAACGATTCCTTTTAATATTGATAGAAAAGAATTAACGCTCTTACAAGAATCTATAATAAAATGGTCACTATATCAATCCTCTGCCAATGATTATGAAGTGAGTAAAATTCTAATTACAGCGCGAGTAATCAATGATAAACAAAATCAAGTTAAGCGGTATACGATTGTTAAAGCAAGTAAATTTGAAAGTAATGAGGCTAACGAGGAAGTCGTTTAATAAGGTAGTTGTTGTGTTGCGTTCTCCAATTTTTGCATTGGTTTTCGCGATTGTGCTTGGAGGTATTCCGTATATGTCTGTTAGTGAAAAAGTTCCGTCGTATAGTGTGGGTGCTGAGCGCGTGCTAGCTGATGGAGGAGAACTTGATAGGGACTTTCGCTTCTTTTGGAAGAAAAAGGAGCTTGATAATATTAAACAAACATATCTAACCGTTTGGAATGATGGGGAGGTTTTTGTGGATTATAGTGACTTCACAGATAGTTTTCCTATTACTTTTGAGTCAAAGTCGGGTGAAGTTGAAATATATGACGTTAAAATAGTTCAGGTAAGCCGAAAAGATATAAAAGTTGATTATAAGATTGTTAATGAGGATTCTACTCGCCTTGTTGAGTTTAAATTTGTTGGAGATGATGCTTTGGAGGAGGATGATGGCTTTAAGGCAAGGGTAACATATTCATCCCCAGGGAAGGCATCGTGGTCTTTGAATGGTAGGGTTAAGGGGGCTCGAAATGGATTAGGATTTGAGGAGATGTTCTTAGTGAAATCAGATAAAACGTTTTTGACTAATGTTGTTTCCATTCTTCTATTACTTGTTGTTATTGTTCGACTGGTTGTTGGTTGGATTAAGGAGCAAGCTTTTATTCTTAAAACTTGGGAGCTTGTGTTTGTTTTGTCATATATTCTAATACTTTATGTTATTCCATTCATCTTTTCAACTACTAGGGAGTTTAGTTGGATAGATATCTGATGTCTTACTTACTTTATGTGAAGTACCTGTGTCCTGCCAATCTTTTTACACCTTCTTGTATGGATATCCTGATGTACTTTTCAAAGTTTGCCAAAGTTGTATGGCCTGTAATCATCATTACGTCGTATGGATTAGCTCCTTCTTTAATTAGGTTAGTGGCGAATGAACGCCGTGCGGTATGAGAACTTACTTGTGATGGTTTTGGTAGCTTTGCCATTGCTGCAATATCCTTTAAGATTTTATTGACGATGGGGTTTGCTGGTCGCTTTGGAATGTCATCGCCCCACTTGTCCCAAATGTCCTGAACTGTCTTAGCGATTGGTATAGAAATTTTACCGGATGTTTTTTGAGTTCGGATGACTAAGTATCCATCTTTTACATTTGTCGGGATTGCTTTATTCCAATCTGACCACCTGAGTGCAGTATAACAGCCAATTATAAAATAATCTCTGACCACATCTTGTACGCCAGTAAGATTAAGTGCTTTTATGGTGTTGATTTCTTCTGGAGTGAGGTAGATGACATCATCTTTAGGGGCATCATAATTGCGCTGAAATGATTTAAAGCTGGTATTGTTGTGCTTTCCTTCTGTTAATGCCGCATTCATTACGGTTTTTAATATCTTGATTTGGTCCATGATATAGTTATTGCTATATCTCTTATTGGTGGGTTCGCCATTTCGGTCTAAACAATTCTGATTTGCCATCCATACAAGGAATTCACGGTAGAAGCTAACATCTATGTCCTGGAATGTAGGGTTGATATTTTTTTGAGAAAAGTATCTTTGAAAGTGTTTCTTTGTTAGGATGTACTGCTTAACTCCCCTGGTAGGATTAGGTTTGTTTGTGAGGTAATTAATATGTTTATCCCAATAATTGAATAGGAAATCATCTGGTTTGATTTTTTTATTCTCAGAGATTCTTACAAGTTCTTCGTAGCGCATTGCTACTCCTATATGACCGCCGCTCTTAGCTTGTTCAAATGCCTGATTCATCATGTCTAAGAACAAGCTCAATTTGGGGCCTATTCTTTCCCCTTTCTCGTTTTTTGCTTTGTAAACTGGAAAGTTCTTAGCTGAGTCCCAATCTTTGGCATTACGAATCTTAATCCCAGTTGATTTTCTTACAGAATCATTACCAACATACTGAACTACGTAAATAGAATTCCCTCTTAGTTTTAATGAAGCCATAGATGTTAATATTATTTTACCTGCACATATTACCTGCACACTGTACCTGTTCTACACCTATCTCAAAGGGTATTTATGGTTATTGTTAAATACAAATATACTCATAAGTATCTGTAAAATAGGTGATAGTGTTGTTTGGTAAAACATTGTGTGAAAACAGGATGGTTGCGAACTGTTGGTACTTTAAATACGGGGCAAAGATAATGAAAATTAGCTTACTGAGGACTGGTGTTTTATATATTTAAAAAGCAGCCTAAAAAGACTGCTTTGTTTTTAATTTAGATGACGTAATACAGTGTCAATTAATTTATCAGAGAAGTTGTAGATTTCATCAAGGTTGTTAAGTTGTATGCGTTCCTCCTTTTTGTTTTCATCAAAAATACCAATGTACTTTTTGTTACCGTTTAAGTGCAGTCTGCAAATCGGTTTTCTATTATTGTCATCGACGAGAATCCCAAAATAGGACTGTGTGTCTCTGAATACAACTCTTTCAGCTTCTATTTTGGTTCTAACAATTGATCTTACTATGTGATAGCCCTCAATTTCTTCCTCTGTTGTTAAAACTTTATTTTCTTCCACCTTTTCCTCTGTTTCGATGGTCGTTTCTTCCTCTTTTTTTAACGCGGCATGTAGCCTCTCGTTAACAATTTCTTTTATGGATTGATTAGTTGCTTTTTTTACAATGTTAGTTAATTGTTCAAGTACTTTTGCAGTAATTTTACCTGAGTAAATTTGTTTACCAAAAAATCTTACGAACTCTTCAGATGGTTCGTTAAGTTCTTTTTCCAGTATTTCCTTTATTGCTGATGAATACTTCAGTTCACTGGCACTATCAATTATTTTATCTATATCGAAATTTGATTTTTGAAATTTCTTGAGTTCGTTAATCTCAAAATCTTTAATGTTTTCAAAATCAATAACAAGAAAGGGTTCTGAGTCCATTTTGTTGGATTCCTCCAAGTCAGTATAGAAGCGATACTCTGCGCCATTTGTAAGTAAACCAAATCTTGCTTTTGTTACATGAAAATATCTGTGGAGTTGAGAGTTATGTACACTAAGATTTTCTTGCCAATGCTTACATTCAATTATCATTATTGGGTTATTTTCCTGAAGGATGGCGTAGTCCACCTTTTCTCCTTTCTTTGTGCCTATATCAGCTATAAATTCAGGAATTACTTCCATTGGGTTAAAAACATCATAACCAAGTAACTGTATGAAAGGCATGATGAGGCCATTTTTTGTTGCTTCTTCTGTAAGAAGCTTGGGTTTGAGAGTTAGCACCCTTTCAGTAAAGGCCTTCAGGTTTGATGAAAAGTCCATTGTTTAGAGTTTATTAGTTATTAATAACCCCTAATTTACAAATAATTCGTTTGGTTATACATATTTGTAATTATTACAGGAACTTATCTTCTGTTTAAGTGGAGTTTTTCGTATGTTTTATAATCTTATTCCAATAACCAGCACATCATCAATCTGGTCGTTAATGCCCTTCCACATATCGAAGAAGTTGCTGAAGATATTCAACTGTTCCTGCATGGTATAGTGATGGTTTTCTAGCAGCATGTTTCGAAAGCCTTTTTGCATGAGTTTTTTGTCATTAGGTCCGCCAAACTGCGAAGGAAATCCATCTGTATACAGGTAAATGCAATCGCCTGTTTTGTAGGGGACTACATGGTTTGTGTACGGCTGATTGATTTCACCAATAGATACCGGCATATGATCCGCTTCGTAAATGGTCATTTGTTGGTCGCGCACCAGCAGCATGTCGTTAAAGGCACCGGCAAATTCAATTTCATGTTTTTGGGTGTCGATGGCTACAATACTAATGTCCATGCCATCTTTCACTTCGCTATCTTCGTCTTGCCGCAGGGACGAAATTACTATGCGTCGCAGTTCATTGATTATTTCGGCAGGTTGATGGATGCCATTTTTGCCAACTATTTCGTGGAGGTAGGCAACGCCAAACATGCTCATAAAGGCTCCGGGCACGCCATGACCGGTGCAGTCGGCCGATACGATGATGAGTTTATCGCCGGCCTGTTCAGCCCAATAGAAATCGCCACTAACAATGTCTCTGGGTTTTAAAAGGATAAAGTGTTCGGGCAATATCCTGTTTAGAAACTCTTTGGAAGGCAGGCTGGCATTCTGAATCTTTTGGGCATATTCAATACTATCGGTTAATTTTTTGTTTACCGTTCGTATCTTATTCATCAGCCGTTGGTTCTGATCCCGCGCCATTTTTATGGATAGCTGGGTTTTAACCCGGGCTTTCAGCTCCAGAATATTAAAGGGTTTGGTGATGTAGTCGATGGCGCCGGCTTCGAAGCCTTTTAGGATGCTTTCGGCGTCATTTTGTCCGGTGATAAATATGATTGGAATGTCTTTCGACTGTTCGTTGCTTTTGAGTATCTGGCAGACTTCGTACCCGTCTAACCCTGGCATAATCACATCTAAAAGGATGAGATCGGGCTTGTTTCTCGAAAAGGCAATCTCCATCGCATCATCGCCATTAGTGGCAACAACAGTATTATACCTGTTCAGTGCTTCCGACAGAATTTCTAGATTAACCGCAGAGTCATCCACAAGCAATATGGTTGGGGCGAGTTGTGTCATTTTATAGATTCCCAAAATAAATGTAACAGGTAAATTTACGTAAAAATCGGTTTAAAGTTCTGTTTTATTGCAAATGCTGTTGATCTGGTTCGAAATATCTTTAAAATGATGCGGCTAATTTAAGGTTGAGGCGCCTTGAAGTAAGGTAGTTGGGGACTGCATACTGGCGATTGTGTATGTCATTCACCCAATAGTAGGAAATGGTGTTACTAATGTTAAACAGGTTGAAAACTTCAAGACTGATCCAGCAATTTTTTACGAGGCTGTGTTTTTGGTTGAGCCAGCCGGTTAAATCTTTGGAGAACCCAATGTCCACCCGTCGGTAGGCTGGCATGCGGTTGACGGCCTGGTAGCGGGGCGAATTGGGTGGACCAAATGGTAAGTCAGTGGCAAAAAGCAAGTTGAGGTTAACTCTGAAATCAGGGTTACTGGGCAGATAGTCCTGAAAGAACAATGAGAAAGAGACGCGTTGATCGGATGGTCTGGGAATGTATCCCGGATAAACGATGGTTGGCTGGCCTTCCTCATCTGTTGTTAAATAAAAGTCATCCAGCAAATCTTCTTCTGTTTTCATCAGTGAGAGGTTGGCCCACGATTCAACGCCTTGAACAAACTCGCCGTGTACTTTAAAATCAATACCTGCTGCATAGCCTTTGGCATTGTTGTGGCCCAAATAGCGAATGCGTACGTTATCAATTTGATAGGGGTTGAGGCGGGTCATATGTTTGTAGTAGCCTTCGGCAGTGAACTTAAACTCCCGCTCCATGGCTTCGAAAATATGATCAAAGCCACCAACCAGTTGAATGGATTTTTGTGCCTTGATTTTATCATTGATGGAGCCGTCAGGACGACGTATTTCCCGGTAGAAAGGTGACTGGTAATAGATGCCGCCTGCCAGTCGGTAGCGCGTTTTAATGGCCGTGTTTGGGTAGTAAAGTAAGTTAATTCTGGGACTGATGAGGAATTCGTTGTTAAAGTCCCAATAGTTGGTTCTCACCCCGGCATTAACAAGGATATAGCCGTTTTGTGTTTGAAGTTTAAATTCATCCTGTACATAGCTGGTGATGCGATTACTGCGCGTGGTGTTCTCGCTGTTGTAGCTGTACATTAATCTTACTTCTTTATCGGAATAGGGAAGCGAGTAGTCGGCCGAGTCGCGCATTTCCCATTCGTTGATGTAGTCTTTAAAATATTCGTGTTGGTATTTCAGCTGCCAGGTTATCAAATGGTTTCCTGCTGTATGTTGCCCTTTAATGGCCAGGTTTTGAATACTGCCCAATAAATCGTTGCGGGCATGTTCGAGGTTAGTGCCAACTCCAATATTCTGGATGCCATCTTCTTGTGGGTTAGGTGTAGAACCGTCTAAATTCTCAATGTTTTGCAACCAATATTGGCCCATAATGTCGTAGGTAACCTCCTCATAGGTGCGGTAGCCCATAGCCGTTAACCTGTAGCGGTGTTCACTATTGGGCGAGAAATTGAGGGAAACCGCGCCCAAACCAGTTTGAAACACATCTTTTTCACGGCCCTCAAAGTAAACCTTTAGCTTTTTAGCCTCGTTGATGGTGCCAAAAGAGGTTTCTCGATCGACTGGTTGAAACCGGTAATTATTTTCGGAATAGTAGCCCAGGGCTTCCAGTTGCCATTTATCACTCAGCTGATAGGTCAGAAACGTCTGAGTGTCGAAGAAACTGGGATTATAATCGCCGCTCACATCCAAAGAACCCAGGAGGTATTGGTTGGTTTTGTATCGAACTCCGGCAATAGCCGTGAACCGTTTATCTTTTGAACAGCCTTCAAGGTGTGCAGAAGCACCCAGCAGACTGGCGGATATACTTCCGGCCAATTGTTGGGGTGTCTTGTAGCGTACATCAAGCACGGAGGCCATCTTATCGCCATATTGGGCCTCAAAGCCCCCCGGTGAAAATTTAAGTGATGAAATCAGGTTGGGGTTGACAAAGCTTAAGCCTTCCTGCTGTCCGGAACGAATTAAGAAAGGCCGATAGATTTCAATGTCATTGACATAAACCAAGTTTTCATCGTAGTTACCTCCTCTAACGCGGTATTGAGAGCTTAGCTCGTTATTGGATGATACGCCCATTTGACTCTTAACAAGGCCTTCAATATTGCCTCCTCCGGCATCGGGCAGGCGATGCGTTAGTTTTGGATCGAGACGGGTAAATGACTGCTCCGTCCTTTCACCTTCAATATTCACTTCTTCTAAACTTTCTTGCTTAAGTAATAGTGTTAGCTTTATCGATTGAGCTTCATTTATGGTGTTTATTCGGATGCTTTTGGTGTGATAGCCGATGGATGAAACCTGCAGTTGGAACGGTAAATATTGATTGGTGATAAATGAAAATTCTCCCTTTTCGTTGCTAACGCTGCCGGCTCTGCCGCTCAGAATACTAATATTTGCGAAAGGAACAGCGTTATTGAGGCTATCGGTTACAATTCCTGAGACTGTTATTTGTGCATGTGCAAACTGTGCGCATAGCATCAACGACAATAAAGCCCAGCAGGCCAAAAGGTTTTTCTTCACTTGGTTCGTTTTTTATCATAGTGAATTAAAGGCCATCGTCAGCTATTACTGATGCCGGACCATTTAAAACTCGCATAAAAGTATAAAGGAATTCTTTTACAGAAAAATTAATGTAATAAGGCTAAATCCCTTCGTTAAATACTAACGAAAACAATCCATTTTTCGTATCTTTACTATATGGAGACACGAATAATTGACAACCATCCTTCCCTTAAAAATTCGGACGAGCGTTTTAAAAAAATGCTCGATGCTATGGTTGTATCCTTCCAGATCGAAGGCATTCATTTTTCAGATGAAGAACTTCAAAAAATGGCCGCGCAAGTGGAGGATGAACTTAAAAAATAGCACTTATTATTTGGGTCATGGGTTGGTAATTGTGTTCAGCAGCCGACTGAACTGCAATGATGTAATCCTTGAACTGGCGTTGGGTAATTTTATAGAATCCTAAAAAATCATAGCCTTGTTTAATGGCCATCATGTTGGCCAAAATGCGTGCTACTCTTCCGTTGGCCTCTCTAAATGGGTGGATAAAGAGTAGTTCGGCATGCACTTTGGCGATGTCTTCTATTAAAGCCTGTTTGCTCGGGTAGTAATTGGGTAGATGTTTCAGAATCTGTTCGTCGAAATCATGACATATTTTGGGTAAAAACTTGGCGGTGGGAAACAGAAAGCCGCCTTTCGTCATGTTGACCTGTCTAAGTTGGCCGGCAAAGCCATAAATCTTATGGAGGGAAAGAAAATGAATGCGCTGGATATAATTAAAAGTAAATTGGGTTTGGGTAGTCAGTTCTTCCAAAAGCAGATATTGAGCCTTGAGAAAGCCTTCAAATTCTACTTTATGAATGGCCTCAATGGTGGTTATGCCCAATAAATTTGGTAAAACATCGTGTTGTCCATCATCGCCGGGCACCTCATATTTCGAATGTAAATAGGGCATAATCTTCTATTGGACCAATCAAATTACCTTTAAAAATACACTTTGGCAAGCAAAAAGTCATATTGGCTTTGATTCAGAATGATTTTATCTTTACCAATGGAGAGAAAAATATTGAGATTATTGAACTGTACCAGGTGGTTTTCATTAGTGAATTATGCCGAAAGCAGAACGCTTTGAAGTGCTATTTAGTGAAGTCCAATAATGAATAAAAAAATGTAATACATCAGTATGAAGAAAGTTTTAATAATGCTGGCAGTACCACGCTGTCAATTCGAACAGGTTTTACCCGAATGGGAACTTGTGTATCCCAGCAATGAGTTTTTTACTCATGATGAGCTCATGACGAAGGCAGCAGATGTAGATGCCATTGTTACGGTATATGGCAATAAATTGAGTAATGAGGTAATTGATGCTGCACCGAAGTTGAAAATGATAGCCAACTTTGGAGCAGGTTATGACAATATTGATGTGGAATATGCCACAAAAAAAGGCATTGTGGTTACTAATAGTCCGGATCCGGTAACCGAACCAACGGCAGAGTTGGCCATGGGGTTAATGATTGCCACAGCTCGTCGTATGGGTGAAATGAATACAATGCTTAAAAACAAAGAAGCCTTGAAGTGGGGAGTAATGCGTAACCTTAGCACAACGCTTGTGGGTAAGCAATTAGGTATTGTTGGTATGGGCGCAATTGGAAAGGCACTTGCCAGGCGCGCAGTGGCTTCAGGTATGCAGATTGTATATCATAATCGCAAACAAGTGGATGCTGCTACAGAGCAGCAGTTGGGGGCCAGGTACGTGCCTTTAGATGAGCTATTAAAATCATCGGATGTTGTTTCGCTCAATGTTCCACTTACAGCCGTAACTAAAAGAATGATTGGGGAGAGGGAATTGGCGCTGATGAAACCAAGTGCTTACCTGATTAACACAGCGCGTGGCCCCGTGGTCGATGAGGCGGCTTTGGTGACTGCATTGCAGAATAAAGAGATAGCAGGAGCAGGGTTGGATGTGTTTGAAAATGAACCAATCATACCAGATGCTTTGCGGGAGTTACCCAATGTAGTGCTAATGCCGCATTTGGGCACGGCCACGCATGAAACACGTGGAGAAATGTCTCTTTTGGTTGCTGAAAATATCAGGTGCTTCTTTAATGGAGAAACGCCGCCAAATAGGATAAATTAAAAGTAATTTATTCTTTCTGGGTGATAGATTGATACATGATTGTTGAAATATTTAAAGAGTGTGTAAAGGGTTGATTATATGATTAAACAGGTAGAATTAGTGCTAAAACCCTATGCGAGAGGTTTCCATTTGATAACAAATGAGGTGAAGGCGGCTTTACCCAAGCTACCCGAAACGGGGTTAGTAAATGTGTTTATTAAGCATTCTTCAGCCGGATTGACACTCAACGAAAATGCAGATGCAACGGTTAGAGATGATTTTGAAACCGTTTTTAATAAGCTTATCAAAGAGGGAGATGCTGATTATAAGCATACTCTGGAAGGACTGGATGATATGCCTGCTCATATAAAATCGTCGCTTGTTGGGGTGTCGCTAAGCATACCCATAACTGATGGTTGCTTAAATCTTGGTACCTGGCAAGGGATTTATTTATGTGAGTTTAGAAATTATGGTGGGCCCCGGCACTTGGTAGTTACGATTTATTATTAAGAACGGTTACAAATTGTAAGCGGTGATAAATGTCATTACTAGGGGGTTTAGATATTTGTTATTTAGCAATCAGAAGCAAATAAGTGATAATATAAAACCAAATAAACACAATGCAAAAGTTATTATTGTTAGGAGATGAGGCCATTGCTCAGGGGGCAATTGATGCCGGATTATCAGGTGTTTATGCATACCCTGGTACGCCATCTACCGAAATTACAGAGTTTATACAAGATTCTAAAATCGCTCAAGAACGGCATATTCACAGTAAGTGGTCGAGTAATGAAAAGACCGCTATGGAGTCGGCTTTAGGAATGGCCTACGCCGGAAAGCGGGCCATGACGTGTATGAAGCACGTCGGTTTGAATGTGGCCGCAGATGCTTTTATTAATGCTGCCATAACCGGTGTCAATGGTGGGTTTGTGGTGGTAGCAGCTGATGACCCTTCTATGCACTCCAGTCAAAATGAGCAGGATAGTCGTGTGTACGGTAAGTTTGCAATGATTCCTATTTTGGAGCCGGTTAATCAGCAAGAGGCTTACGATATGACCTATGCGGCCTTTGAGATGTCCGAAAAATTTAATGTGCCGGTAATGATACGCATTACCACACGCCTGGCGCATTCAAGAGCTGGCGTAGTGCGCAAACCCATGTTACCGCAGAAGGAGCTAAGCTTGCCCAAAGATCCAACACAGTTTGTTTTATTGCCAGCTATAGCCCGTCGTAACTATAAAAAATTGCTTGAGACACGTCCGAATCTGGAGAAGATCTCAATGGAATCTCCTTACAATACCTACACCGATGGTAGTGATCGCTCATTAGGTATTGTTGCCTGTGGAATTGCCCACAACTATCTGATGGAAAATTTTCAGGAGCGAGAACTCAACTATCCTGTTCTGAAACTTTCTCAGTACCCAATGCCTCGAAAAGATATTGAGCGGATGGTAGCTGAGTGCGATAAAATTTTAGTGCTGGAAGATGGTTATCCTGTTATTGAGGAACTCTTGAAAGGTTATCAGGAAGCGGGAACGCCTGTAACGGGGCGCCTTGATGGCACCTTGCCCCGCGATGGTGAATTGAACCCAAATATTATTGCATCAGCACTCGGGTATCCTATCGAAGAAGGAGCCACTGTGCCTGAACTGGTAGTTGGTCGTCCGCCTGCAATGTGCAAAGGATGTGGGCACATCGATGCTTACAAAGCCTTAAATATTGCCTTGGAAGAATATGGTCCGGGACGCGTTTTTGCCGATATTGGCTGCTACACTTTGGGTGCTTTGCCTCCGTACAATGCCGTGAATTCATGTGTAGATATGGGAGCTTCAATTACAATGGCTAAAGGTGCAGCCGATGCCGGTTTACTACCTGCTGTTGCCGTTATCGGGGACTCTACTTTTACGCACTCTGGAATGACAGGTTTGCTGGATGCAGTTAATGAAAAAACTCCAATCACCGTGATTGTCTCTGACAACTATACAACCGGAATGACCGGAGGACAGGATTCTCAGGCCCTGGGTCACCTTGAGCAAATTATTGAGGGGATTGGGGTTGATCCAGAGCACATTCGGGTGTTTAAGCCAACAGCAGCCAACCTGGATGAGATGGTGAAGATTATTAAAGAGGAGTTTGACTATCAGGGTGTGTCGGTGATTATTCCTCGCCGCCAGTGTATTCAGACGCTGAGAAATAAAAGTCTGGTGTTAAAAGTTAAAGAGTTAGGATTGTAACAGATTAGTGCTCGTATTTGAGCCTGTTGGTATAACGGGGCGGGCATCATAAAAAAAACAAAGCAATGAAATCAGATATAGTTTTAGCAGGGGTAGGCGGACAAGGAATTTTGTCGATCGCAGCAACTATTGGCATGGCTGCCGTAGATAAGGATTTACACCTGAAGCAGGCTGAAGTTCATGGTATGAGTCAGCGTGGTGGGGATGTGCAGTCACATTTACGCGTTAGTAGTAAGCCCATTTCCTCCGATTTGATTCCAAAAGGAAAAGCTGACTTAATTCTCTCAGTAGAACCAATGGAGTCATTACGTTATTTGCCCTATTTGTCGAGCAAAGGGTGGTTGGTTACCAATACGACACCATTTATCAACATCCCAAATTATCCGGAGTTGGATGTTGTTATGGCAAAGATTGCTGAGCAACCAAACCATGTGGCCATCGATGCGGATGCGATAGCAGCTCAAGTTGCATCTAAACGTTCCTCAAACATTGTGATGCTGGGGGCAGCATCTCTATTTATCGATATTGAATTCGGAGCTCTGGAAGAAGGGATTCGAAAAATATTCGGGCGGAAAGGCGATGCTGTTGTGGAAGCTAATATTAGTGCTTTGAGGGCTGGTCGTGCTGCCGCTGAAGAGGTTTTGGCGAGTCGTAATTAAGCTCACACAATTACAACCATAAATTTGTGGGTGGCTACTAAAGTGTAGCTACCCTTTTTTATGCTTTGTAAATGTATAGTCCTGGCTTAATTGCTCTGCAACTGATTATTTCCAATAGGCCTGGTGTTTGGGGCTAAAGTTGATTCTGGTTAATGGTTGTTAATTTTGCTTGGGCAAAAGAGTTGTTGTATGAGTCTTTGTTATGGTAACAGCAAGGCATTGTTTTGACCAAAAAAAAGCTGCTTCGAAAGAAACAGCCTTTAATAATCTCATTAAATATAAATCTAATCTATGCTAGTTTTACATTTACCGCGTTTAAACCCTTACGGCCTTCTTGAAGCTCGTAAGTTACTTCGTCATTTTCTTTGATCTCATCGATAAGACCTGTTACGTGCACAAAATACTCTTTGCTGCTTTCTTCATCTTTAATGAAACCATAACCTTTAGAGTCATTAAAGAACTTAACTGTACCTTTATTCATTTAAAAAAAATTGTGAGGCATTGTTTTTATTAAGGAGCCTCTTGTAAATAATTGTTCAGGAACAAATGTAGGAACATTTTTTACATATGCTCAAATTTTTTGCAGATATTACACAAAAAAAATCAAAAATCTGGTTGATTGTTCCTTATTGACTGATTTCAAGCTTTTTTTACGTAACAGTTATTTATGAAATAAAGGGTTTACTTTTCATTGTTAATAACTCAATAAGCTGCAGTGAAAATTAATTTTTCAGGAAATAGTATATTCGCTATTTATAATAGTGATGCCTCATGATTGTTTGTATAGCCGAAAAACCAAGTGTAGCCTTCGAAATTGCCCAAATTGTTGGAGCAAAATCTAAGCGTGATGGCTATTTTGAAGGTAACAATTATCAGGTGACCTGGACATTTGGTCACCTATGCACCCTGAAAGAGCCCCATGAATATTTGCCTGAGTGGAAACGCTGGAGCATGGGCTGGTTGCCCATGATTCCCTCGCGCTTTGGAATCAAACTCATCAATGATTCGGGTATACAAAAGCAGTTTAATGTTATAAAAAAGCTGGTAGCAGGTGCCGATGAGGTGGTTAATTGCGGGGATGCTGGGCAAGAGGGAGAGCTTATTCAGCGTTGGGTTCTGCACAAAGCAGGAACCAAGTGCCCGGTAAAACGCTTGTGGATATCCTCATTGACAGAAGAATCCATTCGCGAAGGTTTTGAGAAGCTGCGTTCAGCCGATGAATTTGCTAATTTGTATGCGGCCGGAAGCTCGCGGGCTATTGGCGATTGGTTATTGGGGATTAATGCAACCCGCCTGTATACACTCAAGTACGGCCAGCAGGGGCAGGTTTTGTCAATTGGGCGTGTGCAAACCCCTACTTTGGCTTTAATTGTTGAGCGTCAAAAAGCCATTGATAATTTCAAGCCCGAACCTTTTTGGGAGTTGAAAACAAAATATAAAGAGGTAGTTTTTTCGTCCACTAAAGGTCGTTTTTCTCAAAAGGAAGAAGGAGAGAATTATTTAGAGACAATCAGAGAGAGCGATTTTGAGGTAAAGGATTTCTCTAAAAAGAAAGGTAAAGAAGCTCCTCCGCGCCTGTTTGATCTTACGTCACTACAGGTGGAATGTAATAAAAAGTTTGGTTTCTCTGCCGAGGAAACTTTGAAGACAATACAGTCACTTTACGAAAAGAAATTAACGACTTATCCTCGCGTTGATACCACTTTTCTGAGTGAAGATATCTATCCGAAAGTGCCCAATATATTAAAAGGGATGAAGGATCATCAGCATTTAACAGAGGCTTTGTTAAAGGCCAAGCTAAAGAAGTCGAAAAAAGTGTTTGATGATAAGAAAGTAACCGATCACCATGCCATTATTCCAACGGGTGTTTCCGCGAATAATATGAGTCGTGATGAAAAGCTGGTATATGAACTGGTTGCTCGTCGGTTTATTGCAGCTTTTTATCCGGATGCAACAATCTCAAACACCCAGGTTATGGGAGATGTCAATGGCGTAGAGTTTAAAGCAACCGGTAAGCAATTATTGAATCCCGGCTGGCGCATTGTGTTTATGGACGGCAAAGAGGAGAAGAAGCCCGATGATATAATGCCTGAGTTTAAAGTGGGAGAGAAAGGACCGCACGAGCCCTTATTAATAGAAAAGGAGACTCAGCCTCCCAAACCGTATACCGAGGCAACGCTTCTGAGAGCAATGGAAACAGCCGGTAAACAGGTGGATGATGATGAGCTGCGCGATGTGATGAAAGAGAACGGAATTGGACGACCATCGACCAGAGCGGCAATTATAGAAACCATTATTCGGCGGAAGTACATTACCAAAGTGCGTAAAAATTTGCATCCAACAGTAACAGGTATGCAATTGATTGATACCATACAGAATGAGTTGCTGAAGTCGGCCGAGCTAACAGGTATTTGGGAAAAGAAATTGCGGGAAATTGAGAAAGGGCAATACGATGCCGGCGAGTTTATGAATGAACTGAAGCAAATGGTGTCCGACATTGTTTTTCATGTGAAGCACGACCGGCGCGAAAAGAAGATTGAAGTCGTTGAAGAGGAACAAAAAACTGTCGATGAGAAGCCCAAACAGAAGACGGCTGTACCTAAAACCTTATTGTGTCCACAATGTGAGAAAGGGCAAATGTTAAAGGGCAAAAGTGCCTGGGGGTGCTCGCGTTACACAGAAGGGTGTAAAACGCTTATTCCATTTGAGTTTTTGGGCAAGAAGCTTACCGATAAGCAGGTGGAGCAATTGGTAAAAAAGGGACAAACATCAAAAATAAAGGGGCTTACAAAAGACGGAGCTAAAATAGAAGGCGTTGTAAAGCTCGATGACTCTTTTAATCTGGTTGTTGAAGAGGCAGAAACAGTGGTTTGGACCTGCCCTATGTGTAAGGCTGGTACGGTAGTAAAGGGAAAAGCCGCTTACGGGTGCAATAATTTTAAGAATGGTTGTCGTTTGCGTATTCCTTTTGAGTTTATGGGGAAAGTATTTACAACTAGTCAGGTTGAGGCCTTGGTGCTAAAACAAAAAACCGGTCTTATAAAAGGACTCGTTGATCCCCAAACGAACGAGAAGATAAATGCCAAAGTGGTATTAAGCAAAGACGGCCGGTTGACAATCGAATTATAGCGAATATCATCATGTGTTCAATTATCCACGATTTTGAACATGGCTTTATATGATTATTTCCCATTAACAACCAACTTTGATGGTTTAAATAAATAATCATGAAATACCTTATTAGCTTACTATTAGTTTTGATTACATGCTCCGTTGCCGGTCAGAAACAGCCGCATATTTTTTTAATTATGACCGACCAGCAACGAGGGGACTGCCTGGGTAAAGAAAATCCAGCTATAAAAACACCGCATATGGATGCTCTGGCTGATGATGGTGTTTGGTTTTCAAATGCTTATAGTTCTGTTCCCAGCTGTACACCGGCCCGTGCTGGTTTGCTTACAGGGATGTCGCCCTGGCAGCATGGCATGTTAGGTTATTACAAAATAGCCGAAAAATATAAGTACGAAATGCCTCAGATGTTACGTGATAATGGCTATTATACCATTGGTATCGGAAAAATGCACTGGCATCCGCAACGTAACTTACATGGCTTTCATCAAACACTTTTAGACGAGAGTGGACGAGTGGAGTCCGATGATTTTGAGAGCGACTACCGTCAGTGGTTCAGACAAAAAGCTCCCAATCTCGATCCCGATGCAACGGGCATTGGTTGGAACGAGCACCGCGCAGGTACCTACTTATTGGCCGAAGATCTCCATCCAACATATTGGACTGCGCAAACAGCAATTGATTTCATCAAAGAATATGAACAAACGCAGCCATTGTTTATGAAGGTGAGTTTTGCCCGACCACACAGTCCCTATGATCCGCCAAAGCGATACCTTGATATGTACGATAATGTAGACGTGCCTGTACCATTTATGGGAGAGTGGGCTGGTCGTTTCGCTGACTATCCGGAAGATAAAGATGCCGCTTTTGGTGATTATGGAGTGGAGCATGCGGTAAACTCCAGGCGTCATTACTATGCAGCCATAACTTTTATCGATGATCAGATAGGTCGGTTTATCGATGAGTTGAAAGACAAAGGTCTGTATGATGATGCACTGATTATTTTCGTATCTGATCATGGAGATATGATGGGTGATCACAATCACTGGCGAAAAACCTATGCTTATGAAGGTTCTACCAGGGTGCCTTTTGTCCTAAAATGGCCCAAGTCTGTGCCTGTAAACTCCTCAAAAGGTGCTGAATTACTGCAGTGTATTGAATTAAGAGATATTTTACCAACAATGCTCGATGTGGCAGGTGTGCAGCAGCCGGCAGAAATGGATGGGAAGTCCTTGATGGACATCGTGACCAATGAAAAGGCTACCTGGCGTGAGTACATTGATATGGAGCATGCAACTACCTATGATGCTCATAACTACTGGTGTGCCTTAACTGATGGAACAATGAAATATGTGTGGTTCTTCAGAACCGGCGAAGAGCAGTTATTTAATTTGACCGACGACGCAGGCGAAGAGCACAATCTGGCAGAGCTTGGCAAATATAAAAAAGAGTTAAAAAAATGGCGCAAACACATGACTGAGCATTTGCGTGAAAGAGGAGCGCCGTATGTAAAAAAAGGTCGATTACAAACTTTTGACAGGAATATTTTAATCAGTCCAAATTATCCACAAAAATAGTTGCATAGTGTAAGGTTTGTGCAAAGCTGTTTATAAGTATTAAATGCGGTGATTCTTTTGTTGAGTTTCGCCGCTTTTTTTACTTTTGAACTTTTATTATTAATTGCAGCAAATGAAACGTAGCAAGCGGTGCTGCTATTTATCTCATACCACAAATATGAAAAACACTAAAACTATCATATTAAGTCTGCTGATCGCTTTTATTACAGTGGTTTGTAACAGTGTTTATGCTCAGGAAGGGATTCCGGAAGGGACGGAAAAGATCATCATCGATGGTTCTGAGTATTACCTGCATAAAGTTCGTAAGGCTGAAGGCTTATATCGCATCAGTGTATCATATGGCGTTTCGCAGAAAGAAATATTAGAAGTAAACCCTGCTGCAGCCTTTGGCCTCAAGGAAGGACAGCTTATTAAAGTGCCTGTTATTAAAGGACGTAATAGTACGCAGGAGCAACTAAATACAGGGGAGTATATCTACCATACCGTTGAAAAAGGGCAAACCGCCTATTACATTGCTAAGCGTTACAAGGTGGATTTACAGGATGTTTATAACAATAACCCCGGGAGTGAGCAGCAGTTATTGGTTGGTGCCATTGTCAAAATCCCCAAAAAGGATGTTGAAGATGCTGCCCCTTCTTCGCTTGAAGGCGGCTATCGCATTCACCAGGTAGCTCCAAAAGAAACTTTGTATGGCATTGCCCGAAAGTATGGGGTTGATATTCGCGACATTATCAAGCATAATAAGGGCCTTGAATCGGGCGTGCTTTCAGCCGGTTCATTTGTACGGGTGCCGCATGTGAATTCAGAAGTGAATGACCAGAAAAGTCAGCTGGTTGATGGCGCTGAGGACGATAATTACATCTATCATAAAATAAAAGCAGGTGAAACGCTTTATAGTATTGCTGAAAGTTATAAAGCCAAGTCGCAGGATGTTATGGCGGCTAATGCCTCTGTAAATGCCAGTGATTTGCCTTTAGGATACTTGGTGCGCATCCCCAAAGCCAGCATTCGGGGAGAAAAAGAAGATGCTTTTTTAAGTAATGGTTTATTTATCGAGCACAAAGTCAAAAAGCGTGAGAGTATCTATGATATTGAACAGCGTTATGGTGTTCCGGCTGATATCATCGATAAAGTTAATGCTGCTTCTGGTATTGACATAAACCGGTTGAAGAAAAACATGATTATTAAGGTTCCTACGGAGAAATGGCTGCAGGGGTATTATGAGATGGCTAAAGGAACAGACGAGGAAACCCCTCAGGAGGTGCCCGAAGAGTTGTTTGCGTTTGAGCAGCGTGATTGTGGCACTTACGATTACAGCGTTAGCAAACCATCGATAGCAGTGGCTTTACTATTACCCTTTAATGTGGAAGCAACCAGGAATGTTAATTTCACTACTGAAGAAGTAGAAGGGGATACCATAGAGGTGGAGCGGGAAAAAAGAAAGCTGTCGTTGCATTCAAAAGTATTTGTTGAATTCTATCAGGGTACGCTGTTGGCTCTTGATGCCTTGAAGAAGGAAGGGGTAAATGTGGATTTATTTGTTTATGATACTGCCCCTGATACCAATAAAGTAAAGCAAATATTGCTTAAGCCCGAGTTAATGCATGCCGATTTGATTATCGGACCGGCCTATTCATCCAACCTTAAGCTGGTATCTGAGTTTTCAAAGCGGAATAATATACCAATGGTTTATCCGCTATCAACCAGCAATAGTGAAATGGAGAGTAACCCAATTCTTTTCCAGGCCAACACGCCAGATACGCTCATGATTAATGCCATGACGCAGAAGGTGATTCAAAGTTCGAGAGGCAAGCGCCTGGTAATGATACGTACTGAAAGTACTGATAACGAATTTGAACAGAAGTTAAGCCAGCTTATTCGCGATAAAGTTTATTGGGAAAGTTTCAATAATGGAGAGGTGCCCGATTTTGTTGAGTATAAGTTCAGACAGGACGATTTGGTAAGCATGGAGCGGATGTTTTCTGCCGACAAAGAAAATGTTATTGTGATTCCTTCAATGGAAGAAGCCCAGGTTAACCGCATCATTACAACAGTAAAAGGGGCAGCTGATAAAGCCAAGGCGCACGTCACTTTATGGGGCTTGCCCGATTGGCTAAAGTATAACACGGTTAATCCTGAAGACATTTACAAATTAAATGGTCATATCTTCAGTTACTATGCGGTGGACTATACCGACACCATCAGCGAAGGTCGTATTCAACTGTACCGGGATTCATTTGGCACAGAACCCATGGCAATTTCACCATTTTTTGAAACGGCCTCGGTAACATCAAATATGAGCCGATATAGTTTATGGGGGCATGATGTAACCTATTATTTTGTCACAGCTATTCGCGAATATGGGAAGAGTTTTCCATACTGTATTGAGCAGCATCACCCACACACCATTCAGTCAAGGCTAAAATTCTCACGTTTGGCCAACTGGGGTGGCTTTTATAATCGCGGGTTACTGGTGGTGAAATTCAGTCCGGATTACGGTGTGTCTATTGAAGAAGTGAACTAATCGAATATTAATCTAGCCGAACGATTACATGAAGCTGATGGCTCTGGCTGTCAGCTTTTTTATGCTATCTTTGCACAAATTTTAATGAATGGTTTCAATTAATCAGTTAACGGTTGATTTCGGCGGTTTCAAACTTTTTGAAGAAGTATCATTCCTGATTAATAATAAAGACAGGATTGGACTCATAGGGAAAAACGGTGCCGGAAAGTCGACTTTACTAAAAATAATAGCAGGTCATCAGGAGCCTACCGAAGGCACAGTTTCAATGCCCAAAGGAATTAAAATGGGCTACTTGCCTCAGCACATGAAGTATGCTGATACCCGAACTGTGGTTGAAGAGGTTGAGCTGGCTTTTGGCGAATTAAAAAGCCTGGAGCAACAAATCGCTGACATCAATACCGAAATTGCTGAGCGAACCGACTACGAATCGGATTCGTACATGGCGCTTCTGGATCGCCTTAATGAAAAAACCGAGCGGTTTAATTTGTTGGGCGGCAGTAATCACGAAGCACTAATTGAAACCACCTTAAAGGGCTTGGGGTTTGAGCGAAGCGACTTTACGCGTAATACAGGCGAGTTTAGTGGTGGCTGGCGCATGCGTATCGAGTTGGCCAAGATCCTACTTGAACAGCCCGATATTTTCCTGCTTGATGAGCCCACTAACCATTTGGATATTGACTCCATTCAGTGGCTCGAAGATTTTCTCAAAACCTACAGTGGGGCCGTGGTATTAATATCGCACGATAAAGCCTTTCTGGATGCAATCACCAACAGAAGTATTGAAATTTCTTTGGGGAGGATATACGACTATAAAGCCAGCTACTCCAAGTTTATCGAATTGCGCAAAGAGCGGCAGGAGCAGCAGCTTAATGCCTTTGTCAACCAGCAAAAAAAGATTGAAGACACCGAAAAATTTATAGAGCGCTTTCGTTATAAAGCGACCAAAGCTGTGCAGGTGCAATCGCGCATAAAGCAGCTGGAGAAGCTTGATCGCATTGAAGTGGATGAGTTCGACAATTCGGCTTTAAATATCAAATTTCCACCAGCTCCCCGTTCCGGAACGGTTGTTGTTAAAGGGGAGGGCGTTACCAAGGCATATGGCGATTTGCTGGTGCTAAACGACGTGGATTTGACCATTGAACGGGGCGAAAAGGTGGCTTTTGTAGGGCGTAATGGTGAAGGAAAAACCACCATGGCGCGAATAATTATGAGTGAATTGGCTCATCAGGGCAAACTCACTACCGGACACAATGTGAAGATTGGCTACTTTGCACAGGACCAGGCAGAGCGACTCGATGAAACTCATACAGTACTTGAAACTATTGATTTGGTGGCTGTAGGCGAAATTCGTACTAAGATACGTGATCTCCTCGGAGCCTTTATGTTTTCGGGTGAGGAAGTAGAAAAGAAAGTGGCCGTCCTCTCAGGTGGGGAGCGCACGCGTTTGGCGATGGTACGCTTGTTGCTGGAGCCCGTGAATCTCCTCATCCTCGATGAGCCGACGAACCATTTGGATATGCGTTCAAAGGAGATTCTCAAACAAGCTTTGCGCGATTTTGATGGAACGGTGGTACTCGTTTCGCACGATCGTGAGTTTTTAGATGGTTTAGTGGATAAAGTGTATGAGTTTCGTCATCAGAAAATAAAGGAGCATATAGGAGGCATCTACGATTTTTTGCAAAAGAAAAAGATGGATAGCCTTAATGAGCTAAATGAGTCCATTGCTTCGAAGAAGAATGAATCGGCCCGTAAAGAAACCTCTCAGGCAAAACTGTCATTTGAAGAGCGCAAGGAATTAAATAAGAAAATTAAAAAGGCTGAGAAACAGGTGGAGGAGTATGAAGGGCAAATTGCAACCCTTGAGGAGCAGTTGGAAGGCCTGACGGAAAAAATAAACCAGCCGGAAAATGCCGCTGATACGGCATTATTTATAGAGTATAAAGATGTGGAAACCGCTTTAACCGGGCGCATGCACGACTGGGAGCAGGCACATGAGGAATTAGAAAAGCTGCAACAGCAAAAACTGGATTTAGACTAATTATGGAAAAGCAAGCAAAAGAGCAACAGATGGTGTTCGGCATACGGGCCGTTCAGGAGGCAATAAATGCAGGTAAAGAGATTGAGAAGGTAATGATTAAAAAGGGTTTGCAAGGCGCTCTTTTTCAGGCTTTCTTAGATCTGGTAAGGGAGCATCAGATTCCATTTCAGTTTGTGCCAATTGAGAAATTAAATCGCGTGACCAGACAGAACCACCAAGGGGTTATTGCCATGATTTCGCCAGTTACTTACCAGAATATTGAACAGCTGGTACCTATGCTTTACGATGCCGGTAAAGAGCCCTTTATCATGGTACTCGACCACATTACGGATGTGCGCAATTTTGGGGCTATAGCGCGAACAGCGGAGTGTGCTGGTGTGGATGCCATCGTGATTCCGGAAACGGGGGCTGCGGCTGTTACATCTGATGCCATGAAGACCTCAGCAGGGGCATTGCATACCATTCCGGTATGTCGGGTAAGAAGTTTGCTGTCGACCGTCGAGTACCTGCAGAATAGTGGTTTAAAGGTTGTGGCTGCCACCGAGAAAGGAGCTGTTGATTATGACAAGGCCAACTATCGTGGTCCAATTGCACTGGTTATGGGCGCTGAAGACAGAGGGGTTAACCCTAAAATTCTGGCTGCCGCAGATGTGAAGAGCAAAATTCCAGTTTTAGGCGAAATTGAATCATTGAATGTGTCGGTGGCTGCCGGTATTTTGATGTATGAAATTCTGAAAACACGCATGAGTCAATAGTTCAGTTCTTAAGCGCTGGTAGCGCTTGAGCATTTAAATTGATAATGGCTGACATGGAAGGGATACACGCAGTGTACCGCGCAATGTCAGCCTTTTTTGTGGCTTTGCAACCGGTTTGGATAGTTGATTTTTGAAGAGTATTTGATGGTCCGAATAAAGAAAATCTTCTAATGTGCTTGAGATAGGAGTGTTGCGGCTGAATACAATTTTTAACATTTAGACTTTTTCTGTAGTCAAACACCTGTAAACAGAGGTGAATTTGCAAGTACGTCGCACTTTTTTAATCATGACGATTCGGCCTTTCATCGTTAAAAATTTGATTTTTGTCATATCTTTTCTAAATTCGACAAGTTTTGCGATGAGGAAAATCATTTTTTTTTAATCAAAAGCAACGCTTATGATTCACAAGGAAAGAGTCCTAAAGGCACTAAACCGCGAAGCGGTGGACAGGGTGCCATTTTTTTATTGGGACGTCCCTGAATTTGGTGTTAAGTTGATGAAACACCTGGGGTTTCAGAATCGTGATCAGCTATTGGAGTATCTGGATGTTGACTTTCGTTGGGTTGAGCCAGATTATGTAGGAAAGAATCTTGTTGAGAGTGATGGTCTGTCAAAGACCGATATTTGGGGAGTTGGTTATTCAAAAGTTAAGCAGGGAGACTTCGAGTTTTGGGAGGCTACCCATTTTCCTTTAGAAGGACAAACAGACCCGTTAGTGTTGGAGGATTTTGATTGGCCTACAACTGCTTTATTTGATTTTGATTCGTTACCCCCTAAAATCAAGAAATATAAGAACTATGCTGTAATGACAGCACCTGGTTATTCATCACCAGGTTTATTCCGAATTATTCAGCGTTTACTCGGAAGAGATAGTTTTTTGGATGTCATCATGTACCATCCTAAGTTCTTCGAAACCTTAGTAGAAAAAGTCAATCAATTCTATCTGGACTTTATTGAAAAATTCTTTGAAAAAGCGCAGGGTGGCGTTGACTTTATCCGTATCGCCGATGATTTTGGTTCCCAGTCCGGGCTGTCTATCAGTCATGAGATTTGGGAGCAGTATTGTAAACCAGCTATCCAATCGTTTGTTGAGATACCAAAAGCCAATGGGGCAAAATTTTACATGCACTCCTGCGGTGGTGTGCGTAAGCTCTTGCCTGAGTTCATAAGTATTGGTGCGGATGTGCTTGATCCTATTCAAACCAGGGCCAATGGCATGCAGCCCGATGGACTTAAAAACGATTTTGGCAGGTACATTGCCTTTAGTGGTGCTTTGGATGAAGAACTCCTCCTAAGGCAGGGAACACCTGAGCAGGTTAAAGACGGAGTTAAGCAGCTTCTGGATACCATGGCTCCTGGAGGTGGCTTTATTTTAGGTCCCTCGCATAAGCTTAAAGTGGAAACACCCGTAGAGAATGTACTGGCTATGTACGAAGCCGCTAAAGAGTGGAAATATTAGAATATAAATTTTATCGCAATTCTATCGGCCTTGATTCATGAGTGGATGAATCAAGGCTTTTTATTGAATTAAGATTAATATTTCCATGTTGTTAGGAGAATTTCTATCTTTGCGGCCGCTAATTGATTATCCTTTTATGCTTGCTCTTTTAGCAAGTTAATCCCTAGTAACATATACTCATTCATGCACTATGTGAATAGTGTTAGGTGTGTTTTGTGTCATTTTAAAATTTATATACATGGTTTTTATTGAAAAACTACGACAGGGGTCGTCCCTTAAAAATGAAATTTTATCCGGTTTAACAGTCGCTCTAGCGCTAGTGCCAGAGGCCGTTGCTTTTTCTCTTATGGCAAAAGTAAGTCCTTTAATTGGCTTGTATTCAGCGTTTATTATTGGCTTGATAACGGCCTTGTTTGGCGGACGTCCGGGAATGATTTCGGGAGCGACTGGCGCCATCGCTGTGGTTATTGTGAGCTTAGTGGTGCGTCATGGTGTTGAATTTCTTTTTGCAGCTGTTGTGCTGATGGGCATCATACAAATTCTGGTGGGCGTACTCAGGCTCGGAAAATTTATTCGTTTAGTGCCGCATCCGGTAATGTTTGGATTTGTTAACGGACTGGCTATTGTGATATTTATGGCACAGCTGGATCAGTTTAAAGTGCCCGATGTTGATGGTGCATTACAATGGATGCAAGGGTCTGCTTTGTGGATGATGTTAGGATTTGTGGCGCTGACCATGCTAATTATCCATTTCTTGCCAAAAATTACAAAGGCAGTTCCAGCCGCGCTAACCGCTATTTTAGTTGTGTCAGGCATCATCCTCACACTGGGTATCGACACCAAAACAGTAGGAGATATAGCTTCTATTTCCGGTGGATTACCTGAGTTTCATCTGCCAATGATTCCATTTACCTGGGAGAACATCATGATTATATTGCCATATTCACTGATAATGGCTTCTGTGGGATTGATCGAAAGTTTGCTGACCTTATCCGTGATTGATGAAATGACAGAAACGCGAGGGAGAGGAAATAAGGAGTGTATTGCTCAGGGAACAGCCAACTTAGTTTGTGGCTTTTTTAGTGGCATGGGTGGTTGCGCCATGATTGGTCAGAGTATCATCAACGTAAGTTCTGGTGGGCGGAAACGACTGTCTGGCATTGTAGCCGCTGTTGGGCTTTTGTTAATTGTGCTGTTTGGCTCTTCATTGATTGAAAAAGTGCCAATGGCCGCACTGGTTGGTTTAATGTTTATGGTGGCGGTTGGTACCTTCGAATGGGCCAGTTTGAAAATATTTAATAAGGTGCCGGTAATCGATGTAATTGTGATGATTATTGTAGCAGGGGTAACCGTTTTCTATCATAACCTGGCTGTAGCAGTGTTTGTGGGGGTTATTATTTCGGCCTTATCGTATGCCTGGGAAAATGCCAAGCGCATCAGAGCGCGCAAGTACATCGATGACGAGGGGATTAAGCATTATGAAATATATGGTCCACTCTTTTTTGGTTCTGTCACCGCGTTTCAGGAGAAGTTTGATGTTATCAACGACCCGGATGAAGTCATTATTGATTTTGCTGAGTCGAGAGTCGCTGATCATTCGGCCATTGAGGCTTTAAGTAAAGTAACAGAGCGTTATGCCAAGCAAGGCAAGAAGGTGCATTTGCGTCATTTAAGTGCAGATTGTCGCAGTTTGCTTGACAATGCATCGACAATTATAGATGTTAATTATTATGAAGATCCAAAGTACAAGGTAGCTGTTGATGAGTTAGCTTAAGAGGACGTCACTATATAAAATAGCAGCCGGTTAAACACTATTATCCGGCTGTTTTTGTATCTACTGGTAATGCTGTGATTATGGTGTTGGCAGGCCTTCTTCAATTTCGTTTAAGATGCGCACTGGACTCATGTATATTTCTGTTTTGTAGGTTTTATACTCTTCCGAAGCATCGGAATCGTGCAGCACGAAGCTGGCCCATTCGTATAGGTGTTGACCGTAGCCGGCGGCAATCGTCAGGCTGTCTGTATAGTGCTCAACTTTTCTCTTACCTTTTTGCGACAGGTATTGGATGCCCCGTTGCACAACTCCTGTCATCTTTCGGCTTTCGTAGTCGCGAATATGCATAAGTTCATGGGCGAAGAGTCCAATACGGGCATCAGAGGGAACATCTTTCAGGTGCACCCCGTCAAAGCTTTCTTTTTTATTGACCACGATAATGTAGCGCCTGTTTTTTTTGCCCAGCAGTAAAGAGGGGAAGGTAGGCCGCGCGGCCATGGTTGTTTTTATTTTTTTGCTTTTAACTTTTATTTTGCAGTCGTGCAAATCAGTAAACTCACGATAAGGAATCAAAAAATCATCGAAATACTTATCGTTAAAGCTCGTATCAACCTTCAGGTTTCCAATTGTATGGTATCTTTTTTCAGGTGGATTGGCTGTGGTTTGTGCGGCCACAGCCGAAGAAATTAAAATACCTGTTATTACCCCAAACCAATCTTTCAACATCATAGCCAATAACTTTTAAATAAGTATTATGCGTTGAAGGGGTAAATTGTTTCGAATATTTAGTTAAAAAATGTGAATAGTCATTTGTAAGGCAAAGGTATTGTATAGTACTTGCCTTGTTAAGTGCTTTTTAGCTCATTTGCATGGCGTGCAGTTTCTTATAAATACCATCTTTATCAATTAACTCATCATGAGTTCCCATTTCAACAATCTGGCCATCATTAAATACGCAGATCATATCGGCATTGCGAACAGTTGATAGGCGGTGGGCAATAACCAGTGAAGTACGGTTCTTCATCAGATTTTCGAGAGCATCCTGCACCAGTCGTTCCGATTCTGTATCCAAGGCCGAAGTGGCTTCGTCAAGTATCAGTATTGGCGGGTTCTTTAAGATGGCACGCGCGATGCTTATCCGTTGGCGCTGACCTCCCGAAAGTTTACTTCCCCGGTCACCAATCACTGTTTGATAGCCGTTTTCAGACGCCGTAATAAAATCATGGGCATTGGCTACTTTGGCCGCATTGATAACTTCCTCTTCAGTGGCGTGTTCAACCCCAAACGTAATGTTATTGTAAATGGTATCGTTAAACAAGATGGCTTCCTGATTAACATTGCCCATTAGCTCCCGAAGGTCGAAAAGCTTTAAATCCTTAATGTTGGTACCATCTATATATATACCGCCCCCTTGTACATCGTAAAAGCGCGGAAGCAAGTCTACAAACGTCGTTTTACCGCTGCCCGACTGGCCAACCAAGGCGTATGTTTTGCCTTGTGGGATGGTTAAGCTCACATTCTTAAGAACATTGACATCCTCGTAGGCAAAGTTGATATTGCGGTATTCAATGGCATTGCTAAAGGTTTTTATTTCTTTGGAGCCGTCATGCTCCTTAATGCCTAAATCAGCATCAAGAACTTGTTCGATGCGCTCATAGGCCGCCATCCCTTTTTGAATGCTATAGGCTGCTTGTGAAAAAGCCTTTGCAGGATTGATGATTTGGTAAAACATGCCTAAGTAAGTCATAAAAACCGCCATGCTTAACGTCTCGTCGCCTTTTAAAATTAACGATCCTCCATACCAGAAAATAATCACAAAAACAATGGTGCCTAAAAATTCGCTTGTTGGGTGTGCCAGGTGTCTGCGGCGTTGCAGTTTATTCATGGTTCGGCGGTAGCTTTCAATCTCACCATTAAAGCGCCCCGACATTCTCTCCTCGGCATTAAATGCTTTAATGATTCGTAAACCAGAAAGAGACTCTTCTATAATGCCAAGTATTAAGCCAAGTTTGTTCTGTCCTTCGCGGGAAGTTTTCTTCAGGCTCTTGCCGATGCGCCCAATTACAAAACCGGCAATGGGCAGCACCAGAAACACGAATAGGGTTAATTCAAAGCTAACTAAGAACATGGAGGTGAGCACTACCACAATAATTACCGGGTTTTTCAAAAGCATATCCAGTGATGACATAACCGAAGACTCAACTTCTTGTACATCAGCAGTAGAGCGTGCCATCATATCGCCTTTTCGCTCGTTACTGTAAAAGCCTAAAGGTAATTCGATCATTTTGTTATAGATGGCCTTTCTAATATCGCGTGTAATGCCATTTCGGATGCCGGTTATGGTATACGAACCTAAGTAGGTGAAACCGGTTTTTAGTAGCGTGGTGATAATACCAAACAGTCCAAGAAACAATAGAGTGGTTCCTTGTCCATAATGGTTTTTGATGACAGTAATGTAGTAGTTAAGGTTATTGAATAATGCATCTTTATCGAATGACCATGCCATTAATGTTGTCACCTCCTTATCATCTTCCAGAATCACCTGTAGCATGGGTATCATCGAAAGCATGGAGAAAACAATAAATAATGCACTTAATACATTAAACAGAAAGGTTAAAGCCAGTTGGGCTTTATATGGAGGTAAATAAGTGCGTAATACTTTTATGAAATCGCTCATTGTGTTGTCTTTGAATTTATGTCAGTAGATTTCTTTCGGTTTTTAAAGCGTGTGCGCTGTCTTTAACTATTAAATACTACCGACGAAAACGGGCAGTAAAAGTAAGTTTTTACTGCCCGAAACACAAATAGTACTTATGTTATTATATCTTAAAAACACCAGTGTAGGTGTGAGGTGTTAAGGCACGCATTTCTTCTTTTACTTCATCAGAAATGTTTAAGCGCTCAATAAACTCACTCATTGTCTTGGCATTAATGGCTTCATTAGTGCGAGTAAGGTCTTTCAGCGCTTCATACGGATTTGGGTAGCCCTCGCGGCGCAGAATGGTTTGAATACCTTCAGCCACAACCGCCCAATTGTCTTCTAAATCGCGTTTGATAGCCGCTTCGTTCAGTAACAATTTACTGAGCCCTTTGGCCAGCGAACGCATTGAGATCACTGAGTGGGCAATAGGCACGCCAATGTTACGCAGTACGGTAGAGTCTGTCAGGTCGCGTTGCAATCGTGAAACGGGCAGTTTTTCTGCCAAATGCGAAAATATTGCGTTGGCTACACCCAGGTTACCTTCGGCATTTTCAAAATCAATGGGGTTTACTTTATGTGGCATTGCACTTGAACCCACTTCGCCTTTTTTAATTTTCTGCTTGAAATACTCCATCATGATGTATGTCCAGAAATCGCGCGAAAGGTCCAGCAGAATCACATTGATACGTTTGAGGTTATCAAATGTGGCTGCCATATTATCGTAGTTCGATATTTGGGTGGTAACTTGTTCACGGTCCAGTTTCAGGATGTTGTTCACAAAGTTATTTCCAAAATCAACCCAGTCGATAGTTGGATATGCTGCGTTGTGTGCATTGAAGTTTCCTGTGGCACCGCCAAACTTAGCCGAGCAAGGTATCCCTTTTAAAAGGGCCAACTGCTTGTTCAGGCGCTCCACATATACCTTCATTTCTTTACCTAAACGAGTTGGAGATGCTGGTTGACCGTGTGTTTTTGCCAACATTGGAATATCTTTCCATTCATTTGCCAAATCATCTAAAGTTTGAATCAGCTCTTCCAGCAGAGGGTAATATATTTCATGCACCGCATCGCGCAAGGAGTATGGTACCGCTGTGTTATTAATATCCTGTGAAGTGAGGCCAAAGTGGATAAACTCTTTGTACTTGTCAAGGTTTAGAGCATCAAATTTTTCTTTGATGAAGTATTCAACGGCTTTCACATCGTGATTGGTTACAGACTCGATTTCCTTGATTCGCTCGGCATCCTCCAATTCAAAGTTTTTATACACCTTACGCAGGTCGGCGTATAGGTTTTTGTCGAAATCGGCCAATTGTGGTAGTGGTTGCTCACAAAGTGCAATAAAGTACTCTATCTCAACAAGAACTCGGTAGCGGATAAGAGCATATTCTGAGAAGTATAAGGCTAATCCATCTACTTTGTTTCTATATCTTCCGTCAATAGGAGATATGGCAGTCAATAATTGAATATCCATCATTTTTTCTATTTGATTTTTTGGCAGTGCAAAAGTAGTAAATTTTAGTCTAAAAGCTTAGTTTTGGCGCCTCAGGATTTTAATTATCGGAAAATTACAAATGAATTACAGACAAGGGTTTCAATTGGGTTTACGAACCTATTCAAAGGCATTATCATTTATGTTTAAGAATGGATTAGGGTGGTTCTTTATTTTTCCCATTCTGTTCAATGTATTGTTGTTTGTTGCAGGAGTTTACTCTGTGGGTTCTTTAAGTGATGGCATGATAGCTTCGCTGGCAGAGTGGATAGATTTTGCCTCCTGGAATTTTTGGGGTGCAGGTTTCTTAGTTGCACTTATTGAGGGGGTTATCTGGCTGGTTCTGCGGCTCTTGTTTTTTATTGTATATGCTTACGTTGGGGGCTATGTTATCCTGATTTTGCTGTCGCCGGTATTTGCCCTTTTGTCAGAAAAAACTGAGGAGTTGTTGAGTGGCAAGAAAGTCCCTTTTAACCTGACTCAGTTTCTTAATGATATTTTGAGGGGAGTAATGTTAGCCATGCGTAATTTAGTTGTTGAGCTGCTGTTTACTGTTTTGCTTTTATTGCTAAGTTTCATTCCTTTAGTTGGTTACCTCACACCAATTGCTCTCTTTCTTGTGTCTGCCTACTTTTATGGTTTTTCATTTTTAGACTACACATTTGAGCGCAGACGGTTTAAAATTGATGCCAGTGTGCGTTTCATGAGAAATAATAAAGGTTTGGCAGTTGGTAATGGATTTGTTTTCTCTTTAGTATTACTAATTCCTTATGCAGGGGTTATGCTGGCGGGTTTTGTTTCCGTTATTTCTGTGGTGGCCGCCACCTTGGCTGCTAATAAAGCTATTGATAATGAGTGTGAAGTAATTGTTAGCTGATAAAAAAGAGCTTTTTCAATGATTTAACTCACTATTGTAAATTATTTCAATATCATTTTCCTCTCTAGCTTTGTGCTGTGATTATTTGAGTATTAATATACAATTATCTGATAGGATGAAATCTAAAAACATTGCAATTCTTGGAGGAGGAAATTTAGGATCTTCAATTGCCAAGGGGCTTGTAAAGAGTGGTTTAATGGCACCACAGCAATTAACCATTACGAATCTTGATTTGGAGTTAATCCAGCACCTGAAAGATGAGGATGGATTTAATATTACCACCAATAATATTGAAGCAGTAGCAGAAGCAGAGATCGTTATAATTGCAGTAAAACCCACCGCTGCCAAGGCCTTATTGACTCAGGTAGCCGACGAGCTAAAAGTCGCTAATAAAGTGGTTATTTCTGTTATTTCAGGAGTAAAGATTGAGGACCTGGAGCAGGTGTTAGGCAACAGCGTACCTATTATCAGGGCCATGCCCAATACGGCCATTGCAATTCAGGAGTCGATGACTGCCTTATCTTTCAATACGCAAGGCCTGAAGCATAAACAGGAGGTAACAGAAATATTTAACCAGTTAGGTTCAACAATGGTGATACCGGAAACACAGATGCCGGCAGCAACAGTGTTGGCTTCTTGCGGTATTGCGTTTGCCTTAAGGTTTTTAAGGGCAGCATCACAAGGGGGGATTGAAATTGGCTTCTCATCAAAGTTATCGCTTGAAATTGCGGCGCAGATTATGAAGGGCGCTTCCAAGCTGATTATCGAAAACAACTCGCACCCCGAACCTGAGATAGATAAAGTGACTACGCCACTGGGGGTAACGATTAAATCCTTGAATAAAATGGAATATGAAGGCTTTAGTTCTTCACTAATTCAGGGTGTTGTTGCGGGCTACAATAAAATTTTGGAAACAGAATCCTAAAAAATAAAGCCGCCTTTAATTTTCAAAGGCGGCTTTATTCAAACCAAAACTCAAACTATTATGATAATTATTAGCGTACAGGTTCTCTTCGCGGGCAAGCAGGTAATTTAACTTCTTGTTCATCACCTTCGTAGCACGACTCTAAACAGTCCTTAGGATCGCAGCAGGTGTGACACACGCGCTTGTAGGCCGCGTAACTTAACAGCTCCACACCAGTGGCTAAGAAATCACTTTTTACTGGCTCTTCCTTCATCAGGTCGGTGCTCAGGTATTTTTTGTTGTCATCGGCAAATACGGTTACCACTACCGCATCAGGTCCCAATTCTTCCTGTATTTTCAAAGCACCTAAAAAGTTGGCTCCACTTGAAATACCAACGCCTAAGCCCAGCTCCGAACTCAGTTTTTGCGCCATTATTATCGCATCGCCATCGTCCACACTTACAATTTCATCCAATTCATCCAGTTTAACAATGGAAGGGATGAACTCATCAGAGATGCCTTGAATACGGTGCTTACCTACTTTGTAACCCGTTGACATAGTGGGTGAGTTAGACGGTTCAAGCGGGTAAACTTTAATGCCCGGTATTTTTTCGCGTAAGTATTTTCCAACTCCCATTACTGTTCCTCCGGTTCCCACGCCTGCCACAAAAGCATCGGGTATTAAAGAGCGGAACTTCAACTGCCAAAAAAGTTCTGGTCCTGTAGTAGTGTAGTGAGCCTCGCAATTGTCGTAATTGGAAAACTGACGTGGTAAAAAAGTGTTATCATTATCCGCTGCCAATTGGTTGGCCATTTCGATACTTCCCAAAAAGCCGCCCTCTTCAGGGGTAACTAACTTGATATTAGCTCCAAAGCTTTTTATCAGGTTCTTACGTTCCTGACTCATCCAGTTAGGCATAAAAATAGTAACGGGATGTCCTAATGCTCTGCCAACGCCTGAGAAGGCGATGCCGGTGTTGCCACTGGTGGCCTCAATAATGCGGTCACCTGGCTTTAGGTTGCCATTTTCATAGGCTTTGTTTAAAATATGAAAGGCCATCCGATCTTTAATACTGCCTGTAAGGTTGAGAAACTCCGCCTTGGCATATATTTTCCGGATTTGACCTTTGTATTCAAATTCAATGGCTAGCAGAGGCGTGTTGCCAATTAGGGTTGATAAGCCTTGTATTCTGTTAAATTGCTTTTCATTCATGGTTCACGATTTAAAGACTAAGGGGTCTCTTTTAATTTGTAATATGCTTTAAAGACACACATAAAAGCATTTAGGGTGACAATAATAGCTGAAAATTTAGGTTTGTACTTATGATTTTTCTCACTCACCATGATGAAAGCACTCATTTTTAGACTATAGTGGAACATTATTAAAAAAGCGTTTTACTATCATTAAAAGATAGCAAAACGCCTATGTGTTCTGTTGCGATTATTTACTACAATTGTCGGTATGGCCTTCTTTTTTGGTGATGATTGTCAAACCAAAGCTTTTGTTCGTCATTGAGTTGACTTCTTGTTTCAAGCATCTTATCAGCATGCAGTTTGGCTATTTGTAATTTTATTTCAGATTGACGATCAATAAGTCGGTCTAACTTTTTGACATCATAGGTTTTGCCTGTTGATAGTGTCTGAATCTGCGCGCGTAGCTCATTGAGTTCGTTATTCAATGGCTGTTGTTCCTTCATCATGTTTAGGTGCGATTGTTTCATGGTAGCTTGCAGCTCTTCAGGCATCATTCCACGCTGCATATGGCGCTGGTGGCCGCTCCTGTTTCCTTGTCTGCCACCATAATTTGCCTGTATGCCCTTTCTTTGTTCGTCGCCGCGTCTTTGCCCCTGGCACATTGGTGTTTCACAGTTGCCGTATCCTGCGTACTTTCGGCCTTTATGGTTCCCGTTCATATGGTATGCTTGTTTAGTTCTGCGGGCGTCAAACTCTATTATCTGCTGGTCGTTCAAAAACGATTTGACTACTTGTTGATGACGAAAGCGTTTTTTTTCAATCGCTGCCTCAATGTTATTGATCTCCATAAGCACCTCATCAAGCGATTTTCTATTAATAGGTTCCGTTGTCATTACGGTACGTTTTCGGGCCCGAAGCTCATTCAATCGGTTTTTATCATCCTGTATTTCTTTCTTAAACCTGACGCGTTCCGTTTGTAATTGCTTCTGTTGTTCCTCATTCAGTTCATCTGTCAGGCAATAAGTTCCAGAACCATTCTTGGGGCAGTAACCATTGCGGTTAGCTTGCTTGCCTTGTGCTGTAGCATTGCACATCACTGTAGTGAGGATGGCAAGTGCTAATAAGTACTTGTATTGCATTGTTTGATAATTTAAAATTTAACAATAGGGTATAGCTATCACATTATAGCACGCGCGCTTATGCTAAGTGACTTATTTATAGTATGTTGTTTTCTAGTGTCTTTTTCCCCGGCCTCTAAAGCGCTTTTTGTGTCCGTCATGCATCATGCGCGAGCGTAGTAGTTTATCCAACATCTCTCGTTGCTCATCGGTTTCGCAAATGTTTCGAAGTTTCCTGAAATGGAAGTAGTTCGCTTCATTGATCTTTCGCTGCTTTACGCTCAGTTCATTCAGCAGGCGCTCTACGGCAAACGTATCAGAATGGCTATTGAATGTTTCGCTCATTAATTGCTGTCGTAGACTGTCTAATTCTGTTTGCCCTTTGTACATGTATTTAGCATGTTCTTTCCAGAGCTGATACATTTGATCAAATTGGGCTTCAGTTATGTTTGTATGACGAAGCAGGTGTTCACGCATTTCAAGTCGATGATCTTCCTTGCTAAAGCGGCGTGTTTCATTCTTTTGTTTCGCATCGGTATCCAGCCACCAAACACCCAGCAAGATGATGTTTCCTAATAAAAACAACCCCAGGATCACCCAACATATTTTGCAAGTATTTTTCATGCTAATCATTTGTTTGGTTATTGGCTATATACGTCTCATTGTCATAGTATTCGTACCAATTGGTACTGGTGCCCAATTCATATACGCTGGTCCAGTCATTACTGCTTTCTGTTGTATTTTGTGTGGAAGTCACCAAAATGAATATGTTAGTAATAAATACCGCAATGGCTACCGCCGCAGCTACTTGAAACAGCACTTTTATATATCTGGAGGCAGGCTGAATAATATCCATATCGGCCACCTTTCTCATTAAATCATCAACAAAACCAGCAGATGGTTCGTAGGTATTAATCAGCTTCTGATTTAGGTACTGATCAATGTCTTTACTATGTATTTCCCTCTTTTTCATAACTAACACTCACTTTATATGACGATATAAATCCAAGTTTCCTGCGTTTAAATAAATTCTTCCTTGTGGCTGAAGAGTGTTTCCCTTAACTTTTTCTTCGCTCTTACTAACAGCGACTCTACCGATGATATGGTTGTTTCCATTATTTCAGCCACTTCATTTTGTTTTAATTCATTAATTTGTGAAAGAATGATGGCTTTCTTTTGTCGTTCTGGCAATTGGTTTATTGCAGAATATAATAGCTGCCTTTTTTCATCTTCTTCAAGGTAATCGCTGGGTGATTGGTCGCTGGTGATATGTAATTGTTCTACTTCACTTTTCTCAATAAGGCTTACTTTGCCACTACCTCTTTTCTGCCGTTTGGCTTGCCGGATAAAGTCGAGCGATTTATTGACCGATAAGCGGTAGAGCCAGGTTGATACTGTTGATTCTTTTCTGAAATTCTTGAGAGATCGGTACATTTCAATAAAGACCTCCTGTGCAATATCTTCGGCGTCATGTCCATTATTGACAAATGATAAGCAGATGTAGATGACCTTTTTATGATGCATCTCCACTAACTGGCGAAATGCATCTTTGTCACCTTTACTGCTTAAATCGATTAATTGCTCCTCTTTTGTCATTAAATTACCTCTACAAACCTTAGACGATGAATTATTGCTGATCCTGTGTTTAGATGTAAAAAAATTATTGCATTATTACTTCACTAGTGGCTGCCACAGGGCGTTTGTTAACGATGAGAAGAACGGGCAGATGGTCGCTGATTCCACCATTATAGCGCGGGCCAACATAGGTCCTGTATGGTTTTACTCCACTATAGGCCGGGTCGGTTTCCAATAAAAAGGGGAGGGCCACTATGCGATGTTCAAAGTTGTAGTGGGATTGTGACTGCCAGGCGTTGGCTACTAAAATATGATCGATTATCGACCATTTCCCTTGGTATTTGTATGAACCAGCAATGCGTTGGTTATTCAGGTCTTCTGGTTGAAGAAGGGAGCTGGCTTCAGCAGAATGAATTAATGCGTGCAAGGCCGGTTCATGCAGTTCGGAGTTAAAATCTCCCATCAAAACAAGTTTGGCATCATTCTCCGCTGCTTTAATGGAGTCAATGTGGCTACTGATAAGTTTGGCAACCTTCTTTCTTTTAAACTCAGACGCTAAAGTGCCACCTCTTTTGGATGGCCAATGATTGATGATTAGATGAACCGTGTCTGATTTGATACAGCCTTTAACATAGAGGGCATCTCGCGTAAAAAAATCTGTTGCTGCATCGGATAGGCTGATAGGTTTTGCATGAAGGGGAATAAAGTCTTTACTTCTATATAGGAGGGCAACATCAATTCCGCGTGGGTCATCGCATTCGTAGTGAATATATTTGTACTTTAATGCAGATAAGCCTGAGTTATAGATTAATTGTTTGAGCACCCACTCATTTTCAACTTCGCACAGGCCAATTAGCGCAGGCGGGTCCCAACCATTACAGGCCAGTATCGTTTTACTGATGCCGTTTATTTTTTTGTACATTTTTGCATGCGACCATCGTTTGTCTCCCTCTGGCAGAAATTCATTATCTATCTTGAGTGAGTCATCCACACAGTCGAACAGGTTCTCGATGTTATAAAAGAGGATGGCGTAATTTTCATTTGTTGGGGGCTGGCCAAGCAAGGGGATGAAGCCCCAATACAGAAAAAGGAATAATGAGCACAGTTTCATTTCTTTTCATAGCGTTCATAAGCCCCTAAATCGGGCCCGGCATCTTCCAGACGATTGGTGCCTAAAATATCCAACGGATATGGTTCTGCCAGTTCGTATGACCCAATATCTTTGGCCACAGAAAGTGTGTCAAGCTGGAAATTGTTGTCAACAGTGCTGATGAATAAGGGGTCTTCGTTGAGTAATACATTTATGTATTTCGATTCATCAGATACATCAAACCCATCTTTTACTTTTAAAATAACACTATTAAAAACATAGTTGGCGTCCATCTCTGGTATTTCGGGATTACTGTATTTTAAGTCGAATCCTAACTCAGAAATACTATTGCCATAAATGATACAATTATTAAAGGAGGCTTTTTTCAGTGGGACGATTTGTTCCTCTTCATTGACATCCAGGTAGTAATTGTTTAAAAATACGGCTGGTTTACTGCGGTAGGTCCAGTCAAAATAATTTGCAAACGTGCAGTGACTAAATTCGTAGGAACCACCAACGGTTAATGCAGCAGAGCTGTTTCCACAGTTTCCGAAAACGCTGTTGGCAACTTCTAAATTAGAGGTTTGAGCCAGCAGCCCAAAAGTACTAACATGTTCAATTTTTGTGTTGGTTATTGAGATCGGGGGGGTATTAAGCCCAACCGAGTCGGCTAAAATACCCATCATACCATTTTTGATGGTGCAGTAATTGAATGAAGATGCTCCAGAGCCGGGTAATAAATGGATGTAGCCCCATTGGCCAGGTTTATCGGCATACCAATCCTCCTGTCGGTGCCCGGCAAAAATAACAGGCTCTTCTACGCTGCCATTTGCATTGAGTGTTCCCAGCACGAGCAGGCTCGCATCTTTGTAGAAATAAAGTTTAGCGCCCGGATCGATTGTTACGGTTTGGGCCGAATCAACCACCAAGTAGTCGTAAATAAGGTAGGGCTTATCTTTGGTTAGCGTTTGTGTTTTAAGCCACTCCTTTTTCAGAAGAATAACGTCTTGTCCGTATGCTACCAGATGGATAGTTTGGACCCTTTCTTTTGTTCTGAAGAAAATAGAATCGGTTACCACGTAGGGGGTGTTGCTGCCCACAGGATCAATGGTAACTTCCACGAAAATATAGAGGCTATCCTTCGATCGGACTCTTACATCTTCTGCATAATTATCTGAAAATCCATCAATATTTAAGCGAAACTGGGATTCATCACCGCCAGCTAATTCAATTGATTCAATGGACATATCCTCCGCATAAGGGTTAAACACCCTGAAGTTTTTTGTGGTTGAACCAATGGATGTGAAAATGGTATCGAACATAATTGTATCCGACGAAAAGACTAGCCCTTCCTCACCTCCTCTGTATACAAATTCGCGCTCACAAGCGGAGAATGATACAAGAAGGATAACTATTAATATACACAGGTTAATGTGTTTCATGTTTTGCTTTCACTAATCTTTGCTATCCGGCTTAAACTATTACGAAATGTAGTGCGGGAAACCATATGCAAAGTAATAAAACATCGACCAAAAAACAATACATTTTTTCACATTTAGCCAAATATTTTTACAAAAATTAACCAGGTGTTGACGAAAGTGTACCGTTGTCCTTTAAACGCTGATTGTTACTATTTATTTTGTTTCGTTTAGAATTTGTATTCGATTTTAGTAATTTGGCTTCAAATTTTATACTGTATGCAAAATTCACAACCTCGCCCATATACGTTCGATCGTGTTGTCAGGATGGTTTTTTCGGCTATCATTTTTGGGGCACTTCTTTATGTTGTTAATCTTTTAAAGAATGTTCTGGGCCCCTTTATAATAGCTTTATTCATAGCGTACCTGCTGGACCCTTTAGTAAATTTCGTGCAAGGCAAACTGAGAGTCAGACACCGGGGGGCTTCCGTTTTGTTAACTGTGTTAACCGTGGCGGTAGCACTCTCTTTGATTTTAATGTATTTGGTTCCTGCTTTTGTCGATGAGATGAATAAAATGGTTCAATTGATCAGAGTTTATCTTCAATCGGTTGATGTTAGGGGAGTGCTGCCCCCTAAGTTGGAGAATGGGATAAAGGCGCTGCTTCGTGAGATGGAAGTGATAAACTACCTCAATTTTGAGAACCTGACAGAGTTTTTCAAAAAAATACTTCCAGGTTTTTGGAACTTATTTTCAGGTTCGATGCGGGTTATAGCCGGTTTGGTTGGTATTTTGGTTGTGACGCTGTATACCATATTTATTCTGATGGATTTTCAAAAGATTAGAAATTTTGGTATGGGCTTAATACCAGCACGTTATCGAGAGGTAACTTCTGATATATTTGACGATTTGGGACATTCAATGAACTTGTATTTCCGCTCACAGGGATTAATTGCTTTAATTGTTGGGGTATTGTTAGCCATTGGCTTTAAAATTATAGGTTTACCAATGGCCATCCTGATCGGCTTATTTATTGGCGCTTTAAATATCGTTCCATACCTGCAAATTGTCGGGTTAATTCCTGCCTTACTTTTGGCGCTATTAAAAGCCATGGAGACGCAACAAAGCTTTTGGCATGTGGCCTTTTTGGTACTGTTGGTTTTAGGCATTGTTCAGCTAATTCAGGAAACCATATTGGTGCCCCGCATCATGGGAAAAGCCTATGGGATGAATCCGGCTATTGTTCTTTTAGCCTTATCCATTTGGGGAAGTTTAATGGGCTTGATCGGCTTACTGCTTGCGCTGCCATTAACTTCTGTTATTGTATCGTACTATAAGCGATTTGTGTTACACGAAGAGGCTGAAGATTTATTGAATGAGACGAATCTCGATTAGCGCCAAATTTTGATAACTAATAAAAACCTTATCAAAAGGAAAAGAAAGTAACAGTAATTAATAAACAACAAAACGTAGGACTTTCAAAAGTAAAAATTAAATTTGTCAGGAATTAATACTTAAATACTATGACAAAAAATATACAGGCTGTTATAAAGCAATTTATAATAGAGGGTACTTTTGAGGAGGCCATTATTTTTGGCGATGGTTTAATTAACACAACCTATAAGGTGAAGACCAAAGAAGCAGATAAGCCAAATTATTTACTGCAGGTGGTCAATCATCATATATTTAAAAACGTACCTGAGCTTACGAAAAATATTAAGCGAGTAACCGATCATTTGCGCGCTAAGTTGGAGCAAATTCCGGGAAGTGATATTAAGAGACAGGTGCTCACACCAATTGATACTGTTGATGGTAAAGGCTACGTTAAAGATGCCGAAGGTAATTATTGGCGCGTGTTTTTATTCATCGAAAATGCCCGTTCATACAATAAGCTATCGAATGCTAAGCAGGCCTATGTGGGTGGAAAAGCTTTCGGTCAGTTTCAGAGTCGCCTCGCCGATCTGCCTGGTGAACCATTGTATCCCGTGTTGCCAGATTTCCATAATACCGAGATGCGTATTTTGAATTTTATTGAGCGGGTAAAACAAAATCCCGTAGGACGATTGAAAGAGGTGCAGGCTGAAGTGGATTTTCTAATGGCTCGTTCCGAAGAGTATAAGAAGGTGGTGCAAATGGGACGCGAAGGCATCTTGCCTGAACGCATCGTTCATCAGGATACGAAATTTAACAACGTTCTGCTCGATGAAAATGATGAAATCCTTTGTGTTATCGATTTGGATACAGTAATGCCCGGATTTGTGTGTTACGATATTGGCGATGCTATTCGAAATGGCGCCAATACAGGCCTGGAGGATGATCCAAACCTCGAAAATGTGAGTATGGACATCGACCTGTTCGAAGGCTTTATCAAAGGATTCTTGGAAGAAACAAAATCTGTTTTAACCCCTGCTGAAGTAGATACCTTGGCCTTTGGAGCTAAGCTTCTAACGTATGAGCAGGCCGTTCGTTTCCTTGATGATTACATCGATGGCGATAACTATTATAAAGTCAATGCACCTGATCATAACCTGGTACGCACCAGGGCACAAATTAAATTGTTGCAAAGCATGGAAGAGCAATTTGAGCAGATGGAGGCCATCGTTAAGCAATATGCTTCATAAAGTCGGGTAGCTTTCAATAAACTCTATGTAGCCTAAGTTTATAAAAGCCGGATGAGATAATGTCTCATCCGGCATTCTTTTTTTGCCGAATAGGTTTACTGTTTTCAGTTCATTCGTCAAGGCCTTTTTCCAAAACGACCATTCTAAGTCATCTGTGTTCACAATTATATATTTTGTTTTGTGAATTGTGTACTTTTGCCACATAAAGCTTATTCATGATTTTACTACTCACCCCGCCATTTACGCAACTAAATACACCTTATCCAGCTACTGCCTACCTTAAGGGGTATCTCAATTCACTCAAGCTACAATCGGTTCAGGTTGATTTGGGCATTGAGGTGTTCAACACGCTTTTTACCAAAGGAGGATTAACCCAACTTTTTAAGCAGATTGATGATGAGCAGTCTCTATCGCCCAATGCACAGCGGATTTACTTGCTAAAAGAAGCGTATGTGAATAGCGTTGAGCGGGCCTTGGGTTTTTTACGACAGCCAACAACGGTTGAAGCTCAAAATATTTGTCATGGCAACATACTGCCAGAAGCGGCGCGGTTCAATCAACTCGAAGAAGATACAGATGCTTTTGGTACAATGGGGCTTTTGGATAAAGCAAAGCACTATTGCACCTTGTTTTTAGAGGATTTATCTGATTTCATTGTAGAAACGGTTGATGCCAATTTTGGGTTTAGTCGCTATGCCGAGCGACTTGGACGGGCAGCATCGTCTTTTGATGCAATTCAGGCCCATCTGGAGAAGCGCTGTACTTTTATTGAGCAAATTTTGGTTGATGAGTTGGCAAGGCAGGTGCATCAGCATCAACCCGAGCTGGTGCTGATTTCAATACCCTTCCCCGGCAATATAACTGGTGCGTTGCGCATTGGGCAGTGGTTGAAGCAGAACAGCCCCGATGTTAGAGTCGTGCTGGGTGGCGGGTATGTCAATACCGAGTTGCGGGAGGTGACGGATGCCAGATTGTTTAAGTTTTGTGATTATGTGACTTTGGATGATGGAGAGTTGCCTGTAAAGTGTATTGTAGAACATCTCCAAGGGCAAAGAACCCTAGCATCGTTAAAACGCACTTTTGTGTTGCAGAATGGCCATGTTTGTTTTATGAATGGGGCGACAGAGCAAGATATTCTACAAAAGAACCTTAGTACGCCTGACTATTCAGATGTGGCTTGGGGGAAATATATATCAGTGGTGGAGGTTGCTAATCCCATGTTTCGGCTTTGGTCCGATGGGCAGTGGTTAAAATTGACTTTGGCTCATGGGTGCTATTGGGGCAAATGTACTTTTTGCGATGGCTCCTTGGATTATATTAAAAGGTATGAGCCGAGTCCGGTAACAATGATTGTTGACCGTATGGAAGCGTTAATGGAGCAAACGGGGCTAAGAGGTTTTCATTTTGTTGATGAGGCAGCGCCACCAGTTTTACTCAAAGACTTGGCTTTAGAAATCATTAGAAGGGATTTGCAGCTTGTTTGGTGGACCAATATTCGGTTTGAAAAAAGTTTTACATCCGACTTATGTCTGCTGTTAAAGCAAAGTGGTTGTATTGCTATTGCCGGTGGCCTTGAGGTGGCTTCACCGCGGGTTCTCAAACTAATCAATAAAGGCGTAACGCTTGAACAGGTGACGAACGTGACGGCCAATTTAACCGGAGCCGGCATCATGGTACATGCTTACCTAATGTATGGTTTTCCAACTCAAACCGACCAGGAAACGATTGATTCACTGGAGGTTGTTAGGCAGCTGTTTAGTCTGGGAGTTATTGAGTCTGGTTTTTGGCACCAGTTTGCACTGACCGCTCATAGCCCTGTCGGCCTCAACGCACAGCAATACAATGTTTGTATTACCGGCGGCCTGGATGGTGATTTTGCGAAGAATGATTTAGATTTTATGGATCTGTCAGGAGCCAATCATACACGATATGGTGAAGGCTTAAAAAAGGCCCTTTACAATTACATGCATGGTGTGGGCTTTGATTTTCCTTTGTCTGATTGGTTCGAGTTTCGAGTGCCTAAAACACAACTGCCGCCCAACTACATTCAAAACCTGCTTAGCGAAAGTTTAGTGTTAAAAAGTAATAGCCAAGTGATATGGCTCTCACAAGCACCTGTTTGTAAGTATTTTGTTCGTGAACGAGGAAAAAAGCGATTACCAATGGCTGAATTAACTCTTTTGGGCAACAAAACTCATGTGGTAATAGAGGTCAAAGAACAGCTGGGGACATGGTTATGCAGCTATTTGAAAGAGCTATCTGTTGCTTCGGGTAAAAAGGTTACCCTCGAAGAATTTCAGGCAGATTATGAAGCATCAACAAAGGGCAGTTTCGATAAGTTTATTAACAGTTACACCTTTAGTCAGTTACGCGAAGCCGGCCTGCTGATTCTCTAGTGCTCTAAAAGTAATTTTCCCCCTGAAAGCCACCTTATCCTGTGTACGGTTATAGCCTTCAAAGCTGTTTATTGTGTTTGTTTGTTGGTGGTTGAGGGCAATGGTATCGCCAAGCATTGTTTCTTTGAGGTAGTTAACCGAAAGTTGTTGGGGGTAATGGGATTGATGGAAATCCACTGAAAGTTGATCCATCATCCAGTCGATATAACGTGTTGAAGTCACGTGCTTATTTAAATCGATATCGAAATAGCTGGGAGCAATTAGCTGGGAAGTGCAATTGGGTATGGCCGCCAGTTTTTCGGGCGAATGGCTTAATGCGTGAACATCTTTTAAGCGTGTAAACACTTCCATTTTTTCTTTGTTGAAAGTCCCCGGGCGTTTGCTTTTTAAGTCAATAGCCAGCCACGCCGAGCTTGCTTTTGCAACAACCTGTTTTTGTGCATCACGAACAATAAAATCACGGATGTAAAAAATGCGTTCGACATTCTTTGGCCAGGTTTCAACTTCTACCTGCTCGCTCCACATAACCGGCCGAACAATTTCAATGGTCAGGCGGTTGAGAACCCAAAACAAATGTTCATCTTTTAAATCTGCAAAACCAAAGCCAAGCTGTTCGGCAGAACTTATTGCTGATTGAATCAGATAGTTAACCAATGCACTTACTTTCAGCCTCGAAAACATGTCAGTATCTGCTGAAGTAATCGTGTATTGGGTGATGCTTTTTGTCGAATTGCTCATGGTATATGTGTCGAGATTGCAAAAGTAAACAAATAACTCAAAATTGCCTGAGGGAGGTGTTCTGCAAACCTTTTCGGAAGGTGTATCGAAGGATTGATGAAGAAAAGAGAAAGTGGTAAGATATTGGTTGTTAGTATTTAATGATTTATCTATAGGTGCAATGTTGATTATCAGTAGGAAACTGTAGTTTGTCTTTTTTACTTTTACATGCAAACTAAAAACATCAATACTATGAAAAGTATCCTTTCCTTCTTTATTCTATTGTCTTTAAGTATGGTATCTTGCCTGACCAAGGAAAGTCAAACCACCGTAAAACAAAGCGAAGTGCCCTTTTTATGGGAAAATGCCAATGTGTATTTTCTTTTGACAGACCGCTTTAATAATGGCAATCCGGCCAATGATGTTAATTTCAATCGCTCTTCAGAAACAGGTGTTTTAAGAGGCTTTATGGGGGGCGATCTGAAGGGGATTACTCAAAAAATCAAGTCAGGATACTTTACCGACTTAGGAATCAATGCTATATGGTTTAGTCCTGTTGTTGAGCAAATACATGGTGTGGTAGACGAGGGAACAGGAAACACCTACGGATTTCATGGTTACTGGACGAAAGACTGGACTGCTCTGGAACCTAATTTTGGCAATGAGGCGGATTTGGCCGAATTGGTTCAAACGGCTCATCAACATGGCATCCGGCTGGTATTAGATGTAGTTATTAATCACACCGGTCCGGTGACTGAGCAAGATCCACTATGGGGAACCGATTGGGTGCGAACAGAACCGCAATGTCGTTATCAGGACTATGCCTCCACTGTGAGTTGCACGCTGGTTGAGAATTTGCCAGATATTAAAACTGAAAGTACCGATGAGGTGGAGTTACCGAAAGCCTTACTCGACAAGTGGGCCGAAGAAGGGCGTTTGCAGAAAGAGATGGATGAGCTTGATGCTTTTTTTAGTGCCACCGGCTATCCGCGCACACCACGCTATTATATTATCAAATGGTTAACCGATTTTATACGTGATTACGGCATTGATGCTTTCAGGCTTGATACAGTAAAGCATACTGAGGAAGATGTGTGGGCTGATTTATGGAAAGAGGCAGCAAAAGCATTTTCCGAATGGAAAAACATGCATCCTGATTTAGTGCTTGATGATAATGATTTTTTCATGGTGGGCGAGGTGTATAATTATGGTATTTCCGGCGGTCGCTGGTTTAACTTTGGAGACCGTCAGGTCGACTATTTTGCACATGGCATGCGTAGCCTCATTAATTTTGAATTCAAGCACGATGCTAATAATTCCTATGAGCAGATTTTCTCAAAGTATAGCAAGGCGCTTAATGGTCCTTTAAAAGGATTAAGTGTTATGAACTACACGACATCACATGATGATGGAGGCCCCTTTGATAAGCAAAGGGGACGAAGCCTGGAAGCTGGCACAAAATTGTTGCTGTGTCCGGGTGCAGCTCAGGTCTATTATGGCGATGAAAGTGGGCGTTCACTGGATATTGAAGGAGCCGTTGGCGATGCAACTTTGCGCTCATTTATGAATTGGGAAGACCTGAAAAATGATAAGGAGATTAATGGCGTGACAGCTAATGATATTTTACAACATTGGCAGAAGCTAGGACGTTTCAGGGCGGCTCATCCCTCTGTAGGAGCTGGTGTTCATCAGCAACTTAGTGCTGAGCCCTATTATTTTAAGCGCGAATACGTCTCAGGTAACTACAGCGATAAAGTTGTTGTTGGACTCGACTTAAACAAGGGGCCTAAAACAGTGAATGTTGGCGGCGTGTTCTCAAATGGTGATGTTCTGATGGATTACTATTCAGGCGAAAAAGTGACGGTTGAAGATAATGAAGTAAAAGTTGATACAGATTTTGAGATTTTACTCCTCGGATTTTAGAGTAGTAGCGAGAAGCTGAATCTATATGGAGTTGTCGAAAAATTGAGTTTTACGAAAAACTTTGAGTAATGCCATGCATGCAAAGGTGAGAGAGTCATTCTTCACACCTTTGCATGTATGGTTTTTCTGTTTTGTGTCCTTGAGAAGAAGGATACTTTTTAATATCCTTTCAAAGACTATATACTGTTCTGGTTATTTTGTCTCCTCCTCTTTAAGTTCCGAAACCTGTCCATTGTAGCTAATATGGCTTCTGTTATTACTCATTACACTAAGTGATGCGTTGCCATTATAGCCAATGTCCAGTTTCAAGGAGTAAGTATCCTCTTTGCTACGTGCCTCAAAACTATAGCTAATCCTCATTTTTTTCTCGTTGATCTCAATTTGTTCATTTTTAATACTGGTGGTTTCAAATTTAATACCACTACCACCTCCATAAGGGACAGAATAGGCTCTTCCAAAATAAGGCAGATCACCGGTTGTTTCTGTGCCTTCGACTTTAACAAAGCCGTAATTAGTGGTTAAGTCAATTGAGCGTCCTCCTTGCGGAAAAGCTCGGTCTGGTACAAAAATAAACTGTTTGCTGTTCACCAACTTTTGGGTTTCAATAAATTGCTCTTGCTGACGTTCCTTTTTGTTTTTTTTCTGTGCCGAAGCACTAAATGTTGGACTTAGCAAAATCAATGACAGGGTAATGATGCTGAATATTGATTTCATAGTAGTTGTATTTGATGTGATTGTAGTTGATAAATAAAGATAAGACACATAACTGGCAACTTCACTAATATATTTGTAAATTTCGAACAATTTAATGAATTGTAATACTTTTATAATTAGTTTATTTGCAATCAAATAGTATGCCACAGATTAACGAAAACAGCAAACAGTTTAATTGCTTTGTTTGTGAGATGGTGATTCAGGAGGTGGAGGTTGAATACCATGCGCGCGTGTATTTGCCGGTGTGTGAAACGTGTAAAGGGACCAACGCAGAGAAACAAAAAGAAACAGAACTATTGAATGGTTTGGCTGAAGGGTTTGTGTGTGGCTGCATTTAATCCTGATCCTATGAAAATGATAAAACGTGTATTCTTTTTGGTGATTTTTGCCAGTCTCAGCTTCGTGGCAGATGGGCAGGAAACTTCTGAACAACCCAAGCAGGCGTTTAAAGACAAATTATTTACCGGCGGGAGTCTGGGGCTGACTTTCGGCGATTATACAAACGTGATAATCAGTCCGGTTATTGGTGCCCGTTTAAATCCCAAAGTGTATGCTGGTTTAGGTATTGAGTATCAGTATACCAAAGACAAACGTTTTAACCCTTCTCGTACATACAATCAATTTGGAGGAAGGTTGTTTGGTCAATATAATATTACCCCAAGTTTGTTTGCCCATGGCGAGTTTGCTGGCTATAGTATGGAACGCTATACTGCAACCTTACAAAACAAGCAGCGGGACTTCGTTCCTTTTATCTACTTTGGAGGTGGTTACCGTCAGATGCTGTCTCGGCGGAGCTTCGTATCTGTGCAGGTTTTATTTGATGTGTTGCAGCATAAATATTCCCCGTATAAAGCCTGGGAACCAATTTTTAGCGTTGGTTTTGGCGTAGGTATCTAAACGCATTTGTTGCAAGCATTATTTTTGCCGAACGAACTTTTAAAGCTTTAACTGCAATTTTTGAAATTGAAAGTTTGAGCGCTACTGACATGCGTTTGATACTAATTTATCCAGTCACCTAATGGCATGAGGTGTTCCGTTCATGAAATCGATTTGTTTGATTAGCAGCCTAAAGGTAGCCTTTGAGTTTATATACCAGCATACCGGCCCATTCTTTTGTGAGAATAGCCCACGATTGCAAGGTGTGCAGCGAGGGTAGAAAGTAATCAGCCGGTTTGAATGGTTGGTGGTTAGTGAAAGGGTTGGTAGCAACCGCCTGTACACTAAAGTTTTGTTTCTCAAAGCAAGCCGTAGCTCGTTTCATGTGAAAAGCTGATGTTACCAAAGTGATGTCTTTCTTCAGTTGATGGCTATCGAACAGTGCAGCGGTGTTAAAGGCATTTTCGTGGGTGTTTCTGGATTGTGATTCAACGAGTATTTGACTTGCAGGTATGCCAATAGCCATCAGGTAGTCTTTTAAATACTCTGCTTCTGGCTTTTCTTCAAAATAAATTTCAGCTGAACCCCCAGTAATTACAACCAGACGTGAGGGGTTCTTTTTAAAGAGGAGTAAGGCCTGCATCAGCCTGTCTGTTGCTTCCTTAAAAATAATACGGTCTGTTTGCTCATCGTAGCTCGACAAACCACCAAGGACAACTATTGGTGTATGATTGGGTGCTAGCTGGTTGAGGTTTTCTGTAGGATGCTCCCACTGTGCAATAACCTTCTGGAAAATAAAGGTGTTGGAAAATAAAAGGAAAAGTGTAGCAGCGGATCCAAATAGATAGTATTTGAGTCGTTTATGCTTGCTTAGGGTTCCGCCAATAATTAGTAGGACGCACCAATTAAATGGAACTAATAAGAAGAATAAAATTTTAGATAGTAAGAAAAACATTTGTTATAGCTAAAATTTGCAAGTTACAGCAGGCCGTTTAATTTTGTGTAAAGAAAAACAAAGTTATCATTTGCTCAAAATCCTGTTTTATGCATTTTAATCAACTTCTTCGAGAGCGCTTCTCTGTGCGGGAATATAAGCCTCTCAAGGTTTCCAAGGCTCTGCTTATTGAAGTACTTGAAGCCGGACGCCTGGCACCATCTGCAGCTAATCGTCAGCCCTGGAACTTTATTCTGGTCTCTGATGAGGCTAATCTGGATCAACTAAAATCCTGCTACGACAGAGAGTGGTTTAAAAGTGTTCCTCAGGTGATTGTCGTGTGTGGCAATCACGATGAATCGTGGAAACGTTCATACGATCAAAAAGATCACTGCGATGTTGACGCTGCTATTGCCGTTGATCATATGACATTGAGAGCGGCCGAATTAGGTTTGGGAACCTGTTGGATTTGTCATTTTGATCCCGATAAAGTGCGTGAATTACTTCGCTTACCAAGTCACATTGAGCCCATTGCCCTTTTGCCCATTGGCTACCCGCAGGATAACAAAATGCCGGAAAAAAAGCGCAAAGCTTTTTCTGATGTGGTACACGAAGAGTATTTTGGAAGGCCTCTTAGTCGATAAGGCAGAAAAGTTTACCGGATGGAGATGAGTTGTTAGTGATTATTTTGAGGGAAAAAAACCTGCAAAAAAAAAGCCCTGAAGCAAATGCATCAGGGCTATGTATTTTTATGGTTAGCGTATCCTATCTGAAGTTAATGCCAACGCCGCCAGTGATAACTGCATACTCGCCAAGGCTGTAATCGCCATGTATCGAAAAAATGCCTAAACGAATATGCATGCCGGCATTGAAATCAAAGCCGTTGGTGGTGTATTCCAAAGTAACCGGATCTGGAAGCTCGCCTTCAGGGCCAACATCAAAGGTGCCTTTTAAGTCAAAATTACTGGTGGCGGTGCCGTAACCAATGCCTGTGTAAAATGAGAGAACCGGTATGTTGGCTCCAATTAGTAAGCGCGAAGTAAATGCGCCCGATGTGGTTTCCAGTTTGCCGGGATAAGCATTGTCCTGAATAACGCCCAAATCGGCACTAAAATCGGTATAGGCCGCTAGAACAGAAGCTTCCAGAAAAGGCACCCGCTTCACAAATGGGATATACTCCTTAATCTCATGTTTAATGCCAAGTCCCCATAGGCCAGCCTCGCCAAAATCGCCATAGCCTACTTTGGGCATAAAACGTCCCATTATTTCGGTATGAAACGGTAAGCCAACAGCCGCCTGCACCATGGGCGTAATAAAAATGTCAGCATTGGCTCCTTCTATTGTAAATACCTCAGAATTGGTTATTTTGTCGTTAAAGGCCATACTTTGGTTATCACTACCAGCCATTGTTGGAGCTAAGCCATCCTTAGCTGGTTGAACGGTATTTAAGCTTAATGTATTCGGATCAAAGCTTTTTTTACTGCCTGGTGCTGTGGTGTAGCTCGCAGTGATGGTGAAATCAAAGCCACCCAGTTTGTGTACTTTGGCCGAATTATACCAGCCACTATTCAGGTTAACGCCCAGCATTTCGCCATAGGGCATCAGATAGGCTTTAGCCAGGGTGTTGGCATCTGCCTTCCCAGCTTTTAAAAAATCAACAATTTGTCCTTGCCCATAAACAAGGGATGAAGTTGCGATGAGTGCAACGCTAAGTATCGTTCTAACTTTTTTCATTTTGCGAATGTATCGGTTATTTTTTTATGATTCTCCATTAATTATTGCCACTGCTTCTTTAACCGGAATGCGCTGGTTTTTGTTGTAAGCAACAATAAATCCTTTGATATTTTCCTCGCTCAGGGTGGATTTAGCTTTTTCAATATCCTGATAGCGTCCTACAGAGTATTTATACCAATCATTAACATGCATTTCAACAATTTCGAGATTGCCACTGTAAAGTAGCTTTAGTTGTTCAGCACTGGCTTTTTGCTTGTCGGCCATAATTTGTATTGTAAAAAATACAGTGGGGTGAGCTACTTCGTTATTGTTGGGAAGAGCTTCGTTGTTGCTGGCTGGAGAGCTTATTTCGGGACTGCTGATTGAGCCTATAGCAACTGGAGGTGCTGCAGATACACTTGTTGACAGGGGCGCTGTACTGGCGGCCGAGTTGGTGTCAGCCACAAATGTATCCAAACTAGTTGATGCTGTATCTTTTGCAACGGGCAGATCTTCCTGCTGGTCAGTCGTTGTTTGCAACGTATCTGCTGATGCCTCGGCTATTAGTTCCGGTTCTTCTGTTGCTTCATTCAGGCTGATGAGGCATTTTTTATGCAGTTCGATGGCTTGTTGCTGATTGGCTTGTGCTTCTTCGATCAATGCGAGCATCTTCTCGGCCGAAGACTTGTTTTCTGCCTTATTATAGAGTTTTCTGGCTTTTTTCTCCAGTGTTTTTACATCCTCGCGTGATTGTTTGGCTTCTGAGTTACCCGCTTTATCCATTTTTTTCAGATGATCGTCCAACACATCGATGTATCGCTTGTAGCCATCTTTATAATAGAATGAAGCTTTGATTTTTATGTCTGTAATTTTTTTATTGTACTTTTTAATTTTCCGCTTTTTTATTCGGCCCTCGGCGTTTTGCAAAACTTCAATTTTCTGCTCAAGATCAAGTGTTTGGTCTTTGAACTTATCTCCCTTGCCAATCAGTTTTCCGGCCGATTCGATTCGCTTCATTTCTTTTGGGCTTAGGATGTTTTTAAGCTCCTTATTATCGGCCCCGGTTATGGTTGTAATTGAAAGAATCAGTAAGGTTAGAATGATTCGTGTGAAATGTGGCTTATTCATTTTAAATGCTTGACTTTGTGTTGTTTCTTATAACCGGTTTTTGCTACTGTTTTAATAACACCCGGCTGTTAAGGATTTTTAACGAACGATATTTAAAAAGGTTTGTTGTTATTAGGTGAAAATTGAAGTAATTGATGATTACTTTTGCTGTATTAGTAAAAAAATAGGGTTCGGCAAAAGCTCTTCATAAGATTAAATAGAATTAATTGAGATAATATATGGTACAAAATACTTTGCAGGAGCGCTTTAAAACGCTTCATCAAACTCCACCTTTTGAGCAGATTAAAGAGGATAACTATTTACCCGCTTTTAAGGCTTTAATAGCTAAAGGGAAAGATGAAATTGAGGCAATAAGCAACAACCCTGAATTGCCTGATTTCTTTAATACCATTGTTGCTTTAGAAAAGGCAGGAAGTCAGCTGGGAATTGTTAGTCACATCTTTTTTAATTTGAACCATGCCGAAACCAATGAACAGATTCAGGCAATTGCACGTGAAGTTTCGCCGTTACTAACTGAGTATTCGAATGATATTTGGCTGAATGAGAATTTGTTTAAGCGGGTCAAGCAGGTTTATGATACAATAAATCGGGCAGAGTTAAGTGCTGAGCAGGTTCAATTATTGGAGGAGTCGTATAAAGGATTTGTGCGAAAAGGGGCCTTATTGGATGGAGCAGCGCGTGAACGGTATCGGGCCATCACCACTCAACTGTCTAAATTGACCTTGCAGTTTGGCGAAAACCTATTGGCCGAAACCAATGCTTTTCAGTTGCATGTTACGGCAAAAGAGGAACTTGCCGGTGTGCCGGAAGGTGTTTTGGAGGCTGCAGCGGCACTGGCCAAATCCCAAAATAAAGAAGGCTGGATTTTTACATTACAGTTTCCCAGCTACATGCCTTTTATGAAATATGCAGAAAACAGAGAGCTGCGAAAGGCCCTCTTCATGGCCTATTCCAAAAGGGGCAATAATAACAATAAGCACGATAACAAGGAGTTAATCAGACAGATAGTTACGCTGCGGGTAGAAAAGGCGAAATTATTGGGTTTCGAAAGTCATGCTCATTTCGTTTTGGAAGAGCACATGGCGCTCCATCCCGATAAGGTAAACAGCTTTTTGCAGGAGCTGCTCGATGCTTCTTTGGATGTTGCCAAGCAAGATGTGGCAGAAGTAGAGGAATATGCCCGCCAAAAAGGGTTGGAGGGACAACTGGAACGCTGGGATTATGCATTTTACAGCGAGCAGCTTAAGGCTCAAAAGTATGGATTGGATGATGAGGCAACACGACCTTATTTTCAGCTCGAAAAGGTTGAAAAGGGAGTGTTTGGACTTGCTACGAAGCTTTATGGGATAAGCTTCCGTGAGAATAAGGAAATTTCGGTGTACCACGAAGAAGTGAAAGCATACGAAGTATTTGATGCGGACGGTAGTTTTTTAAGCGTTTTCTATGTGGATTATCACCCCAGAGCATCCAAGCAGGGAGGTGCCTGGATGACTAGTTTCCGTGATCAACACAGAGATGGACAGGGAGATATACGCCCACATATTTCTATTGTTTGTAATTTTACGCGACCTACTGAAAATAAACCTTCTTTACTCACCTTTAACGAGGTGCAGACCTTTTTGCATGAATTTGGCCACGCCTTGCACGGCATGTTCAGCAAAGTAACGTATGAGAGTTTGGCTGGCACAAATGTGTATCGCGATTTTGTGGAGTTACCATCTCAAATAATGGAAAACTGGGCGACTCAAAAAGACTGGCTTAAAGAGGTAGGTGTGCATTACCAAACAGGTGAGGTAATTCCGGCCGAGCTTATTCAGAAGATTGTGGACAGCGAAAATTACCAGAGTGGTTATGCAACTGTCCGACAATTAAGTTTTGGAATGAATGACATGGCGTGGCACTCGCTGACTACCGCTTTTGAAGGCGATGTGGTTGAGTTCGAAAAGGAGGCAATGTCAGCTACAGAACTGTTTCCAGCAGTTGAAGGAACGGCATTTTCTACCGGCTTTGCTCATATTTTTGACGGAGGCTATGCCGCAGGTTACTATGGCTATAAGTGGGCCGAGGTATTGGACGCTGATGCTTTTGAGGCTTTTAAGGAAAATGGAATTTTTAATCGCGAAATTGCCTTAAAATTCAGACAAGAAATCCTGGAAAAAGGAGGGACTGCACATCCAATGACGCTTTACAAAAACTTTAGAGGTCACGAGCCTTCTATTGAACCGCTATTGAAAAGGTGTGGTCTGAAAAAATAAAGGAGAGAAGGACTTTTCAGAAGTAAGTTCACGCAATAAACGCTAATAATAACGCCCGGCACGGAATAAACCGTTTATCAGTTATTTCCGTGCCTGGCGTTATTGTGTTTTTAATTCCTGATGATATTCCTTTAAGGCGCCTGGTTTTTTGATGAGTATAGTGAACATACGAAAACCTTTGCTAAAGGACGCATCTCCAATATTTTTTAAGTTCTTTCGCTCAACTCCAGCAGGCTTTCCAATCGTTCAATCTGACTTTGCTTATTAACTTCTCGCAGGTTGCGAGCCGTTTCGGTATGGTATTGATGCATACGTATAAAAGCGAGCTGCTTATGATTCCACTCCTGAATCGTTCCAATCATACTGCGCTCTTTCAGCTCCTGATACAAAGTGTTGGATACTGGAATGAAATCGCTACGCCCCAGATAATCAAGATCCGAATCGCATATAACCTGTTCGAGTATATCTTTTGGCTGCGGCGGAAATTGCGTTGATAAAATCAGCCGGCACACCGTGTCAATTTGTTCTTTGGGATAGTTATAATTCTTTAAGATGTCGCGCGCTATTTTAGCACTGTGCATTTCATGGTCGTGATAGTCAATGGTATGTCCGCTATCGTGGAATAAGGCGGCCAGTTTAAGTACCAAAATATTTTCTTCGCTCAGGCCTTCAGCCCAACCAATCAGTTCTACTTCGGTTACCACATCAATGGTGTGTTTAATGTTGTGATAGTAGAGGTTTTCAGGCAGCTTTTGCTCTAGTATGTCCAGCAGTTCCTCCTGGATATCCATAAACTGGATGAGGTTGTATTTCGTATTGAAGTTTCGGTTGGGCAGGCGTCCTTCGCCATTTTCCGACAGGGCGGGCAGAATCCCTTCCACCTTAAACATATCCAGCAGGCCTTTGTACCTGGCGGGCATTTTTCCATTATCCTGCACCTTGAAAAATTCTTTAATCAGCTCATAGGTCATCACTGATATGTTTATTTCCCCGGCTTTACAGGCCATTCCCATGCGCGATGCAATGTTCACACTTTCTCCAGTTAGGGTAAATGGCGAGCTTTTTTTGCCGGTTGGCTCACCCAATACAGGACCAGTATGGATACCAATACTCACCTGCCAAAAGGGTTCAGTATCCCCATTGATCAGACAGTTGTTGGCTGCAGCCTGCATCTCCAGGGCTGTGTTAACCACATCTATCGGATTTGTTCTGTTTTCTTCCAGAACCCCGCCGGCAAATAAAAAGGTATCACCGATGGTTTTAACTTTTAGCACGCCATATTTCTTGGCAATATCATCGAATCGCAGATAGAGCTCATCTAAGGCATCGATTAGTTTTTGGGAATGGGCATTGCCGCGTATTCTATCAAAGCCATTAATGGTAGCATGAAGCACCGAAACCATTTTGAATCGTTTGACCCGCTTTTTAGAGGGGACTCTAAGGCGTTCTTCAATTTCCTCATATGAATATTCCGATAGCAGATTCAGGTATTTTTCATTCTGCTTCTGAATGATTTCATAGCGCCCAACAAGCCCCTGCAGTTGGTCATTTAGTTCTTTGTTTCTGTTGGCTAACTTTGTAATCCTCAATATGTAATCTTCAATGCTTTCCATTGTTTGGGTCTTTTGATAGCGTATTAATTATTGCGAGTTTATGTGCCTGTAAAAGTTGTATCGCAAGTATAATTAATGCCTTCATTTATAAACTGTCTCTAAACTCTACGTTGAAACGTTGAAAAATGTTCTTTATATTTATTAGCATTCTATAAATTTACATAAACAAACGAAAAATGCATATGAATTACCTAACTCTTGTTCTGCTATTGCTCTCGAATGTTGTGACTGCACAATTGACAAAAACCTGGGAGACAAAACCTGTTTTAGAAGTGCCTGAATCGGTAAAGTTTTACCATGAAGGAAATTGTATGTTTGTGTCCAATATAGTAGGTAAACCCTTAGATAAAGATGGAATAGGCTACCTAACAAAACTATCAGTATCGGGTGAGATATTGGTGCATAAATGGGTGGATGGGCTAAATGCTCCTAAGGGAATGGCCATAAAAGAGGGGCTTCTCTTTGTTACAGACATCGACGATTTGGTTGTAATCGATATCGAGAAAGCCAAAATAATCAAACGAATACATCAGCCGGCGGCCGTATTTTTAAACGATGTGACAATTACTCATGAGAAGGACGTATTGGTCTCTGATACGCAAACATCAACCATTTATGTATTAGAAAATAATAAGTTGGTGCCATGGTTAACTAACGAAGCCTGGGGGCGCATCAATGGTTTGTTTGCTGAAAAGGATTATGTATTGCTGGGGACAGGCAACAGTATTATTAAGATTTCGGTGGCCACCAAAGATGCACAGCTCTTTATCGAAACAGGAGGACAGGCAGATGGCATTGAAGCAGATGGCAAAGGCGGCTATTACTATTCTTTTTGGAAAGGGGCGCTTTATCACTACACTCCCGGTGAAAAGCCCCGACAATTATTGAACACGGCTGAGCAGAATATTCAGAGTGCTGACATCGGCTATAATACGCAGACGCACGAAGTGCTTGTACCCACCTTTTTCGCCAATCAGGTGGTTGCCTATAAGTTAGATTAAGCCTGCAGCAGCTTGATAACTTTTTGAATTTTTTCTTCCATGGGCTCAAAGGCGTTTACCCAATGTATATGGGCGCCTTTGCGTTCCATGCCTCTGAACCAGGTCATCTGTCGCTTGGCAAACTGATGAATAGCAACGTTTAGTTTATCAAACATCTGCTTGTAGGTCAATTGGCCGGTGGCATACATTGTTAGGTACTTGTATTCCAAACCGTAGTATATTAAATCTTCCGGAGTAACCCCGCTATCCAATAATTGCTTTACTTCATCAATCATTCCTTCATCAAGGCGTTTTTTGAGTCGATCAGTAATTTTTCGACGGCGCGATTCTCGGTCTATATTGACTCCAATTATCAGTGGATGGATGTCAGGAAGTTTCACTTCAATTTCGGGGTGCTCTTTGTAATACTCTTCAATCTCGATGGCCCGAATGGCTCTTTTTACCGTATCGGTATCCGTTTGGTTATGCAGAGATTTGTAGCCGGCCAGAATCGTACTTAATTCCTGCAGGTTTTTTCCCTGCAGGCTATCTCGTAGGGGTTGATTAACTGGCACGTTAATGAGCTTGTATTTTTTTAGTACAGACTCAATGTACAGGCCTGTGCCGCCACACATAACAGGCCAGCGTCTATTATGCTGCACCTGCTCAAAGGCTTTGAAAAAGTCTGCCTGGTATTCAAAAACGTTGTATTTGTAACCGGCATCAACTATATCAATGAGGTGATGGGGAATAGTTTGTCCATCAATGGTGTAATCTTCCAGATCTTTACCGGTTCCCAAATCCATTCCGCGGTATATCTGTCTCGAATCGGCGCTAATAATTTCTCCATCCAGCTCTTTGGCCAGATGAGCCGCAAAAGTGGTTTTTCCGCTGGCCGTAGGCCCTAATAGAACTAATAGGTTGTATGGAGAATTGTCGTAATGCATTTTAAAAAGATTTATGCCAAAACTAAAACAAATTATTTGAACTTCGCTAATGGCGTGGGCTTACTTCCAGCTGGCCGCGGCTATTTTCGATGACTATTTCATACTCCTCCATCCACCGGAGTACTTTAGACAGCTCCTCTTGCTGGATGTTGAGTTTTAGAACCAGTTCATCGTAGGTTAGCGATTGATTAGCCAGAGTCGTCAGTATCTGCTCCTGAATGTTTTTAAAGGTTGACAGTGGCAGTTGTGTTTTTTTTACATTTTGGCAAACATCGCACAGGCCACAATCATCGCTTCCCTGCTGGCCAAAATAGTTGAGCAGTAACCTGCTTCGGCATATGTGACCAGACGTGCCATAATCAATTACACTTTGAATGCGCTGCTCATATTTTTCTTTTCTGTCCTTATAAACTTCTTTTTTGAGTTCTATGTATCTGCCGTCTTCGCGCGATGTTGTATAGGTTATTAGCGGAGTCTTTTTTTGAGGGATGTATTTTATTACACGCATTTGACTCAGTTTTACCAAGTATTGATAGATGGTGTTTTGTGTTACTTCCATGCGTTTGGCCAGTAACTCTTCATTAATGGCCACATATTCGGTGAACAGGCCGGTGTAGGAGCGGAGCAATAGCTTTATGAAGCGATCAAAATCGTCATTGGCCACCTGAAATTTATATAACTCATCCCGGCGCATGATAAAATGTACTTTGGCTGATAGTTGTATTTCTTCGGTGAATTCAATATAACCAGCTCGTTGCAGTATTTTCAGGCTATTGAATACCGTCATGAGGTTCATCCGATAGTTCTTGCAAAAAAGGGCCAGATTGAAATCATAAACTCTGCCATATCCACTTCCTGCGGCGAGTTGGAAAAAGTTCCCCAAGGCCTCGTATACGGCAACAATTTTTTCCTTTTCAGGAAAGGTAACACCTACCGAACGTTTAAGTCTCACTTTGTCATTGTCGGACCAAAGCAGCACTGCATATGCTTTTTTACCATCACGTCCGGCGCGTCCTGCCTCCTGAAAGTATGCTTCCAGCGAGTCGGGCGCATCCATATGCACCACCAGTCGCACATCGGGCTTGTCGATGCCCATTCCAAAGGCATTGGTCGAAACAATTACCCGAATCTCTCCATCGGTCCATTTTTTCTGCCGAAGGTCCTTTGCTTCTTGCGGCATGCCCGCGTGGAACGAACTGGCCGATATTCCGTTTTTAACGAGCAGATCTGAATATTCCTGTGTTTTTTTTCTGTTTCTGACATAAACTACGGCACTACCAGGTACTTTATTTATAATATTAAGTAGTTGTTGCTCTTTATCTTCAGCCTGTCGGACTACATAAACGAGGTTATCTCGTTTAAAACTTTTCTGAAACAGGTTTTTCTTTTTGAACAGCAATCTATCCTGAATGTCGTCAACTACCTCGGGTGTTGCAGTGGCTGTTAGAGCCAGCACAGGCGTGTCGGGGAGCAGTTCACGTATTTCGGCTATTTTTAAATAGGAGGGTCTGAAATCATAACCCCACTGAGAAATACAGTGCGCTTCGTCAATGGCCAGCAGGTTGACCGGCATCTGTTGTACTTTTTCCTGAAAAATATCTGTGGCTAATCTTTCTGGCGAAACGTACAGGAATTTGATGCCACCAAAAATACAATTATCCAGGGTGACGTTAATCTCCTCTCTGCTTAAGCCAGAGTGAATAGCAACCGCTTTTATGTCGCGCTTTTTCAGGTTGTTTACCTGATCCTTCATTAAGGCTATTAAGGGCGTTACCACAACGCAAACTCCCTCTTTGGCTAGAGCAGGTACCTGAAAAGTGAGCGACTTACCACCACCCGTGGGCATTAACCCAATGGTGTCATCCCCATTAGCTATCGAGCGAATAATGTCCTCCTGGAGGGGACGAAAGGCTTCATACCCCCAGTATTGTTTTAAAATATGATGAAAAATATCCATACCAAAGCAAAAGTAATATTATAGCGGCTGTTGAAGGGTAATCGCATGTATAAAATTAATTAAAAACAAACTAAAGGGCAGGCATTTAATTAATTGCTATTGATTAAGAGAAATTAACTTTGTAATATTTACCAATTAGCACCTAGGAGTAGTTTTTTTTACTAATTTTGCCAAAATTTTTAAATCCCAAAAAAACAAGGTTCCATGTCATTTACTGAGGATAAAGTCGTTTCTGAAGGTTTAACATTTGATGATGTTTTGCTTATTCCTGCCTATTCGCAGGTGTTGCCGCGTGATGTAAAATTAAACGGACGCTTCTCTAAAAATATTGAATTAAAGACACCAATTGTATCTGCTGCAATGGATACAGTAACCGAAGCGAGTCTGGCTATGGCTATAGCACGCGAAGGAGGTATTGGTGTAATTCATAAAAATATGCCAATCAAGGATCAAGCCAAACAAGTGGAAATGGTAAAACGTGCCGAGAATGGTATGATTTATCATCCTGTAACAATTTTGCAGGGAAGCACTGTGGGCCAAGCTCTTGATTTAATGAAGGAATATAAAATTGGAGGTATTCCGGTTGTTGATCAGTATGGGTATTTAGTGGGTATTGTTACGAATCGTGATTTACGCTTTGAGCCAGATATGAACCGGTTGATTGATGAGGTGATGACCACCGAAAACCTGGTGACTACCAACCAAACTACCGACCTTGAAAAAGCAGCCGCTATTTTGCAGCAGTACAAGATTGAAAAACTGCCTGTTGTGGATGCTAATAATAAGCTGGTTGGTTTGGTAACCTATAAGGATATTACTAAAGCTAAGGATAAGCCTAACGCTTGTAAAGATGAAAAAGGTCGTTTGCGCGTGGCTGCCGGAGTGGGCATTACTGCTGATACTTTTGAGCGCATTGATGCGTTGGTAGAAGCGAATGTAGATGCCATTGTAATTGACACGGCTCACGGGCACAGTGTTGGCGTTTTGGAAACGCTAAAAAAAGCCAAAGAAAAATATCCGAACCTCGAGGTAGTAGTGGGTAATATTGCAACCGCACAGGCTGCCCTTGATTTGGTAAAAGCGGGAGCAGATGGTGTTAAAGTTGGTATTGGCCCTGGCTCTATTTGTACAACACGCGTTATTGCGGGTGTAGGTGTACCACAATTATCGGCTATTTATGATGTGTCAAGAGCATTGGATGGAACAGGTGTACCTGTTATTGCCGACGGAGGAATTCGTTACTCTGGAGATATCGTAAAAGCTCTGGCTGCCGGATCACACGCTGTAATGTTAGGTGGTTTGTTCGCAGGAGTTGATGAGTCACCGGGTGATACCATCATTTATAACGGCCGTAAATTTAAGGCTTACCGAGGAATGGGTTCTGTTGAGGCCATGCAGCAAGGTTCAAAAGATCGCTATTTTCAGGATGTTGAAGATGATATCAAGAAATTAGTGCCAGAAGGAATTTCAGCGCGTGTACCTTATAAAGGAACCTTGTATGAGGTAATTTATCAGCTAATTGGTGGTTTGCGTGCCGGTATGGGGTATTGCGGCGCTGGTAATATTGCTGAGCTGCACAACGCTAAGTTTACAAAAATATCTAATGCCGGAATGAATGAAAGTCATCCGCACGATGTTACTATTACGCGTGAAGCACCTAACTATTCTCGCTAATATTTTTTTAAAGATATAACAAAGCCCGGTTCGTTGAGCCGGGCTTTGCTTTTTATTATGCCCTAGTGTGGTTTACTGATAGTATTTTTCTTTAATTTCTGCAGCGCGTTGTGTGATGTCTATGTTCTGCAGAACCTTAAGTTTAAGGTGTTGTGGATAGTTCGGATGGTTATCTAAAAACTGTTTTACTGCCTCGGTAGCTTGCTTAGATGCATGGCCTTTAAAACTGTTATGCAGCCAGCCAATAGGAAAGAATATGTCGCCCGTGCGTTGTATCTCTTCAAGCATTTGCAGGGTATTGGGCAGGTAATTGATCGACTGGTTGGTTCGCAAAGGATGGTGAAGGTAGGCTAATGCATTTTGCACCCAGGCCTCTTTTTTCCTGTTCTCAAGGTTTGATAGAGAAAGGAAAAAGGCATCTCGCTCCGTTGCATCGGCAGATAAGGAGGGAAGTAGATAGCTTAGTTTTTCTTTATTATGCTTACTTTTTAATTGTGACATCACCTCTTCTTTAAGCGCATTGGCAAGCGGATGCTCTTTAATACTTAACTGCGCAATAATGCTAATTCTGTCATTGTCACTTAGCTGGATGCCGTCAATCTGAATTTGTCCCTGCAATAGCTGGCTTAGCTGCTCCATGGCTTTTTTGCTGGTGCTGACATTGCTCCAGAGTCTCAAAAGTGTTTTCTTGCTGGAAATATTTGATTGCGACAGCATGCATTGCCAGAGTTCTTGCTCCAGTTTAGGACTTAGTTTGTTTCTGCTTTTTTCTGGCATGAATAGCCAATAGACAGACTGTAGTTGCTGGGACATCTGATTAATAATCAACTGGTTGGATTCGTGCTTTATGCCTTTCAGCAGGTATTCGGCAAATGCATCTGGATGAATGCTGCCATCCAGAAAGTTCTCATAAAGATTAATAGTCAGTCGTCCACGCAATAGATCATTGTCTGTTTGAAAGGCATTGTTGAGCCAAAACTTCAGTTGCGGCTGAGTGAGGCGAACCAATCCATAGCCTTTATCATCAGCTAAAAATAATGTATTGACTTGCTCGGGGGTGATGTCCAGCTTGATGCTGGCATCAAACATTTGGTATTGACGTGTCTGCGATTGGCCTTGAGTAATATTTATTTCTTGTGGCCAATAGGTTTTTTCAGAGCTTAGTTGCGGATGCTCAGGGGTTTGATGAAGCAGCCAGATGTCTTTATTGTCGGCAGCTGGCTCAAAATGGATCACCGGGCGACCGGCTTCAAATACCCAGGCCTTGCTCCACACAGAGAGGTCTGTTTGTGTGTATTTGTCAATGCAAGTGATTAAATCGTTCCACGAGGCGTTGCCGTAAGCATTTTGCTTAACATATTCACGTATGCCTCTCTTTAGTTGTTCTGCGCCAGCCATGTTTTCCAGCTGTTTCATTACTATTGGCGATTTGTGGTAGATGATACCCCCGTATAGTGTACCTGCATTCTGCAAATTAGTAAGTTGTTGGCTAATCGGGTTAGCACCAGCTGTTCTGTCAACGGCATAAGACGGAGGGAAGTGGGCCATAAGAAAACGCAGTTGATGATTCATTTCGGGAAACCAGGGTTGGGTGATTTTATCCGCTATGAAATTGGCGAATACTTCCTTCAGCCATACTTCATCGAACCAGGGCATCGTCACTAGGTCACCAAACCACATATGTGCAGTTTCATGCGCAATGAGATTGGCGCGTGCCAGTTCCTCGTTACGAGTTGGGTGAGGGTCGAGAAAGAGCTTTTCTGCCCTGTAGTAGGTGGCACCCGGGTGTTCCATGCCGCCAAACTGAAAGGAAGGGATGGCTACCAGGTTGTATGCGTCAAACGGGTAGTTGAAGTCCGTAAACTTTTCCAGCCAGTCCAGTGAGGCGGTGGTTTGTCTGAAAACTTCGTTAATATTTCTACTGTAGCGAGCCGTGTCATCAACCATATGAAACAAACCAATTTCTTTGTCCTTCCATATTATCGAATCGTATTGGTATTTACCGGCTGTAAATGCCCAAAGGTAGGTACTGATGGGCTGAGATGGTGCAAATGCCAGTTGAATGCGTCCTTCTGTGGCCTGCTTAATGGTAGCTTTGCCATTTGCAACGCCGCTCCATTCTTCAGGTAAATCCATTTTAACGGCAAAACGTCCTTTAATGTCTGGCTGATCAAAGCAGGGAATAGCAGTTCGGGCTCTATCAGGTACAAAAAGGGCATAGAAATAATCGTTATTTCGATTTAACGCGCCATCATCCAATGTATAGCTTACTTCAACTGTATTGCTGCCTTTACGTAAAGATTTTTTGGGCAGTTTAATGTGTTCATTAACAATACCAGGGCTAAGAATGGTATCTTCATTTACTACTAACAGATGTATCTGTTCGTCTTGGGCTTTAAAATCGAGGTAGGTTGTGCTTCTTGATTTGAGGTCGAATTGGATATGTGAATGGCCGTCAATAGGTTCGTCTTTGTCATTGGGCACTACTAGCGAAAGGGTATAATGAAGGTTTGAAATGTTAGCTTTGCGCTTTTTGGCCAGCAGCTTGCTGACCCCTTTCTCGGGTTCAGGCGCCTGATAAAGGTTACAGGCATTTAGTAGTAAGGCAATCCCTATGAGGAAGATATAATTTTTCATTCTACATACTATTTTAAACCTCTAAAGTAGCGAATCATTGCCTAAACAAACAAGCTTGTGATGAATGTCACCTTCTGACAAAACGGATAGGTATCGGCCGCAATAAGCAGCGCCTCGTGAACCTGTATGTTAGGTATTGCCTGTTTATCTGGTTGAACATCAGAGTGACTATTATATAGATTTACTAGCTTATAATGCTTACTTTTGGTTATTAACGACTAAAATCTAATTCGATGAAACAATTTTTTTTCATATTGATGATCCTTCTTTTGTTGAGTGCATGCTCAGGCATAAAAACGACTTCTGATTACGATAGCAGTGTTAATTTTCATGCTTTTAAAACGTATGAATTTTACGGATGGGATAAGAATACAAGTGAAGCGCTAAATTCGCTGGACCGCAGGCGCATTGAAGCAGCATTTGCCGAAGAATTTAAAAAACGGGGACTTGAGCTGGTTGAAAAAGGCGAAGGAGATTTGATTGTCAGTCTTTTTTTAACCAATGATGAGCGAAAACAAACAAGTACAACCAGGGTGTATCATCCCAATGTTCAGGTTTATATGGGCTATGGCGGTTATTATGGTTTTGGTCCCGGTTGGGGCTATGGTCCCGGCTGGGGAGGCTATACTTCAAGCCATACAACTACCTATAATTATAAAGTTGGCACCTTACTTTGCTCGGTTTATGATGCTCAACAGAAGCAACTTATTTGGGAAAGTGCAGCCAGTAAAACCATTGATGAGAATCCTGAAATGCGAAAGAAAAGTATTCCGTATGTTGTGAGGGCGATTATGCGTAAGTATCCTGCCAAATAGGTGTTTAATGAATCTTGACGAATGAAGTGTCTATGTGTTTTGAACTTTTTTAGGCCTTCACTATTTTTTTTTAATCCGTCTTGTATCCTGCGCCATTAAACAGAAGTGCTGCAGTTTTTGATGGTTTGGTTGGTAGTAAAACTTATTTTTAAGTTGAATTATTTAAAAATAAGTTGACAAACTTAAAATTAAGTTTTAGCTTTGAATAGCTGATTAACTAACTTAGTATCTTAATGGTAACTTTAACAAAGGCAGAAGAGAAAATTATGAAGCTTCTTTGGGAGCTTGAGAAGGGGTTTATTAAAGATATAATTGCCCAAATGCCCGACCCTAAACCGCCATACAACAGTGTATCAACTATTGTAAGGGTGTTGGTGAAAAAGGAAATTGTTGGTTTTAATAAATATGGGGGAACGTATGAGTATTACCCCTTAATTTCGAAGGAAGAATATCGGAAAAGTCAATTGGGTAGTTTAGTCAAAGGTTATTTTAACAACTCGTTGTCGCAGGTGGTGAATTTCTTTTCTGAAAATAAAAATGTAAAAATAGAAGAAGTTAATGAAGCAATAAAAATGCTTGAAGAGCTTAAAAAGAAGAAGCAATGACCCGGTTCCTAATCTATTTGTTCGAAAGTGGTTTGTGCCTGAGCCTTTTTTACGGGGGCTATATCCTGTTTTTCAGGAAAGAAACCTACTTTACTTTCAATCGCATCTATCTGATGCTGTCGATGGTATTAGCATTAATTTTGCCGCTAACATCAGTCCAGTTTTCGTTTGATAGTGCTGATTATTTGGGAACAACACTGAGTAAAATTACGGAGTTCAGAAATTATTACGAAGAATTGATATTGATGACCGAACCAGCTTTTCAAGTTGGGGGTAGGGATGTTGTCAATGGCAGTGATGCTACAGTTCAACAGCCAATTCTCCACAATACAGGGGGTGAAGGGTCGCTTTCTTTGAGTTGGTCAAGCTTTATATTTTATGTCTACATTGGAGGCTTGCTCTTCTTCACTATACGCTTGTTGGTGCTTATGTTCAATATTTACCGCATTATTAGGCGCAACAGGGTTATTGACTATAAAGGTTTGTCTGTTGTGTTGATCAATGAGGATGTCCCATCATTTTCATTCTTAAAATGGGTATTTATAAACAAAGAAGCATTGCAATCTGAAGAATTTGAGCAGGTAATAGCACATGAAAAAGTTCATGTGCAACATAAACATACTGTGGATTTACTATTGGCCCATATCATTACGATATTTCAATGGTTTAATCCGCTCACATGGCGCATACAGAAATCGATTAAAACATGTCACGAGTACATTGCCGACCGGCAAGTGATTGACCAGGGGCATGCCTTATTCGATTATCAGTCTCTCTTACTGAGTCAGTTAATCAGCATTCGCTCAGTTGAGCTGGTCAATAATTTTAATTTATTGTCAATTAAAAAACGAATAGCCATGATGAATAAAATAAAATCCGGATTAATCGGTCAGCTAAAAGCCTTATTGGTCATCCCAATGCTTACAATGGCGTTTTTCTTCTTTGCCAACATGACAGGAAAGGCTCTCATCACCGAAGCAGATCATGTAAGCCATTCTATTTTAGATCCAATACCCAAGATGGAGACATTGCCTCTACAGTTGGTGGTTGAGCAAGATGAGGCTGCAGTAGGGGAGGCTCCTGCTGTAACAGAAGAAGAAGCTATAAAGACTTCAGAAAAAGAGGCCTTAGAGGCTTTGGTGGGACATTACCAGGTTAACTTGCGTGCTGAGCCTTTAAAGAAAAATCAACCTTTAATTAGCGTGCCAGAAGCCAGGTCTGTAAAGGTGTATGATGAAACTTACGTGTTATCAAAACTTGTGCTTTTTGGCAGTGATTTTTGGATAGACGGTGAGAAAGTGCAATTAGATAATTCTACTGCTTTGTTGAGTAAAGTCGCACAACGACCTGGGAATACGAATAAAAAGTCAATTCTTCTTAAGATTGATAAATCGACCCCGATGAAAAACGTGGATGTGGTTAAAGATGCACTGCGCATCAACGATTTGCTGAAAATTGGTTATGAGGCAAAAGCCAAGCCAGAATCGGAAGTAAACAGCCGTTCCACTGCCTTGTTTAACCTGTTGCCGCCCAAAGAGGCCAAAATGCTCACAAAGGAGGAGGCATTTTTCAATGGGATTGAAGTGTTCTCGTTCAATGCTTCTTCAGAAGCAGAACTTCAGAAGATTGCCAAACGCTTAAAGAACCACATTGAGAGTAGTAAAAAGTACGTGATTCTTTATGAGTACCGTAACAGTACCACTTACGATGAGTATATTCAAGCACTTGACATGGTCTATTCGACCGTGTGGAAGCTGCGCAAACAGCATGCGTTTCGCAGTGGTATCGATTACGAAACGATGACAAAGGAGCAGGAGATACAATTTAGAAAACAATTCCCATTAACACTTACAATGAGGAATGTGGATGAAGAATAAAGTGATGAATTAATCATCTGCAAAAACGATAGAGCCCGGCCTTGTGTCGGGCTTATTTATTATAAATAAGGCATTTTCTTCTCAAGACAAGGCGATTTTATTACATTTGATAATTGGTGCACTTTAAACGTTAAGGTGCTAATTATTCTTAATAAACAATCAAGAATTTATGGCTTCAAACCAATTTAATCTCAACTCCTCAAACGGGATACTTGAGAAATTACTTAAAAACATCAGGTCGCTGGTAGTTATGGTGGGCATTGCGGTGTTGGCCTGGACGGCATTTTTTCAAATAGAGCCAATGGAAGTTGGCGTAATTGTGCGGTTTGGAAAATATGTACGCACGGTAGAACCAGGACTTAATTACAAAATTCCATTGATTGAATCTGTATACAAAGTGGCTGTGGAACGACAACAGAAGATGGAATTCGGATTTAGAACAAGCAAAGCCGGGGTGCGCTCACAATATTCAAGCGAGGGAGCAATTGAAGAGTCACTCATGCTCACAGGCGATCTGAATCTTGCTGATGTGGAGTGGGTTGTGCAGTACCGAATTGACAATCCGTTTAACTATCTTTTTAAAGTGCGTAACCCCGAAGTTACCTTACGTGATATTTCAGAGTCGGCCATGCGACAAATTGTTGGTGACAGAACGGTTAATGAGGTGATTACTGTTGGACGTTCGGAAATTAGTCTTAAGCTGCAGGAGCTGATTCAGGAAATCTGCCGTGAATACTCTTTGGGTGTGAAGGTAGAGCAGGTCGTGCTTCAGGATGTGAATCCGCCTGAGCAGGTGAGGGATGCATTCAATGCAGTAAACGAAGCCGAACAAGAGAAGGAAACACTTATTAACCAAGCTAAGGCTGAGTACAATAAGGTGATACCGAAAGCGGCCGGACAGGCCAAAGAAACGATTCAAATGGCAGAAGGATATGCAACAGAGCGGGTTAATAATGCCAAAGGAGATGTGGCCCGATTCAATGCGCTTTATACTGAGTATATTAAGGCGCCTGAGGTAACTCGCCGACGCATTTACCTTGAAACCATGGGGGCGGTGCTTCCTAAGCTGGGGCAAAAAATCATTACAGACCAGAATGGTAATAGCGTACTGCCATTACTTCAAATGCAACTTTCACAAGAAAAATCAAGTCAAAATGGGCAATAAGAAATCTATCATATTAATCGTATTTAGTGTTATTATTCTGTTTTTTGTCCTTCAGGGAGCCTACGTTGTTAACGAAACCGAGCAGGTGGTTGTAACACAGTTTGGTAAGCCGGTGGGCGATGCAATCACCACACCGGGCATTAAATTTAAATTACCCTTCCTGCAGGAAACTCATTTCTTTGATAAGCGATACCTGGAGTGGGATGGTGACCCTAATCAGTTAACAACTAAAGACAAGAAATATATTTTTGTGGATACCTATGCGCGTTGGCAAATAATCGACCCCTTACAATTCTATAAGCGAATGAACAATGAAAGGGGTGCCTACTCTCGCCTGGATGACATTCTGGATGGGCAAACCCGTAATTTTATTGCCAAGCACAATATTGAGGAAGCGGTGCGTACGAGTAACCGCACGCCTGTATCATCTGGTATTATTGGTGAAATGATTGGAGACAGTTTAACAACCATTAGTATTGGTCGTGATAAAATACAGGATATGATTCAGGAGTCGGCTAATGAACTGGCCAAAGAATTGGGGGTTGTTATCCTCGATTTTCGATTTAAGCGCATTGATTATGAGGAGAAGGTAAAGCTTCAGGTGTACGAGCGGATGAAGAGTGAACGCTATCGGATAGCCGATAAGTTTAAGTCGGAAGGCCAGGGTGAAGCATCTCGTATCAACGGAGAAAAAGATCGTGAATTAAAAACCATTGTTTCAGAAGCCTATAAAACGGCCGAGGAAATTAAAGGAAAAGCCGACGCTGAAGCTGCTGGTATTTACGCAGCCGCTTACAATAAATCAGCGCAATCGCGCCAGCTCTATAGTTTTGTGAAGTCGATGGAAACTTATGAAAAGACTTTTGATAACCAGACACATATTATATTATCCACTGACAGCGAGTTTTATAAGTATCTCAAGGACATGGAATAATTAATTATAAGTGATAAAATAAAACCTGCCCCGACTTACGTCCGGGTGGGTTTTTTTATGGCGATGGATATCAAAATTGTGAGTCCCATCAAATATGGGTAAAATAAATAGCTCATAATGTCGAAGGGCGATAAGGCACCTCCCGCCAATCCAACAGCTGCTAATATCTGAGCACCATATGGCAGGCTGCCCTGTACGAAGCACGATGCAGTATCCATAAGGCTTGCAGACCGTTTTCCTTCTATATCAAATTTATCTGCAATTTTTTTCACAATAGGGCCCGACATTAAAATGGCGATTGTGTTATTAGCCGTGAAAATATTCACAACCCCAGTCAGTAGAGCGATGCTGTATTCCGCTCCCTTGCTGCTTTTAGTGCGTTTGCCAATGTGGTTGATGATGTAGTCAATGCCGCCGTTGACACGAACGACTTCCACTATGCCTCCTACCAGTAACGAAACAATAATAATTTCGGACATACCTAGCATCCCTTTGCTGGTAGCAGAAAAGAACGACCAAATAGTAAGGTCGCCAACAATAAAGCCAACGCCACCCGCAAGTAGTATGCCTATGGTTAGCACTAAAAATACATTCATCCCCATTATGGCAGCTATTAATACAGCCAGATAAGGAGTTACCTTCAAATAGTCGATCCAATCAACGGTTGCGGTTTGCTCTATATTGCCAGAAGGCAACAGAATGTAGGCGATGAGTGATATTAAAGCTGAGGGAATTACCAGCTTAATGTTCGCATTAAATTTATCGCGCATGCTGCAGTGCTGTGTTCGGGCAGCCGCTATGGTCGTATCCGATATCATCGACAGGTTGTCCCCAAACATAGCTCCGCCAATGGCAGCTCCAACAGCTATGGCTGCATTTATCTCTATTGATTCGGCCAGGCCAATAGCTACGGGTGTTAATGCCACAACTGTGCCAACAGATGTACCAACGGAAAGGGAGATGAAACAGGCAATAATAAATAGTCCTGCCAAAAGTATTTCCTGGGGTAGAAAGTGAAGGCCAATTGTTACGGTTGCATCTACTGCGCCTATTTGTTTTGCTACACTGGCAAAGGCTCCGGCCAATAAAAAAATGGCACACATCAGCATAATGCCAGAGTCGCCCATGCCTTTGGTAAAGACATCAACTTTTTGAACGGTCTTTTTACCAGGGGCTACTAGTGTGGCAATCAGTGCCGCTATAAGAAATGGAATCAGGATGGGGAGCTTGTAAAAATCACCGCTTATCCATCCCGGAACAAGGTACATAATAAGAAACGCAACTATTGGTAATAGCGCTTTAAAACTTTGGTTTTTCATTAATGTGGTTTTTGCTTTGCGGCACAAAATTATTAAAATGCTTTCGATCCATTGTTTAAAATCGAAAACTAATTGTCGTAAAAGGGTATATAAATGATTGCTAACGATGCATTCACCTTTTATTTACAGGCTTGTAGCTTGAAAGTTAGTTTAGCTGTTTGCATGTGCTGCACAGGATAACAGGTTAGTTGGCACCTGGTAGAACATGAAAAGAGTAGGAGGAGCGGCTTTTTCCGTTATGAAAGTTGATTTTGTTGTTGAGACAGGCATATTAGAGGACATTGCCAATGGGCCTGTTTCGCAAGTTTGACGTGTAGGACGCTGTGGTTGATGGTTCAAGGCTTTTGATTTGTTCTAATCAATGCTGCGGCATCAGGGTAAGATAAATTGGAATTGCAGTGGTCTTTCATACATATTTACTAAAAAGCCATGCTTTATAACCGCACTTGCTCATTGTAACATTTGTCAGGAGGATGAGCATCGAGTGTATGCGGCCGATATCTTAGTCGGGATAGTCACCTGAGGGGATATTTTACAAATGTGTTGAACAAAATAAATGTGAGATAATGGTGTTGTGTATAACTTGTATCGCCCTTATTGCATTGTGCTGTCTTCTGATAATGAAATATTACGAGAGGTATGTTTGACATATTTTTTTGCTATTTGTTAGTTGACAAAAGAATATTAATTATATCTTAGGCAATGTGTAATTACCAAACCAACCTGTCGTCAACTAAATATTAACTAAATCTGAATGTATGAAAAAATTAATCAATTTTGTTAACACGGCAGCTTCCAGCACAGGGGACTGGGCGCTACTGGTTATGCGGCTAACATTGGCCTTTGGCTTTTTTGAGCCGGCAGTTAAAAAGTTTGATAACATTCGAGGCACTGCCGAATGGTTCGCGACTTTAAATATTCCTTTGCCAACCGTAAGTGTGTTATTAGTCGCCACTTTCGAGTTTATCGGCTTTTTCTTTCTGATGCTAGGGTTATTAACCCGCTATATAAGTATTCCACTGATGTTTATAATGCTGATAGCAATTTTAACCGTACACATGGGAAACGGATTTTCAGCCTCAGAAAATGGGTTTCAGGTCCCATTTTATTTCCTCATAATGTTGTTTGTGATATTCAGTAAAGGACCCGGGAGATATAGTATTGATGAAGCTGTTGTGAATAAGGCGTAGCGTAGGTAACAAAAAAAAGAGGGCAATCGTTATGATTACCCTCTTTGCAGAGCCAATGACGAGAATTGAACTCGTGACCTCTTCCTTACCAAGGAAGCGCTCTACCCCTGAGCTACATCGGCAAACTAAAATTGAACAGACCGCAGAATCACATTCAATTTTAATTACTATTAAACCCTGAGCGAAAAACGGGACTCGAACCCGCGACCCCGACCTTGGCAAGGTCGTGCTCTACCAACTGAGCTATTTTCGCATGCCTGTTCGTTTAACAGGTGTCTGTTTTTCTCAACAGCGCTGCAAAAGTAAAACTTTTTCTAAAGTTGACAAATCTCTAAAGCCATTTTTTTCGCTTCTTTTTAATTTTTTTCAGAAGCACTTTTGCCGGGTAAACCAGGCGCTGTCTTATTTATGAGATGTATTTGCCAAACTATCAGATAAAAGTGGGGGTGTAGGAACATTTATCAACCCTTTCAGAACAATTGAACGAAGCAGCATTGTAAGTGGCTTAGTAATTTTGTTGCATAACTTATTACAGAATATAATGGGCAGAATACTATTTACATTATCATTTTTTTTGACCTTGGTGAGTTGTCAGGATGTAATTTTCGTTGACAAGTATGATATTATACCGCAGCCAAACGAGTTAATTTATCAGGAAGAATACCTAACTATAGGTAGTGGAATAACTATTCAAAGTGAGCATCCGGATGGGCAAGCACTGCGAAATTTGTTCGAATCACAACAAAATAGAGAGGGGCTTCAGTTTAATTCAGAAGAATCCGCCATTCCATTGGTGTTGGTGCACGACCCCAAATATGGACCGGAAGCGTATCAGTTAAGTGTGCAAAAGGATTCTATTCTTATTCATAGTGCCTCCCGGGCGGGCTGGTTAAATGGATTTCAAACTTTTTTGCAGATGTTGCCGTTGAGGAGCTCAGACGCCGTTCAGTTAAGATGCTGTGTAATTAATGATGAACCACGGTTTGCATATCGAGGAATGCATCTGGATGTGTCGCGCCATTTCTTTACGCTCGATGAGGTAAAGCAGATGGTTGATCAAATGGTATACTACAAGTTTAATAAGCTCCACCTGCACCTGACCGATGATCAGGGGTGGCGATTGCAAATTGATAAATACCCTTTACTAACCGAGAAAGGTGCCTGGCGCGAACACAATGGTCAGGATAGTACCTGTATGGAGCGAGCCGAAGTAGATGCTACCTTTATCATCCCTGAAAAACATTATAAAACCATTGATGGGCAAAAGCTATACGGTGGTTTTTATACCAAGGACGATATTCGAGATTTGATACAGTACTGTGCTCAGCGCAATATTGAAATTATTCCGGAAATTGACATTCCCGGACACTTCAAGGCGGCCATCGAAAACTACCCATATTTGTCGTGTACAGGTAAGGCTGGTTGGGGTACGCATTTTTCTTACCCAGCTTGTTTAGGAGAGGAAACAACTTATGAATTCATTGAGAATGTGTTGAGTGAAGTGGCCGAATTATTTCCTTCAAAATACATTCACATTGGTGGCGATGAAGTGAATAAAGATGAGTGGAAGAAATGCTCTAAATGTCAGGCAGCTATTAAGAAAGCCCAGCTGAAAAATGAGCATGAACTGCAGTCGCATTTCAATCATCAGATAGAGGCGTTCTTGGCCGGTAAAGGCAAACAGCTTTTGGGTTGGGACGAAATTGTTGAAGGAGGCGTAAGCAAGCATTCAACCGTTATGTGGTGGCGAAACTGGGCGCCTAATACCATTAGTGGAGCTGCCGAAAATGGCAACGATGTAATTGTAACACCTGATTTTGAGTATTACTTTGATTTCACTTATGCGGCAACACCTACCAGTAAGGTGTATAATTTCGAGCCCGTTCCTGAGGGGTTCACACCGTCAATGGCCAAGCACATTATTGGGGTGCAGGGTAATGTGTGGACTGAAGGCATTCCTAACACCAAGCGTCTGTACTATCAGGTGCTGCCTCGCATGTTGGCTCTTGCCGAAACTGGTTGGACAGATAAGAGTCTGAAGGATTTGGCCTCGTTTGAGCAACGCCTAAAAACCCACTATAACTATTTTGAAGCTCAGGATCTTTTTTATCACTTGCCTGAACTAACCGGGTTCGACGAAAAACAGGTCTTTACCGATCAAGGAGTGCTCCGGATCAATATCCCGGAGGCTGAAATGGATATTTATTATACCACTGATGGTTCTGCGCCAACACCGGAATCGGACAAATATACGGCCGAGGTTACAATTGAAGAATCGTGTACCGTTAAGTTCAGAAGCTACAAAGGAAACGTTTTTAGTAAGATTTATACCGTGGAGTTTGAAAAGCAAAAGCTTGCTGAAGCACAAAAGGTAGAGGCGCAGTTAGGCTTAATGAAAAAGTTTTATGACGGCCGCTACTGGAAGTGTGAGGAGGTGCCCGTTGCACAAAAACCAGATGTTGAGTTCAGAGCCGATGATTTTGGTTTAGGGCAGTATAAAGGACAGGAGAATTACGCCTTGGTTTTTGATGGCTACTTTAATGCAGAAAAAGACGGCGTGTATACTTTTTATACAAATTCTGACGATGGGGATCAGTTGTATATTAATGGGGAGCTGATTGTTGATAATGGGCCGAGCCATGGACCCAACGTACGTAAGGGCGCGGTAGCTCTAAAAGCAGGTTTACACTCCTTACGGTTAATTTATTGTCAGATTGGCGGTGGTGCCGTTCAGGAAGTATTTGTTCAAGTGCCTGGAGGGGAAAAACGAAAAGTGAACACCAATGAGTTATTCCATTAATACAGTATTGGGGTAATAATTGAAATACTTAAATATGAAGGTTGGATTTCTCCCGATGTTGAAGGTCGATAATTGCAAAAGGAGAATAAATGTAGAGCATGAAAAAAATAATTCCTATTTTACTACTGGTACTATTAGCTGCCTGTAATTCAAAGGAAACTGGAGAAGCAGGCCAGTTGGACTTGCCGGCTTTCGCTCCTAAACAGTACATCTGCTATCGCGCAGCTCAGCCCATCAATGTTGATGGAGAGCTAGATGAGGAAGCGTGGCAAAAAGCTGAGTGGACCGATTTATTCGTTGATATTGAAGGCGATAAAAAACCACAGCCAAGCTACCCAACCCGTGCAAAAATGCTATGGGATGATGAGTACTTGTACGTGGGTGCATTTCTCGAGGAACCGCATTTGTGGGCGACTATTACCCAACGTGATGCGGTGATTTACTACGATAATGATTTTGAGGTTTTTATCGATCCGGATGGTGATACGCACGGCTACTACGAGTTTGAGATGAATGCTTTTAATACTGTGTGGGATTTACTTTTGGCAAAACCGTATACCGATGGAGGCCCTCCAATTAACAACTGGGACATAAATGGTTTGCAATCAGCGGTAAGTCTAAAAGGCACTATCAACCAGCCTAACGATGAGGATGAAGGATGGTTTGTAGAAATCGCTTTCCCGCTTAAAGCACTGCATGAGTACTGCGGTGGAGTAGAGGCTAAGGGCGGAAATCAGTGGCGCATTAACTTTAGCCGTGTTCAGTGGCAGCACCAAGTAGTGGATGGGCAGTACAAGAAGAAACTAAACCCCGAAACCGGAAAATCGTTCCCGGAAAATAATTGGGTATGGTCCCCGCAGGGAGTCATCGATATGCATCGGCCAGAAACCTGGGGATTCATACAATTTTCAGATGCCTTGGTTGGAGAAGGCACTGATGAGTTTATCTTCCATCAGGATGAGCTGGTGAAGTGGGAATTGTACACCCTTTACTATGCTCAAAGAAGGTATAAAAGTAAAACTGGTGTGTATGCCAATAGTTTGGAACAGCTAAATAATGTGGTGGCTGGTAATTATAAATACATACAGCGGCTGGAGTCCACAAGTTCCCTTTTTGAAGCGATTGCTTCACATTCAGATAGCAAAAGTCAGTGGCATATTAATAATGAAAGACGTACCTGGAAAACAAATAAATGATAATCAGCTCTTTTAACTCTGACTGATAACATTTATTGGTTGGCTGTAAATTTCTGGACATCATTGAAAAATAAAGCTGAACAAATGAAACGACCTTATAAAATTCATTAGTTCATTTGACACAGAGTAGGATGAGTTAATATTTTTAGGAGTTTCATATAGCCATTAAAATAAATTATAATCATATGAAAAAGTACTTATTAGTTGTTTTATCTCTTCTGCTGGCCACAGGTATTAGTGCGCAGAGCTCAGGCAACGAAAGCGATAAAGCGAAAGCAAAGCGAATGGAGTGGTTTAAAGATGCTAAGTTGGGCATTTTTGTCCATTATGGAATCTATGCCGTTAACGGAATTGATGAATCCTGGTCGTTTTTTAACGGCTATATCAATTACAAAGATTACATGAAGCAGTTGAATGGTTTTACTGCTGCTAACTATCAGCCAGACCAATGGGCAAAACTTTTTAAGGAGAGCGGGGCTAAATATGCTGTTCTAACCACTAAACATCACGATGGTGTGGCACTGTGGGATTCAGAAACAGACCATTACAATACCGTGGATGACACACCTGCCGGCCGTGATATTGTGGCTCCTTTCGTCGACGCCTTGAGAGAGGAAAACCTGAAAGTGGGATTGTACTATTCGCTGATTGACTGGTCATACCCAGACTACCCGGCTCATTTGCGTAATGAAAATCGTTACGAGAACGATGAGCAGCGTTGGAACCGTTTCACCGACTTCTATTTTGCTCAAATGAATGAACTGTCTTCTCGTTTTAATCCTGACTTATACTGGTTTGATGGTGATTGGGAGCATACTGCTGAGGAGTGGAAATCAAAGCAGCTGCGTGAGCTAATGCTGAAATACAATAAAAACATCATTCTCAACAGTCGACTGCAAGGCTACGGCGATTATGACACACCTGAGCAAGGGGTGCCAATCAACAAGCCAAACAATCCTTATTGGGAGTTGTGTATGACAATGAACGATTCTTGGGGCTATCAGCACAACGATCATAACTATAAAACACCATATCAGTTAATTCGTATTTTTGTGGATTGCATCAGCATGGGAGGTAACTTACTGCTCGATGTTGGTCCTCATGCCGATGGAACTATTCCAGAGCCGCAGGTGAATATCCTTAAGGAATTTGGACGCTGGACCTCTAAACACGATGAGGCCATTTATGGTACAGTGGCCGGTATTGATGGTAAGCACTACAACGGACCAACTGCCTTATCAAAAGATCGCAAAACATTATTCCTGTACCTCGACAGACAGCCTAACCAGCCAGTGTTGGTAAATGGTTTGGATGGTGAGGTTAAAAATGTGCGCGTAGTAGGGACAGATAAGTCATTGGCGCATACTTTCGATAATAACCTGCTATCTATTGAAATGGATAGTGAGCTTTGTGACCCGACTGTAACAGTGATTGCTGTTGATTTGAAAAAAACTATCAAGCTGACAGAGCCTTCAAAAGAACTGAACGAGTTTGAGCTGGCTTCGGTTAAAAAGGATGCCGATTGGGCTGAAAAGCACAAGGTGGCCCTGGCGGATATGACATCACCTATTCCTGCCGGACACTATAATGGTCCGACGGCATTATCAAAAGATAAGAATATTTTATACCTGATGGTAGATGGTAAGAATAACGGACCACTTGTCGTTCGAGGCTTAAAAAATAAAATTAACCGTATTTGGGTCGTTGGAAATGGTACAAAATTAAGCCACAAGATTATCGGTAAGCAGTATTGGAGTGCGGTTCCGGGTATTGCTTATATCGATCTGCCAGAAAAGGTGTTAGATAATAAGATGACGGTTATTGCTGTGCTCCTCGATGGTGAGATTGACCTTTATCGCGGTAAAGGGCATGTGATTGAGAGTAACTAGTTTGATTTTGTATTATTATAGTACTTGTAAGCGTTTTTTTATGAATTAAGTTTCATGTAACAAGCGCCTAGGTTTACGTCAGGTGCGCAAAAAGCTCAAAGGTTTATGTTTTGAGCTCTTTGCGCCTTGGCGTTTTTTTTGCTTAATGTCCTTTAGAAGGAAAAGAGTGCTCGGGGCTTCTTTTTCAGCGCTACTTTCGATTTTCACCAAAGGGTTGGGTGGCCTCAGAATTGCGCACCAGAACAGCTGCCTGAAAACAATCTGTTGTAACATACCCGGAGTCCTCCGCTACGAATACTAACTTGTCTGATTGCCTGAACGGGGAATCAGGCTGATTCAAATTGTAATAGGTAAGCGAATGGGCGTCACTAGCTTCCATGAAATCACTAATCCCATCTTTGGCCTGAAAAAAGTGACTGTCATTGGTAATTCTTAAGGAATGGTATAATTTCTTTTTTGACCGGAATACTTTGAACACACCCGGAATAAATTGCTCCGGCACCATCCGTTTTCCGTTAACATAAAACAAAGCAATACTATATATTGCTTTATCAGCGTTAGATAACCTGGACGCATACCAATCAACGAAGGCCTCTTTAACTCGGTATCCATGGTTGCGACCAAACACCCCAAACATTTTCTCATGTTCCAAATGATATTGGGCCATCAGCTTGCCGTAATTTTCAAACATCAGGCTATCGCGTGTCTGGTCCCAATTTTTAGCACCAATGCAAGTAATTAGGTTAATCATGTTCTGCAGACAGTAATCGTGCAAAAAACGATCCTCTTCCGAAAAATTACTTGTGTTTGTGGAAGAAAGAATTTCACGGGCGTAATCCGTGCCCTCTGCACTCAGATAATGTTTATGTTCAGGCAAAGGAGGGAAATCTATGGGTAACTGATACTTACTACGGATGCTGGTTATTAGCTTAAGGTTGTCCACAGCCGATTGTGCCACGTCCACGCCAAAAAATCGGAGTTTCTTGGTATAGGTTTGATTCAGTGAATACAGATCCAGGTAATACTGATAGCGTTCCTGACACCAGGAAAATGTTTCTTTGCAATCGTTCAAATAGCGTTGGAGTAAAAGCGTATCACCGGTTTCCATAAATTCGTTCAGGAGTCGTGCTTCAACGATGTCGGCCTCTGCCATAATGTAGGTGAAGTCAGTTTTGTTTTTTAATTCTTTCAGAAGTTTTAGAGCAACCACATAGTTGTCTTTATAACCATGGCTTTCATTGATAAAAAAATACTGATGATTTTGGACAATACTGTCAGTCAGCAGTTGCTCAGCCGTTCGAATATCTTGTTTAACTCTAGAGAGGTAGTGGGTGTAAATAGTATCCTGGTTCTTTTTTGCAAGAGTTGGTAAACTTATAAGCATTGCTAGGGTGTATGCTGCTATTATTTTCATAATAAAAATGTTAGGTTATTGCTGTTAAAATAATAGTAATTTGTGGTACTTGCAAAGATTGATCCTCATACTTACTGTCTGTTTTTTGAGGGGAATTTAAAAATAGCAATTATTGAGTGTTAATATGTGATGAATTATTATTTTTGTACCACAATTAACTACAATTTAATACTCATGAGTAAGGGCAAAGAAATTATATTGCTGAATATTTCGGGTGAGGATAAACCCGGTTTGACGGCCACGCTAACGGGAATTCTATCGCATTATGGAGTGAATATTTTGGATATTGGTCAGGCTGTGATTCATGAGGATCTGGGCTTGGGTATACTCTTTGAGGTCCCAGAGTCGGCTGAGTCGGCCCCGGTATTAAAAGAATTGTTGTTCAAATCCTATGAGCTGGGACTGAATCTGAAATTTACCCCCATTACCGAAGCTAAATATAAGGAGTGGGTTGGCCATCAAGGTAAGGAGCGTTATATCATCACCCTACTGTCGCGTAAGTTAAGTGCCGAACAGTTATCACAAGTAACAGGCATCATTTCTAATCAGGGCCTGAATATCGACTATATTTCGCGTCTTAGCGGCCGTGTATTGCTCGATGATCATGAGGGGAATGATAAGTCTGTTGTTGAGTTCTCGGTGCGTGGCACCCCCAAAAACGCTGCTGGTATGAAGCAGGAGTTCATTGATATTTCAAAAAAAGCGGAAATTGATATTGCGTTTCAGGCCGATAATATTTTCAGACGCAACCGCCGGCTGGTATGTTTTGACATGGATTCGACCCTGATACAAACGGAGGTAATTGATGAGCTGGCTGTTCGTGCCGGTATTGGCGATAAAGTAAAAGCCATCACCGAAGCGGCTATGCGCGGGGAAATTGATTTTGACCAAAGTTTTAGACAGCGTGTGGCTTTACTAAAGGGGTTGGATGAAAGTGTAATGAAGGACATTGCTAAAAATTTACCCATTACAGAAGGGGCGGAGCGCCTGTTTAAAACCCTTAAAAAGTACGGTTATAAAACGGCTATTCTCTCCGGTGGATTTACCTATTTTGGTAATTACCTGAAGCGAAAACTGGATATAGACTATGTATTTGCCAATGAACTCGAAATTGAAAATGGCCAGTTAACGGGCCGACATCTTGGCGAAATTGTAAATGGTGAGAAAAAAGCCGAGTTACTAAAATTGTTGGCCTTTAAAGAGGATATTCATTTGGAACAGGTCATTGCTGTTGGTGATGGTTCCAATGATTTGCCCATGCTGAAACTGGCCGGTTTAGGCATTGCTTTTCATGCCAAGCCTAAAGTTCGTGCTTCGGCCAAACATCATATCTCCACCATTGGTCTGGATGCCATTCTTTACTTATTAGGCTTTCGTGATCGGGAAATAAATATCTAAGCCAGTGTTTACTCCTTGACTACTTGTGAGTTAATGTTCTTTGAATCGCTGCAGGAAAATGAAGAAATTTATTATTTTTGCCGCCCAATGATTTGAGTACGATATGGGGAAAGGAATTTTTCATCGCTCGGAGCTGTTAATGGGCAAGGAGGTGATGCAGGCGTTAGCCAGTAAAAAAGCTATTTTATTTGGTATTGGTGGAGTAGGCAGCTGGTGTGCCGAAAGTTTGATAAGAACCGGTATTACCAAGTTGACGATTGTGGATAGCGATCGGGTATGTGTTACCAATGTCAATAGGCAACTAATGGCAACATCCAAAACGGTTGGACAGGTAAAAACCGAAGCGCTCAAAGAGCGTTTGCTCGAAATAAATCCTAAGGCTGAGATTACTGCTCTTCAAAAAATATACAGTAAAGAAACATCCGAGGAGTTCAATCTGGATGAGTATGATGTTATTATTGATGCCATTGACAGCTTAGGAAGCAAGGTACATTTAATTCGCCGTGCGACGGAAACAAAGGCACTTTTTGTTTCTTCGATGGGAGCCGCATTGAAGGTCGATCCAACCAAAGTTCGTGTGGATTCATTCTGGAATGTCAAGGGATGTCCGCTGGCGCGAAAAATTAGAAAGATGGTAAGAAAGGTAGGAGAGCCTTCGCGCGATTTTTTATGCGTTTACAGTGATGAGTTGCTTGAAAATGCGGGTGCGGATGCCACTTGTGGAACAGAAAAATGTTTGTGTCCCAAAGCCGAAAGTGGTCCCGGCGATCCAGACTTGGTTAACCATGAGTGGTGTAGCCTAAAAGCCGCTATTAATGGCAGTTTGGCTCATATAACGGGCATTTTTGGTATGACTTTGGCCGGACTGGTGGTTCAGCAAATACGTGAAGATGTGATAAATAAATCTTAAATAAAAAATCCCGGCTTTTAGCCGGGATTTCTCATGTATGGCAGTTCGCCTAGTAACCAAAAATATCTTCTAAAGCCAGCTCATTGACTTTACCTAATTGCGATAATGCTTTTTTGTCCAGGTCAGATTTGCGACCAAGAACCATATAGGTGTAGTTTTTACCTTTGATGTGTTCATTAAAGAAGGTTTCAAACTCATCCAATGAAATGGTGCGTGCTTTGTCATAAACATCCTCACGGATATCGTAATCAATTCCCCGGTCAGCATTTGTTAAATACTCCCAAAATAGGTCTTTGTTGGTAATCCGCTCGGTATTTATTTGTTTAACAATGCCTTCGCAAGCCTGATTGAATTGCCTTTCGGCACGTGGCATTTCGTTCATCAACTCGGTCAATGTCGATGTAGCAATGCCTAGTTTATCAGCTTGTGTGCCTAGTCGGCCATAAATGAAATTCTCCTTGTCTTTTTTACGGGCTGTTACATAACCAGCGCCGGCAGAATAGGCCAATGCCTTTGATTCCCTAATTTCCTGGAAAACAACGGATGATAAGCCAGATCCAAAATAGTTGTTAAATACCTCAGCATAAGGCAGCAATTCAGGGTCAAAAGAAGTGTCTTTTACTAAAAGTAATATGTTGGCCTGATTAATATCGTAATCAACTACATATACCTGCGAACTTTCGTTTTCACGCATTGTATAATCCACTGCTACAGGAATCGTAGCCAGCTGTTCAGGCGTTTTGTGGTGCTCAGCTAGTAGTGCTGTAACTGTTTCAGATGAAGAAGGACCATAGTAATAGACTTTATGTTCATAGTAGGTCATTTCATTCAACTGACGAGTTAATTCTGCCGGATCAATCGCTTTTAGTTCCTCAGCAGTCAGCAGGTTCTTGCCTGGAGATTGCTCACCGTAAATACCAAAGTCCACCATTGCTCCGAATATGCTGCCTTGACTTTTCTTGGCATCGGTGCGTTTCTTAATAATGCCTTTAACAAACTCATCGTAAGATTCCTGTTCAGCTTTTGCGTTGTGGATAAGGTGCTCCAATAGCTCGATGCCTTTTTCCAGCTGCTCGTCGAGGCCCGCAATGCTTACATAGCAGCGGTCGTCACCGGCATTTACCGAAAGATTCAAGCCGTAGCGGAACAGCTCTTTACGCAGCTCCTCGGGTGAGTATTTATCGGTGCCTATAAGCGGTAAATAATCTACGGCGAGTGGGAATCTTAAGTTGTTATTCTTGCCTAAATCAATAACATAGTTTAATCGGAACAAGCCGTTGGTCTCATTTTTAGAATGGAAAAAGTCCAGCCCAGGTTTAAGTTCTTCTTTGTGCAGTTTGGTATTAAAATCCACAAACACCGGCTCTATATCACCTACCTCTGTGGCTAAAAATGATTGGGCATAGTCTGATTGCAGCTCTCTGTTAACCGGGATGGCTGTTATTTCTGGTTTTTCTACTTTTACCAAAGCACTGTTATCACCGGTACGTTTATATACAACCACATAGTTGTCGGCGTACTTCTCTTGTGCAAAAGTCATTACCTCTTCTTTGGTAATCTGTTTCATTTTATCCAAACTGGCTAGTACATCTGCATGGGATTGTCCGGATGTAAACTCATTCATGAGCGAATAAGCCGAGTAGAAAGGATACTCGAGTGCGTTCATAAAGTCAAGGCGTGCTTTGTTAACGATGGCTTCGATGATCCAGTCCTCAAACTCACCGTTTTTAACTTTCTCCAATTGCGCCAGTAATAAGTCGCGTACTTCCTCCAGTGTTTGTCCTTCGCGAGGCTTACCGCTGAAAATATGGATGCCATAGTCGCGCATAAACCAGGCGCCTGAGGAGGCACTCAGTACTTTTTGTTTTTGTACCAGGTCAAGGTCAATTAAACCGGCTTGTCCGTTCGACAGGATGGAGCTGATTAGATCAACCATTAACTCATCGTCGCTGCCTATCCCGTTAAAGCGGAAAGCCATCTCCATGCTTTCGGCATCAGGGCCAATCACTTCTTTCACAACAGGTGCCGTAATAGGTTCTTCTTTCGGCAGTTGTGGTTCGGTAAATTCCTTCTTTTTCATCTGGCCAAAATGCTTGTCAATCAGCTGAATGGTTGGCTCAAATTCCAAATCTCCTGCCAAAGCAATGGCCATGTTATTAGGGATGTAAAACTTATCCTTGAACTTGTAGATCTCTTCCATGGAAGGATTTTTTAGGTGTTCTGGATAACCAATGACACTGCGTTTATACGGATGATTGGTAAATAGCCCCTCCATCATAGTTTGGAAAGCTCGACGACCATCCATGTCCTGGTACATATTAAACTCCTCATAAACCGTTTCTAACTCGGTGTGGAATAATCGTAGTACAAGGCTGGTGAAGCGCTCGTGTTCTAAACTGGCCCAGCGTTCCAGTTCGTTTTTTGGAACTTCGCACATGTACACGGTCGATTCATAAGAGGTACCGGCATTAACACGAGAGGCTCCCATGGCAGTATTTAATTTATCAAATTCGTTGGTAGCCACATAGGTAGCTGCCAGCTGCGACAGGCTGTCAATTTGAGCATAAATTGCTTTTTTTGCATCAACATCATCGTTTGAACGGTGTTGCTCAAACAGCTCTGAGATCTGTTCCAATAGGGCACTTTCTTTTTCCCAATCAGTAGTGCCTACCTTATTGGTGCCTTTAAACATCATGTGCTCCATGTAATGAGCCAATCCTGTTGCATTAGGGTCTTCAAACGTAGAGCCGGCTTTTACTCCGATAAGAGCGGCCACTCGTGGCTCATCCAGGTTACGTGTCAGATACACTTTTAAGCCGTTTTCAAGGGTGTAAATGCGGGCATTGTAGGGGTCATTCGTCACCGATTCGTATTGGTAGCCATTAGAATCGGTATGTGTTTGGGTTTGATAGGTTGGTTGCTGGCACGAAAACAGTGCCAAAAAGCCTGCTAGGGTCAGGCATGATAATAGTTTCATTAGTTTAGTTTTAGTAATTAGAATATATGAAGATAGTTAATTGTAGTTAATATAAAATATTTATTAAATTATTATTTAAGTAGGGGCATCAATTATTTTACCTTTTTACTGAATCGCATCTCTCTAGATATGGGGTGATTGTTGGGATGGCGCTGACTGGCGTTTATTTTGGAGAGCTATTTATTTAGTTAAATATAGGAGTGTAAAAAACTTGCGATTGATTTTTTCTGACGAGCCTCTTAACCGGCTTTTATAGCTTGGTTGGATGACTGCTTTTTCAAGCCTGTTGTCTCCTTACGAAAACAGGATAAGAATAATGTTGTACCTTTTATTGGACACATAGCCGGGTCATCTTTGATTGATATCTGTTATCTGTTTCCATTCGCCATGCGAAAATGTAAATGGTTCCTCTGAAAATAACGCTTGCACTTTGTGTTGCCAAGTCATGAGGCAAGCGAAAAATGGTTTCCTAATCTTTGAATCAATCACGAATTATCTAATTTAGAAGCGTAAACCTTAAAATTATTACTATGAGAAAATTAAACGCAAGTGTTTGGGGACTGTTGCTGCTTTTGTTGCACATACCCATGATGGCACAGCAAAATATCTATGTCAATCAGGTGGGCTATGCAAGTACTGCTCCTAAACGGGTATTGGTGGATTATCCGGCAGAGCGCTTTGAACTTATTAATGTGAATGAGGGCAGGGTGGTGTTCGAAGGAGAATTTCAGTTACGTAAGCAGCTGGATGAATGTAGCGGCATGACGCTTTATGAGGGCGATTTTAGTGAGGTGCAAACCTCAGGGAGGTACCTCATCCGTATTCAATCCTCACTGAATTCAGGCATTACATCTTATACTTTCTCCATTGGCGATGCCGCGTATTCCGATGTGTTGCAAATGGCAGACAAAGCCTTATTCCTGCAACGCTGCGGCCTGAAGATAGAAGAACAGCATGCCGGACCGTTTGCCCGCCAAGTCTGTCACCTGGCACCGTCTTATTACCATCCTAACTGCCAACTTACAGGCGAAAAGGACATGACCGGAGGCTGGCACGATGCCGGCGACTATGGAAAGTACGTAGCGCCTGGTAGTATGACCATTGCCATCCTTTATGCCAGCTATGAGCTGAATCCATCTAAATGGCAATCGGATGCCCGGAATATTCCGGAGAGCGGAAACGGCATTCCTGATCTGTTCGACGAGGTGCGCTATGAATTGGAATGGCTGTTTAAAATGCAACGGCATGATGGAGCCGTTCATGAAAAATTACATACCAAAAACTACGTTCAGTTCATTATGCCATCGGCAGGAGAAGTGCCTCAGTTTATTTATGAAGTATCCTCCACGGCTACAGCTGACTTTGCGGCTATCATGGCTAAATCGGCGAGAATGTACAAAGCAATTGATGCGGAATTGTCGGATCGGTGCTTGCGTGCGGCTACCCTGTCTTATAAATACCTGGACCAGCACCCTGATATTTTTCCGGAAGGGGGCTTTAAGAATCCGCCAGATACTAAGGCAGGAGGGTATTCGGACGATTATGACAAGGAGGAGCGCATTTGGGCGGCGGCCGAAATGTACCTGACTACAGGGAAAAAGAAATATCTGCACGATTTTAATGAGTTAAATCGCATTTTTAAGAGTGAGTTTATGGAGGTGAACTGGAACAATCCAGCCACTTTTGGTTTCTACTCCCTTTTGCTGGCTGATAAGGAGGAATTGGACGGACTGCAGGCTGATTTACGCGAGGGCCTGGCCAATTATTGCGACAGGCATAAGCAGGTAGCGGCGGCTGATGGTTTTGGTATCGCCATGAGGGCTGATGATTATACGTGGGGCTCCAATGGAACCGTGATGTATAAGGCAATGAATTTGGTTATGGGCGATTACCTGTTGGGCGACAGACAGAGTAGAGAGCTTGCTGCCCGCCACCTGGATTATATTCTCGGACTTAACCCCAACAAAAAGTGTTACGTAACCGGCGTAGGCACCAACCGTATTTTGCATTTACACCATGCGCCAACGGTGTCGGATTTTAACGCAGAGCCCATACCCGGCATCATGACTGGTGGCCCCAATAAGTATAGAAACGATGAAGCGTTGCAGGCAGTTTTTGATGCTAATACCCCGCCGGCACGTATTTATCTGGATAATGAAGAGAGCTATTCGTCTAACGAAAATACCATCTATACCAATGCGGCTTTTCAGTTTGTGGCTACCTATTTTAACAAGCCATAACTTAAGAATGGATCGGTTAAAGCATTGATGGATAGTTTGATATCACTAATCTTACAACAAGGACGCAAGGGGCTGAAGAATAGATTCACCGTTGCGTCCTTGGCATGTTTTTTAGCTGTGTGTCCTTTCCGAGAATTAAAATTATTCGCGAAGAACCACTTCTTTTAAGCCTTTGCAGCAATTACTCAAAAAGATCATTCAATAAACCTCCGCTTTCCTTCCCGGTGTTTTTACCCATGGGGGAAATGGCACTGATCAGTTTGCTGATTGGCATGGATTGCAGCCATACTTTACCGGTTCCACGCAGGGTGGATAGAAACAGGCCTTCACCACCAAAAACCATTGATTTTAATCCGCCAGCACGTTCTATGCTAAAGTCGATGCCTTCGGTAAAGCCCACTACGCATCCTGTATCGACCCGCAACGATTCGCCCCTTAGTTCTTTTTCAACCAGGGTGCCACCTGCATGAATAAATGCTTTGCCATCCCCTTCGAGGCGTTGCAGAATAAACCCTTCACCACCAAAGAAACCGGCTCCCAGGCGCTTATTAAAATGCATGGAGAGCTTGGTGCCCAGTGCGGCGCATAAAAAGGCATCTTTCTGTACAATCACTCGTCTACCCAATTGGCTCAAATCCAGAGGAACAATGGTGCCTGGGTAAGGTGCCGAAAAGGCCACTCTTTTTTTTCCGAGCCCCCGATGGGTGAAATGCGTGATAAATAGGGATTCGCCGGTAATAATGCGGGATGCTCCGGCCGCCAGTTTACCTAAGAAGCCCTGAGAAGGGTTAGAGCCATCGCCCATTTTTGTTTCAAACTGAATCCCGTCTTCCATATAGAGCATGGCACCGGCTTCGGCAATAACGGTCTCATGAGGGTCCAGTTCAACTTCAACAAACTGAACATCATGCCCCTTAATTTCGTAATCTATTTCATGTGAATTCATGGTGTCGTTGTATTTGAGTTATTTTATTTAATTGCGGGTAATAATTTGTTTTCGATGTGCTTTTTGGTGGCTGTGTAACCTAACTCAACAATTTCTTCAAACTTGCTGAAGTCCCACATCGAGTACTCATTCAATTTTTTTATCTCAATATAAAAATCACAATGCAGTTTACTTAACCGTTGGTTTTGAATGATAGACAGTCTGAAAACTCGCTCCGCAATATCCCTTGTTGATTTAAATTGTTCAATCTTTTGGTCGGCTAAAACGCTGGAGCCAATTACAGTATCGCACTCAAACATAAGAGGCTCTGCCGGCAGGTTCATAAACAGTCCGCCGTCTACATAGGTATGGCTGTCAATCACCGTAGGTGTAAATGCGACCGGAACACTGCAGCTGGCAATCACCCAGTCAAATAGTCTGGAATCGTCACTAACCACCTTTACCTTTCCGGTGTTTAAATTGCTGGCCGTAATGCAAAATGGCTTTTTTAGTTTTGAAAATTCTTCGTGCCCGATGTAGGCTTTTAACCGTTCTTTAATTCCTTTTAAGGACACCAGGCCTCCTTTTAACAGATCGATATTGAACCAGCTCCATACCTTTTCCTTTTTAAGCATATTGTGAATTTCAATACCGCTGAATCCGGCACACGATAGCACGCCAATTATCGCGCCCATGCTGGTGCCGGCTACCGTGTGTATCTCAATATTGTATTCTTCCAGTGCTTTAATAACGCCGATATGAGCAAAGCCTTTTGCCCCGCCACCGCCAAGGGCTAAGCCTGTTTTCCCGAGTCGTTTCATGCTAAATCACTTCTGAAAGTATATTTTTAAAAGCTTCAATATCATCAATGATATATTCTTCTTCTGTTTTTTTCCAGTCAACAGTGAGACGTACTGAGTTAGTCGTTAGAAGTTGATTTACTTCCTCGTTCGTTAATACAATGCTCGCCTTATAGTAGGATACGTTCCATTTCTCAATGAATTTTTCCTCAATGCCCTGGGAAAAAACACTTTTTATCACCGAGCCATCTGCCAGAACTAAACTAATCTGCCGCTCTGCTGCTGTATAGCCAAAATACCGGTTGGCATCACCAACAGGCATCATAAATTCAAAGTTAACCGAAACTTCTCCCTTGTTATTGCTGGCCGATATGGCACAACGCACTCTTCCTTTTTCTTCGCCAAAAAAGCGAGACAGCCTTTTACTTACTGCATTAAATAAATCAGTTTTTTCAGAAGTTACTTCGCGGGTTTTGTCAACTGTAAGCGCCGAAGCAGTTACAGCCGGACGAACAGCCACGGTAGCTTTATAATCAGAAGATGAGGTGTCTGCCGGCAGGTCTTTCTCGTACTTCCAGGTTCCATTTTCAAATAATACCACTGTTTCTCCGTGTTGCGTTATGGCTTTAATGGTTTGAGCACTGGTGGTCAGTGTGGTTAAAAATAAAATCAATAGAATGGATAGTTGCTTCATTTGTGTCGATTTTTAATCCTTAAAGATAGAAATACTGCGGAATAAAATAGGGCAAGGTGCTGCTATTGTTTTTGCAAACGTTTGCTATTCGGGCACATTCAGCTTCTTGTATTTTTATCAGATTTGTTTATCGGAGTTCTCCCATTGCGTAATGTGCAGCTAGTCAGCCGGTAATTTATTCATTGGGCAATGGGTGTTTGTATTTTCACACTGGGCGTTATTTGGAAAAACACCAATATACTGTTGCAATCTATTATTTTTGGGCATGCACAAATGCCTATTAATGAGGTTGTTTTTAAGTAATGTGTAAAGTGCTAATGTAAAATAGAGATATATGAAAAAGTTAATCGTTTTTCAGTTGTTAATCGTGTTAGGCTTTGGGATGTTTGCCGAGGAGTTAAAGTCACCCAACGAAGCCTTATCGATGACCATGGAGGTGAAGGAGGGAGTGCCCTATTACCAGTTGAGCTTTAAAAATAAGCCCGTTATTCAACCCAGTCGGTTGGGCTTTGAGCTGAAAGAGGCTCCCGATTTGATGAGTGGCTTTGAGGTAACGGCCGTTGAACATAGCAGTTTTGATGAAAGCTGGGAGCCTGTTTGGGGGGAGTGGAAGAGCATTCGAAACCATTACAATGAAATGGTTGTCACCTTAACACAGACAGAAACACAGCGAAAAATACTCATCCGTTTTCGTTTGTTTGACGACGGATTAGGCTTTCGTTACGAATTTCCGGAGCAGGAGCACCTGACTTACTTTGTGATTAAAGAAGAGCGTACCCAGTTTGCTATGGCTGGCGACCATAAAGCGTTTTGGATACCAGGAGACTACGATACGCAAGAGTACGACTATACCGAATCGAAATTGAGTGAGATACGTGGACTGATGAAGCAGGCCATTACGCCCAATGCTTCTCAAACACCGTTTGCCGAAGCAGGGGTTCAAACGGCTCTGATGATGAAGAGCAATGATGGGTTGTATATCAACCTACACGAGGCTGCACTAGTTGACTATTCGTGTATGCATCTGGTGCTCGATGATAAAAACATGGTGTTTGAATCCCATCTGACACCTGATGCCATTGGCGATAAAGGGTATTTGCAGGCTCCCTGCACCAGCCCGTGGCGTACAGTGATAGTAAGCGATAATGCAGCCGATATACTGATGTCTAACATAACTCTAAACCTTAATGAGCCTTGTGCATACAATGATGTATCGTGGATTCAACCGGTGAAATATATAGGTGTTTGGTGGGAGATGATTACCGGTAAAGGCAGCTGGTCGTACACCGACTTGCCAAGTGTTAAGTTGGGCCAAACAGACTATTCTACTACTACGCCAAATGGGACACACTCGGCTAATAACGATAAGGTAAAGCGTTACATCGATTTTGCTGCAGAACATGGATTTGATGCCGTTTTAGTGGAAGGTTGGAATGAAGGATGGGAAGACTGGTTTGACAAGTCGAAGGACTACGTGTTTGACTTTGTAACACCTTACCCTGATTTTGATGTGGAGATGTTGCGCGATTATGCCAAAAGTAAAGGGGTACGTATTATGATGCATCACGAAACATCGGGCTCGGTGCGTAATTACGAGCGTCACATGGATAAAGCTTACCAGTTTATGGCCGATAATAATTACAACTCTGTAAAGAGCGGCTATGTAGGCGATATCATCCCTCGTGGCGAATACCATTATGGGCAGTGGATGGTGAACCATTACCAGTATGCCCTGGAAAAAGCGGCCGAATACGAGGTGATGATCAATGCACACGAGGCCGTGCGCCCAACGGGTCTGTGTCGTACCTATCCTAACTTGATCGGAAACGAGAGTGCCCGTGGTACCGAGTACGAAGCTTTTGGCGGGAATAATGTTAACCACACAACCATTTTGCCATTTACTCGCCTGATTGGCGGCCCCATGGACTACACGCCCGGTATTTTCGAAACAGATGTTAGTCAATACAATCCGGATAATGGCTCGAGAGTACGTACCACTATCGCCCGTCAGTTAGCCCTCTACGTTACCATGTATAGTCCGCTGCAAATGGCAGCCGACTTGCCCGAAACCTATGCCAAGCATTTAGATGCTTTCCAGTTTATTAAGGATGTGGCTATCGACTGGGATGATACGCGTGTACTGGAGGCCGAACCGGGTGACTACATCACTTTTGCCAGAAAAGAAAAAGGCAGTAATCGCTGGTTTGTGGGACGCACGAACGATGAGCAGGGTCGTACTTCAAAAATACGATTTGACTTCTTGCAGCCCGGTAAAAAGTACCTGGCAACGATTTATGCCGATGCAAAAGATGCCCATTGGGAAACCAATCCTAAGGCTTACAAAATTGAAAAATATGTGGTAAGCAGCAAGTCAAAACTCTCACAGTATTGTGCGCCTGGTGGTGGTTATGCCATCAGCATAGAGGAAATTACCGACAAGGCAGCTGCTAAAGGTATTAAACGCCTCTAAGAAACGATTCAACCTAACTTAAAGTCAACCACCTTTGCGACAGTAAAGGTGGTTTTTTGTGATATAAGGCCTTGTTGGTGTAAATAATTTTGATTTTGGTAAAAAAATAGAAGGTAATTTTTGTAGAAAAAAACACAAAATAATATGTTTATAACGTATTAACTAAATATAAAATTTATCAACTTAATTTTTTCTTAAAATGACAACCTTCTTAGGCTTATTAGTGGCTGTAGCTGGTGTGGCAGCTATTATTTTCTCCAAACTCGATAGGCAATCCAGTAAACTTCCTGAGTTATTTAAAGGCATTAAGAAAATCCATGGTAATATTCTTATTGTTATAGGTATAGCACTGATGCTGGTAAACTCGCTGTTCTTTTTTGCCGATCGTGGGTTTAATTACCTGTTGGTTTCTCCTACCGGCCATATGAGTGCCGTAATGGAGCAAGGAATTAAATGGCGTGGTTTTGCTAAAATCGATAAATGGCAAAAATACATTGATGTTAAAGTGGTAAGTAAACAAACCGAATCGGATTTGGATGAATTGGAAGGGGTAATGAATCCGGTTCCTGTTCGTTTTATTGATCAGGTAACTGCCCAAGGCCATGTTTCTCTGCGTTTTCAATTGCCTGATGATAGTCCTTCGTTTATTAAGCTGGCTGTTAAATACCGGACCATGAGTAACCTGGTAAATAATACGATTATTCCAACAGTGCGTGAACAGTTAATCAATACCGGATACATGTTTGCGGCGCAAAACTATATTTCGGGGGAAGCACAATCGTTTAGACAAACCTTTGAAGAACAGCTTAAAGAAGGTACTTATGCGGTCAATAAACTGGAGGTGAAAGATACCATTTATGACGCGATTGACATGACTACCAAACAACGAACAATTAAAGAGATACAAACCAGTTATCGGGTGGAGAAAATTTTGGAGAATGGCATTCCTAAACGTATTCCCCATGAGTTGTCGGAGAATAACATCATTGTGTCGCAGGTAATTGTGGATAAGATTGATTTGGAAGCCACTTTTAAGCAGCGCCTCGAGGCACAACGTGATGAATCGGCCAAGCGGCAGTTAGAACAACAGATGATTGAAACGGCCAAAGCAGAGCAGCAGCGCATTGTAGCGCAGGGCGAGCGCGACAAAGCTGAAGAACGCGTGAACCAGGAAAAGGAACAGGTAAAAGCCCTTATTGCTATTGAAACGAAGCTGAAGCAGGAAGAAACCAACAAGAAACTGGCCGCTATCGCTCTGGAAACAGAGAAGCTAAATGCGATGAAGAAGAAGGTGACAGCCGATGCCGAAGCCTACGAAATTGCGAAGAAAGTAAATGCCGGTATTACGCCCGAAGTAAAACTGGCCATGGAGCTGGATCGCGATGTGAAAGTGGCAGCCGAAATTGCCAAAATCAAATTCCCCGAAACCATGATTCTGGGTGGCGACTCGAAAGGAGGCACGCCTCTGGAGAGTTTAATAGGGGCGGCAATGGCCAAGCAGCTGCAAAATAGCAAGGGTAACTAAAAGAAATATGCACTAAATAAGGAGCCACTTCGTTAGGAGTGGCTTTTTTATTGCCCACTGCCTTCGTTACTTCCCCGCAATGGGCTAGCCACTGAACTATCTGCACGCCCGAGGCTCTTAAATAACTCCTGTTTCATGCATAAATACTGGTTAACAATCCTTATCTTAAACACACTAAAAATGAATAAGCATGACAGTAAATAACGAATCAAAATTAGTGACTGTATTTAACGGCACGCCCATGGAGGTGGAGATACTTTGCCAGGTGTTAAAAGACAATGGCATTGAAGCCAGCATGAAAAACCAGCTTATTGGCATGATAGCCCCGCACCAGACGCTCGATGGTGCTGATGTGCTGGTAATGGAAAAAGATAAGGCAGCGGCCCTAAAATGGGTGGAAGAATTCAAGAATGCCAAATAACAGCATTTGGCGCATTACAGCGAAACCCCGCCTCATGCATAAGGCGGGGTTTGGTATGTGAACCTATTCATGATTAATGTTTATTCTTGCGTTTGAGGTGCTTCAGTAATCGCTTCTGTGGATGTTGTGGTATTAGCTAATTCATTGTATTTAACAATCTGCAGGTGGCGGCAGTGAGCAATAGTTTCCAAATGCCTGAAAGTGCTTCTGCATTTTGCAGTGAGTTTTGTCCAGGTAATTGTTGGCGAAAATTGGAACCACCATGAATTATTATAATGTAAAGTTAGCAGGCCTGTTATTTTTGTTAATTTAGTGAGTACTTTGTTAGTCGGTCAATAGAACGGTGAGTGGCGGGCAGAAAGAAAAGTGATGGCCCTGATTGCTAACTACAACTTAAGAAATGATATAATATGATGAAATCGATTTTTTTAATCCTGTTTACGGCATTTTTAATTATTTCGTGCACTCAAAAGGATGGTTCAATGGAGGCAGAGGCATTCGCAGATTTCGACATGGAAGAGGAAATAATGCCAATAACGCGTCAGCAAGCAATATCTCCACCATCTTCACCTGAAGTGCCATTGACAACCAAAGAAGTTGTTAAAAAGAAGATAATTAAAGATGGCAGAATCGGATTAAAGGTGAATGATTTGGAGTTAACCAAAACACGCATTGATTCGCTGGTTAAGAAACACGGGGCCTATTATTCTAATGAGAACATGAATAATACAGATTGGCAATCATCTTACAGTTTAACCATTCGAATACCGTCATCAAATTTTGAGAGCTTTATTCATTCAATTGAAACAGGTAAAGGAGAAATATTATATAAGGAAATTGATGCACGAGATGTAACAGATGAGTTTATTGACCTGGAAACAAGGCTTCAAACCAAGCGGGCCTACTTAAAAAGGTACAGAGACTTGTTGGGGATGGCCAAAACCGTGAAGGAAATTCTTGAAATTGAGGAAAAGATTCGCCGATTAGAAGAAGAAATAGAAAGCACTACAGGAAGACTCAAGTATTTAAGCGATTTAGTTGACTACAGTACACTTAGGTTAAACATTGAAAAACAGAAGGATTTTAAATACAACCCTGAAAAAAGGGATAAGTTTTCTGAAAGAGTTAAACAATCGCTGTCCAAAGGGTGGTTTGGCTTCATAGATTTCCTTTTGCTTCTTATTAAAAACTGGCCGTTTTGGTTGATGATTGTGCCTGTTGCTTATTTATTCAAACGATTTAGAAAAAGAAAAAAGAAAGATAAGTAGCTGAGGCGGGCTGATCAGCATTTATTATTGTTGCTGGCATTATTTTGACTGTTTTAGTTAAGTACCAACTGATAGAAAGTTATCCAAGCTTAGGATTCATTCTTATACTTATCGCTTATCAATTAGGGCAGTATGTTGAGCGAAAATTAAAAATAAAAACAAAAGATTAATAGGGCGATAAATACTAAGAATCATCTGAATTTAAGGCAGAATATTGCAAGTATTAATTAGACTCCTGCACGGTTTGATTTGTAATGACGCCATTCATAACCAGTAGTATGCAACTAGATTGTTTATGAACCTGAAGTTGAGTCCTATTAGTCAATGGCTACTGCTATTAAGCAGGACTGAGAGGGTGTTTTTATTCCGGTACTACAGAAATTTTTCTTAGAGGAAGATTAAAACGATAAAGCCCGCCTCATACTGAAGCGGGCTCTTGTAGGAGTATATTAATTGGTATTAAAACTTCATGCTGAGACGCACCATAACATTGGTACCTGCCTGCGGGAAGTAGCCATCCAACACATCGTGTTCCCCTGCATAGTAGTAACGATATACCCATGCATTGGATTCGTACTCTTCGTTAAACAGGTTATTCACTTTACAGCCTAAATTAAAATCGCCTATAGAAGTAAGCGTAAAATCGTAGCTGAGCAGCAAGTCATTAACAAACCAGGCATCTAGCTGACGCTGTGCATTGGATGTATTATCAATGTACTGGTCACCAACATACTTACTTAATAATGAAACGGTCATGCCTTTAGCCGGTGTCCAGTTAATCTGGCTGGCTGCCGTTAGCGAGGGTGAAAAGGCAATATCAGTTTCCCCCAACTCTTTGATGTACTGATAAGGTTCATTCGCCGGATCATCCCAATAGCTCCAGTTGTCTACGTACTCCGTGTAGTTCTTAATTTTATTGGCCGACAGGGCCATATTGGCTGTCCAGTTAATGCGGGGTGTCAAATACACGCCTCCTTCAATTTCGATACCGGCACGGTAGCTTTCCGGAACATTCACCATTATTGGCGCCCCAACATCGTTAATCTCACCGGTAAGCACCAACTGGTCTTCGTAGCGCATGTAGTAAGCATTCAGGTTAATAAATGCGCTGGCAGTTGTGTATTCGTAGCCCAGCTCCCAGTCATACAAGGTTTCGGCATCAGGTTTTCTGTTGGCCGGAGCATCCCTGAAATCACTTCGCGATGGTTCGCGTTGTGCCATGGCAAATGATGCAAACAGGCGCTGCTGCTGGTTCAGCTGGTAGTTAAGCCCCATTTTAGGATTCACAAAATCAAAGGTGTAATCCTGGGTTAGATCGCTGTTGTCGTCATGTGTCCCGCTCATGGTATATTCCACGTGGCGGTACTGCACATCGCCGTAGAGCCAGAAGTTATTGCTGAGGGCATAGGTGGCTTTCACGTAGCTGTTGAGGTCATTCTTCTTCCCGTTATTAAAATACCACTGGTGGTTATGCGGGATGCCGGCATTGTACTGGCTCCAGATAACGTTCCCATAGTGATCGCCATCGTATTGATTGTAGGCTCCACCAATCACCAGTTCAAGGTTGTTATTATTATAAATGGCTGAAGCGGTAGCGCCGTAAAAATGGTTATCAAGCCACTTACGCTGAATAAGGTCTGTTTTGCTGATTGTGTCGCTCTCGATAATAATGTTATCGAAGCCCACGTTGTAATCCTTAAATTTACGTCCGTTTTTGAACGATTCGTAGTGCCCCTTACCTCTGGTGTAGTGCAGGGCCGCTGTCAGGTCCCAAAAAGCACTGGCCCGGTGGGTAAAATGCAGCTGGTAATGGTCTTGCTGGTAGTTGTCGGTTTGGTTTTCGTACAAATACTTATTGAAGGTGCGGGCATCTGAAGCGAAGAGGTTGGCGGCTTCGGCATCCGTCCATCCGTCCATCATAATTAGCTTATCCATGCCGGCTTTATCATTTTCCAACTTCACCTTGGGCACCCCGTTCCAGGCCTGATAAGTTCTTTCAGTGCCCGAGAAGGTAATGAATTTCACCGTGCTTTTCTCTCCGTAGTAGCCCCCCGAAAAATAGTAGGACTTAAGGTCCGAGGTAGCCCGGTCGATAAAACCATCGGAGTTAATACGCGACAGGCGCACATCAAACGCCATGTGGTTTTTAAGCAGACCGCTGGATACGGCCACAGAGTTTTTCATGGTATTAAATGAGCCATAGCTATTGTCGATAAAGGCCATGGCTTTGGGCGACGAATTGAGCGTGTTCAGGTTGACAGACGCGCCAAATGAAGCCGCTCCATTGGTTGATGTTCCCACACCACGCTGTACTTGCACCTTATCTACCGAAGCCGCAAAATCGGGCATGTTCACCCAAAATACACCCTGAGATTCGGCATCGTTCATGGGGACACCATTCACCGTTACATTGATGCGGGTGATGTCGCTGCCTCGTATGCGCAGGCCGGTATAGCCAACGCCCGAGCCTGCATCGGAGTTGGTAACAACCCCCGGCATCAGGTTCAGCAGGTAGGGTAAATCCTGTCCGAAGTTCTGTTCCTGAATCTCTTCCGAATCCATTTCTGAGCTTGCCACCGGCGCATTTTTACTCGCTCTGATGGCCGACACAATAATCTCATCGGTCAGTACAGCCGAGGGCTGCATCGACACGTTTAAAGCTTCGTTAGCCGGTAGCTCTTGCGATTCGTATCCCACATACGAAAAGACCAGTGTGGGCTTGCTACTCTTTGTGATAATTGAATAATGGCCGTTCGCGTTTGTGATGGTGCCATTATACGAATTTTTGATAATCACATTGACACCCACCAGTGGCTGGTCAGACTCATTGGTGACACGTCCGTTAAATGTGTTTTGCGCGATGGCTCCCAGTGTCATCACTGTAAGCAGCGCGAATGCATAAAACCTCTTCATTTTTATACGCAGTTTAAGTTATTAACTAATACCGCAATGAGGAATAATTAGGAGATACTCTGTTCCCTTGTCGGCATGACCCGACCAGGTTCGAAGGGTATAATCTCAGCCCCTGAAGGGGCACCCCATTGGAATTGCTGGCAAAAGTAGCCAGTGCTTTCATATTTTCAAAGAAAAACAAGACCTATTTGTCTTGTTTGGAATAGTGCAGTTGTTAAGGGCTTCATCTATAGGGCTAAAGGCGATGAGCCGGAGGCTTCAGTTTTGTTGGTCAACCCCTCCGTTTTTAGCACTTCCCCATAGTGACGATTGATTCACGCCCCTGATTTTAACGCATGCAATCGTCCCAATCCTTCCAAACCGGTTCGTACCCGCCGGCTTTGATCATTTCGCAAACAGCTTCCGGACTGCGGTCATCATTAACGGCAAACTGCTCCAGCGCTTGGTTGTAAACCGCGTAACCACCTGGTTCAGTTTTGGAGCCGGCACTCATGGCGGTGACGCCTAGCTGCAGCATGTTGTTCCGAAAGCTTTTACTCTCGCGCGTTGAGAGCGACAGCTCCACATCCGGATTAAAAATGCGGTAAGCCATAATGAGTTGGGCCAGTTGCTTATCCGTCACGTGCACATTGGGTTCGAAAGAGCCCATGTGAGGACGCAGGCGGGGGAAGGAGATGCTGTATTTGGTGCGCCAATAAGTCTTCTCCAGAAAGTTGAGGTGCAGAGCGGTGAAAAACGAATCGGTGCGCCAGTCTTCGAGCCCCAGTAAGCAGCCAATGCCAATTTTATGGATGTGTGCGCGCCCTAATCGCTCCGGCGTTTCCAGGCGGTAGGCGAAGTCTGATTTTTTGCCTCGCGGATGATAGCTTTTATAGTTGGTACGGTTGTAAGTTTCCTGGTAGACATATACTGTGTGCACACCGGATTGGATGAGCTGTTCATATTCGGCTTGCTGCATGGGTTGTACTTCTATGGAAACGGATGCAAAGTGGGGTTTAACCAGTTCTACCATCTCCTTCAGGTATTCAAAGCCACATTCACGAGGATGTTCGCCGGTTACCAGCAACAGGTGCTGAAAGCCCATCTGTTTAATAACTGCGATTTCTCTGATGACCTGCTCTTTGTTTAATGTGATGCGGGTGATGTCGTTATTGTGGCTAAAGCCACAGTAGGCACAGGCATTGGCACAGGCATTGGACAGGTAAAGGGGAATGTATAGCTGAATAGTTTTTCCGAAGCGGCGCTGCGTTATGGCGCGGCTCTTTACCGCCATGGGTTCCAGATAAGCCTCAGCGGCAGGCGAGATGAGTGCTTTAAAGTCTTCCAGCGATGGCTGCCCACTTGCCAGAGCTTCCTCCACATCGGTCTTCGATTTATTTTGTATTGATTGTTTGGTGCTTTCCCAGCCGTGCATAGCATGCACTTCTTCAAATGTTTTCATCTTTTCGTCAGTAGTGAGTAGACAGTCGTCGGTAATTGTAGGCCTTTTTCCTTCAATTACATGCTGTAAGTAGCTAGCAGTTGTAGGCTGATAGCCGGATTTTATAATTCATCTAAAAAAGCCGTCAGAGGACTGGATGCTTCAGCACCCATGGACTTATGGGCCAGTTTCGCTTCGTATGCCATGCGACCGGCTTCTACGGCCAGTTTAAATGCTTTGCCCATTTCAACCGGATTGGACGATACAGCAATGGCGGTATTTACCAGCACGGCATCGGCTCCCATCTCCATGGCGTCGGCCGCGTGCGATGGGGCACCTATACCGGCATCTACCACAACGGGTACCTGGCTTTGTTCAATAATGATGCGCAACATCTCCCGGGTTTGTAAGCCCTGATTCGATCCGATAGGTGCTCCAAGGGGCATAACAGCGGCTGTTCCCACTTCTTCGAGGCGTTTGCACAAAACGGGGTCGGCCTGCACATACGGTAACACTATGAAGCCCAGCTTTACCAGCTCTTCGGCGGCTTTAAGTGTTTCAACCGGGTCAGGTAACAAATACTTAGGGTCCGGATGAATTTCCAGTTTCAACCAGTTAGTAGCCAAGGCTTCACGGGCCAGCTGGGCCGCAAAAACAGCCTCTTTGGCAGTGCGTACCCCCGATGTATTGGGCAACAGGTTGATGCGCGGGTGTTGCAGGTGTTTTAAAATATCATCGGACTGGTTGTTAAGTTCTACACGGCGTAAAGCTACCGTTACCAGTTCCGATTCGCTTTCTTCAATGGCTGTTTGCATCAGCTTATTGGAAGCAAACTTACCGGTTCCTGTAAACAGGCGTGATGAAAATGTTTTGTCGCCTAATTGAAGTGGGGTCATATATATTAGCTTATAGCTAGTAGCTGTCAGCTGCTAGCTGTTATTATCGTATTATTTGTATTTTTTAAATAGCGTGTTTTCTGCTTGTTTGCTACCACACTTTTTCGCTTAATGGAACTTAGTCCAGTTGGCCGAGCTGTATCGTCCAATAGCCTGCAGCAGGTCAAGGGTTGTTGCCCCGGGTTGCTCACTCTGGGCAATGTATGATGAGATAGCCACACCATGTATTCCAGTTTTAAACAGTTCGGGTAAGTCAGTCGGTACGAGGCCGCCAATGGCAATCACGGGCAGTTTAATACCGGCTTCATCACACTGTTTAAGGATGGACAGATAGCCTTCGTTGCCCAATACAGGGCTTAAGTTTTGTTTCGTTTCAGTAAAACGATAGGGGCCAAGTCCTATGTAGTCGACTCCCAAAGCAGCCAAACGCTGGATGTCCTCAAAAGTGTTAGCTGTACCGCCAATAATGGCTTGTGGTCCCAGTATTTCTCTGGCTTTATCGGGTGCCATATCCTGCTGGCCTAAATGAACGCCATCAGCACCAATCCTGGCGGCTATTTCTACATGATCATTCATGATAAAAGTGGCCCCATTGTCCATGCAATAGCTGAGTGCCTCAATGGCTACTTTCTCTATGTTCTCGGTGGTGTCATCTTTCATGCGCAGCTGCACCCAGTTGCCACCTCCCAATACTACCGACTGTATTTGTTGCAGATAGCTTTGTGCCGATGGGGATGTGATGAATTGCAGACGTGCGATTGATTTTTTTTGCATTGTTATTTATTTAATCGGGTGTTATGATAGCCCAACAAAGTACTGTTGCTGCTGATAATTTTTTTCACGTAAAAATGAGCTGAGTGACAAGCTGCCTCCAGGGAGCTACCATGTGCAATTTCAGCGGCGATGGCAGCCGATAGTATGCAGCCAGTGCCATGTTTTTGCCAATCGCCGATCACTTTTTGCGATTGTATTTGTGTGCCGGCTTCTTGCTGGTAGCTATACAGGGAGTCGCGCACCGTATCGCCTGTGGCGTGGCCGCCTTTAATGAGTATCGCTGTTTTTAACTCCTTGGCCAGTTCAAGTGGGTGAGTCGTGTCAAACAGCTGCTGATATTCCGGGATGTTGGGAGTGAGGAGGTGAACCTGCTCACTGATTAGTGGTCGGATGCTTTGGTGAAGCTGTGTATGAAACAGAAATCCGGCAGAAGCTTTTACGATGGGATCCCATATAATAAAGGCTTCTGGCCAGCTTTTCTTTAACCACTCCAGAACCTGGCTCAGTGTTGAAGCCGATTCTATCAAGCCAATTTTAATAGCCTTGGGACTGTAGCGTTCTGCCAGCGGTTGAAGCTGTTGGATCACTTCATCGGCCGATAGCCATTTGACCCCTTCGAAACGAGATTCATTTTGATAGGTGATGGCTGTTACAGCGCCTAAGCCATAGACCTTATGTTGTTCAAACGTTTTTATATCACTTGTAACACCTGCGCCACTGCATGGGTCAAATCCGGCAATGCTCAGTACATAAGGTCTTTCATTCATTTGTTTACGTCCATTTTTCGGTGACTTCCTTAAAGCGCTGAACCAGGCCTTCGATGTCACCATCTGTTTCAAATTGTGCCCACAGATGTCCATGTAATACCACACCATCAAAGCCTAACTCTTTGGCTACATCCACATTTTTATGGTCGATGCCGCCTAGCGCTAATACTTTAACATGGTGGATTTGAGCTAAATATTTCTTTAGATTGGTTTGGTCGATAGCCGGACCATACCCTTCTTTCGTTATACTCTCAAATACCGGACTTAGCAAGGCATAGTTAAAAGATTCACTCAGGTTGATAAGCTCACTCATTGAGTGAACCGATATGCTTTTAGGCAATGCTTTGTTGCTGTAATCATCAATCAGATGGCGGTTGTAGGAGGTAAAGTGTACGCCCCTCAGCCCCTTAGGCTCCACAATAGCCAGGTGGCTGTGAACCACAATCCGGTTGTGATATTTCGCATCAATCGAATCGATAAAAGCAATCATTTCCGCTTCACTGTATGCTGGTTTGCGTACGTGAAGAATTTCCAATCCCGCCTCAAATAAAGCATTTAATGCTTCAACTTCCTTTTCAAGTTTCGATGGATAACAAATTACTATTGGCTTCATAAAGTTTAGTTTTAATCCAACACAAAAATAACTGTAATTCGTCACATATATAGCTCTCCTCCTGTTTCTTTAAACAATTCTTTCTTATTTTCCAACTTTTTGGCTAAGTCTCTTACTTCCATAGTACTTTTCATGGAGCAGAACTTCTCCCCGCACATGGAGCAGAAGTGGGATGATTTATAGCCTTCATCGGGTAGTGTTTTATCATGATACTGCATGGCTGTTTCGGGATCGAGCGCCAATGAAAACTGATCTTTCCACCGGAATTCAAAACGCGCTTTACTCATGGCAAAATCGCGGAATTGTGCGCCCGGAAATCCCTTGGCCACATCGGCTGCGTGGGCTGCCAGCTTGTAAGTAATTACTCCGGTTTTTACATCGTGCTTATCGGGCAGACCCAGGTGCTCCTTGGGGGTTACGTAGCACAGCATCGCGGTTCCGTGCCAGGCAATCATGGCACCACCAATGGCTGATGTAATGTGATCGTATCCTGGTGCAATATCTGTCGTTAATGGCCCCAAAGTGTAGAATGGCGCTTCTTTACAGTGCTCCAGCTGCAGTTCCATATTTTCCTTAATACCTTGCATGGGCACGTGACCGGGGCCTTCAATAATTACCTGCACGTATTTATCGCGGGCTTTTTGAGTCAGCTCACCCAAGGCCTCCAGTTCACCAAACTGTGCCCGGTCGTTGGCATCGGCAATAGAGCCCGGACGTAGTCCATCGCCCAATGAAACGCCCACATCGTAGGCTGCCAATATGTCACATATTTCATCAAAGTGCGTATAGAGAAAATTCTCTTTGTGATGATACAGCATCCATTTAGCCATGATGGAGCCGCCTCGTGAAACAATGCCTGTTACCCGTTTGATGGTGGATGGGATATGTTTCCAGAGCAAACCGGCATGGATGGTAAAATAGTCGACGCCTTGCTCAGCCTGCTCAATTAGCGTATCGCGATAAATATCCCACGAAAGCTTTTCAACGTCGCCGTTTACTTTTTCCAGCGCTTGATATAAAGGCACTGTACCAACCGGTACCGGTGAGTTGCGCACGATCCACTCGCGCGTTTCATGAATGTTGTTGCCCGTGGATAAATCCATGATGGTGTCGGCGCCCCAGCGGAAGGCCCAAACCGCTTTCTCTACTTCTTCCTCGATAGATGAGGTGGTGGGGGAGTTGCCAATATTGGCATTGATTTTCACCAGGAAGTTACGGCCAATGATCATGGGTTCGGTCTCGGGGTGATTGATGTTAGCTGGCAAAAAGGCCCTGCCGGCAGCTATTTCATCGCGTACAAACTCAGGTGTCACCTCCTTTTCAGGAATTTGCGCACCAAAACACTCCCCACGATGCTGACGATAGTTCTCCTTAACCTGCTGTAATTGCTGATTCTCGCGAATCGCGACATATTCCATTTCCGGGGTGATAATCCCCTGGCAAGCATAATAATATTGGGTAACGCAGCGCCCATCCTTCGCTTTAAGGGGCTGGGAGCTGGCATGGTCGAAGCGCAGATGGTCCAGGGTTTTGTCGCCCAAACGCGTTTGTCCATACTCAGAACTCAACTGCTCCAGTTGCTGTACATCGTCTCGTTCTGCTACCCACTGCTGCCGGATTTTCGGTAAGCCTTTTTCCAGATCCACCAAATAATTTGTATCGGTATAAGGTCCGCTTGTGTCATAAACCGTAATAGGTGGGTTATGGATCATTTTGCCTTCACTGGTTTTGGTGTCGCTTAATTCAATGCTGCGATGCGCTACCCGGATGGCATGCATTTCGCCTGTTTCGTATATTTTCCTGGAGTTGGGAAACGGACCGGTTGTCAGCCTTTCCTGTGATATTTTAGTTTTTGTCATGGATATTTCGGTTAAGGATTAGCCGCCTTGGCTGGCTTTAATAATGAGTAGTTTATCACCATCGGCGATTTGAGATGTTGACCATTGGCTTTTGGGAACGACCATGTCGTTTACCGCCACTGCAATGCCGCCTGTTTGCAGTTGCCCGATGTGTTTTAACACATCATCGATTGAAGAATTTTCGGGTAGAATTGTTGCTTGCCCGTTGATAAATAGATTCATCGTCTGTATATATTTATACGGGAAGCCAAATAGAGAGTCATTCATATCCCTGCGTCAGCATTACCTGCATCAGGTTCAATGGGTGTAATCTCAGCCTGTAAAGTAAGGCACCCCGAATAAGTTGATGATTCAAAGGTAAACGAAAATCTACTTGTTAAACAAAAAAAAGCCGAAGATTTTTTCTTCGGCTTTCAAATCATTAGTTAATGACCTGTTTTATTTATCTACTTCTAATATTTCGCTAATCATTGTTTCCAAATCGTTTTGCGAACGATAGCCCATGGCTGCCTGAGGTTCTCCTTTAAGCGGAACAAAAACAATAGTTGGCAAACTTCTAATACCAAAGGTAGCGGATAACTCGCGCTCCTGATCCGTATTGATTTTATAAATCTGAATCTTTCCTTTGTATTCCTTTTGAAGATTTTTTAACACCGGTGAAAGCATTTTACAAGGCCCACACCAATCGGCATAAAAATCCAAAATTGCTGGTACCTCGCCTTCGTATTTCCACTCCGTATTGTTCTCGTAATCAAAAACCTTCTCTTTAAAGCTTTTGGCATCTAAATAGATAACAGCGTTGTCCTCTTTCGATTTGTGGCTATCATCGGGAGTGGGCGAATAAAGTTCAAACCCCACCGCCGAAACGGTAATTATTCCAATCAAAACCAATAGTCCAATCTTTCTCATGTCTCTATGCAATTAAATTATCAATTACTACGCGTAAGTTAAACCCTGTTATCACACTTTAGGTTTGCCATTTGAACCGATTTAACAGGCAGTTAACAGCTGTGCGCCATTCTTTGGCAGATATATCAATTACTTTTCAACTTTTAAAACATCCTTAAAGGCCTGAATAAAAGTATCCTTTGGTAAAGCCCCCTGAGCCATTTGTGGCTGTCCGTCTTTCGGAATAAATAAGATCGACGGAATGCTTTGGATACCAAAGGCACCGGCTAATTCTCTTTCGGTTTCTGTATCGACTTTATAAATGTCGATTTTGCCATCAAATTCAGTAGCTAGTTCATCCAAAATTGGGCTCACCATCTTACAAGGTCCGCACCAGTCAGCGTAAAAATCAATTACTGCCGGCTTATCGCCTTCAAACTTCCAGTCTTTGTTATTGGTATAGTTGAATACTTTTTCCTTAAACGTGTCATTGGTTAAATGTTGTACCATAATTTCTTATTTTAATTTTTGTGAACACTGCAAAGTTAATAAAATATTTCTAAATATCTACAAATGTACATGTGTTGATGAATCAACAATTGTGCCAAAAGCTATATCTGCCAAAAAAAATCGATTTGCCATAATTTGTTGTAATTTTGTCAGCATTATGATACAAGATGCACAACACAGGATGGAAAAGAGTCTAAATAACCCGGTTTTCCATGCCATTCGAGATATATGTGAAGAAATGGGTTATCCTGCTTTTGTTATAGGCGGCTTTGTTCGTGATTTATACCTTAATCGCCCATCGAAGGATATTGATGTAGTGGTTGTAGGAAGTGGTATTGATGTGGCCGATAGAGTAGCCAAAAAGTTGGGAGGTCTGCGACTGACGGTGTTCAAGAACTTTGGGACTGCTATGTTGCGTTACAGAGATTTAGAGGTGGAGTTTGTGGGGGCACGTAAAGAGTCGTACCAACGTAACTCCCGCAAGCCATTGGTTGAAGACGGAACTCTGGAAGACGATCAAAACAGGCGAGACTTTACCATAAATGCATTGGCATTGAGCTTGAATAAATCCAACTATGGTGAGCTGGTGGATCCGTTCAATGGAATAAACGATATGGAGAAGGGCATTATTCGAACGCCTTTGGAGCCAAAAATTACGTTCTCAGATGATCCTCTTCGCATGATGCGTGCTATTCGTTTTGCCACTCAACTCAAATTTAGGATTGATGAAGCCACTTTTGAAGGTATCAAATCACAGAAAGATCGCATTGAGATTGTTTCGGGCGAGCGGGTGGCCGATGAGCTGAATAAAATTGTGATGGCTGATAAACCTTCTATAGGGTTTAAGTTGCTTGAGTTGACAGGACTGTTAGAAATTATTTTTCCGGAACTGCAGGCCATGAAAGGGGTTGATAAAGTTGAGGGACGAGCCCATAAAGATAATTTCTACCACACCCTTGAGGTGCTGGATCGCATTGTTCCGAATACAGATAATTTGTGGTTGCGTTGGTCGGCCATATTGCATGATATAGCTAAGCCTCGCACTAAACGCTACGATAAAAAGACCGGATGGACTTTCCATAATCATAATTTCATCGGTCAAAAAATGATACCGAAGATATTTGGACGCATGAAGCTGCCTCTGAATGAAAAAATGAAATACGTTCAGAAGATGGTTGGTTTGCATATGCGTCCGATTGTATTAAGCGAGGATGTGGTAACAGATTCGGCTGTGCGGCGTTTGCTATTTGAGGCTGGTGATGATATTGATGATTTAATGACACTGTGTGAGGCAGATATTACCTCTAAGAATGAGTCAAAGGTGAAGCGTTACATGCGTAACTTTAAGGTGGTCCGTCAGAAGCTTAAAGAAATAGAGGAGAAAGACCATGTTCGCAATTTCCAGCCACCGGTTACGGGCGAAGTGATAATGAAAACTTTTGGTTTGCAACCGTGTAAGGAGATAGGCGATATTAAGGCAATTATTAAGGAAGCCATACTCGATGGAGAAATTGGCAATAACTACGACGAAGCTTACGCACTGATGCTGAAAAAAGGAGAGGAAATGGGACTTAAACGTAAGATATAAGATGCCGCAAACCCATTCTAAATATTTTTTTGACGAAAGTCATTCCAGCTGTATAAAGCAAGGAAGTGATGTAATTATTATTGCTGATAATTTTTCAACACCCGAGAATATTGGCAGTATTATTCGCTTAGCTGCCAATGTTAATGCTTCCCAGGTAATGGTTGTTGGAAGTGAAGGCTGCCGTCAGAGCAAAGTAAAGAAAACGGCTGGCGCTGCCATTGGGCATGTTAAGGTGGATTGGTTAAGTATCGATAGTTTTAGAGTTCCTGATGGCTATACTCCGGTGGCACTCGAAACCGTTGATGGCGCCGAGGAAGTTTTTGAATGTGAGTTGCCAGCCAAACTAGCTCTTGTATTAGGGAGTGAAAAATTTGGTATCTCACAAGAGCTGCTTCAGGCTTGCCAAAAAGCGGTATACATACCAATGCCGGGCGCCATAAAATCAATGAATGTATCCCATGCAGCTTCGGTATGTCTGTTTGAATGGTTAAGAAGAAACAGGCAGTAAAATATTTAATAAAAAGCAGAAGCAGATTAGCAACTATTCCGTATATTCGCACCAGCATTAAGTAGGTAACATCTCATCAAGATATTTAAAGTAAACGAGTTGATTTTCAGCTTGTTTTTAGGGTTAGTTTTTTAAGGGTTAAAAGGGGGACGGTTGTTCCCCTTCCTTTTTTTAGACCCATCACACTCTGCTATTTTTGCCAATGTTTATCACACCTATTTTTTTGATGTTAAACAGCAAAGGAGTCCTTAATTTACAGGATGGTCCCTTAAATGTAAACACTAAAACAAGCGGGAGCAGAGCTGATTTTTAAATAGTTTATAAATTGTTACTTTCACAGTCTGATTAAGGTAACAGGTTTAATCTGTGCAAATATTTTACATAGTATGAATAACAAAGTTATTATAATTACAGGTGCATCATCGGGTATAGGACTGGCATGTGCCAGGGAGTTTGCTCAACGAGGAGCTAAGCTTGCACTGGCTGCACGCAGTGTGGAAAAGCTAATGGAGGTTGAGCAGGAACTTAAGTCTAAAGGTACAGAAGTTATTTCTGTAAAAACTGACGTTAGTGTGCAGGACGATTGTAAACACCTGATAAGTGAAACGCTTAAGGCCTTCGGCCGGATAGATGTGTTGGTCAATAATGCGGGCATCTCCATGCGGGCAGCTTTTCAGGATGTAGATATCGATGTGTTGAAGCAGCTGATGGATGTGAATTTTTGGGGAACGGTTTATTGTACCAAATATGCGCTGCCATCCTTATTGGATAGCAAGGGCTCAGTGGTGGGGGTATCGTCTATTGCTGGTTTTATTGGCCTACCAGGCCGCACGGGCTATTCTGCCTCAAAATTCGCGATGCATGGGTTTTTGGAGACCATCCGTGTGGAGAACCTGAAAAAGGGATTGCATGTGTTGATTGCGGCGCCTGGCTTTACTGCTTCTAATGTGCGAAAAGCCGCTTTAACAGCCGATGGAAGTAGCCAGGGAGAAACCCCGCGTAAGGAGGAGAAAATGATGAGTGCCGAAGAGGTGGCCCGACACATGGCCAAGGCAATAATCAAGCGCAAGCGCACGCTTATACTTACTTTTGTGGAAGGAAAACTCACCGTATTTCTAAATAAATTTCTGCCAGGTCTGCTCGACAAGTTATCGTATAATCACATGGCTAAAGAACCCGATAGCCCGATAAAATAGGGGACAGATATATAAAAAAGGCTCGCAGCGTTGATATATTATCATTCGATGCGAGCCTTTCGTATGTTTTTAAGGTAATTCTACCAGCTTCCGCCGGCGCCACCGCCACCGAAGCTGCCACCTCCGAAACCGCCAAAGCCGCCTCCGCCGAAGCTGCCGCCTCCGCCTGAGAAATTACCAAAGCTCCCTCCGTGCAAGCTGTTGCTTCGGCTACCCATCATTGACATTAACAGCCAGAAAGGTAAGCTTGAGCCGCCAATGGAGTTGCGACGCTGGCCTCCTGCAGCTTTCATTACAAAACTGATAATGGCAATGATGAAAATAATGCCAAAAAGGCCTAATCCGCCACCTTTTTTTGTTCTGTTCAAATAGTCTTCAGCCGAATATTCTCCTCGTGTTAGCTGCATCAGGGTGTTTGTTGCCCGTGCAATGCCCGAGTAGTAGTCGTTTTGCTTAAAACTTGGTATCATTTCCTGGTCGATAATTCGATTAGCGACCGCATCAGGTACAGCCCCTTCAAGGCCGTAGCCGGTGGCAATAAATGCCTGTCCGCGGGAGTTGCCAATCTTTGGCTTCACCACCATTACAATACCATTGTTTTTACCCTTCTGACCAATTCCCCACTTTTCACCTACTTTAAAGGCAAAGTCTTCGCGTGAAGTACCCCCAAAATCATTGACTAGCAATATGGCGATTTGGGTGCTTGTTTCGCGTGCAAATTGCGCCAGGTGTCTTTCGATCTGCTGCTCCTGTTCGGCCGTTAACAAGCCAGCATAGTCGTTAACTAGCCGGGGAGGATTTGGGCGTTCAGGTATGTCTTGCGCACTAGCCAAACTGGTCCAAAGGGCAATAATTATTAGAAAAAATTTGTTCATTGTCTGTTGTTTTTAACTACCAAATGAAATGTCGTCCGATAGCTCATTTACATCATCAGATTGGTAGGGGAAATGTGCTTTTAGTTGTTCACCACTTGCAATAATACCATCAGCCAGTCCTTCGGCAAACTTCCCCTCTTTAAAGGCCGAAAGCATCTGGTCTTTTATTGCATTCCAGAAATCATCGGGTACCTTTTGATTGATGCCGGCATCGCCCAGAACAGCAAACTTACGATCTTCGTAGGCCAGGTAAAATAGTACACTGTTGCGCTGTTCTGTTTTATGCATTTTTAGCTTTTCAAACCAGAAGGCTGCCCGATCTAACACATCTTCGTCACATTTTTTATCCAGATGAACGCGGATTTCCCCCGATGTGTTAAGTTCTGCTTTTTTTATGGCTTCAACAATTTGTTGACGCTCGTCTTCACTAAAAAAATCTTTTGCCATACTGCTCATCTTAAAATTCGACTTTTGGTGCTTTTTCTGAACCAGCTTCCGCTTTAAAATACGGTTTCTTCTCGAAGTCAAACCAGCTGGCATAAATAACACGTGGGAATTTTTTGATGTAGGCGTTGTAATCACGGGTTGCGTCATTAAACTTTTTACGTTCCACCGCAATGCGGTTTTCTGTTCCCTCCAATTGGGCTTGTAAGTCTAAAAAGTTTTGGTTGGCTTTTAGGTCTGGGTAGCGTTCCATTACCACCATTAAGCGGGATAGGGCCGACGAAAGACCATCTTGAGCCTGTTGAAACTGAGCCAGTGAGGCCTCATTGAGGTTGTCCGCATTAATATTAACGCTGGTTGCTTTTGAGCGCGCTTCGATAACGCTTGTTAAGGTTTCCTGCTCATGTTCAGCATACCCTTTTACCGTGTTAACCAGGTTTGGAATAAGATCGGCCCGTCGCTGATAGACATTTTCGACCTGCGCCCAGCTGGCATCCACCATTTCATTTTTTTCAACCATGGTGTTATAGCCACAGCTGGTAAAAAACGGTATTGCAAAAGCAATTAGAAGTAAGTGTTTTATTGTTTTCATAAGTTAAGTGTTTATTGTTGTTTTAGATTTTATAATCAAGCTCACAGGGGAGCTACAATTATTTAACCAGGAAATCAAACATCAGTTCATCCTCAATATAACCTTTCAGGCGATCGTTGATGGCTACCGGACCAACTCCCTCAGGGGTACCGGTGTATATTAAATCGCCTATTTTGAGTGTAAAGTATTGAGAGACGTGGGAAATGATCTCATCAACCGGAAAAATCATATGGCCCGTATTGCCTTTTTGCACCGTTGTGTTGTTCTTATCTAATCTAAAGTTGATGTTTTGAATGCCGGCAAATTTACTTTTACTCACAAAGGGGGAAAGCATTGCTGAGCCATCAAATGCTTTGGCTTTTTCCCAGGGCAAGCCTTTACTTTTTAATTCAGCCTGTAGGTCGCGAGCCGTAAAATCAATGCCCAATGCAATCTCATCGTAATAACGATGGGCAAATTGTGGGGCAATATTTTTTCCTATACGGTTAATTTTAATTACTAACTCTACTTCATGATGAAAATCGTTCGCAAAGTCAGGAATAAAAAATGGTTTATTCTTTAAAAGTAAGGCGGAATCAGGTTTGCTGAAGATAACCGGCTGTGAAGGCACCTGATTATTTAGCTCCTCAATGTGCTTTACGTAGTTGCGTCCAATGCATAAGATCTTCATAACTAACTATTTATTGAAGCTTCGAAGTTTAATATTTGTAAGTACTTTTTTGGTGAAAAGCGGGAAGTCGCCATTCATCATCCAGCCATAATACGAAGGGTCTTTGCTCAGCACTTCTTCAACACTTTTACCTTTGTATTTTCCAAAGTTAAATACTTCTACGCCTTTGTCGTTAAATATAATCCTTCCAATAAAATCGGCATTGCGATTAAATGAAGAAAAATCATTTAAAAACTCGATGTTATTTTCCAGCTCCTTATAGCGATCAAGCTGAGACTTCAGCACCTCGTAGGTCGCTCTGGTATCAGCCTCGGCCGAGTGAGCATTTGTTAAGTCCTTATCGCAGTAAAATTTATAGGCAGCAGATAGCGTGCGTTTTTCCATTTTATGAAAGATAGTTTGTACATCAACAAACTTTCTTTTTTTCATGTCAAAGTCAATATCGGCGCGGATAAACTCTTCGGCCAGCAAAGGCACATCAAATTTATTGGAGTTGAAGCCGGCTATATCGCATCCTTCCATTATTTTAGCCAGTGTTTTGCCTAATTCTTTGAAAGTGGGCGCATCTTTTACATCCTCATCGTAAATGCCATGGATTTCTGATGTAACTTTTGGTATTGGCATTTCAGGGTTTACTTTGTAACAATAGGATTCTTCCGTACCATCTACATTTATTTTGAGTATTGCTATTTCCACAATACGATCATTGGCAATGTTGATACCGGTTGTTTCCAGGTCGAAAAATACAATTGGATTTTTAAGATGAAGCTCCATGCTTTATTTCAGTTTTTAAATTTGTTTAAACATCAAAAATAGGCAATTCGTCTGTTTCTGCGCCTATTTAGCGGTAATATCTGCGTAAATCCATTTTTTGTGCCTTATCGTTTGTTTTAAATTCAATGTAAATGAGGCTATTGTATTTTCTGGAGGGCGACTTTCTGATTGTTTGAAACAGTTGATCAATGACTGCTTCCTGGTTTTTTTAGAGCAAATGATTTTTAAAGAAATAGGGGTCTGTTTTCCAATCTTTAAAAATTCCTTTTGCCAGAGCTAGCCATTTAACCAAACAATTTTTGTTGGTTTCTTTGGCTCTATAGAGCTTATGTGTAATGTTGCTGATTTTTAAATTTTTATTGAACAAACATATGCAGAACTTGTTAAGTTGTTAAAAGAATGCACAAGATTATGAAAAGGAGACAATTCATTGGTTTAGTTGGTTTAGGTACAGTTGCAGCCTGCACACCTGGTGCAAAAAGTAACTCTAAAAATCAGTCAAAGAACGAGATGGTGAAAGCCGCACCCATATCAGGGCATTTTTTTCCAGCACTTCCCTACAATTACGATGCACTGGAACCATATATTGATGCAACTACCATGCAGTTGCATTACGACAAGCATCACCGCGGTTATTTCAAGAAATTTTCTGCAGCAATTGAAGGGAGTTCTCTAGAAACGACGGCAATGCCTGCTATTTTTGCCGAAGTATCCAAGCACGGTGAAGCGGTTAGAAATAATGGTGGTGGCTATTATAATCACATGCTATTTTGGGAGAATCTGAGTCCTGATGGAGGAGAGCCCTCGGCTAAGCTCTTAAGTCATATAGTTAAAGATTTTAAATCGTTTGATGGCTTTAAAGAGGTGTTCGCAAAAGCTGCGAAAACACAATTTGGTAGCGGATGGGCATGGCTGATACTAGATACGGATCGAAATTTGCAAGTTGTATCAAGCCCTAACCAGGACAATCCGCTTATGGATGTGTCTGAAATAAAAGGGATTCCATTGCTAACTATTGATGTGTGGGAACACGCTTACTATCTTAATTATCAGAATAAACGAGGCGATTACATTGATGCATTCTGGAATGTGGTTAACTGGAATGTGGTGAATAAACGGATTGATAAGGCACTTAAAGGTGAGTGGATAGGCTAGTGTCAAAAGCTTTAATGAATTTAATTAATTATCAAGAGGGTGGCTACTAAAGTGTAGCTACCCTTTTTATTTTGATGATTACAGAGGGAGTCAGATGTATTGCGCTGATAGTTAGCGACTACGTGAAATGATTGTAAGGATCAATTGGTTATCGTCAATCGTATTAAATTCCTACTATTACCATTGAGGAAAACCTTTTTATACGGTTATCTTTTACTAAAAGACATTCGTTTGTTGGGTTTTGGGTGGCTTGGTTAAACCAATTTAAATCTGATAAGATTAATATATTTGGCGCAGATGTCAATTTTATTTCATTTTTTATTAATGAGTTGAGTGATGCGATACAATCAACTGGTATAGAGTAAGTAGGCTAACTTATTTGCCGAAAAGATTTCATTGCTATTTCATTTATAAGTGTGGGGTGCTATTGCGCTTTCGGTCTGATGAAATATATTTGTGACGCGCAAGGTCATTGAAGAAGCTGATTGATAATTTTGTTTGTAATAGCTGGCTGTCGATATTATTAAGTCGCTGTGTGCTTATTCTTTGAGCAGACTTTTTACAGAAAACATTGGTGCAGATGGATGGAGTTTATGTTTTAGACAATGATCAACTTTACTATAAGGGACAACTTAAATATTGATTCGAACAATTAACTGGTTTAATGGGAAGGTTATTTTATGCAATATAACCAACAAAGGGAAGTAGAACTTTCAGAGCAATTTTTACGTTCTGGAGATATTGCATCGTACAGTAAGTTATACAAGTACTATTTTAGGAGTTTGTGCTTTTTTGCATATGGCTATCTAAATGATAAAAAAGCGGCTGAAGATGCGGTTCAGGATGTTTTTATAAAAGTGTGGGAGCAAAAGTCTGAAATTAATGATGCCAAGAAACTAGGTGGGTACTTATATGCTAGTGTTCGAAATAAATGTCACAACATTCTCCGTAAGGAGGAGTTAGAACAGCGGTTTCTTGCTGATATAAGTAGCAATGATAGTGTTGCATGGGAGGAAGAAGATTTACAGGCTATAAAGTCTGAGGTTTATCGAGAAGTGGTTGCTAGTATTGATAAGCTACCTGCCCGTATGAAAGAGGTGTTTCAGCTTAGCTACATTTCGAGAATGAGTGAAGCAGAAATATCGGACGTGTTAAATATTTCTGTTAATTCCATAAAAACGCATAAGAAACGGGCAAAAAGTATTCTGCGTAAAGAGTTAAAGCACCTTTTGGGGCTATTGGTTATATTCCATTTGTAAACTTCCTCTTTTCAATCCCCTCATGCCTTAACAAACACCGTGCAGGTATTTGGTGCGTGGTTCTTGAAATCCTGCTTAGCTATCGAACGCTTCCTATACACACTGAGTGTGGTGCAGTGTACTATTTTACTTTTCATTCCATCCCATCCTTTTTTTGTATGCCTTGATTATTGCCAAGCGCTGCTATGTTTTTTAACACTAGCTCGATTTATTTTGCATTTTTAATTGTGTGGTAGCGCAAGGAGTTTATTGTGCAGGTTACCATATTAGGGAGTTTAATAAAGAAATGTATGATTCAGTTCATGAGGGATTTAAGTTCTTTTGTGAGGTAAAAGCCTAGTGGACTTAAAATAAAATGAGCAAGGCAATTTTTTCGTTGCTCTGGATGATTACACTAGGTGGATGATTTTAATTTGTAAAAAAAAATCAATTTTTGTCACTCTTTTCAAAATCACATTTGTCAGTACAACGTAAATTAATTCATAGAATATGGACTTTTTCCACATATCGCGATTGATCATATCCAAATTAAAAGGAAATATCTCAGTTTCTGAGCAGCAACTGCTTGACGAATGGGAGGCTGTTTCGGATGAACGCCAATCATTATTAAAGAGTTTAGAGGATGAAGATTTGGTGAAGAATGATTTACACATGTGGAACCAGTTTGATGAGGAAAAAGTATGGGTAGAAATCACGGAAAAGATTAACAATCGCTCAGGGGTGAGAAGGATATTTTCGTTGCTTTCAAGAATTGCCGCCATCTTTATTATAGCCCTTTTAGCAGGGTCGGTTGTTTACCTTTCATTGCGCGAGCAGTCAGCAGATGAATTGGTGGTAAATCAAACATATGAGCCGGGTACATCAGGTGCTGTTCTGAACATAGCCGGCATGGAACCTATTGTTTTAAATGATACGACTAACGCAGAGATTGATTCGGATAATGAGGTTATAGCAACTGTAAAGAATGGGATGTTGGCGTGTTTAGCCGAAGGCAATGTGAAATCGGTACCCATTGAAATTATTGTGCCCCAATACTCTGATTATCACTTTGTATTATCCGATGGTTCAGAAATCTGGTTAAACGCTGGAAGTAAAGCCAGATTTGAGCAGCCTTTTTCGGTTGAGTCACGAAATATTTATATCGAAGGGGAAGCATTTTTTAATGTGACGCACCGCCCCGATCAACCCTTTGTGGTTGATATTGCAGGACGTAATAGTATCGAAGTGCTTGGAACATCCTTTAATGTTAAAGCTTACACGGATGAAGCTGAAGAACAGGCTGTTTTGGTTGATGGAAGTATCCGCTGGACATCCACCACCGGAGAAGTTCATCTTCTTGAACCTGGGCAGTTGCTTAGTTTTAGCGAATCTGCCAATGCCGCTCAGGTGCGCGATGTTGATGTGTATCCGTATGTTTCATGGAAAGATGGGCGCTTCGTTTTTGATGGCAACTCATTAACTGAAATTATAAGTGTTTTAAACCGATGGTATGGCGTATCTATTTTATGCGTTGATGAAGAGATTGGGGAGTTGCACTTTAGCATGGATGTGAATAAGCAGCAGCAGTTAGATGAAATACTCGATATTATAGAGACTACAGGAAAGGTGAAGTTTACTTACCGTGAAAATCAAATACTAGCAGAAAAAAACTAATTATTAATTGATGACGACCAATCGCTCGTGGGGGAATGGCAACGTTTAATGAATAAACAATATGTATAATACGTAAACCTAATGATAATGCATCGAAAGTATAAAAATCTAATCCAAGCAAATCAAAGCTTAAAGCTTACCAGGGTACTTCTGATACTTGTGCTTTTTCAAGTTTTCACAGGTGTTGTTTATGGGCAAAATGAGCGACTATCCATTAGTCTGTCTGATGTTCATATAAGTGAAGTGTTCAAGACAATAACAGCACAAAGTAGGTATACATTTGCTTATAATGACGAGGATATTGCCAGAGTAACAGCAGTGTCTGTTGATCTTAAAAACGCCACCGTCCCGCAAATCCTCGATCAATGTTTTGTAAATACAGGTTTAAATTATGTAATTAAGGGCGATGTTATTGTTGTAAAATATAATGATGAAGCGCCACCGGCACGTAAGCAGCCAAGAACCATTACCGGAACTGTTATTGATGAAAATGGGGAACCCGTTATTGGAGTAAACATTGTCAATACCGGCTCCTTTGCTGGAACAGTCACTGATTTTGACGGGAAATATGAGATTGTTATTCCCGATGGCGAAGGCGTTCTTTCATTTACTTTTATCGGGTATAAAAAACAAGAAGTTAAAATTGAAGACGACAACATCATTGATGTACAGCTTCAGCCCGAAATGAATGAAATTGACGATGTTGTTGTTACAGGTTATACAATAATTGATAAGGAAAGCTACACGGGATCTGCCAAAACTATTTCTGGCGAAGAGCTGAAAACCGTATCCTCACAAAATGTATTGGCTTCAATATCTGTTATTGAACCATCGTTTAAGTTGGTTGATAATATTGATGCAGGAAGTGACCCTAATCATATGCCTGAATTTAATATTCGAGGAGGAAGCAGTCTCGAAGGCGATTATCTGAATTCGCCTAATATGCCTACGTTTATTCTAGATGGCTTTGAAGTGACTGCTCAGGTTGTGTTTGATCTGGACCCTAACAGAGTTAAGAGTATTACGATACTAAAGGATGCATCGGCCACAGCTATTTATGGTTCAAGAGCAGCAAACGGTGTTGTTGTAGTCGAAACCATCGCGCCTAAAACGGGTAAGCTGAAACTTAATTATAACATGGTCACTGATTTCAGCATTCCTGACTTAAGCTACTTTGATATTATGAATGCCGAGGAAAAACTGGAGTATGAGCGCCTTGCCGGCTTATATGAGTCAAATACAAACAGTAATATCAATCAAGACAAGTATCTGGACGAATATAATGAAAGACTGAAGTTGGTAAAGCAAGGAGTGAATACTGATTGGATGAGTATTCCTTTAAAAGATGTAAGTGTTAGTTCTAAACATTACCTTTTTCTCGAAGGTGGCGACAATACTTTTCGCTACGGAGTAGATTATAGTTACAAGGACATAAACGGGGTGATGAAAGGTTCATCCAATAAACAGGTGGCCACCGCTGTAAAGCTTCAGTATCGGTTTAAAAAGGTAAATTTCAAATACCAACTGTCGTATAACAATGTTAACCAAGAGAACTCCCCTTATGGGACCTTTTCGCAGTACTCTTATCAGAATCCTTATTACTACCCATATACCGAAAATGGAAATATAAAGAGAGTTCTTTATGCATCTGAAGGTACAGCATCGTCAGACGTATACAATCCAATTTATAATACAACCTTATCCACAAAGGACGTTAACAGTTACAATGTTTTTACCAATAACCTTTCGGTTAACTGGGAAATTCTGGAGGGATTAAGATTAAAGTCTAACTTGTCTATTACCCAGCGTGACGCGACTATTGATAAGTTTAAGCCCGCTAACCATACCGACTTTATTGATTCAAGCCTCAAAGGGAGTTATTACAAGTCAGTTACTAAATCCAATTCATTTGACGGAAACTCAGTACTGTCTTATTTTAAGGTGCTTAAAAAGCACTTAATTAACTCCACATTCATCTTTAATATAACCGAGAAACGCGATGATAATTTCAATATAACGGCTTATAATTTTCCGAATGATAAAATGGACCATATTAGTATGGCCATTGAATATGCTGATGGAGCTAAACCCGAAGGATACAATTATATTACCCGACTGTTGGGGTTTGTGGGTAACGTGAACTATAGCTACGACAATAGGTTTTTGTTGGACATGTCGGTAAGAAGTGATGGTTCATCGATTTATGGCTCCGACAAAAGATGGGGAACATTCGGCTCGGTAGGTGTTGGATGGAATATTCATAACGAGAAACTATTGGCTGGCTCCAAATCTATTAACCTGCTTAAGCTGCGAGGCTCATTAGGAACCACTGGTAGTAACAACTTCAATCCTTATCAGGCCTTAACAATGTATACCTACAAAGATTATCTGATATCGGGTTTGCCATATGATGGTAGTATTGGTGCCATATTAAAAGCCTATGGGAATACAGATTTGATGTGGCAAAAAACCGAGAAGCTCGATGTTGGTTTGGATTATGGCTTAATGAACAACCGGATTACGGGAAGTTTTAGTGTTTATCGAAATTTGTCTAAAGGCGTTTTAATCGACGTTATTTTAGCCCCATCCACTGGTTTTAGCAGTTTTAAGGACAACCTTGGGATGGTTAAAAACTCTGGTTTTGAATGGAGTCTGAGAGGGACAATGCTTAAGAATATGACCAATAGAATGCAATGGGACTTGTTCTTTTCGATTACTCAAAACAAAAATGAGCTCATGGAGATTAACGACAACCTGGCTGCTTATAACGATGTTCAGGATTCCAATACCAGTGAAAATAGTATTCAAAAACCGGTGGTTCGCTATATGAAAGGTCATTCGATTAATACGATTTGGGCCAATGAGTCGTTGGGTATTGACCCTAATACCGGAGAAGAAGTGTTTTTGGATATGAATGGTCAAAAGACTAATGTTTGGAGTACGGCTAACTATAAACCACTGGGGAACAGAGACCCTAAGCTCGAAGGGAATTTCGGTACAATGTTCATGTTTAAAAACTTGACCATGAACGCGTACTTTAGGTTTGAGTATGGGGGCGATATTTATAATAGCACATTAGTTGATAAGATAGAAAACGTTAATCCGCGTAATAATGCAGATCGAAGAGTTTTGTATGGCAGGTGGCAGAAGCCTGGTGATATGGCTCTTTATAAGGCTATTACAAACACCACGTTAACAATGCCCACTTCAAGGTTTATCGAGCAGCAAAATTTTATCGAGTTGTCCTCGCTCAACCTAACTTATCAATTTGAATTAGATTCATTTAAAAAAGTAGGGATTGACCGATTTAAAGTTTCGGCTATCGGCAATAATATTTTCAGGTGGTCAACAGTGAAAATGGAACGGGGTATTAACTATCCTTTTGCCAGAAATTACTCATTATCAGTTCAATTATCCTTTTAAAAATGCGACTCATGAAAAGACTATTTATAAATTTCATTCTGGTTGTTACAGCTTTGGGCGCTACTTCATGTAACGAATGGCTTGATGTTTCGCCTAATTCAGACATCAAGCAGCAAGATTTATTAACCAGTGAAGCAGGGTTTAATGATGTGTTAAGCGGTGTGTACTCAATTCTCACAACCGAAGCCAGTTATGGCCGGGACATGACATTTGGCTATGTAGATGTGCTCGCCCAATATTACGACAGACTGAATGCAAACGATCATATTTACTTCAAGGCTAAAGACTATTTGTATGAAGAGCCTGAAAATAAAAGTACCAATGCTCGCTTATGGGGTACTCACTATAAGGCCATTGTAAACCTGAACTCCATACTATCATATATTGATCAGCAGCAGGGTGTTTTTTCATCCGACGGTGTTTATCAATTGTATAAAGGCGAAACCTTGGGGTTAAGAGCGATGATACATTTCGATTTGTTAAGGTTGTTTGGCCCCAGCCCTGCAGATGGAATGAATGAAACAGCTATCCCCTATATGGAAAGCTACACCAATATTGCTCAAGACCCTCTAACAACGCAGCAAGTGCTTGATAAGGTGATTGATGATTTAGAAAGTGCCAGAGAATTGATGCGGGATTATGATTTATATGGACCAAATCGTGCATCACTGCAATATCTTAATAGTAACTTTCTTATTAATAGGCAGAAGCATTTAAACTATTATGCCATAACTGCTCTATTAGCAAGAGTGCAACTGTATGCCGGGTTAAAAGCTGAAGCGTTGCTCACTGCCAAGGAAATTATTGGTGAGCCAGGTGGTGAACCTATTGAGTTAATTACTTTAACCTCAAAACCTATTTCAACCGATAGGCTTTTCGCCGATGAAGTGTTGTTTTGGTTGGATAAACCACAACTACAGGATGTAATAAGTCCGTATTTTGGAACCGCAGCCGCCTCATCATCCATTCAGGGAAATACCAACATCTTATCAATAAACAACTCAAGTAATTCAGCTTTATATAAGGCTTTAGCACCTTCGGACTCCGATTTTAGGCTGAGCCTGTGGTTTCAAGTGTCTAATGTTCCTTCTGCAGTAATGCCACATAAGTATACTAATATGAGTAAGATACCCATGGTTAGGGTGTCCGAACTCTATTATATAGCGGCCGAATGTGCTCAAAGCACAGACGATGCTTTGGCTTACCTTAACAAAATAAGGGCACACCGAGGCCTGGCCCCAATTCCGGAAACAATTCACCTTCAGCAAGAAATTGAACGCGAGTATAGTAAAGAGTTTTTATGCGAAGGACAAATGTTTTTCTACTACAAAAGACAAAATATGACTTCAATAGGTGTGTATCGCACTGTAACAGATGTGAGCAGTGAAATTTATCAACTGCCTGTGCCATTAAATGAGATTGAGTTTGGAGGGTACTAATATAAAAGAACGGAACATGAAAAAGACATTGATTCAACTATGCCTAATCATCTTAACCATTTATGGTTGCAGTCAAAATGAACGATTGCAATATGATGAGAAGCCAGGCGTGTATTTTGCAGACTATGATCAGAACAGCGATAGTTTAGTGTATAGTTTCACTACAACTCCAAATGCTATTGATACCATTAATCTGCGGGTGAAAATACTTGGCTCAGCAACAAAAGATTTAGTCTATAAAATAAATGTGAGCAGTGAATCAACGGCTCAGGAAGGGGTTCATTATGTTGGTCTTAATGATACACATACCTTTCCTGCCGGCAAATCATCTACTAACCTGCCATTAATTTTAACCAAAAGTGCGGATTTGGAGGACTCGATGGTTACTCTTTCGTTAGAACTTGTAGGTACTGATGATATGGATGTCGGTTATCTGGATAAATCATCTGTAAGAATCTTTCTGACCGACCAACTGATTAAGCCTCAATACTGGGATAGCAAATTTCAACGGTATTTTGGCGAATACTCCAAGGTAAAGCACCAGTTATGCATTGATATTATGGGGCATGATTTCCCATTAACCTATCAGGAAACAAGGGGTTGGGGTGGTTATAGTGCCTATAGTTACTGGATGTATGTAGGTCGCGAAGCTGCCAAATACATCGCAACAAACGATGTATACGACGAAAACGGTAAGCTCATTCCTTTATGGGAACCTTATTAATCTCATATTTCACTCTTTGATTAATACAATGTTTATATGAAAAAAATGAAACATACTATAGCACTGCTTCTTGCTTGTATATTTATTACCACATCTTGTATTGAGGATAATACAATAACAAATTTCAAGGATCTGAATACTGTTGAAATTAGTGATATTGAGCTTAAATATTCGGTACCCCTACTCGATACACTCGAAATTGAACCAACAATTACCACCAGTGCTGACGATGACTCTAACTTGTCCTACCTCTGGTATATTTACAGGCCAAGTGAAGAAGGGAAGGATACAATAGGTTTTGAAAAAAACTTAAAAGCAGCCATGCTTCCCAAATTCGTAACCGCTGGTTTGACTTACAACCTGGGTTATAAAGTAATAGATAATACGACCGGTATTTATTATCGCAAGGAAACAGCTGTTGAAATAACCACACTGTACTCCAAAGGCACTATTTTGCTATGTCGGGAGAATGGCGCAACAGAACTGAACTTCCTGCAGGCAGATTCTGAAAGAACATTGCTGGAAAACATATTTAGTAAGGCAAATGAAGGGAAGGTTCTGCCTGCAAATCCTTTGCACATTGACGTTATTAACCCTGTTGAATCAAAGCCATTTATGAAATCGGTGTTGGTGGCCTGTGGTGCCGACGAAGGAGGGTACTATTTAGAACCCAATACGATGAAGGCCTCGATGAGTTTTTTTGATGGTTTCGACAGTTTTGTTACGGAGCATGAAATTCCAGGCAGCACGTATTATCAAAAATATAAACAAGTTGAATACCTGATTGTAAATGGGAGAATCCATAAGCGGGCTTCTAATATGGGCGTAGTGCAATGGGAGTCTAGTTTATTACCTCAAGATGGTCAGTATAGCTACCGCGTGGCCCCTTTTATTATTAATGGTATTTATCCAATGTATTTTGATTATGAAAACGGCCGCTTGTTGAAGCATACTCCCTGGAATAAAGGGGTGCTGTACCAAATCGAAATTGGTGCAAATGGGGATGAGTTTTTTAATCCAAATAATATTGGTGCCAATATGGAAATGCTCGCTGTTGGCAGTGCCGCGGGAGCCGCCTATTGGTTCGTATTAAGAGATCCGCAGACCAATAGCATTACTTTATACAAGTTTATCTTTAAGCGCACCATGTTGCCTACTCCTCCATATATTAAAATGGAATTTGTGTCAACGGCAAAAATTGAACTGGATGCTAGCATTGCTCCCAACATTTCGTCAGCCATCAGTTTTGCTGCTAATGATAAAATGCAGGAAGTTTTAATGTATGCAACTAGCGACAAGGTGTACGCTCTTCGATTAAATACACTTACCTCTTCAAGCACCGAAATGTCTGAAGCTGTATTGGTCGACTTAAGTGCAGAAAATAAGGAGATTACCTACATGGAGTTTCCAACCATACAGATACCTGAGCCATTGGTTGATAATCCGGACAATACTCGTGATTCGCAACAAATCAGATTGTCAGTTATTGATAATACGCTGGCTAATCAAAAGGGGGGAGTCATGTTTTATGAAGTGTCGACACAGGGAGGTGCCCATGCCAATAAACTATTTGAAAGACTTGGGTTTTGCGATGAGGTAATAGATATAGACGAGAAATATAACTAGTTAAGAAGTAAATATTTGGAAATAAAATAATATAAATGAAAAAGACTGTAAACATTTTAGTGTTACTATTAATTAGTAACCTGGCATTTTCACAAGGGATTGTGTTTTTTGAAGGAACATACCAGGAAGCTTGTAAAAAAGCCAAACAGGAAAACAAAAATATTTTTGTTGATGTGTATACAACATGGTGCGGTCCATGCAAAAAAATGGCGCGCGACGTGTTTACTCAAAAGGTTGTTGGCGACTACTTCAATGCCAATTTTGTAAACCTAAAATTAGATGCAGAGAATCAGGCAGACAGTAAATTCTTTAAGCATTTCAAAGCCTCAGCCTTTCCATCCTTCTTTTGGGTTACACCTGATAGCGAATTATTGGATACACAATCGGGGGTGCTCAATCCTGAGGCCTTCGTAAAAGTCGCACAAAACGCTCTAAAAGAGATGAAGGGCCAAAAAGCCCGTTTGCTTGAGGAACGGTGGAAAAACGGCGAACGCTCCTATCAATTATTAAACGAATATGCCTTTGGTCTGTTATCGGTTACCGATCCTAAAAAGGTGACGCCGGTTGCAACTGAATACGTGAAGAGTTTGACTCCTGAGGAGATTAGAACACCTCAAACAATGTCCATATTAATGAGGTTCTCAAGAGCACGTAATGGCGAATTTCCTGATAATTATCTGTTCAAAACGTTTGTTGAAAATGCGGAGTATTACGGGCAGTTAACCAATACGTCTGAAACAAGACTGGGAACCTACTGGAGAAAGCTTTACGGTACTTTTGTGCGCATGCCAAGTTCTTTAGTCATTAAAGCAAATCGTGCTAAAGATGACAAAACCAAAGATGAGCTGATGAAAAAGTTCGATGAGGCAATAAAGCAACTTGGTGACATGGATTTTAAATACAAGGAAATGTTTTTGGCTTCCATTGCCTGCGAAAAATTATTGTATACCGGTAATTATGCGGATGGAATTAGTGAAGTGGCTGATGTTCTCGATAAATACGGCAGTGATTATCCTTTCCTCTATAGCGAGCTTTTGTATTCAATCAGCTTTTCTGAGTATTTCCTTAAAGGAAATAAAGTAAAAGGCGAGGAGTTGTTAGCTATTGCAAAAGAGTGCCTTAAGAAAACGCCGAGCAAAGCATCGGTGATGTATTATGCCATGGCACAGAATAACCTGAATAATGTAAAAGAGGCCCTGGAAGCACTTACGTTTATGCATGAATATCCAGACCCTCAGTTGTCAAAAAGGTACTATCAGTATTTTGGCATTGGCAACTTTAAAGCGAAATTTCCTTACTAAAATCGACCAATTTTAATCAGCTTAACCCTACTAATCAAGATGAACCTACGTAATTAAAACTCAAATCATGAAAAATTTCTACCTTAGTTTAATTATTTGCCTGTTTTCAAGTTCCTTGTTTGCACAGGTGGAACTGGTGATGCCAAAACCATATGGAGGTTACGGACTAGAGCCAACAATACTGATTGCCAGTACAGATTATTTAGCCATGTACGGTATGCAAGGATACAGTGGAAGGGCTATAGTCTACAATCCTCACGTTTTTGATGGGACTAACTTCAATGCGGCAGAAATACGAAGTGGAGGACCGTCTTACGCAACGCTTCCGTTTGTACTTAATAACTCTATCTATTATAAAGCAGCCGTGGATGGCAGAACCTATGCAACTTACTTGGTTGATGCTACTGGAGCAACTAAAGTTGGTGATTGGTTTATGGAGGCCGAGCAATATTTCATATCCGAAGGCAAGGTTGTATTCATGGCCAAGGAAGCTGCTTCGGGCCAAAAGCTTTTGTTTTCGTGGGATGGAAACGCAGCTAATTCTCCTGTGTTATTGCCAAACCAACTTGATGGAAACAATTTGCCGCTATATACCTTTGGGGGTGGTGTTATTAAAGATGGTGACAAATACCTAATGAGTGCAAAACCAGCTGTTAATGGAGTAATTGGGACTCATTATGAACTTGGTTTGTTTGATCCGGCAACTGGTTACTCAACTGTTAAGGACTTATATCCTTCTTATGATTTTAGTGTTCCTAAATCTTTTACCAAAGTTGGAAATGAAATTTACTTTACTGCTGCAAGTGCTCAAAATGTATTACGTATTTGGAAGACAGACCTGACAACTGATGGAACTGTGGAGGTAGTTGGTATAAACGATGCATTGAAGGCTGATCATACCTGTGGAATTTTAGGAGCTTTTAACAATAAGCTACTCATAAAAGGCACTAAAGTTGGTGAAACAGATAAGAAGCTGTTTGTGTACGATCCGGCTGATGAGCAAGCTGGCCTTCAGGTGGTAAAAATGAATGATGGGACTACCGACCTTAAGGTGAGCTTCAATCCATGGGATAAAGTTGTTGAACATAATAATAAAGCCTTCTTTGCTGGTATTGATGGAACCGATGGTTTGAAGTATTTGTATAGCTTTAATGGTCAGTTAACGGCTGATAAAGTGGACGAAAATGTGCAGTCTGTCAATTACCCAACAGCATACAAGGGAAAGTTGTATATGCAAGCTATGAGTGCAGGATCAGGTGGTCGTAAGGAGTTATTTGTTTATGATAACATGACAACTGCATTGGAACCTGCTGCTACAGCTGCTAATGCAATTGAGGTGTATCCCAATCCTTCAAATGGTCAATTATTTGTTAATGGGTTAAAAGGAAATAATGCCACATACGAAATTTTTGATTTAACTGGCGCCTCAGTTGCCAAGGGGCTTGTAAGTAATAATAGCATTGTTTACCACTTGGAGGCAGGTGTTTACTTGCTTAAAGTGTTAGGCAGTGATAATCAATATATTAAAAAAATTATTGTTCAATAAGAGGGGGAGGTCAAAGCTACACTGCTTGCACCATTACCTTCGTTTAGGAATCGGGGAATAACACCTTTCAGTTATAAGGCTGTCCATTATACGGACAGCCTTTTTCTTTTCATACATTGTTTATGATGTGCTGAACCTGTCAGTGTGCTCTTCTTATGGAAACATGAACCTCTTTTACGCTTATTAATAGGGTTTTTATACAGCCTGTTCCTTTTTGCTGTGGTCTTCTTACAATTGCTTTTGGACTTGTATTGAAAGGCTTGTATTTTGAACTACACGTATTTACATAATAATTCACTTTTCAAAGTAGAAACGGGTAATTATTTATTTTTGTCAGGTCCATCATTATTTTGGTCAGGATTTTTGTGTTATTGATGTATAAAAACCAACTAATTAAACGGCTTTCGTATTAATTAAGGTAATTAAGTAATTAAATTAACGAACCAACGAATGACTAACCGTTTTTTAGTAAAAACAGCACGAAGTAAGTTTAGCCTTATTCTTCTGGCCTTTGTGTTTTTTACATACCTCTCAAAGGCTCAAACGCCCGGTATGATTTTTGAAAATTTGGGAAACCATGTTTTAGACCCCAATGGCGATGGGTTTATATCTAAATCAACAACCGGCTTTTCAGCAGCCGATAAATTTGCTAATCAGCAAAGCGAAATACCCTTTGTCCCTTTTGCTGTAGTTCAAATGGAACCAACAGAAGATCCAGGACCAGGACCCAACTGTTTTTTTAATGATTTTGATGATATCCGGGAATATGGCGAACCTATGTATTCCTATTTTGATCAGAATACCTCTGGCGGTCCCTATTTATTGTATCGCTTTCGTTTGGCGGGGTATGCGCCTAATTCAAAAAGCTATAGTGTTTTTATTGATATTGACGGACGTTTTGGTGATCCGGCCATCGTAGGCGCTTCTGCCGGAGACCCTAACTACACAGCTGAAAATCCTGGTTTTGAGGTCGAAATATATTTAGCTACTAATTTTGGAGTTGGTATTTATAATATTGATGGTGTGCACGCCGGAACCTCAAGTGATGGTGCCAATGTGGATGCACGAGACGGTACGTTTCCCTATGAGGATTTTGCACAGAAAGCTGTGGCCTGGAAGTATACCGGAGGAAGCTGTTCGGATGGGCAAGAGTATTTTTATGATTTTTACATTCCCTGGCGCGCGGTTAGTGCCTTAACTTTTGATGAAGCTACCATTGCAGGCGGGCATATTACCACAACCACCCCGCTACGTATGGTGGGCGCTACCATAATGAATCCGAACCCCGGGTTTAATAAAGGGTTGGCAAACGCCTCTTTGTCCGATTGGGGAGGCATAGATAGTGAGGGGACGCCTGAAGAATTGGTGACGGATCTGATAAATGTCTTCCCCCCAACAACTGCTGAGGACATTGATGATAACCAGCGCATTGCGCCACGAAGTGATTGTCCGTTTATTAATACACCCATTACTGGATCTACTTCGGTCACCGGAAGTTCAAGTGAGGATGATGGGACCAATATTGTGGTTTATGTTGCTGACAATAGGGAGTTTAACTCAGCTGTAACTTACACAACAACCGTAAGTGGTGGAACCTGGACCGTGACTGTGCCTGAGTTGATTACCGGTTATTACGTAAAAGCAACGGCCCAAAACCCTGCCGAGGTAATTGGCTCAGTTACCATTTCCGAATCGGTTTCTTTTGACGATTGCGATGTGGAGCAGGTGATTAATAGTTGTGACGATAATAAAACACCTGCCGTTATTAATGTTGAGAAAATTAATGGAAGGAAAGGGTTTAAGGGACAAATACCTAATCCCAACGGGCATTTAATGGAAATTGCGATTTATGATACCAATGGCAATCTCTTTGATTTAGGGGCTTTACCAGAGGCACCTAATCCAGCTTTAACAAGGGATATAAATTGGGAAATTCAGGCAGATCAAAGTGGTGGATCGTTTGAACCGGGTATTTATTACATTGTTTCACGCGATTTAACGCTTAATATTTGTCCTTCCGATTACGAATTTATCTGTATGTCGGATAATAATGGGGATTATAGAAATGCAGCCAGTGATCCGATTATCAATGGGGGAACTGTTATCAGCCCTTCAGAAACCATGCTTACGGGGACAACCAATGGCGAGAGCGGTTCAACGGTGCAGGTTTATATTAACGGAGCAGTGCAGGAGGCTGTGGTAACAGGCAGCAGCTGGACGCTGGATAATCTTACTTTTCAGGGCTGTGAAAACATTGAAGTGGTTCAATACATAACCCAGGCAGGTAGTGCGGAATGTGTGTCTGGCAAGGCCATTGCTACAGTAGGGCAGCAACAACCGCCAGCCCCTGTTGTCGATGGGGCTTATTGTGCAGGCACTGGTGTGGCGGTCAGCGGCACAGCAAATGCTGATGACGGAACCGTGATTCAGCTGCTGGCGAATGGTTCCGAAATTGGAAGTACAACCCTTAGGCAGGGTAAATGGGCCGTTTATGGTTTAACACTCTCGCAGGGGCAGGTTCTTTCTGCCAAAATACCTGCTGGCTCCTGTTCAGCAGCCAGTGATGAGTCGGCCGGGGTAACGGTTGGTTCCCCAACATCAGCCAGCGGCTTGGCCATTGATAACACCACCGTGGAGGGAGCGACCTCCGTAAAAGTCACAGTGCCAGCCGGAGGTCCTTACACCGTGCGTTTATACATCGATTATTACAACGAAGACGCCTGGACGGCCGTTGGTGTAAACGGCGGTACCACCCATACCTTTACAGGCTTAAGCGATAGCAATGGACGAAGTCTGATTTATGCCGGAGCACGTTTAACAGCCAGTGTGGAGGCCGTTTCGGCCTGCGAAAGTGATTTGTCTGCTGAGTTTGAAGTACCATGTGACCCTTCGCTCATTGAAGATATGAAAACGATTACGGCTGAAACACCTGTTTGTGCCAATACGCCATCGAGCATTGTGATTGAGAATAGCCAAAAAGGGGTCATGTATCAGGTGTACGATGCCGCTAATAATCCCATTGGCTATACAGCAGCCGGAAATGGAGGGGCTATATCGGTGTCAACAGGGAACCTTCCTTATGGAGGAACGCATCCTGATAACGATGTGCAAAGTTTTACGGTTCGTGCCATGCGTATGGTTCCAACCAGCAGCAGTTGCGAAATAGAATTAAACGGAGGAAACCCGGTTGTGGTGGAGGTGCGTCCCGATGTTGGACCTGTTAATCTGGAGCTTGTTGCTCAGCCCGAACCAACGGCTATCTGTTCAGGCAATACGTTTGACGTGACCATTGCCGGAGCCGAAAGTGGCATTAGCTATCAATTGTTGCACGATATAACGGCCCAGCCACTGAGTGATGTACTCATCGGAACTGGAGCTGACTTAACCATTACATCATACGCTATCAATAATACCGGAAATATTCCTGTAAAAGTGCGGGCTTCAAATGGTTCATGTCACTATGATTTGGAGACAGTTATTGGGGTGCAGATTAAAGATTCACCGGTGATAACGGGGAACTTATCAGTCTGCCAGGGGGATGTTGAAATGTATTCAACAGAAGCTGGCATGACAAACTATGTGTGGTCGGTAACCGGAGGAACCATTACTGGTGCAAATGGAACGAATTCGATTTCCGTAACCTGGCAGGATGTTGGCTCACGCACAATAACTGTCAATTACGATGAGAGTGTATGCGGCACCACCATGGATGTTCAAGTGGCGGACTGTAGCAATACAACACCTGTTGCTAACAACGATTTGGTTCAACTTTACGAGGATAATGGGGCAGTCAATATTCTTGTTTTGGCCGATAATGGCAATGGCGCGGATGATTTTGGAGCCGATGGTCCTTCTACTGGCGCATTGGTAATGGTTTCTGCCCCTGAAAATGGAGTCGCCATGATTCATACCAATGGAACAGCTAATAACCCAGCGGATGATTATGTGGTTTATACGCCAAATGCCAACTACAATGGACCGGATGGTTTTACGTATGAGATTTGTGATGCAAATGGGGATTGTGCCGTGGCAACGGTTAATTTAACCATTGTGCCTGTTAATGATGAACCTTCATTTATGAAGGGTGATGACCAGCTTCTCGATGAGAATACAACAGGTTTACAGATAGTTAATTCATGGGGCAGCGGGCAAAGCACAGGGCCAGCTAATGAGGCGCTTCAATCGCTCAGCTTTATTGCGTCTAGCGATAATAACGAACTTTTTACGACCCAACCAACCATTGATGCTGCTGGTAACCTGAGCTACGAATTAGCACCTGACCAATGGGGTGTGGCCCTAGTAAGCGTTTATGTGCAGGACAATGGTGGCATAGCCGATGGCGGCGATGATACAAGCGCTCCACAAACGTTTACCATCACAGTCAATTCTGTTCCAAAAGCAAGTATTGCTGTTGATAAAGTAACCATATTGGAGGCCAATGAGGAGGTAGCTACTTTTACAGTTAGTTTAAACCATAGCTCAGATAAGGAAGTAACGGTGAACCTGAAATTCATTGGTTCAGCAGTGGTAACGCAAGATTACACTGGTGGAACTGATGTAGTGGTATTTGCTCCTGGAGAAACATCGAAAAATGTGCTGGTAACAGCTGTGGATGATAATCTTTGTGAAACGGGCGATGATGAGACCCTTATTGTCAGTATTGACTCGGTTGTTAACGGAGTGGAAAATGGGGATCAGGTTACAGAAACAAGCATTATTGATAAGAATGTTATCCCGCTTATTTCAATCAGTGGAACAAGCGATCCACTTAGCTGTGGAGCTAATGGCACCATTGCACTGAACCTCACCAATGTGGCTGATGGTTCATATCTGGTAACACATGCTGATGGCGATTTTGGAACAGTAGCAGTCACTGCCGGAAGCGCTACTCTTAATGCCCCGGCCGGCACATACACTGATATTCAAATTATGGCCAATGGCTGTGTATCAGCCTTAGGCATCCAGGCCGTTCTAAACGCTCCGGCAGCGCCAGAAGCACCGTTGGTAGGTTCCATCACGCAGCCTGACTGCGAAACGGCCACCGGAAGCGTGGTACTAAGCAACCTGCCAGCCGGCAACTGGGTTCTTAATCCGGGC
>NZ_JBPUSJ010000008.1:0-190159 GCF_051851475.1 Carboxylicivirga taeanensis | reverse complement strand
GATACTAACTATTCCCGCTGCTGATAAAGCGACTTACGAAGGAATTTATACCTTAACAGTCACCGAGGGAACTTGTGAATCTTCTCTTAATCATAATGTAGTCCTTCATACGAACCCAGACGCATTACCTGGTAATGGAGGAGACGTATGTTTGGGTGAGGCCATCTCACTGCTGGGTAATCCGGCTGATATGATCAGCTATACCTGGACCAATGCCGGAGGTGATGTGATTGGCACGGAGCAGAATATTTCTGTGGCGTCCGCTGATTATGGTTTTGGAACACATGTATTTACATTAACCGTAGAAGATGTTAATGGATGCAGTGGATCAGCAACCACCAGTGTCACTGTTTTTGAAAACCCAACTGCGGCCCCTACTTTTAATGCACCGGTTTGTGATGGAGGCGAATTAGTGATTGCGGCCAATGCTGCTGGAGGCACAGGTGTTTACGATACATATATATGGACAAAAGATGGAAACCCATACGGTGGTAACCAACCAACCATCACCATTGATCCGGCCAGTGCGACTGATGCCGGCGTTTATGGTGTTACCGTGATCGACTCCAATGGTTGCAGCAGCCAAGAGACTACCGTAACAGTGACTATTCAGGCTCTACCAGTGCCAACCATTAATGGAGAGGCTACTGAAACAAGCAGTGAGTGGTGTGATGGTGAGGATGTTACCCTTACAGGTGGAGGCGGCTCATTCGGTGCCAGCTATTCATGGTTATTGCCTGATGGGACCACACAAAATACAGCAGTATTGACTATTACCAATGCTGACAAAGCAAGCTACGAAGGAATTTATACCTTAACAATTACGGAAGGTACTTGTGAATCTTCTCTTAATCATAATGTAGTCCTTCATACGAACCCAGACGCATTACCTGGTAATGGAGGAGACGTATGTTTAGGTGAGACCATCTCACTGTTGGGTAATCCGGCTGACATGATCAGCTATACCTGGACCAATGCCGGAGGTGATGTGATTGGCACGGAGCAGAATATTTCTGTGGCGTCCGCTGATTACGGTGTTGGAACACATGTATTTACATTAACTGTAGAAGATGGTAATGGATGCAGTGGATCAGCAACTACCAGTGTGCAAGTAAGTACTGTAGATGCTGCCATTAGTGTGAGTGCACCTTCCAGCGGTGTAAGAACAGTTTGTGCAGGAACATCTGTTACCTTCAATGGGAGCGGAAGCAATGGTTCTGGAAATTATACTTACACGTTTCGCCGTGTACGTGGAGCTGATGATGAAATAGTGCAAGTGGCTGGCACAAGTTCAACTTATGTGGCAGCAGCAGAGAATGCTCCGATTGATGGAGATCAATTTTATGTTGTCGTGACTGATACTGATACAGGTTGTTCAGCTAATTCTGAATCTATTACTATAAATGTAGTAAGTAATCCGGTTCCAACATTAACTATTAGTAATAATGAAGGGTCATCTATCATATGTGAAGGTGAAGAGTTAAGTTTTGTTGCAACGCCTTCTGACTTTGCCCGCTATGTATTTTCTATCAGAGGAACACCAATTCAGGATGGTGCTTCATCTACTTTTTCATACTCAGGGTTTGTAGATGGAGATGTTATCAATGTAACGGCGTACACCGATTTGTCAGACAACCCATGTTATGGTACTTCAAGTAATTTAACAATTCAAGTCAATCAGCGACCAATGCCTGAAATTAATGGAAGTACAACTGTTTGTGTTAACTCTACTGAAGTCTATGAGGCAAATATTTCTGGCCTGGGAAAAGGCAACTACACTTGGAACATTAATGGTGGAACACCAACAGGTGACCTTGATGACGAAACCGTAGAAGTAGTTTGGGATGGAGCTGGACCGTATTCTATTGAGCTTAATTATGTTAATAATAATAACTGTATGGCTGAAATGCCAACGGTTCTAAATATTACAGTTAATACGGTAACAGCAACGCTCTTAGCTGATAATACTAATATTTGTAGTGGCGAGGATGTAACTTTTACTGCGAGTGGTGGTGAAACATACGAATTCTTTGTTGGTACAACTTCCATTCAAGGCCCCGATGCTAACAATACTTTTACGGCTTCCGGTCTTACTGATGGTCAGGTAGTTACCGTCAGAGCGATTGATGCAATTGGTTGTGAAGATACATCTGAGGGTATTCAAATAGCTGTAAGCGAAACGCCAAATCCAATAATTACATCAGGTCCCGATGTGGTGTGTAATGGGGAAGAGGTAACTTATACAGCCGAAGGAGGTTTTGTTAATTATGTTTGGTCAGTGAGTGATGGTGGAACAATCACTACCGATCCTACCCTAAGTAGCGTTAATGTGAAATGGGAAACAGCTGGAGAACAGTCTGTGTCAGTTGCCTATGCAAGTGCAGGAGGTACATGTATTGGTAATGCTTATACCTTACCGGTTACCGTTAATGCCTTGCCATCAGCTACTTCCTTTATAGCTGACCCAAGTAATAATGTGATTATAGGTTCTGACATCACTTTTACAGCCACTGGTGGCGAGCAGTACGCTTTTTTCGTAAATGATTTAGAAGTGCAGGCGAGAAGTGAGAGCAATGTATTAGTTGTGAGTACGGAAACACCAAGTGCTAATCCGATTGTTACGCATGGTGATGTAGTAAGAGTAAATATATATAATGCTGCTGGCTGTAGTGTATTTCAAGAAATTACAGTAGGCGTGTACGACGGTATTGGTCGTTTTGATGTTATTGCTTCATCACCAGGTCATTGCCATGGAGAAAGTATCGCCTCAATTAGTCTTTCTGATTATCAGGAAGGAATTACCTATGAATTATTTAGAGTGGGGACACCCGATGTATCATTGGGTAAAGTACTTGCAACAGCCAGTACTGGTGTTGTTCAATGGTTGAATATTCAGGGTGGGAACCCGGCTTCTGAGTTTAAGGTAGTGGCTTACTATGATGGCACACCTCCAACACCACCGATTGAAATGAACAATACAGTGACGGTTGAGGAGTATGATGAGTTAGGTATCTATCAATTATCCGTTACCCCGGCTGAAGTATCATGTGGTAGTGTAGTCACTATTACCTTAAGTGGTTCAGATGCTGGAGTAATTTACCACTTACTAAATGGACAAACTATTGTACAAAGTGAAACCGGCACTGGTGGCGTTCTACCTTTCGAGAATATTACATTAAGTGTTGGAACATACACTATTATGGCAGAGCAGGTGAATGCAGGAGCACGTTGTGAAGTCGTAATGGATGGACAGCTGTCTGTGGCTGGAGATGTGGCAATTGAAATTTATGATATCATTGGAACTAAGGAGGGAAAATATTGTGATGACGGGGTGGATGCTGTAACAATTTCTCTCAGCAATTCACAAAGTGGTTATGATTACGAATTATATTATAACAATGCGCCTATCGCACCGGATCCGGTTATTGTATCTGGTACTGATGCAGCCATTTCGTTTGGACAATATACAGCAGAAGGCGATTATTCTGTAATAATGGTGGCCAATGGCTGTACCTATTATATGCATGGTTCAGTAACAGTGGAGCGTGTAGCACTTCCTGTCCCATTCAATCTGTTGGCTGAAGATAATGGTCATTATTGCGCTGATGATGCTGATGGGGTTGAACTATACCTGGATGCTTTTGAGCCAGGAGTTGAGTATCACCTTTATCTGGATGGCAATCCTGTTGGGACAACAATCACTGGAACGGCCTCTTTTGGAAGTGTAACACAAGTGGGTGAATACAGTGTAATTGCTTCTACTGGTAATCCGTCAGCTTGTACAACTGTTGCTTCCACGTCTGTTAATGTTGTAAGGGACAACCTTCCTGTTTCCATCGCTCTTCAAGGTGCCACTGAATTCTGTGAAAATGGGGAGGCTCAACTATTTCTTGTAGAACCAGAGCAGGGTGTGGAATATGAATTGATATTCAACGATGTGGCGACTGGTGATATGGGAACCGTTAATGGTGCACGCATTGAATGGACTGTTAATCAAGAAGGTACCTATAAAGTTCAGGCGACAAAAAATAATAGTAATACAAATTGCGGTCCGCACGTAATGCCAGGACAAATTGAGCTAGGACAAATTGCGCTGCCTCTTGATAAGACGGTAGATGTAATTGAAGGAGATCCTTTACTATGCGAAGGAACGGTTATTAAAGTTATTGATCCACAGGCGACAATGCAATACGCTGTAGTTAGCAACATTACTGGGGAGGTCATGACTGGATATATCAAGCTTGGCACTGATGTTAATGCTGACGGTGATATTGAGTTCGACGCAATCAATGACAATGGTGGTTCTTACCGTGTTGAGGCTTATAATGGAAACTGTCCACTTGTTTTAGATATGACTGGACTTGGAGAGCAAAATGAGATCATCATTAATAATCCAAACGCCATTTCCAGAAAGGCTTTACAAATTCCTGATGCCATCTGTGAAGGAGATGGTGCAGTTGATATTGTTGTGCTAGCAACTGATGTCGCTACTAAATATGACTTATACCGTGTGGTATCTCAAGCAGATATAGATCCTTCAACACAAGCCACAGATCCACAGGATGAGTTAATTGCCACTATTGAAGGAGATGGAACCGATAAACCTTTCGCAAATATCTTAAAAGAAGGCGTATATTATGTTCTTGGTTATAACGAGACATTATCGCCAGATGATCCTTGTAGCAATGAAATGTTAAATCGAGTAACCATCGAGTTTAATCGATTACCTATTTCATACCGACTCGTTGGATCAGGTATTTCCTGCGGCAGTGCTAATCCAGCTGTAATTGGTATCGAAGGTTCAGAGCTCGGAGTGGAGTATACTTTAGTTTATGATGATCCTTCGTCAGGTAAGGAACCGGTGGCCACAATAAGTGGTGATGGTTCGCCTCGTGTCTTTAATGGCGTTACCCAAGAAGGTGTTTATACGGTATATGCAAGATCAACAATAACAGGTTGTACATCTAGTATGGAGGGAGAAGTTATTGTAAAAACGGTCTCCGAAGTGGGCGATCAGGTACTTACAAAGAACAGCTATAGTTATTGTTCCAATGAGGACGGTGCTGAATTAGTATTGCAGGATCAGGAGTATGATGTACTTTATAGTGTTATTGATGCAAATACCGGAGACCTTGTGGTAAGCAACACAGGCGTAGCAGCAGGTAGCCCATTAGTTCTAGGAACAGTACCAGCTGGTACCTATGAGGTATGGGGTTCTTTTGGAGACAACTGTGAAAATCAAATTAACAATAAGCAAACGGTTGTAGTTAGATCAGAACCTTTAAAACCAGTTTTATCGGCTAGCTCAACCGAGTATTGTTTCGACAGAGAAGGCGTCCAACTGACAATCACTAATAGTCAGAGTGGTATCGGTTATCAACTGATTGCAGGTGCTGGGACTGGTGAATTTGTGGGATATATTAATGGTAACGATGCCAGCGTAACCTTCCCTAACCGTTTAATCGGTACGGAGACTTATGTTGTGAGAGCTGTTTCCTTTAGCTCAGGCTGCGAGATCGATAGTGACCCGCTTACAATAACAAAAAAGGACGAATTATATACTTATAATGTTATTCTTGAGTATGGGAATGGCGATGAGGGATTCGATTGTGTTGACAAAAGCTGCTATGGGCTGATTCAAACCGATAGCATTAAGCTTGATATGTCAACAGACGGTGTTTTCTACATGCTGATGTTAGATGGACAAAGTACTCCGGTTAAAATAGTTGAAGGTACCGGTGGTGAAATCAACTTTGGAGTACAGGCAGACGGAGGCACTTATTATGTGGTTGCCAACTACGATGGCTGTGAAAGTCAAATGGCAGGCTCTGTTGAGTTAGCTGTACAGCCGCTGGTGGCCGTTAATGATATTCAAGGCTTAGATGCTGGAGAAGCAATCGCTGAGTTTGATGTGGCTCGCAATGACGTCTATTTGGCTAATTTTGATTTCTTCCCTAAAGCTGATACGGATGAGGACAAGTATGTGAATCTTAATTTTGAGGTGATTCCATCATGGGAGTATTTCGACAGTGAGGGAGAAATCCAGCAGTTTGAGACCATTGGTGAAGCAAGCATTAATAACGAAGGTAAATTGGAATACAAGAAGCGACCAAACTTCTTTGGCAAAGATTCGGTGCGTTACAAGGTTTTCAACAAACTGAAACCAGAACGTTCAGATATAGCCACTGTATTCATCTTTATTGGTAATATAAGTATTGAAGACAAAGAAGCCTTGCTGCTCCCGAACGCCTTTTCTCCAAATGGAGATGGTATTAACGATACTTATAAAATAACCGGTTCATTCGTTGATGAGAACACTGTTTCCAAGCTCGAGGTATTTAATCGATGGGGTACGATTGTGTATCGTTCGAAGGGTGATACCTATGGTAAAGATGGTAAATATTGGGATGGTTCATCCAACGCCGGGGCCATGGTTTCATTGGGCACAAAATTACCAAGCGGGACTTATTTCTACGTGTTCACCATCGATGTAAATATTGATGGTGAGGAATCGACTAAGGAATATTCTGGTTTCATTGAATTACGACGATAAACGATTATGACTATGAGAAAGCTGCTATATATATTTTTGGGCTTAGTGCTTGCTGTGGGATTAAAGGCCCAGGATCAGGCCCAGTATAATCATTATATCGGTAACCAGGGTATTTTAAATCCGGCTTACAATGGCACACGCGACGTTATTAGTGGGTTAATCATTCATCGAAGCCAATGGTTAGGCATGCAGGATGCCCCGATGAACCAAGCAATCAATGTGCATGGTCCTATTGAAGATACGAACCTTGGCGTGGGCGTGGTATTAGAGAACGACCGTTTGGGGTTCTCTAATAACTTTAACTTTATGGGAGCAGGTTCCTATAAGCTGAAAATGGGCCGTAATCAGTTCCTTTCTTTAGGTTTGCAGGTAGGTGTTACCTCAAGTGTTTATGATGGTACAAAAGCCATTACAGACATCTATGGTGACCCCATGTTTACCCGTAAGGAGTCCATCCTGGGATTTAACTTTGGGATTGGTGCCTATTATTATGCCGATGGCTATTTTGGCGGGTTTTCAATTCCACGTTTTTTCAGGCCTACTTTTGATGAAGCTCAGGATAACGAAGGCAGCTTCAAGAATACGGTTAGCCTGGAATCATTGCACTCGTATTGGTACGGAGGATATATCTTTGATTGGGGAGAAGTAAAAGTTAAACCTACTGCATTAATCAGAACGGTAGTGGGTGCTCCTTTAACCTTTGATTTATCATGTAATGTTTTGTTGAACGAGCGCCTTTGGTTGGGGGCTTCTTACCGCAGTATTTCGGAGGTTGTTTTTCTTACTGAGTATATTATCAATCGACAGTGGACGGTGCGCTATTCTTTCGATTATTCATTATCGAAAATAGGCACATTTGGGCAATATGGATCACATGAAATCGGCTTACAGTTCGACTTCTCTTTTAATAAGAGAGCAGGAATGCGTTCAATCAGATACTTCTAATGGGGTATCAGGATAGTTAAGGAAATGAATTTTGGATTAAATAGTTAACCAATGAAACCTAATTCTCGCATATCGTTTCTTCTTTTAATGCTCTTGTTTGTTACAGTAGCTAACGGGCAGCGCAGTGAATTGAGGAAAGCACAAGAGTTTTTAGCTAATGAGGAATACTTTAGGGCTCTGGAGTATTATAATGAAGCCAGTGAACGAGGGGCACAGTTAAATACTCAGACAAAAATTGAAATGGCCAGATGCTATTTTAACCTCAAGAATGTCACAGAAGCACTGACTCGTTATGACGAGCTGCAAGAACATTTAACGGGTGTAGATATTGTCAATTTTGCTTCGTGCTGGCACCAGGAAGGTGGATATGATTTAGCCATTGAGTGGTACGAAAAAGCCAAAAAGCACGGCGCGAACCCACTTGATATGAACGAGCTGATTAAGTCGTGTAAGTGGGCCAACGAAAATGGAGCATTTAATCGCGATGTGGTGGTAAACCCCGCCAGTTTGCTTGTTGGGGATCAGTCATTTGGAATTCAGTACTTTAAAGAGGGTGTGGTTTATTCTGCTGAGAAAAAGGGTAAAAGTAAGGAGTTAGACCGTGCAGGAAAGGGCTTTTTAAACCTGGCTTATTCAGAGTTGGTTGATGGGGAAATTCAGGAAGGAAACACTTCGTTTTCCAAAAATCTGGAGTCCGCTTACCATGTTGGGGCTACTTCGTTTACCACCGACTTTAAACGTATTTATTACACTAAACCTGTACACATTAAAGGGGGAGATAGTCGTTTAAAAATTTTCACCTCAGAGTACGATGGAAAGGATTGGGTGAACGAAAAGGAGTTAAGTATTTGCTCTGATGATTATAATTTTGCCTATCCAGCAGTTTCACCTGATAATAAATATTTATACTATACCTCAACTGAACGTGGAGGATATGGAGGAAAAGACTTATGGCGTTCTGAAATTAAACCATCGGGTGATGTTGGTAAAGGTAAAAACCTCGGACCTGTTATCAATACATTTGGAGATGAAGCCTGGCCTTTTATCGACACAGCCGGAAACCTGTATTTTGCTTCCAATGGGCATTTAGGGTTTGGAGGACTGGATATATATATCGCGCGACGAGAAGGCGATAGTTTTGGCACACCGGTTAACTTGAGACAACCAATAAACAGTGGTAAAGATGATTTTGGCTATGTGCTTGATCCATCTGATGAAACACGAGGATTTCTGTCGACCAACCGTTTTGGTAATGGAAGTACAGACGCGATCTTTACCATTGCTCCGCCACGCGAAGAAGAGGAAAATGCAGATGCACCTCCTATTTTTGGATTGGATGAAGTACCGGTTGTTGATATGCAGGAAGAAGAACCGCCAGTAATTGTTGAACCTCCTGTTGAAACTGTGCCTGTTGTTATTCCGGTAGTTAAGAAAGAAGAGCCAGTTATTGATTTATCTCGCTTCCCGAAAGGGCTGTCATCAAAAATTACTTCAACATTTAACGGAGGAGTTATTCCCGGAGTATTAATTGTTATTACCGATGCCAATACCGGAGAAGAGCTACTGACTGGCATGACCGGTGACGATGGACGTATCAACCTGATTATACCGGATGAATATAAAAAGGATGAACAGGAATTTGAGCTATCCATCTCAAAAGGGGACGAGTATATCTCGAAGCGAATGATTGTTAATATTATGGAGATTGAGGACATTAACAATAATGGACTGATGCTGACACCTATCTTTAACGATGACGTGTTAGATGATATCGGTATGATGGAGATTCCTTATGTAGGTACTGAAATTACCAAAGAAGGACTGGCCATAATCGATCGCCTATCTACTTACTTGTTGCAAAACCCCAATATCGTTGTGAAACTAAACGGTCATACGCAAGCAAAAGGCAATATGTACAATAACCTCACTGTTTCGCAAAACATGGCCGATAAAGCCGAACAAATAATGATTAGTAAGGGTATTAACGACGAGCAAATGATTCCTAGGGGTTACGGTGAGCGGTATTTAAAAAATAAGTGTAAAAGGGGCGTGTACTGTTCCGATAGCCAGCATTTGGTGAATAGACGGATCGAGGTTGTTGTTTGGAGAATTCTGGAGTAACGATGAAGAAAAAGTTTAACGGTAATTGCGTATCAATAATGAAGTCGAGAATATTAATTATATCTGCTTTTATACTTGGATTAGCCTACCCGGCTAAAGCTGATAAGTTAGACGCTTTAAGAACCAATAAGAAGATAATTCGCATGAGCGAAGCTCAGGCTCCCTATTATGCCATTCAGATAATTGCTTTGGCAGAGGCGCCTCAAAAGCCTTCTTTTTTCAAAAATGTGGAAGTGGCAAGGGAATATCCATGTAAAGATGGGTTTTTGCGCTTTTGTGTGGGCCAATACAACAGTTATGAAGAGGCTAAGGCAGATGTGGCCGCTGTTAAGGCGAAAGGATATCAGCAAGCCTTTGTGGTGAATACGGGTAAATACGTGCTTGAGGGGCAGGCTGCATCTCTGGCCAGTAAAATTGATCCGAACAAAGTGTATACGATTCAGCTCAGCGCGTTTCGTTTTCCGGTTTATCTGTCCCATTTCAAAAATATTGATGATGTGATGGAGTTCCGCATGAAAGATAAAATATTCCGCTATACCACAGGGCGTTTCAAAGGTCATGAAGCCATGAAAGAGTTACAGCGAATAAAGGCAATGGGGTATAAAGAGGCACATTTAGTTGAACTGGATAAGTACTTACCCTTTAAGATTGAATAATTAATTGTACTTTTGTCACAATAGCAAGCCGGTCTATCGCTGCAGTCAATGGGCTGGAGAGGAAAGTCTGGGCAATACAGAGCACCGTGCTTCTGAATAGGAAGATGCTCGTGAGGGTATAGTAACGTAGCAGAAAATAACCGCCTTCGGGTAAGGGTGAAAAGGTGAGGTAAGAGCTCACCAATGAGGTAGGTAACTATCTCAGTTGTACGTCTTACGGATTGCAAGACCATGTATATCATAATTCCATTTTGGAGCAAAACTGCTCGTTTTGTTTCGCAAGAAGTTGTGAGGGGTAGGTCGCTCGAGGTAACAGGTGACTGTTATCCTAGATAAATGATAGACACTCCGTTAGGAGTACAGGACCCGGCTTACAGGCTTGCTATTTTTTTTTCCTCCTTAAATAATTCAGCATGAAAGAACGTTTAGCCAGGATTATTCACTTCTTCAACGAGGAAATTTGGCGCATAAGAGCCGATAAAACATCCAAACGTCAGTTTTTTCTTATTCGCATCATTCGTGTTCTTAGTATATCCATTAAGGGCTTTGTCAACGATAATTGCCAGCTCAAGGCATCTGCGCTTACTTTTTATTCGCTTTTATCGGTAGTGCCTGTTGCAGCACTGGCATTTGGAATCGCAAAAGGATTTGGGCTTGATGGTAAGCTGCAATCCATCATTACTGAGCGCTTGGAAGGGCAAGAAGAAGTATTGGAATTTGTTTCCAATTTTGCCTTAAATTATTTGGAACAGACTCCTGGCGGGGGAATTGCCGGAATTGGTTTAGTGGTGTTGTTTTGGTCGGTTTTAAAAGTGTTTGGCAATATCGAGCATTCTTTCAATGATATTTGGGAGGTAAAGCATGCCCGCTCCTTTATCCGGAAATTTAGTGACTATATCTCCCTAATGCTCATCGCTATTTTATTTATGCTATCCAGCAGCGGTATGCTGGTGGTTGTGGGCAATCAGCTGCGTGACCTGGGTTTTGAACACAATGGCATTTCCACGCTACTATTTTTGTCATCCCACCTTTTGGTGTGGGTGGTTTTCACACTTCTTCTGTACATCATGCCCAATACAAGGGTTAAGTTTAAAGCTGCCTTGTTTGGGGGTATTATTGCTGGCTCTTTATTTCAGGTGCTCCAATATGGTTACATTCATTTTCAAAGTTCAGTAACGAGCTATAATGCCATCTACGGTAGTTTCGCTGCTTTACCGTTTTTTCTTATCTGGATGCAGGCAAGCTGGTTGATTGTATTGTTGGGGGCAGAGCTGTCCTTTGCCTTTCAGAATGCCGATAGTTTTGAGTTTGATGCCGATACGCGCCGGGTTAGTTATGCCTATAAACGGCACGTATTGCTAATGGTGGCGTCCTATGTTATAAAGCGATTTGAAAGGGGCAAAAATCCACCAAATAATATGGAGCTGTCCAATGAGTTGAAGCTCCCTATCCGACTGATTAATGAAGTGCTGTATGAACTGGTCATCAGTAAGGTGTTTTCCGAGGTTACTGGTGAAGATGAGAAAGAAACGTTTTATCAACCGGCCTTGGATATCAATCAGCTGTCGGTGGCTAAGGTGATTTCAATGGTGGAAGCCAAAGGGAGCAGAGACCTCCATTTCGAAGAGACGGTTCATTTACAGAATCTTCATGAGATTCTTTCCGAATTTGAAAGGCTCCTTGAAAATAGTAAGCGCAATATATTGCTTAAAGAACTATAAAAACAAAAAGGCGGTAACTGAATCTCAGTTACCGCCTTTTTCTATGGGGACCGCACCACCCGGGATTATTTAAACTCCTGAAAACAGGATTTGAGTGCATGTAATTATCGATAATCCTCCGTACTATAAATAGTAACCACAAGGGCGAGGCCCGCTCTTTAAAAACATAGCGTCACTCGGTGCTTCTTTAGTGTTGAGTTTAACAATCTAAATACGACTGATGCGGAATGTCTTTGTCAATGATCGTATTGCAAATATATGCTTTTATGCGGCTGTATCAAAGAAAATACAAGGGTTTTGCAGCCATATGAACAGAAGGAGTTGATTAATAAAAAATTAAAATGTGTATTTTTACCATTACTTTAAAGATGATTGAGAGTGTTAGTGTTAAGTAGTTGTAAAGAAGAGAATTAAGGGGTTTTATGTATGTAATTGTGGATATTGAGACGACAGGTGGCAATATGAAAAATGGTAGGATCACTGAAATAGCCATTTATCGTCATGATGGGCATCAAATTGTGGATGAGTTTGTTAGTTTAGTGAATCCAGAGGCCTACATTCCTCCGTTTATAAGCTCCTTAACGGGAATCACCAACGAAATGGTGGCATCAGCCCCTCTCTTTTATCAAATTGCCAAAGATGTTGTTGAAATATGCCGCGGGGCTGTTTTTGTGGCCCACAATGCCGCTTTTGATTATAACTTTATCAAAGAGGAGTTCAGAAGTTTAGGCTATCAGTTTGAGATGCCCACTATCTGCACTGTCAAGCTGGCCCGTAAACTGTTGCCGGGGCATGCTTCGTATAGTCTTGGTAAGATTTGTCCGGAGCTGGGCATTGGTAACGATGCCCGACACAGGGCTGCGGGTGATGCATTGGCAACGGTGCAGTTGTTTGAAGTGTTGCTGAAAAGAAATAATGGACTGCTAAATCCTGAAGATCCTTACCAGGCCTTTTCTGCAGATGGGTTGCATGCACAAATGACCATCGAGCAAATTAAAGCCTTGCCTGCTTTAACTGGTGTTTATTACATCCATAACGAAAACGGTGAGCTGGTTTATATTGGGAAGAGTAAAAACATTCGTAACCGCATTATTACTCATTTGGGGAATCCCAAGACGAAGAAAGGGATCGAAATGAAGCAAAATGCGGCCGATATAAGCTGTTTTATTACCGGAAGCGAATTGGTCGCCTTATTGAAGGAATCAGAGGAAATAAAGCTGGAAAAACCACGTTATAACCGGGCGCAGCGTCGCTCTAAGAGCAAAATCGGATTATACCACTATACCGATCGGAACGGGTACTTGCGTTTGACCTTAAAGCCTAACACCGGTGTTGATATTCCCAGTGCGACCTTTGAAACCTTACAGGAGGGACGCGAACGGCTGTTTCAATGGATTGAAGAGTATGAGCTATGCCAGCAATTATGCGGCCTGTACGATGGCAATCATGGTTGCTTCCAATACCAGCTGAAAACCTGTAAAGGGGCTTGCGTAGGTGAGGAAATAGAGAAGGACTACAACCGGCGCGTACTTCAATTACTGCAAAAACTGTCGTATGGACATTCTAATCTGGTGATTCTCGATAAAGGGCGGAACGATGCCGAGATGGCCGTAGTAGTGGTGGAGAACGGTCGCTATCTTGGCTGGGGCTTTATTGGTGAAGATACCTGTATCCAAACACCTGAACAGTTTAAAGAGCACATCACCTATTATCACGACAATGGGGATACCCGCAGCATTATTTCCAATTATATCCGGCAAAAGAGGTATAAGAAGTTAATTCCTTATTAAAAGAAAAAGAGGCTGCCTTTTACGACAGCCTCTTGTGTTTTATCGGTACATCTTATTCACCAAAATATGGTCGGCTATGGTGATGGCAGCCATGGCCTCCACAATGGGTACTGCCCTGGGCAGTACGCACGGATCGTGTCGTCCCTGGGTAGTGGATGTTATTTCTTCGCCATTGCGGTTAACCGTATGTTGCTCCATCAGAATGGTGGCAATGGGCTTAAAGGCCACATTGAAATAGATGTCTTCGCCATTGCTGATGCCGCCCTGGATACCGCCTGAGCGGTTGGTACTTGTTCTAACGCGGTCGCCATCCATATAAAACTCATCGTTGTGCTCCGAGCCTTTTAGGTCGGTCGCCCCAAAGCCTAAGCCATATTCGAAGCCTTTTACGGCATTAATGGACAGCATCGCCTGCCCCAGAGTAGCGTGCAGTTTATTAAAAACCGGGTCGCCCAGTCCAACGGGCGCATTTTTTATGACACAACTGATGATGCCACCCACCGAATCCTTGCTTTTCCTTACCTCGTCGATGTAGTTAATCATCTTATCGGCTATGGCAGCATCGGGGCAGCGGACAATATTGTTTTCTGTATTCGCTAAATCGAGTGCTTCATAGGACTTATCCAGTTGGATGGGCCCTACCTTTGAGGTAAAGGCCTGAATGGTGATGCCCTGTTGCTGCAGCATGAGCTTGGCAATGGCACCAGCCACCACACGGGCAATGGTTTCGCGGGCAGAGGAACGGCCGCCTCCACGGTAATCTCGTATCCCGTATTTACTCTGGTAGGTGTAGTCGGCATGTGAAGGACGATACACATCGGCAATGTTACCATAGTCTTTGGAGCGTTGGTCCTTGTTCCAAATGACAAAAGCAATTGGCGTACCGGTTGCTTTGCCCTCAAAGATGCCTGATAAAAACTCCACTTTATCTTCCTCATTGCGAGGTGTGGTAATGGCTGACTGGCCCGGCCGACGACGATCTAATTCGCTCTGAATAAAGTCTTCATCGATAAATGTATTGGGCAGTACCCCTTCAATGATACCACCAACTGCTTTCCCGTGTGACTCACCAAAAGATGTGAGCTTAAATAGGGTGCCAAATGAATTTGCAGACATATATCGGCTTATATTTATAGATTATTAGAAAATGAAGTGTAAAAATAGTTGTTTATAAGCTATTGCCCAAGGTAAATGAATAATATCATTAAGTTGCATGCCTTTGTGGGTGGTGCATAATTTTTGAAAAATGGCTCTACAGTTCTGCGAGGGCATTTTTCAAATTGATTTTTGGACTTGACAGGTTGCGAGAAGCGTATATAATTTTTTGAGTTCGACTTGCACGGTTGCGAGGGCATTTTCAAAATTATTTTTTGGTCATGCAGGTTTGCGAAGTCATTTTTCAAATTGGTTTTTGGAATGGACAGGTTGCGAGAAGCATATAAAATTTTTTGAGTCTGTCCCGAATGGTTGCGAGAGTGGTTTCAAAATTATTTTTTGACACTGCAGGTCTGTGAGAGTATGTATAAAATTTGTTTTGGCTTTACTCAGCCGTGATAGTTCTTTAAGCAAACTATTTTTCCATATATAAGAGCTGTAAGAACGATTTGAAAGATTTCTTCAGGACTTTGCTCACCTATGAGAATAATTTCAGAACTCTTGTTTTGAGAGGGGATGACCAATGGGATTGATTGACTAGGTTTGCTTTGGTGTCGGCTTGTTGAAAGCCAATAAAAAAGGGAAGTGAAATTCACCTCCCTTATCGAATGTCGTCATAATCGTATTAACCACATGAGCATCCGCCGCCGCAGCCACCAGAGCCACAACCGGTACCACATGATTCCATAATTTCGTCTTCAGTTGCCTCGCGCACTTCCAGTACTTCACCTTTAAAGAACAGGTTATCGCCAGCCAGTGGGTGGTTAAAGTCCATTTTTACTTTATCGTCGCTTACCTCAAGCACCAGACCATTTAAGCGGTTACCATGTGCATCCTGCATTGGAACATGGTTACCAATTGTTAGAAGAGTTTCATCAATTTGCCCTTCCACTTCGAAAATGTTCTTTGGTATTTCTACGATAGCGTTAGGGTTAACTTCGCCGTAAGCTTCTGTTGCCTTAAGTTCGAAATCAAAAGCCGATCCTTTTCCCAGACCTTCCAATTTGTTTTCAAACATTTCCAGCATTTTGCCTGCACCGAAAACAAAGCCAAGTGGTGCTTCGGTTTCTGTTTTTTCAATTACTTCACCTTCAGCACTATTGGTACGCAATTCGTAGGAAAGGGTAACGAATTTATTTCTTCCTATTTCCATTTTATAAAATTTAGTATTGTAATTATTTCGTTTTAAAGGCACTTATTTACACAATAATCACGCCAAATAAAAAGTGTTATTCTAATGATTCTCTTTTACTTGATGTGAAAAACGCTGCAAAGTAAGCCACATTTTTTCAAACCATGCAAGTAATCGTACTAAAAAGACAGTAAAAGCTGAAAAAAGTTCAATGCCCCATCTAAAAAATTTTAATTGATAATGGATTTAAAAAATAGGTGGTGCGTGGCATACGATGGAATCAAAGGTTGTCGTGTTTATAGAAGACATTAAGGCGAAAGCAAAATTTTAAAAGTGTTACATGTGCCGTTGTACCGGAGCCTAATCAGATAGAGTCCACGTTCAGGATAAGGTACCTGCATCTGCGCCTGGCCTTGCAGAAATTCAAGTTGCCCGGAATTAACGCGCCTTCCCGTCACATCAAATAATTCCCAATTACCCATGCCGCTAAAGGGTATGCTTGATGAAATTTCGACCCTGTTATTATAAATCACTACCTGAGGTGCTGGTGTTTGGTGGTTGATAGATGTGGGAATGGTACTGATTACCGAAATATCATCAATAGCAGCTCCCATGCCGTGCAGGTAAAAATCGTCGTAATAAAAACCAATTTGTACGTTGGCCTTTGCTGCTTCGGGTGGCAATTGACAGCTGGCTTCTCGCCAGTCGGAACTGGCTATTGGTTGCATGACTTTAGTCCATTCTGCATCACCTACCTGGCGATACACCAGATGTAGTTCATCAATGACGTCATAAATACCAGTAACAAATACATAATTGAAGGTGACTGTGATATCGGTGTGGTTCTCGAGATTTATTGGAGGCGAGGCGGCGATATCGCTAACATGCGAATGCCATTTATTTATGCCTGAGTCGATCCATATAAACTCAGTTGTGTTTTCTTCCAGATTCAGGTAATAGGAGGTGAGGGAGTCTTTGTTACCTAAGCGCCAGCTATCTATTCTTTGCTGTATCTGCCAGTTAGCTATGCCGGATTCGAAATCGGTATAAAAAGGAGTTGAACAGGCTTGAAGGGGTGTTACCCGGATGGTGTTGGTGGGCAGGCTGTACTGTTCGTTATCATAGCTGGCCTTCACATAAAAATTGTAGGATGTGCCATTATCCAGCCCGCTAATGATTATTGTTGTGTCTTGGGTCTGAGCGACGGGCACTTTATCTTTATAAATAATGTAGTTGTTGGGAGATGATGCGGCTGGCTCCCAAAAGAGTTGAGCGGCGGCATCATCAATTCGATAACTTAAGTTTTTAGGAGGATAAATAGTCGCATTGCTCATGCATTGATTGATAATCAGGCTGTAGGTTTGCTCGCTGCCTTCGGTGATTGATGTCGCATGTACTCTGATCAGATATTCACCCGGTGGAGGCGTGGGAATTTGTACCTGCTCCACATTATCTTTTACATTGACTCCTTTACCAGCTGCCAACGAGGGGCTGGTAGGGTTTAATACCCAGGGCAGATAGCTTGTGCCATTGCTAAGGTTTTCGATACTTAGGTCGATATCATTGATCAGATTACTTACTGATAATTGTGTGTGGTCCTGAATAGTTCCGGGAGGATCTGTCCAGCAAAGCGTCACTTTTAATTCATCCTGATTATCAGAAATGTTTATGAGAAATGACTGTGTTTCATTAGGTTGAATCGTGCTTTCTTTGATTAAGGCACCTCCTGATGCATAGTTGTTTTGCAGGCAAGTGGCAGCTGCATAGGCATTTATCAATCCCCAGCCAAACTGATAATCGGGTCCGGGTGAGGGTCCACATTCATTTGCTGTGTTGATAAGTAGGCCTTTTATGGTAGAGGCTAAAAGGGCTATGCCAGGGCTAAGTTGTTGTTGCAGTTGTAATAGCAAAGTAATGGTACCTGTTGCTGAAGCAGCAGCCATTGAAGTGCCAGAGTAGGCAGCGTAGGCTGCTGCATCATCGCTGACAGATGATAGTACTGTTTCCCCGTTGGCCACCAGATCTGGCTTTATTCGCCCGTCGTTGCAGGGTCCCCAGGCCGAGTAGGGAGCTAGCTGAACCTCATCCGGATGGGTATAACCATTGGGCAAATCGAGAACAGAACCTATTGCCAGGTTATTTTTGGATACTGCTTTTGGTCCCAGACAATCATAGCCTTCGGGAGCTCCATCGATGTTGTGGATGGTGTTGCATTCCTGCCAACCATCGTTCCAGTCAAAGTGAGTGATAGGCTGTTGCTCAGGCCCCTCATTGCGATCATTACCAGCTGACTTGACCATGAGGTAATAGGGAGCCAGGTAGGCAATGTAATCGATGTCCCAGGAGCTGGAGTCATACAAGCCGAAAGACTCATCTAAAACTTCATTGAGGCTGGCATTGCCATACCAATACCAATTTTCGGATTCTGAATTGAATTTCCAGCCACAAACAGTGCCATATGAGTGGTTAGATAGCGCCAGTCCTTCAGAGGCTGCCAGTGCCATTTCTGCCATATCGTTGCTAAAATCATAGGCCAATAGGGAAGCTTTACCGGCCATGCCGGTGCTCAATGGGTTAATGCCTGCCGCCCCAATTGTACCGGCAATATGGGTGGAGTGATCCAGCAGAAATGGGGGGGTGTCACGTTGCCATATTCTGCCCTGGCCAGCAAATTCCTGGTGTAAATCGTAAAGTTTTCCGCCGTCCCATATGCCAAGTTCTATGCCCAAGCCATCTAGTTGAAATGGGGAAGAGCTTGCGGTCCAAAGTAAATCGGTAGAAATTGTTTGAGCCGCATTAAGATTATGGGTCATCTGAAAGACAGGCCGGCCATCCACAATGCGCTCAAGCGACTGAATGCCACCACGGCCACTCTTTATATGGCGCTTAATTTTGTGGTATTTTAAGAAGTTATCGATTAACTGCTCCTGCTCCTGATAGGCGGCTTGCTTAACACGTGCGTACTCCCTCAACTTGCGAATTGAATCATCAGGGCTAAACTTTTGATTTTTCTGAGCATTCAGCGCAGTTATGAAAAACAAGAGGATGACTATGTTAGTGATGTATTTCATTATTAATGAAGAAGATAAAATGAATGGCCAATTGTATAAAACGATTGACCATTCGCTGATTAGTTAGGCGACCATTTGGTATTACCGAACCCAAACAATATTGCTGTCGTCATGTACATACTCTAATATTTGATTACAGTCGTCGGCAAACTGGGCAAAACCACCAATGTTATCAGTTTTAAACCAGTTGTGTTCGGAATGATAAGTAAAGCTAGGCTGTTGGCCATAACCAAAATCAGCTATTGATGTTTCGAATAAGTCGTATACACTAATTTCTTCAATTGGTTCGGTAGCGTAAAGACCGTTCCATACAAGGAATCCAAGTTTAACTTCTTTCCATCTGTTTCGGTCGTAACCATTGTAAAATGAAAAATTGAAATAGAGCTTTCCATTATCATCGGTGAGCTGGTTCAGACCAAGCAGGTTTTTAAAGCTATGTACGTACTGAATCTTATCAACACATACCGTTCCCGTTTTGTCGTTGGCAGCGGCAAAGCAGCCCGCGGCAACATGTGGCCATGGTTCCTGCCAGTTGTAAAAGAATTCATAGAGGTGCTCATAGCCAAGTTCGAGGCAGATGTCGCAAATGCCCTCGTACCCTTCGTTTTCAATTAAGCTTTGGTATAAAGCAATATTTTCGCGGGGTGAATCAACTGTTTTTTCGCTTAAGTCGGGCCTAATTCCAAAAAGGCGACCGCAAAAGTCCAGTTGCAAAGTGGTCACATCTACTTCTGATAAGCCGTTTAAAGCTTCTCTGATGGCCTGATCCAATACTCTTTGTGGAGCTCTGAAGATGCTTGTTCTGCCAAATTCTACTTCCAATGGCCCGGCGCCCTCGTAGGGTTTCCTCTCATTGCCATCCATAATGAAATTTAGTTCTACTTCGCCTTCTTCATTTACCGAGCAAACATACTGCACGCCTTCATCTGTACCATCATCGGTGAGTGGTACACCGTTAACAAATGCCAATGGTTGCACAAAACCATCAGAATTGTAAATAGGCAAACCGTTGGCATCTCGCAATATGTACAACAGATCACCGTAGACAGTTCCTTTATCGGTACTGCCTTTGTTGCCGCGTTTTCCGTATTCCGGACCAACATCTGTCGGACGGTCAGAGTCGGGGTTGTCTATCCGTCCGCCCCACCTTTCGCAACCAATGCAAAAGAGAGACATCATTAAAAGTCCTAAACCTACCTTCGTAACTGTTTTCATAGCATAAAATTTAAGTTTGCTAATATTGATTGTACTTACTGGTAATTACAGTTTTTAGGCGAACCAATGAGAAACGTTAGGAAATGTAAAGTTATTGGGAGTAGTGGCCGTTTTCAATACACAGAATTATGAAACTATCTGGCAATTATGAGAATAGTTGTATTCGAAAGTAGAATTTAATCTACCTAATTTGTGGAGATGCACTTTCTATTGGAGCAGCCTACGCAAAATTGTTCGTCAGGCGTTTGCAACAGGCCTTCCCGGCATGCGTAGCGTAACAGACCAATATAGTTTTTGGAGCCAAACTTGGACATGATGTTTTTACGGTGGGTGCGGACTGTTGCTTCACTTATATTAAGCTGTCTGGCAATGCAGGAGGTAGTTTTCAGGCATACTAAGCCCAAGAGTACTTCTTTTTCACGGGTGGTTAACCGCCGTTCATCGGTGTTGTTGTATAGACGTTTAGAAAGGCTTTCGGCAATTGGGGCACAGAAGTATTTATTGCCTTGTGATACATTATGAATGGCTTCAAATAAATTGGCTTGCCCGCATGTTTTTAAAACAAAGCCATCAAGCCCTTTCACAAGCAATAGTTCGATAAACTCGTTATCCAGGTGATAACCAATGACTATTACGGGAAAACCAGACTCTTTTAACTGGATGACCTGGTTAACCAGCTCAGCATTAGGGTAAGTGGCTTCCAATATAATAAGGTCGATGTGTTTACGGTTGAGGCCTGACAGTTTTGAAAAGTGGATTTTATGACTGATGTGAAGAGCCGATTCCGATCGAATTAGGGCGAGAAGAGAGTCCGCCCAAAGTAGGTGCTTGTATATAATACTGATATTAGTAGCCATGTCTGATTAAAGATACATTCAATATTTTTAAATATCCACAGCTGTATTGTCCTTCCGAATAGCTCTGATGGGAGGAACAGACTTAATAATTGTTCGGGCTGGATGCCACTAATTGAAGATTTGCCCGAAGTTTAGTAAAGTATAGGTCACCTGTTTGCTGGCGATTCGCGAGGGAAGTGGCTTGTAGAAGGCAAAAAAAGAGGAAGGTTCCAACGAACCTTCCTACCGTCCAAAAATGGTTCCCGATTAAAAATCGTCTTCCATTCCTCCACCATTATCACCTCCATTGCGACCTCTTTTCTGCACAAAATTGTTAAGGCGATAGCTTAAAGTGAAGGAAATCATTGGTGCTTTTCTTGTCTGTTTCTGGTAATTGTAAAAATCAACTCCTTCGGTTATTGATATACGCTGAGCAGTGGCTAAAACATCGCGGGCCTGCACAACGGCTGATAATTTACGGTCAAAAAAGTCCATGCGCACCGCGGCATTCATGTAATAGCTTTCTTTTGTTTCTCCCTGAGCTGTTACCGATGGGCTGTCGTAATTACCATCAATTTGTAGCTTTAGGTTCTTTTTAATTACAAAAGAGTTGTTCATACGCGAGCTCCAGTTAAATGATGAGCGGTCTTCTACACCGTCATAATTGCTCTCAATACGGTAATCGTAAAGGTTCCCCATCAGATTCATTTCCCACCACTTGGCAATGGGCAGGTTAAGCATGGCTTCAACGCCTAATGAATAATCGGTGCCAATGTTATCGTAGGTACGCAAAAACACTTCAGTACTGCCTTCGTAAGGCATCACAATGCCTTGAATTTTGTCATGCGTAATGCGGTAATAGGCTTCCAGCGACAGCTGTGTTTTATTCCACTGTTTCAGGTATCCCACATCAATCGCATCAATGTATTCGGGTGATAAAGCCGGGTTACCACTTCGTACGTTGTACTGATCAACCCATGTGATAAAGGGCTCCAGGTACCAGCCCCGCGGGCGGTCAATGCGTCGTGAGTAGCTGGCCATAATCTGATTATCGGCCGGAAGCTGATAGGACAGGTGCAGTGTTGGGAATAAGTCCCAGCGATCGATGGTATAGGTTTCATTAACACCACTGGAGCTTATAGAGCGATCGGTATATTCACCGCGCAGTCCCAGCTGATAACCGAAGTCATTAAGGTTACCTTTATAAACAGAGTACAAGGCATAAATATTGCGGTCTAAAGTTGTGGTGTTTCTATTTTGTACGTCTTCTACAAATTCGCCTTGAGCAATATCCCAGTTAAACAGTTCTGTTTCATCATCACCAACGCCAGAGCGTCCCTGAAACCCTGCTTCAAATTTATTGTTTTCGCCAATTGGTTTGGTGTAATCCAGCCGCAGCTCCCACCGGTTGCTAGGGCCTGTTTCTGTTGTTCGTGTTCCGTCAGTTATCTGCCCTTCCTGCAAACGGAAGTTTTCTGAGTATTCATCACCATCATAGCCGCGATAATTGATCTGGGCAGCCAGTTCATGTCCTTTTTGGGCAAATTTATGAGTGTAGTTGGTTGTTAAGGAAAAATAGTTACCGCTTCGTTTTGATTCGTTAATGCTGTAATATTCAGCAATTGAATTGGCCGGTTGACGGGTTTCGGTGTAGTCTAACTGTGAGTCGCCACCCATATTAAATTTGCCCACGCGGGCACTGAACCCCAGAAAGTCCCGCTCACTGATATCCCAGTCGAGACCACCACGAACGCCCCCGCCATAAAAGGCGCGTTCATTCTCACCTTCGGCCTCTATGATTGTTTGTGAATCGCCTTGGTCGGTTTCACGACGGGTATAAGTGTTGCCCGGGAACGGGCGATCGTTATAATCGGCTCCTATATTAAAGTTCACCTTGTTTTTACGCCAGTTGAGTAAAAAATCACCACCATACATTCCATAGGTACCTGCTTTGGCGTTAATGAGGCCTTGCACCCCTTGTGTTCGGTTCTTTTTGGTGATGATGTTGATGATTCCACCTGTTCCGTCGGGCTCATATTTGGCTGATGGGTTGGTGATGATTTCGATGTTTTCGATGGTTGAGGCCGGTGTTTGACGCAACACGTCACTTGGTTCCAAAACGGTGGGCTTCCCATCAATCAAAACAGTAAAACCAGTACTTCCGCGCAGGGACACATTTCCTTCGATATCTACCCGCACAGACGGCACATTTTCCAGAACTTCAACAGCTGATAGAGAGGCTGAAGTCATCTGCTTACCAACTGATACTACTTTCTTATCTATATGAAATTCGACGGATTGCCGTTCGGCCACCACTTCTATTTCGTCGAGCGACTCGCTGGTTGAGCCAAGCGTGATGGTGCCAAGGTCTATCATATCACGACCTCCGTCAACCACAATATCGTCGTAGCGCTTATTTTCAAAGCCTAGAAATGACACCACGATGTAAAACTCGCCTTTTTGCAGGCCTTTGATCTTGAAGTTTCCTTCCTGATCGCTTACAGTACCTGTTACAACACTATTGTCGGATGATTTATAAATCGCCACCGTGGCATATTCCACCGGAACTTTTGATTTTCCATCATAGACCTTTCCTTTAACAATTCCTTCTTTCTCGGGCGAATTGGCCAACAACGAAAGGGAAACAAATAATCCAAATAAGAGGGTTAAAATCTTCACGTTTACTGTAATGTTAGTTTTTATAAAGTTTACTTATGTCAGACGCCATTTAGCTTCTATTCCTGCGCACAAGAGAAACAATAATCTTTCGAAAAAGATTAAATGTGTTTGCTAATGAGACTTAATTTGCAGGTGATGAGTTGCTTAAATCCTATTGAAAAAGTATGAACTTTTTTCTATTGTCGCGGCGCAAAGTGCAGCCGTAACAAAGGATTTACAAGCGTGCTTATTGTATCGTCTAAAGTAATTATCTTCACCTCCAAATTGAGAATATTTAACATGTTATTAACAGCACACGAGTTAGAACGCTATAGGCGCCACATCATTTTACCTGAGCTGGGCCATGAAGGACAGCTAAAACTCAAACAGGCTTCGGTGCTTATTATTGGAACAGGCGGATTGGGCTCTCCGGTGGCGATGTATTTGGCTGCGTCGGGGGTAGGGCATATTGGTCTGGTTGATTTTGATGTGGTGGATTTGTCTAATTTACAAAGGCAAATTATTCATCGTACCAGTTTTGTGGGGCAACAAAAAACATGGTCGGCCAGTGAGGCTCTTCGAGAAATTAATCCTCACGTTCGATTATCCGTTTTTGATCACCCGCTCAACAGAAACAATGCCCTGGAGATTATTCAGCAGTTCGACATTATTTGCGATGGCACCGATAATTTTGCAACTCGATATCTGATTAATGACGCTTGTGTTCTGGCTGGTAAGTTCAATGTTTTTGGGTCTATCCGTCAGTTCGAAGGGCAGGTAAGTGTCTTTGGTAGCCCAGATGGACCATGTTACCGCTGTTTGTTCCCCGAGCCCCCCGAGCCTGGTACTGTACCATCATGTGCCGAGGCTGGCGTTTTGGGCGTTCTTCCCGGTGTTATTGGTACGCTTCAGGCCACCGAAGTGATCAAACAAATTACGGGTATTGGAGCCCCTTTGGTAGGACGCTTGCTCAAGTATGATGCCCTGGCAATGCATTTTGGTGAAGTAAAGTTCAGGAAAGATCCCGACTGTGCCTGTTGTGGAGATAGCCCCAGTATAACAGAGTTGGTGGATTATGAAGCGTTTTGTGGTGCTCAGCAACAATGGGGGCATGCTGAGGAAGTAAGTGCTGCTGAATTATTGCAACTAATAAGTGATTCAACCAATCAATTGACTCTCATTGATGTGCGTGCGCCTTTTGAGCTGTTGGAAGGCGAAATTGAAGGAGCCATTAATATTCCGATGGATGATATCCCTGACCGGATGAATGATATTCCAAAAGAAGGGCCGGTGGTGGTGTTTTGTCATTTGGGTATGCGCAGCCGTCATGTTATTAATTTTCTGAAGAAGGAGGGGTTCAGTAACCTGATAAACCTGACGGGAGGCATTGCTGCGTGGCAAGCACTTACTGATAACCCATAAACATGGAAAGACTCAATGCGAAGAAGAATTTGATGGAAATTTCTTTTTGAATCTCTCCATGTATTATTAGGTTATGTATTTGGCTATGTCTTGAATAACGAAAATAATATTTGAAGAGTTGTTTATCGTAAAATCAATGTTAAATCAATCTGAAGTTTACATCTGTTTCTCTGCGATTTGCAAGTTCATAACATTACCTGCCAAGCAGGAGAGTGAAAATAGAGTGGCTTTTGTGGCCTATTTTGTAATGCTTAACATCGAAGCAGGAAAGTTGGTCGCACTCCCATTATAGCAGTAATTGCGGCTTTCTTTCGAATTTTTAATTGGCACTTTCCAGGTTGTGAAAGGCGAAAAATGTTGTTTGATTTTTTTGGATGTTGAAGGTAAACGGGACTTTATTGGTCAGGCGACCACTTGTACTTAGTTCAACCTGCTGCATCCCTTCGTCAAGGGGCACTCTGCAGTATGAAATGCTATAGGGCAGGGACTGCCAGTTACGTGTATCTGCCTTTTCCGTCATGGCATTAACGATGCTGACCAGGGCGCCCAGGTTCTCGTTCTCACTGCGCGCTAGCTCTTCAGTGGCTTTTTTTGTGGCTAAGCGGGCTATGCCAGATGCTATTTCTCTCACCATTCGATCTTTAAGGCATTGGAAAGCAATTGCATTCACATCTTCACCCAGCTCAAGCGGATACTCTTGTCCATTGGCATTAATGGTGGCTGCGGTGAAAACCGGTTTGCGTTCGCGGTATTTAGGAAATGCGACTCTTAAAAAAGACAGGTTCTTAAAGGCATTCTGCTGATCTCGCGATCGATTACCGATATAAATAGGGAAATTGAGGTTATATTCCTCATTGACCAGCGTTATCCAGCCATCGTTATAGCCCGTATTGGTAAAGTTGATACTCCACTCATCTTTTACCGGGCCAAAACCATTTAACCAGAAAAATACCAGATGGCCCTTTTCCGGGTCTTCTGGTACATATTCGTAACCAAATTTGTTCTCGTAAAAATCCAGTTCAGTGCCAAAGCCCAGTTGATAAGCTGAGCGCATCAGGTCATTCTTTAATTGCTCCGGCACCGCCATGCCAAACAGCTGCTTGTAATCCTCTTCATATATTTCAAGGGCATTACGGTACGCAATAAAGGCATCATTGGTGTTGCCTGCTGCTTCATAAATAAGGCCCATGAGGCAATGCGCAAAAGCATCGCGAGCATACTTATTTTTATTTTTCTTGTACTTGTCGTTTATCTGTTGAAGAACAATGTTTACACGGCGGCACTCAATAAGTGCTCCTTCGTAGTTCTTGAGGTAAATAAAGTTCAGTGCTTTGTAAAAATGTACCAATACGGCCTCAAAATCTTCGGGGCGGTAGGGTTTAATCATGGGGTTGGTAATGAGTGCCAGTGCTTCATTACCAAACGATTTGCTATAATCTTCGGCATAATAGTCGGCCTGATTAAAATAATCGATACTCTTTTGATAATGACCCGTCATAAAGCTTACAACACCCCGGTTACAGTAATACAGGTAGCGGTTTTTCCCTTCGGCAGCCTTTGAGTCTTTGGCCAGCTCTTTATCTGCCGCTTCAAATTGGCCTGAAGTGATAAGTGATTGTAGCTTTATGCTTTGTTCGAAGTAAGTTGCGCATCCTGCCAGGAGGATAATGAGGAGTAGGGGAGCAAAGCGTGTAAATTTCATCATTAGATAGGGCTGTTGGAAAAGAGATTAGATTAATGCCTGACACAAACTGTCGGGCATTAATCGTGTATACTAAGTTCTAATTGTTGATATACTTTTTAATTTCTTTATCACCAATCCATACAATTTCATTGGTTTCCAGGTTAGATAACTCCATATTTACCTTATAAAAGTTAACCCGCTCTTTTTTATAGGTATCAACAATCGAATTAATGTCTCCGTTAAGCATAAAGTCTGCTCCTAACTCTTTTCCCCAGGCTTTTGCCGTTTCCATGCTGGCAAATTCTTGTTGGGCGGCACGTTCGCGACGCAGTTCTTCCCGCTTATCGCCCGCCTGAACCAGGCGAACACGGCCACTGTTGATGAAGGCGCGCTCAACATCTTTCACAAACGTTTCGGAATTGATATGCTCGTGCGACTTATTGTAAATCAAGCCTACCACAACCACCGGCTTTTTGCCATTATTGTCGCTTTGGTGATTGCTTATCCAGGCACCACCTAATACCTGGTTAACCATTTCTTCGGCTACCAGACGTGAGTCAGTATCATTCCAACGACCACTTAGGTCAATTGTTTCTTTGGTATCAACGCGCTCCACTGTATGGGCACAGCTGCTGAGTATGCTGAGAACTAATCCGAATGCCAGTACGAATAAAAAATTTCGTTTCATAAGTAATAAGTTTAGATTTATGGATATTGAATAGTATTTCCAAAGTTGGGTAATCAAAAAGCATTCCAAAACTCAGACTGGAAGGCTCTAAATTGTGCTTTTAAAATAGTATAGGTTGTATCGGTGAGAGGAACCAATGGTAAACGTAGCTGGTTGTCAATGATCTCGCGCATTTCCAACACGGCTTTAATGCCTGCTGGGTTTCCTTCAGTAAAAACGCTGTGCATAATGTCTGATAAGCCATAATGCAGGCGGCGTGCTTTAATGTAGTCATTGTTTTGTGCAGCCTGCACCATTTGGCTGAATGCCTTCGGATAACCGTTGGCAATGACTGAAATTACCCCATTACCACCCAGGCTTAGGATGGGCAAGGTGGTGGCATCATCACCAGACAGGACCAGAAAACCCTCTGGTTTATGCTTGATGATATCCATTACCTGCATAAGGTCGCCCGATGCTTCTTTAACGGCGATGATACTCTCAAACTCATTAGCCAGCCTGATACATGTATCTGCCTCAAGGTTGCTGCCTGTGCGGGAGGGAACGTTGTATAGGATAATGGGCAGAGGCGATATTTTTGCGATGGTTTTGTAATGTTGGTACAGCCCTTCTTGCGTAGGTTTGTTATAGAAAGGGGTGACCGATAAAATGGCATCTATGCCATCGAAATCTGTTTTGTGAATGATATCAGCCAGCTGACTGGTGTTATTACCTCCCAACCCCATAACAATAGGCACCCGTCTGTTGTTGGCTTTTTTAATTGTTTTAATCACCTCAGCCCTTTCTTTATCGCTAAGAGTTGGGGTTTCGGCTGTTGTACCAAGAGCCACCAAAAAGTTGACGCCGCCATCTATAACAAAATCGACTAAACTGCCTAATGCCTGATGGTCAATCTGATTTTGTTGGTTAAATGGCGTTACGAGCGCTACTCCGGTACCGCTGAGTTGCTGTGGAGATATCATACAGGCTGGTTTAGTTGTTGTTTAATAAATTCAGATAGAAGGTAATTTGTTTCTTCAGTTCAGCTACATCTGCATTGGCGTTTAGTTCAATCATTAAGTCGTATAGCTCGTTATCGAGCCCGGCCTTACCAACTTTAAATTCGGCTTTCGATAGTTGTCCCAGGTAATCAATTGCAAAAGGCTGTTCAGTAACAAGTACAATTAACAAGTTAAAGGGTTTATCAACAAAAGCCTGAATGGCTTCTTTTTTAATGTTATAAAAGAAGCTGAAGTCTTTTCGGCAGGCGAAACTATAGGTGCTGTCGCCGATATAGTTGTCGTCTCTTTTCGCTTTATTAATGAATCCGAGGGCTTCAGGTTTAATGTCATTATCTTTTAACTCCCGAATTAGCTCCTTAACAATGAGGAAATTACTTTCCTGTGTTGCATCGTAAAGAATGCCTGCAGTCTGCGCTGTTTTCAGGTTGTGCACCTTTTTGTTGCGCGGTGATTTTTTTAACTGTTTTTCCAGCTTATACAGGGCTGCTTTTTCTCGTATCGTGTCAATAAAATTGCTCATTTGTCGGGTTGTTTCTAATGAATTTATTTTTGGTTACAGGTTGATCATTTGTTTAAACTCATCTTCAGAGATGATGGAGACATTCAGCTTCTCGGCTTTTGCCAACTTACTTGGCCCTATTTTATCGCCGGCTACCAGGTAGTTGGTTTTTGATGAAACGCCGCTTAGGTTTTTACCACCGTTTTTTTCGATGAGTGCTTTCAGTTCATCGCGCGAGAAGCTGCTGAAGCTGCCGCTAACAACAAAAGACAAGCCCTCAAGTGCTGTTGAGTGCTGGGCCTGTTCTTCATCTGAAAGTTCTAACTGAAGACCTATGTGCTTTAGTTGTTTAATCAGTTCCCGGTTTTCTTCATTGGCAAAATAGGCCATAACACTTTGAGCAATGCGTTCCCCAATCTCATCCACTTCGGTGAGTTGCTCCATGTCGGCATTCATTAAATTTTCAATGGTTTTAAAAGCCGATGCCAGTTTTTTCGCCACCGTTTCGCCTACATAGCGAATGCCTAAAGCAAAAAGAACCCGTGCAAAGTTAACTTGTTTAGAGGCTTCCAAGCCGGCTACAATGTTATTCGCCGATTTATCGCCCATGCGCTGCAAACCGGTTAGCTGCTGAGGTGTTAGGGCGTATAAGTCAGCGATGTTCTTTATGTATTCATGTCTGTAAAGCAAATCAATGGTTTCGTTGCCAATGCCATCAATATTCATTGCTTTTCGCGAAATAAAGTGCTCGATGCGTCCTTTAACCTGTGGCGGACATGTTGCGGCATTCGGGCAATAGTGAGCCGCCTCGCCATCGATGCGGATAAGCGGGGTGCTGCACTCCGGACAGTCAGCAATAAACTGCACTTTTAAAGCACCCGGCTGTCGGGCAGTTTCATCTACACCTACAATTTTTGGAATAATTTCCCCACCTTTTTCCACATACACCATATCATTTTCGTGCAGGTCTAGGGTATTGATGATATCCGCATTGTGAAGCGACGCGCGCTGAACCGTAGTACCCGCTAAAAATACAGGGTTCAGATTGGCCACTGGAGTTACGGCACCGGTTCGTCCCACCTGAAAAGTTACTGCTTTAAGTTGCGTGTAGCCTTGCTCGGCTTTAAACTTATATGAAATTGCCCATCGCGGCGATTTCGCCGTGAAACCTAGTCGGCGTTGCTGTTCGAGGCTGTTCACCTTCAGTACAATGCCATCAATGTCGTAAGGCAGGTTTTTACGCTCAGTATCCCAGTAGTTGATAAATTCAAACACTTCATCAATGGTTTTACACACTTTCATGTGTGGCGGTATTTTAAAGCCCCATTGGCTTGCTTTTTTCAGGTTTTCTGCGTGTAGGTTACTTGGGAGTTGATCGCCCAGCATGTAATACAGGAAACAATCGAGCGGGCGTTTGGCGACCAGTGAACTGTTTTGCATTTTTAAGGAACCGGCAGCCGCGTTACGCGGGTTCGCAAATGGTGCTTCGCCGGCTTCGTTTCGTGCTTGGTTAAGTGTTTCAAAACCTTTATGAGGTAAAAATATTTCGCCTCGTATTTCAAAGCTGGAGGGGTAATCTCCATTGAGTATCAAAGGGATGCTCCTGATGGTTTTAACGTTGGCCGTTACATCATCGCCCTGCACACCATCTCCGCGCGTAACAGCTCTTATCAGTTGTCCGTTTTCATAACTAAGGCCAATGGCTGTCCCATCGTACTTAAGCTCACAAACAATTTCAAATGGCTCATCTATCAATTGTTTGCTTATCCGGTTGTAAAAATCAGCAATCTCTCCTTCGTTGTAGGTGTTGCCAAGAGATAGCATGGGGTAGCGATGCTTTACCTGCTCAAACTCTTTATTGATATCGCTTCCTACCCGCTGACTGGGACTATTGGGATCAGCAAATTCAGGATGTTGTTGCTCCAGTTCAATCAGCTGCTGCATGAGCTGGTCAAATTCGTAGTCGGATATTTGGGGTTCATTCAGTACGTAATACTGATGATTATGGTGGTTAAGTAATGCTCTTAATTCTTGTATCTCTTTCCCGATATGCGGCATTCTTCTCTTTTTTACGTAAGGTTAACAAACAAAAATACAATAATATTTTATTCAGGATGCCTGTATCAGAGGTGATAATTACAGGTATTTGCAAAGAATAATTTTCCTGTGTGGCTAATGCCCTGATGTAGATGCCAAAAAATACTTCTGCACTCAGCTAAGAGCGCCTGACCGTTGTTAGGGAGTTGGTGTAACGGTGCCGGAGCTATTGGTAAATGTAAAATAGCTGTAAATGTGCTCGAACTTGCTTTATGCTTAGGTGGATAATTCTATCTTTGCGGCGCAAAAATAATGGTTTATGATTTCGGTAGATGGTTTAACGGTAGAGTTTGGAGCTACCACACTTTTTAAAAATATTTCTTTTGTCATTAATGAAAAAGACCGTATTGCCCTGATGGGTAAAAACGGAGCTGGAAAGTCCACTTTGCTAAAAATACTGGCAGGCGAGCGTGAAGCCAATAGAGGGCACGTGTCGGTTCCAAAAGATAAGGTAGTGGCATACTTGCCACAGCATTTGATGACCGAGGATAATCGCACTGTATTTGAAGAGGCCTCGCAAGCATTTGCACATATCTTTGCCATGGAGCAAGAGATAGCAGCCATTAATAAGGAGCTTGAAACCCGCACTGATTATGAGTCGGACAGCTATTATGAGCTCATCGAGAAAGTATCTACCTTGAGCGAAAAGTTTTATTCGATTGAAGAAATAAACTTTGATGCCGAAGTGGAAAAAGTGCTGCTCGGATTAGGTTTTCTTCGTGAGGAACTCCACCGGTCAACCAGTGAGTTCAGTGGCGGCTGGCGCATGCGCATAGAGCTGGCAAAAATACTGCTGCAAAAACCCGACCTGATTTTGTTGGATGAGCCCACCAACCATTTGGATATTGAATCGATCCAGTGGCTGGAAGAATTTCTGATTAATTGTGGCAAGGCAGTAATTGTAATTTCCCACGACCGCGCTTTTGTTGATAATATCACCACGCGCACCATTGAAGTGACTATGGGGCGTATCTACGATTATAAAGTAAACTATTCAAAGTATCTGGTGCTGCGTCAGGAGCGTCGCGAGCAGCAGTTGAAAGCTTTCGAAGAACAGCAAAAAATGATTGCTGAAAATGAAGCTTTTATTGAGCGCTTCAAAGGCACCTACTCGAAAACATTGCAGGTGCAAAGCCGGGTGAAAATGCTGGAAAAGCTGGACCGCGTGGAGGTCGATGAGGAAGATCGCTCGTCCTTGCGTTTAAAGTTTCCACCAGCGCCGCGCTCAGGTTCTTATCCGCTTATTGCCACTGAGGTGACCAAGCATTATGATGAGCATTTGGTGTTTAAAGATGCCTCCTTAACGCTGGAAAGGGGCGAGAAAATTGCATTTGTTGGCAGAAACGGGGAAGGTAAGTCTACCCTGGTAAAAGCCATTATGGGCGAAATAAACTATGATGGGCAGTTACAGTTGGGGCACAATACTCAAATTGGGTATTTTGCACAAAACCAGGCGTCTATGCTGGATGATGAGCTAACCGTTTTTCAAACCATCGATGACATAGCGGTTGGTGATATTCGCACTAAAATTAAAGACATGCTGGGGGCGTTTATGTTTGGTGGTGAGGATATTGATAAAAAAGTGAGGGTGTTATCGGGCGGTGAGCGAACAAGGCTGGCAATGATAAAACTATTGCTCGAGCCGGTTAACTTGCTGATACTCGATGAGCCGACCAACCATTTGGATATGAAAACTAAGGATGTGCTGAAGGATGCTTTGAAAGCCTTTGATGGCACCCTTATTTTGGTCTCTCACGACCGTGATTTTCTGGATGGTTTAGTGGACAAAGTTTATGAATTCGGCAATAAGCGCGTCAAAGAGCATTTAGGTGGTATCAAAAGCTTCCTGGAGATGAAGAAGATGTCACACCTTAACGAGCTGGAGATAAAGAACTAACCAGACAATTGATTGCCTTTAATTCGACGAATGAAAGCGCCTTGTAAGTTATTCGACCAGGTAATCGTGTCATATTAAAGAACCAAATATAATCCGGTGCTATCCAATAGTGTCGGATTTTTTGTGATTTCATAAACAGAAGCAGCGGGTAGCTTGTTAAAAGAAAGTAAGTGCCTGTTATTTCGTGATAAATATTGATCCATTATGAAACAAATTGACCGAACAAAGCCTGTGCTGGTGACCGGAGCAACTGGATATGTAGCCGGCTGGCTGGTAAAAAAGTTACTCGAAGAAGGACTGACTGTTCATGCAGCTGTCAGGGAGCCCGAGAATAAAGAAAAGCTTAAGTTTCTGGATGAAATAGCTCAGCAGACTGATGGAACAATCAAATACTTTCAAAGTGACTTGCTGAAGCATGGTTCATATGCTGCGGCTATGGAAGGGTGTGAGTTGGTGTTTCATACTGCATCACCTTTTATTTTAGGTGTAAACGATCCTCAGCGGGAACTGATTGATCCGGCACTCATTGGGACACGTAATGTTTTGGAGCAGGCTTGTCAAACAGTGTCGGTTAAACGGGTGGTGTTAACCAGTAGTGTTGCAGCTATCTATGGCGATAATGTAGACTTAAAGCTGACGCCGGACGGGATGTTTACTGAGGAATTATGGAATTCCACCTCATCGTTAGAGCATGGCGCATATATGTATTCTAAAACATTGGCCGAAAAGGAAGCCTGGAAGATCAGTCTGGACCAATCGCAATGGGACTTGGTGGTGATCAATCCTTCATTGGTAATGGGGCCGGCTATTAATCCTCATGGGGTAACTTCCGAAAGCTTTTCAATAATAAAACAACTGGCAGATGGAACACTGAAAGCAGGTGTGCCTGATATGGGTTGGGGCGTTGTTGATGTGCGCGATGTGGCCGAGGCGCATTACCAGGCAGGTTTTGTGCCCCATGCCAATGGACGCTATTTGGTATCGGGCCACAATACTTCGTTTTTGGGAATGGCCCAAGTTCTTTTGCCAAATTATGGAGAGAAATACCCTATTCCCCGGAAAATTATGCCCAAATGGCTGCTATGGCTTTTAGGGCCCATACTTAATAAAGCCCTTACACGTAAATTTATTGCGCGCAATGTGGGTTACCCCTGGAAAGGCGATAATTCAAAGAGTAAGCGCGAGCTGGGAGTCAATTACCGGCCACTGAATGCAACTATTAATGAGATGTTTCAGCAGTTGGTTGATGAGGGTATTATATAAAATTAAAAAGCCTTTGACGCTAGCTGATGACTAGCGTCAAAGGCTTAAATAGGTATTATTTTCTTTGTTCAAGGCCTAATTCCTTGCTTGATATTTCCCGCATTTCCACCTTGCGTACCTTCCCGGTGACGGTGGTTGGAAATTGAGATACAAACTTCCAGTATTTCGGAATTTTATAGGTGGCTATTTGCCCCTTGCAGTAGTTATGCAAGGCCTCTTCGGTAATTTCAGCTCCTTCTTTTACAATGACCCATGCCATTACTTCTTCCCCATATCTGGCAGAAGGTACACCAATCACCTGAACGTCCTTAATGGCATCGTGCTTGTGCAGGTATTCTTCAATTTCAAAGGGTGAGATGTTTTCACCACCCCTGATTATTAAGTCTTTAATGCGGCCAACGATTCTGACATACCCGTCATCATCCATTTCTGCCAGATCGCCCGTATGCATCCAGCGCCCAGCGTCGATTACCGATGCGGTAGCCTCCGGGTTGTTCCAATAACCCAGCATCACAGAATAGCCGCGGGTACAAAATTCGCCTTGCTGGCCGCGTGGAACTATTTGTCCGGTTTCAGGGTCAATAATTTTGATCTCGAGATGAGGGTGTACTTTTCCGACTGTGGCACAGCGTCTGTATTCGTTATCATCCACAAAAGTTTGGGTGCTAACAGGTGATGTTTCTGTCATGCCGTAACAAATACCCACTTCGCGCATATTCATTTTTTCACGCACAGCTCTCATGGTCGACTCGGGGCATGAGGCGCCTGCCATGATCCCGGTTCGCAAGCTTGAATAATCATACTTATCAAAATTAGGGTCGTTCAACTCAGCAATAAACATCAGTGGGACGCCATAAAGAGACGTGCATTTTTCCTGCTCAACAGTTTGAAGAACTGTTTCCGGCACAAAGGCTTCACCGGTTAATACCATGCAAGCTCCATGTGTAATGCAGGCCAGGTTAGCTAATACCATGCCAAAACAGTGGTATAACGGCACAGGTATACACACCCGATCGTCGGGGGTGTATTGCAGACGTCGGCCAATAAAATAGCCGTTGTTTAATATGTTGTGATGAGATAAGGTCGCTCCTTTTGGAAACCCTGTTGTACCCGAAGTGTACTGAATATTGATTGGGTCGTCAAACTGAAGGGTCTCTTCCTGTTTGATTAATTCTTCATGGCTGATGGTTTGGCCGGCATCCACCAACTTACTCCAGTCGTGTTCCATTACAATAATGTGCTTAAGGCGGATGCATGCCGCTCTCACATCATCAAGTATGGACATATAGTTAGTTTGTCGGAACCCTTTGGACATGATGAGTAAACTAACTTCCGATTGCTTGAGCGCATATTTTAATTCTGCCGCCTTGTAGGCCGGGTTTATATTAACCAGGATGGCACCAACACGTGCTGTGGCAAACTGTACCAGTACCCATTCGAAGCGATTTGGCGACCAAATACCCACTCTGTCGCCTTTCTTCACACCGTAAGCCAGTAGTCCTTTGGCAACATCTTCTACTTGCTGCCAAAACTCCTTGTAGGTGGCTCTATAATTTTGGTACGGAACCACTAAGGCTTCGTTGTCCGGATATTTTTCTGCAGTTAGTTTTAATTGTTCACTAATGGTCATACCCAACAGGGCTACCTCAGATATTCCATTATCATACGATAATACTTTGTTCACAATGTATGGTTTTATAGTTAATTTTAATTTGTAATGATTTGATGTACTTGAGGTTTTGAATAGACACCAAACAAACTTCAAAAGTATAAATTATCAACTAAAATTTGGGTATTGAAAACGATCTAATTTTAGAGACTCTGGCTTAAATAGCCTATAATTAATTGGAATTGAGGAGAATAATCAGTGGCGGGATGTAGCGTAAACGTGCAGAAATAGGCAATGAGAAGGTCGCTTCAGTGCTGTCAAATTGAAACCAAAAGAGGCTGACTCTAATCAAATATTAAGTCAGCCTCCATGTAAATGTTTTGTGGTTTTTAATGGCCAAATACGTTGTTCAGCTTAAGGCCAGCATAAACAGTACGAGGATTTGTTGGGCCATAAATATAAGCAGGATCCCGATCTTTACCCGAGTCAAAATCATCCTGGTACGCATTAAAGATGTTTTTAACACCCGCAAAGGCTGTTAGTGGTAGGCCAGCCACTTTCAGGTCATACTCAGCTTTCAGACCTAAATCAAAAAAGGTTGGCGTAGTGCGGATGCTGCCTCTGATGATATCTGCTCCTTCGCCTTCCTCAATAATGCTCTCATCAGGCTTGAATTCACTGCCATAGTAAGCAATCTTCATTTTGCCTGTATAAGTGGCCGAGGCAAGCAGACACCAACGAGGGGTTACATCGAAGTCAACAGATAGAAAACCATAGTCGTTTGGTGTTCTTAAAAAATCCTTCTCACCCAACTCTTGGGCATCACCAAAGTAGCTTTGTTGTATGGTATAGCCTGCTTTCAGGAAAATGTGCTTGCCTGGTGAAGCATTGGCTTCAAAATTTACGCCTTTGACAGTAGCACCGTTGTCGGCATTGGTGCGGATGTAGGTCGTAACTCCGGTCGTTTCATCATATTCCGGGTTCTGGGCAAATGCATCGTTGAGGTGTGTATAAAACCCTTCGGTTAGCAGGCCGATATTCCATCTGCCAAATTTCCTGTTAAAATCGATGGATGTCATATAGCTATGGCTGGTTTCCTGCTTTAATCCTGGCGCATTGGCATGAACTACTTTTCGTGAGCCTGAGGTTTCGATGTGCAGGTCCTCATCAAAAACCTGTGGGGCCCGGTAGCCTTGCGAATAGCTCACACGCCATTGCAGCGAGGGTATTAGGTCCCATAAAATGTTCAGACGCGGACTGAATACGTTGCCGGAGTTATTCCCTTCCTTATGATCCAGATCGGTGATTTCATAGCGATCAAAACGGGCACCAAGCGACGCTTTTACCGGGCCAAAGCGATGATCGTATTGTGCGAAAATACCGTACACGTTTTTGTTCTGATCGGTGATAGTGGTATTGGGCACATGTCCGTTCGAGCCTACTACATGGCCATCCTCATCAATAATCAGGTCGAGATAACCCAATTTCTGATCGAACATATCGTCATGAACGAGCTCAAAACCTGTTACCAGACTGTTTTTTCCGAAATCAGCTTTGAACTGTGTGCCCACGTTAAAGGTTAGGCCGTCTGTTTGACCATAATCAGCCAGACTTTGATTGGCTCCGTAATACGAAGCTCTATCTACATTCTGTGCCGACCCGTACACCGAAAGGAGGCTTCCTGTGCCGATAAAGCGTTCGTAAGTCAGTGCCGTTGTAGTAATTTTGTGATCCACCGACTCTGATACATCTGCTTCGTGGTGCGGCTTATCAAAGGCATTTCCGCCCCTTCGTTCCTCATTCACTCTAATAAAATCGAGGGTTATTTTATTGCGGTAATCAATGCGGTGATACAGGCGACCACCAAAGGTCAGGTTCTCAATTTTTGAGGACTCGGAGTAGCCATCGCCATTGGCATCAAAAGGGTCCTTATCGCGGTAGAACCCGAATAAGGCAAAGCCGGTTTTCTTATTATCGCTAACAATGGTGGTATTCATATTCAGAGAATAGTCGCCGGCTACATCACCACCAGAGCCAGCTCCAATGGAATTAAATTGTGTAGAGATGTCGTAGGAGTTATTCATTGGGTCGCGGGTAATCAGGTTAATGGTGCCAGCCACTGCATTGCTTCCGTATAGAGCAGAACCGCCACCTCTTACAACCTCAATACGTTCTATCATGCTCGATGGAATTAATTCGAGCCCGTAAACGCCGGCCAGATTGCTGAATATGGCCCGGTTATTAATTAATACCTGCGAATGGGCCCCGTCCATACCATTCATCCGCACCTGTGTGAACCCACAGTTTTGGCAGTTGTTTTCCAGGCGTAATCCGGGAATGTAATTCAACCCTTCGGCAATGGAGACGGACTGGGTGTTTTCCAGTAAGCGAGGCGTCAGCGTATTGACAATTACTGAGGCTGTTGTTCGCTTTTGCTCGTTTCGGTCGGCTGTTACTACTACCTGTTCTAAGCCTAATACATCTGTTTCTAAGGCAAAGTTTAAAACAGCCGGATGGCCCTTTGTAAAGTGATATGTTTGTTCTGCAGATTTGTACCCGATGGCCTGCGCTTTAACGGTAAATGTGCCTTCGGGGATATAGCTTAGTTCAAACACTCCATTTATGTCAGAGGCCGCACCCAATGTAGTGTTGCTAACGGTGATAGTGGCAAAGGGAAGCGGTTCGCCTTCGGCTATTACTTTTCCTGTTAAGCGGCACAGGGATTCGGGTGGTGGTGTTTGAGCTGTAATTAATGATGCGATATAAGTTAAGACTACACATGCTAGAGCAATTCTTTTATTCATCTTGTTAGTGTTTTAACCAATTGGTTGACTGTGAGTTAATATTAGGTTAGTGAAAATAATAGGCCACTATCAGGCATAACAAGCCATTCAGATAGGAATGATTGTATGCTTTCTGTTGTTGTATGGGATTACATATCAGGCTAAAGGGGGTGCTCGGCCAGCGTTTGAGCGAGTATGAAAAAAGTGGTAGCGGGCATAGGTCTCAGCAGGGGTGCTGTCCACAGTCAGCGGTACAACATCACTTAACAGGTGAGGACTATCTTCAGCTTTTATGGTTTGCAATTGTTGATAGAACGTAAGCTCAGCACCACTATGGGAGTGTCCGTCGCAACCCGGGTGGGCGTGACTGTATGACTTTCCATTTATTTGGTGTGTGTGAAAAAAAAGTGCATAGCTCGCAATCTGAATGCTGTAAACCATAATCAGCAGCAGTGCGAATGTATTTAAGACTTTTTGGTATTTTATATGCTTATTTATCACAAGACAAAAGTGGTAAAAAACTTCATTGAAGCCAATACCAATATTTGGGGATTTTAAATTCAGCTTGTACTTAGTAGTAGAGGGTTTGCTGAATTATTTTTTTAGAACAATAGGCAATTAAATAAGGATAAGATCCGTTTTGGCCTCTGGAGCAGGAATGATGAAAAAAAGGGGGAGAGTAACCAATAAGCTAAGCCATAGGATGTAAGCGCATGCTGCCTTAGGTGGTTTGCAGTTTAAACACATTGGTTCTCATCAATCATCGTTATTTACAAATGATTTAAACCCGCTGAAACTCTGCCATTGTATGGTGAAGAGTCGCAAGGAGTATTAGTTTTGCGCTGCTAATAGGCATAGGCGTACCCTATAACCTTATAAAATTAGAGATTAATAATTAATTGAAATATGAAACACATTAAACATCTACTGGTAGTTGCAGTAGCATTTTTGGGGTCAGTAGGAGCGCTGGCTCAAACGGGGGTCATTAAGGGGCGCGTTATTGCTGCCGGGAGCAAGGAGTCTATACCGTTTGCGAGCATCGCATTATTCGAAAATGAGCAGCTCATAAATGGTGCCGTAAGCAATGAAAAAGGAGATTTTAAAATTGATAAAGTAAAGCCGGGTACCTATCAGCTGTCGGTTTCGTTTTTAGGCTTTGAAACAAGGGAGATTTTATCTATTGAGCTGTCTAAAGATAATCGAATTGTAGATGTTAATCAGGTTTCCCTGAAAGCATCAAATGTGAGTTTGCAGGGAGTCGAAGTTACAGCCAACGCTCAAACTGTAAAGACTGGCATCGACCGAAAAACTTATAATGCCGCTGATTTTGCAACAGCAAAAGGGGGCAGTGCGACCGATGTGCTGAATAAGCTGCCGGCAGTATCGGTTGGTCCGGATGGCGCAGTGTCGGTAAGAGGAACCACAGACTTTATGGTTTACTTAAACGGGAAACCGACACAAATGGAAGCATCGGTTTTATTAGGCCAAATTCAAAGTGAGTCCATTGCGTCGATTGATGTTATTACAGTACCCACGGCCAAATACGATGCGCAGGGAAAAGGTGGTATCATTATTATATCCACAAAAAAGCAAGCGTTAAATGGCTTATCGGTAGCCGCTAATGGTTTGATTGGAGGAGCGGCGTATAATAATTTAACCGATCCCATCAGTGGCTTCGAAAATAATGACAATCGCTATGGAGGAGGCCTGTCTCTGATGTATCATAAAAATGCGCTCACTGTTTATGGCGGAGGCAGTTATAATCGACGAAATGTAAATGGTATGCGTACCGGTGATGCCCGAATTTTACAGGAAGATGGCACGTTTTATCACATGGTAGCAGCTGGTGAGCGCCCGGAGTGGTACATTAACTACTCGGCCAATGCGGGCATTGATTATCGATTGTCTAATAAGTCAATGGTTTCGGCTTCATATTACTATGGGGATCGTCAGGAGGGACGCTCAGCCTTTTATGTGTACAACAATTTTTATGGAGATGCCCATAAACAGCCAGTTGCCGGCATTGATCCGCAGAATGAATACGTTTATAATCCAAATACTGATGATCGATACGGAGAGTTTCACACATCCAACATTGATTATTCAACACAGTTTGATGATAACAGCAGCCTAAAGCTTTCGTTGTTATACGAATACTCAAAACTTAGTCGAGCACTGGATAACGAAGACTATGATTTTGATAATGGCACGCAGACCATTGGGCGTGTACGGCGCCACTTCCGCCAAACCGATGAAGCGCCGTTACATGGCTACCGCTTCTCTGTTGATTATGAGAAAGTGCTGGATAATGGTCATACTTTAAGCTTGGGGCTTCAGCCACAGTATATTACCCATGACGATGCATTTAACTACGACACTTTAAATGTGACTAAGGGCGAGTGGGCTTCTTTTGAATCTCTGGAGAACAATATTGAGCTGACTCGCGGTGTTTATGCTGCATACATCGATTATTTGGCTAAATGGAATAAACTGACCATGATAGCAGGTGTGCGCGTTGAGTATACCGATCAGGCCATGGAAATTGCTAATCCTGATTATTTCAATATGTTTGACCGGGAGATGGCGGCAGACTATCAAACACAGCAAATGGATTGGTTCCCAACACTGCACATGAACTATGCCTTAAATGAAACCAATGGGGTGACATTGGCTGCAAGTCGTCGTATTAATCGTCCGGCAACAAAAAATATGGCACCATTTCTATACCGTCGCCACTACGAGGTGTATTTGATTGGTGATCCTTCGCTGGAGCCAGAATATTTAAGTAACCTGGAGGTGAGCCTTGATAAGCGCATTGGCCAGCAAAAGTTCACCTTAACGGGTTTCTATCGTGGAACCGATAATGCCGTGTTCAGAGTTAATACTATCTATAATAACCCAGATTTCCCCGAAGATGTAGACAACAATAAAGTGTTGATTCGAAGCTACACCAATGCCGGAAATACTTCTGCTTTGGGAGCAGAACTAAATGCTAATCTTGAAGCAGGCAAACAGCTGAAAATGTTTGTGGGTGGTTCGATTTACCATTATAATGTGAATGGCGATGTGTTTGGCTATCAGGAAGACAATAGCTCAACCAATTGGAACCTAAAAGGCAATGTCAACTGGCACATCAATAAGGCATGGCGCTTAACAACCGATTTTGATGTGAAGTCAGCAACAGTAACTGCTCAGGGGCGCGATGAATTATTCTACCTGGCTAATGCGGCAATCAATTATCAGCCCCAAAAACTTGCTGGCTGGGATTTTTCACTGCGGGTGCTTGATGTTTTAGCTTCTAATGATAAGGCCTTAAGCACGCGTGCCTATGATGCCAATGCGGTAGAAATATTTTATCAGGCTACAGAATATCGCCGACAAGGACCAATTGTTGAATTTAGTGTTAACTACTCGCTCAATTTGAAAGGAAACAAGAAAAAAACCGGGAGTACATTCGGAAAAGAGCAGTTTTAAACTGCTTGTGTCTGACTGCCAGTGATGTATGTAGTTGGTGGGTATGTAGTTTGTAGGTTATACATCAAATTAGCTGAAGCTTAAGGTGTAAATCGAATAGAGAATAAAAGGGCTGTTTCACATATGGGACAGCTTTTTTTACATATGTAGACAGATATAAGTGTTAACCTTTCTATAATTGCATTTTTTGGTAAATTGCGCTATACACTAATCAAATAACATACGTGGATGAAAAAAATGGCACTACATTGGAAGATTATTATTGGTTTATTTTTGGGGATACTATGGGCGGTTCTGTCTGGGTTTTTTGGCTGGAGTGAGTTTACCTCTGGCTGGATTGCACCCTGGGGACGCATTTTTATCAACCTGCTTAAACTAATAGCTATTCCGCTGGTGCTCTTTTCAATCGTGGGAGGTATTGTCGGACTGGGCGATCCAAAACAACTGGGACGCATGGGTGTGCGCACCTTGCTTTTGTATTTATCCACCACCGTTGTGGCTGTATCGCTGGGTTTATTAATAGTGAATGTGGTGCAGCCTGGCACCTGGATGGATGATTCGGTGCGAAAGGAAAACAGAATTGCCTATGAACTATGGGCGCAACAAGAGGGACAGCAGGTACATGATGATATCAGTTTATTAAGTGATCCGGCCAATAGTACATTAGTTGCCGAAGTGGCTAAACGACGTGGTTTTGATGAAGATGAAAGTGTGCAATCGCGTTTGAAACAGGCACAAAGTCAAAAGGAGAGTGGTCCACTTACCTTTTTAGAAGACATGGTGCCGGCCAATGTATTTAAGGCAATGACCGATAATGGCAGTATGCTCAAGGTTATCTTTTTTGCTTTATTCTTTGGTATTGCGCTTCTTTTTATACCCGATGCCACTGCCAAGCCAGTGGTCGATTTGGTGAATGGCCTAAGCGAGGTGTTTCTGAAAATGGTGGATCTAATCATGATGGCGGCACCTTTTTTTGTATTTGCGCTGATGGCGGGTATTGTTTCGGAGATAGCCGGTGATAATCCCGCAAAAATATTTGAACTGTTTAAAGGCTTAACCTGGTATTCGCTTTCGGTGCTGGGCGGATTGTTGTTGATGGCTTTTGTTATTTACCCAACCATCATGAAGTTCTTTGTTAAGCGATTGAGCTTTAAAGGGTTTTTAAAAGGGATAAGTCCGGCTCAAATGCTGGCTTTTTCGACCAGCTCCAGTGCTGCCACCTTGCCTGTTACACTTGAGTGTGTTGAAGAAAACCTGGAAGTAGATCCGAAGGTTTCGAGCTTTGTGTTACCAATTGGCGCTACCGTTAACATGGATGGGACTAGTCTGTATCAGGCTGTTGCAGTAATATTTCTGGCGCAAATGCATATGATCGATCTGAATTTGGCCCAACAACTTACAATTATACTTACTGCCACCTTGGCGAGTATTGGTTCGGCCGCCATTCCCAGCGCTGGCCTGGTTATGCTGATGATTGTGCTGAGCTCTGTTGGACTTAATCCGGCCTGGATTGGGATTATCTTACCCGTTGATCGCATTCTGGACATGGTACGCACAGTGGTGAACGTAACAGGTGATGCTACAGTGGCCACAGTTATAGGCGAATTGAAATCAGAGGAGTAGCCTTGTAATCATGCCCTATAAATGAGTTGGTGCGAACCTTTTAAATTCGCAGCCATCATTAATGCCCGACAGGACGCAGCGTGTTCTGTTGGGTTGTATCAATGGTTGAAAAGTGTTTATCAGGTTTTGAATAGTCCAGAGAATCGTTGGCTGTGAGTTGTACCTGGTTGCCATTGGAAAGGACCAGCACGGCCTGACGCTTACCTGGTTGGATACTGTTTTTTTTCTCCTTTTTTTCCTCTTGCGAAAAAGCCTGATAGCAAATGCTCAAAAGGGCAATTGTAAAGAAGACGAGGTATTTTCGGCTGTTAAACGCAGAAGCGGGCTTCCCATAGAGTTTGAGATCTTGCTTATGGTGTCTAAAATTGGATTTCTTCATTTGCTGTGCTTTAAATGGTTTAGCTGAAGTTGGGGGTTTCGATTGATTGTATTTACTAAGACACGCAAAACCAAAATGGAGGTGACAGCAGAAAAGTTATTTTGTGTTAAACAATATTTATGCTTGTCAACCCCTTGGATAACTGTTAGATTATGATGAGTATGAGGTGTTAATGGTTTTGGAATTTATCAAAAATAAAACCCCCACACTTAAATAAGTAAATGTGGGGGGAGATGATTCTGGTGAACTTAATAGCGTTTTTTCGTGTTCTTTTTCTTCATGTCGCGAACCAGCTTCGAGAGGTCTTTTCCTTTTCGCTTTTTATCTTGTTGCGATGCGGCATAATGTTCAGCCTCTTTTTTGAGTTTTAAGTAACTCTCATAAGTTTCTGCCGAGATTAATCCATCCTCGAGGGCTGAAATAACCGCACACGAAGGTTCATCGGTGTGTGTGCAGTCTTTAAATTTGCATTGCTGGGCCAAATGGTGGATATCCGTAAATGTTCGGCCAACAGCCTCGATATCATTAAGAGCCAGCCCAAATTCGCGGATGCCTGCTGTGTCAATCATCAAGCTGCCATTGGGCAAAACAAACAATTCTCGATTAGTGGTAGTGTGCTTTCCTTTACCTACAGCCTCACTCACAGAGTTGGTGACTTGGATTTCCTTCTCAAGCAAAGTATTTAAAAGGGTGCTTTTACCGGCACCAGATGTGCCAATCATAATATGTGTTTGCTGTGGGTGCATGAGGCTTTTAACTTCTTCAATGCCCTCACTTGTTAACGCACTGAGCGAAAGAACCGGAATGGCCGGTAAATAAGCTTCGATTTGCTGCACATGCTCTGTGGCATCTTTTAAGAGGTCAGCCTTGTTAAGCAGGATAATTGTTTTTATTTCTGCATCGTTGAGGGCCGAGGCAATCCTTTCAAGCCTTCGTGGATTAAAATCACGGTCGAGTCCTTGTACAATAAATGCCAGGTCGATATTGGCTGCAAACAGCTGCTTTTCGGCTGAACGCCCGGCTTGTTTACGCCCTAATTCACTATAGCGCGGTAATACCTCAGTGATGATGCACTGGTCGTCATAAATCATTATACTCACCCAATCGCCCGTTTGGGGTAATTCCCATTTGGCGGATGAATAAAGTAACTGACCGCTTAATTCACCAATGATTACGCCACTGTTTGACAGTACTTCATAGTTGGTTTTATTGACACATTTAATGCGTCCAATGGTGGTTTCGTCTTGTGTATAACCGGTTTTTTGGCAGTAGTACTGCCAGCCATATTGTTGTAATAAAGTTTTCATTGATAATCTGATAAGTACGTGAAGTTTTAACAACTAGATAATTATTCAATCAAATAGAAGCATTGGGAGACAGGCAGGCTTTTAGCCTAAAAGAGTTTTGTAATGAGTTGCCTGTCTTTACTTTACCAGATATGTACTTGCTTTTGTCATCCGGTATAAAGATAAGCTATTTTTATTAAGCTGCCTAAAATCCCTAAAAATGGTGATTGCATTGAATTGATACGCCGGCTATTTTTGCATTGGTTATTAAACAAAGTCATGTTATTACAAGCTATTTAAGATTATTGGTTATTAAGAAATCCCAATTATTGCATCAGCCAGGCAGTAATTGGGATTTTTAATCGAATACTTAGTTTTATTACGAATGTGGTAGTCGCCTTTTTGTTTATAACCAATTACTATTGATGGTCAAGTAAGTTATTTAAACTGCCGCTTTTGAAACCAGTTTTCACTAAATGATAAGTTAAGGCGAATGGTGTTGAGCTGTTCCTTTACCAGGCCGGCCTGATTGGTTCCCGTAAGTTTATATTCGTAGGCAATGTCTATTGCTGAATTGCCTCGTATGGGTAAGGTGAGGCCAGCCGTCAAACCCTTCGAATCAATAGCCTGACCTTTAATTGATAAATATTCCTGGTTGTAAAAGGCTCCCGCACGGTACTGAATGTTCTTGAAATATGAGGGGTACAAACGTGTTGGACGATGCTCAATGCCCAAGCTTCCGGCATAGGTGTCGCGAGTTGATCCATCTGCAATTGTTAACTCCGACTGGCTCCAGTTATCGTAGCTAAAGTCACCTGCAAAAGTCCACCCCTTAAAGGTTTGAATAGCCAATCCGGCCCGGTAGCCTAGAGGTATAAAGGTGTTATCCATGTTTTTTTGCACCGAACTCAGGTCTGTGGTATGGCTGTTGTAAATGCGCTGGGTATAATGGCTGTTGAGTTCTGTTGGCATGTTTATGGAGATACCTGCTGAAAGGACGCTCGTTTTTACCTTTTGATGCCATTGTACTCCATACTGCAAGAGCAGGGTAGATACATGATAGTTACGTTCGTTAAAAGTGGTTTCCCCAATCAGGGAAGGATAATACGATACTTCAATAATATCTTTTGATCCCCAAAGGTAAGAGGCCGTTAGCCCCAATGAGAGTCCCTTGGTAATTTCAAAGCCGTTATACCAGGAAAGTTGCGACAGACCTCCCTCGCCAAGATAGGCCACCGGATATTTATCTTGCGTTCCGAGGATATACTTTTCGCCGCTGATGGTATAGCCAACACTCGAGTATGGGGACACGCTAAAACCCATTCCCCATTTGTTTCCGGCTCTGAATCCAATACCGATGGATTCGATATTTGCGTCTATATTTTTTTGAGATGCAGATGGAGTGGCGTAGTTAGCAAAGCTTATTTTACCTTGCAGGTTAAAGATGAAACGGGCACTGTCTAAAGCACTGTAAGATGCCGGGTTTAAGAAGTTCAGATAATCGGATGAGCTAATGGCAACGCCGGTATGTCCCATGCCTGCTGATGTGGTATTTGTTTTTGATTCTATAAGGCCAAGCCCAAAACGGGAGTAGGTCGATGAGGTACTGTTTTGAGCATAGTTAGCGAGAGATACTAAACTCAGCAGTATAGAAAAAAGGTATCTATTTAATGTCATAGTAGTAATAGTATAGAAGAAGTTGTGAAGCATTGGTTGAGGCGGATTGTCCATTGATGGCTAACCAGGAATAAGTGTTTCCAAGTACATCATCGTGCAGGCTGACCACTAGTCCCAGGTCCGTATCTATCACTTCTTCGTTTAACCTGTTGCTTAAATAACTGGTTAGGTCAACCGTATAATAGGTGTTTTCACCGTACATTTTATCAATAGTTAGCTGGGCGCCCAACGGGTTGCCTTCGCTATCACTTAGATAGCCCCATATTTCGTTGGCACGGTAGATGTCACCAAAGTAAATCTTTGTGGGTAGATCGCTGGTTTTCATAAGGTGCATGTTGGGTTTTAAACGCATTTCGGCCTTAATGATGTACCCGTGCTGTTTGAGTTCCTGTAAGTTATTTAATGAAGGAAAGTCAATTCGCAGTTTTAAACCCGAACCAGCCTGCAGGAGTGCGACGTGGCCACTTTCCTGTGCGTTGACGACGTGTTTTTTGGAAGAGAGCTGGTTAAATATCACCGATGTGTTATGGGAAGTGAGCTGGTTAAACTGATTGCTGGAATGGCTCAGGCTAAAATTGTTAATGATGTTGGTTGGCTCCAAACCTGTTAGGTGTGAATACATGCGCAGGTAGCACGCGGTATCATTAACCTCATACCCTGCTACCGCACGGCTGATATTAGTATCAGATTGAAGCACCAGTCCCTTAAACTGTTCATTAAATAGCTTATCCTTCTCGCTGTGTTGACTGTTGGCATTCAAAAAATCAATCAACTCGTTAGCAAAGGTGTCATTAATGCGCATACGCAGATACTTGTCCTCATGAGGGAAGAGGCGGAAGCTTGTTTGAGCTATGGGCTCAGGCTCATAACCAAACTGGCTCGTGTTATAGAGTGCTTCGTCTGAACTGGCGCTTATAGTTTGAGTAAGCCGATGAGCACTGTAGCTTACATTAGTGGAGGTGTCGCCAATGGAATAGGTATTAACCCTTAAAACCATTACCAAACTATCATATATCTGTTTGTTGTTGTCCCAGTTAAAGTCTGGGGGAGCATTCAGTGCAAAATACGATTTAGCTTCTTGTCCGCCCAAAATAGGATGTTGGTAATAGCCCACCAGTGCTGCTCCAGTGCCCGATGTAATCACCGAATCTTCTTTAAAGGTTGATAGTTGAATGGTCACGGTATCAACCAAAGCGGTGTAGCTTGGAAAGCTGATGAAGTCATCGCTGAGATCAAGTTCGCCTTCCTGGCAAGCATTTAGCCCGAATAGCAAAAGTAAAACAAGTGGTAGGTAAAGCAAGTTTGTTTGCGGATGTCGATGCATATCATAAACTGTTTAAATGTTGTTTTCGCTTGCAAATAAAATCTTCAAAGCCCAGTTCTTTAAATCTTATCAATATCTGCACTGTGCATTTAAACGAATGCAACCAGGAAGTCAACAAACAGCAATAAGCGGCGAATTGGCCAGAGATAAGGCGTTGGTTTAAGAAAATGGGATGAAAGAAGAGAATAATCCGGAATTAATCGAAATGATTTATTCAGGCTTTATCTGCCGAGTAGTTTTGAGCAAATTTAAAACGAACAGCAATGATTTTTAACAAACAATTTAAACTGTCAATTTTTAGCTTAGTACTTCTTTTACTGGCGGCCTGCTCGTCCACTACTGATGAAGTCGAATTAATGGGTAACTGGATTGAGTTGGGCGCTTTTGAAGGAGTGCCGCGTAGTGATGCCGTAGCTTTTGTTATAGGAGAGTTTGCGTATGTCGGCACGGGCTATAATGGCGTGGAAGACGAGCGTTTGCAAGATTTTTGGCGATATGATGCCAGCAAAGATTTCTGGACTCAGGTGGCCCCATTCGAAGGGCCTGCGCGTAATGGGGCGGTGGCATTCAGTGCAGGAGGTAAAGGTTACGTCACTACCGGTTACGATGGAAAAGATAAATTAAACGATCACTGGGAGTACGATGCTGGCAGCAATAGTTGGACAAAAAGAGCTGACTTTCCTGCCACGGCGCGTTATGGTGCTGTTGCTTTTACCTTAAATGGTCAAGGATTTGTTGGCACGGGCTACGATGGAAATATGCTGAAAGACTTTTGGGCCTATTCGCCAGAGACAGATGCATGGGTGCAAAAAACAAGTATTGGCGGTAAGAAGCGACGTAACGCCGTGGCTTTTGTTATAGATGATAAGGCTTATGTGTGCACGGGCGCCGATAATGGTCAGTATTTGGATGACTTATGGGTGTACAATGCCACGGAGGATGTTTGGACCTCAAAACGGTCAATTGGTAACGATACCAATGAGGACGAAAGTTATGACGATGAGTATCAAATTGAAGGCATCAATGGTGTGGCCTTTACAGTTAATGGTTTAGCCTACGTATCAACGGGTGGAGCAGGTGCTCCGGGGCAGTCCACCTGGGAGTATAATCCGGATAGTGATATTTGGAAGCAACGAAGTGATTTGGAAGGTTCACCGCGCTACTCAGCAGTTGCTTTTGTCATCAATAGTCAACCTTTTGTTGCAACCGGTAACAGTTCGGGTTATTATTTCGACGATGTGTGGACTTTTAATCCAACCCAAGATAAGGATGAAAATGATTAACAGGAACAAGGTGAGAACCGGCTTGCAGGGCCGTGTTAAGTGGAGCGTTGCCATTTTAGCCCTCATCACAATTTTGGTCTACTACGTGGAGTCCGCTTCAGTTTATACCTATACAGTTTATGAAGTTAATGCGGGCTATGGCTATCAAATACAGAAGGGTGAAAAGGTATTGATAGTGCAGGGCTTTATCCCAACCTTGCCAGATTATCAACCTTTTAAACATAAAAAACATGCTTCACAGGCTGCTCAATTAGTGGTTGAGAAGCTGAACAATAAGCAAGTACCTGCTTTAAGCAAACGTGAGATAGCTAATATACTTAGCAGCTAAAGTTCATTGCTAACTGGCAACTCCTTTGGATAATTATTGCTGGTTACGGTGCCTTTGAATCCCTTTTTAATGGGTCTTTTTCTGTTTCGAACCAAACAGAAAAAGACTTTTTTATTTAACCAGCTTATGGTTTAATTGGAATCTCAAATTAGATGTGCAAAACAAGCTTATCTTTGAACTAAATTGAAAATCTTTTCGCATCTTTATGCGCAATTTAAAAGTTAAGTGAGTCGGATGACAAAAATGGAAGCACAATATTTTAAACTCATCGGTGTAACACTGCTGATGACGGCTGCGTGTGTTTCTGATTCTGGCACCAAAAAACCCCTGTTCTTTAACGATGGTGATGTTCGTGAAATTATCCTCGAACAGTTTCATATCTTATCATCAAGTCATTGGAGTCAGGTACTCGATTGGGAAAATGCGGTTAAAGAAATTGATGAACTGTCAACAGCTAACCGTGTACCTTCTTTTCAGCGGGTGTTTTATGTGCTAAAAACCAGTCAGTCGTTACCTGATCTGCAGGAGACTGAGTACGGTTTGCCGCAACATATTTCCGCTAAACTTCTATCCTTTCAGTCGCTGGTTAACTTTCACAATACGCAAACACTCGTGTTAGTCAACCCCAATAAGTATTCGTTGGCGGTAAGAGCCGGTCCTGTTGCATAAACATCTATATGTTATGCTGTAATAATTTACAGCATGAGTTGTGTTTATATTCTATTTAAAAATTCTAATAAAACAATTATATGGCAATTAGTAGTTTGATTTCCAAGTTATTTGGAAACAAGTACGACAGAGATATGAAAGAGGTGGCACCTTTTGTTAAGAAAGTAAAAGAGGCGTACCCACAGATCGAGAAGCTTTCGCACGATGAGTTGAGGCAAAAATCCAATGAGTTGCGTGAGCGGATTCAAGGATCAGTTAAAGCTGAACAGGACAAAATTCAAGAGTTGCGTGCGCAAACAGAAGGTAATGACGTCTCTGTGTCTGAAAAAGAAAAGATCTATAATGAGATCGATAAAATTGAGAAAGAGATAACAGAAAAGCTCGAGCAAGCCTTAACCGATGCTTTGCCAGAGGCTTTTGCTGTTGTAAAAGATACAGCTCGTCGTTTTACAGAAAACCAGTCGATAGTGGTAAAAGCCACACAGTTTGATCGCGACTTGTCTGCCAGTAAAGATTTTGTTGAAATTGATGGTGATAACGCCGTTTATCGCAACTCGTGGTCTGCCGGGGGTAATGAAATTACCTGGGACATGATTCATTACGATGTGCAGCTGATTGGTGGAGTTGTGCTTCACAGTGGTAAAATTGCCGAGATGGCAACGGGTGAAGGTAAAACCTTAGTGGCCACCTTACCTGTGTTCCTCAATGCATTGGCAGGGCGCGGGGTTCATTTGGTAACTGTAAACGATTACCTGGCAAAGCGTGACTCCGAATGGATGGGGCCTTTGTATCAGTTCCACGGTTTGTCGGTTGATTGTATCGATAAACACCGCCCTAACTCACCAGAGCGCCGTGCTGCGTATAAAGCCGATATCACATTTGGTACCAACAATGAGTTTGGTTTTGACTACCTGCGCGATAACATGGCCATCTCACCAGATGATTTAGTGCAACGCAAACACAATTATGCCATTGTCGATGAGGTCGATTCGGTATTAATTGATGATGCCCGTACACCATTGATTATCTCTGGTCCTGTTCCAAAAGGCGACGATCAGTTGTTTGGCGATTTGAAGCCAAAAATTGAAAAAATTGTAGAGGCTCAAAGAAAGCTGGTAACGGGTATACTGGCTGAGGCGAAACAAAAAATGAAATCGGCCGATAAAAAAGAGCAGGAAGAAGGAGCTCTATTGCTATTGAGAGCCTTTAAAGGATTGCCTAAAAATAAGGCCATCATCAAATTTCTTAGTGAGGTGGGAGTTAAAGCGAGCATGTTGAAAACCGAGAATTTCTACATGCAGGAGAATAGCAAGAACATGCACATTGTGACTGATCCGCTTTACTTTGTTATTGATGAGAAGAATAATTCAATTGAGTTAACCGATAAAGGGCTTGACCTGATTACCGGCTCGTCGGAAGACCCTGAGTTCTTTGTGCTTCCCGATGTAGGTTCTGAAATTGCCATTCTGGAAAAAGAAAACATCTCGGAAGAGGATCGAACCAAGAAAAAAGATGAGATTCTACAGAATTTCTCCATCAAGTCGGAGCGCGTGCATACCATTAACCAGCTGCTTAAAGCCTACACTTTGTTCGAAAAAGATGTAGAGTATGTGGTAATGGACAATAAGGTGAAAATTGTAGATGAGCAAACGGGCCGTATCATGGAAGGGCGTCGTTACTCAGATGGATTACACCAGGCCATTGAAGCCAAAGAGCGTGTGACTGTTGAGGCGGCTACGCAAACCTATGCCACCATTACTTTGCAGAACTATTTCCGTATGTACAACAAACTGTCGGGTATGACTGGTACAGCCGAAACGGAAGCAGGCGAACTTTGGGATATCTACGAACTGGATGTAGTGGTAATTCCAACGAATCGTCCGATTCAGCGCAAGGACATGGAGGATATCGTGTACAAAACCAAGCGCGAAAAATACAATGCGGTAAGCGAAGAAATTATCCGTTTGGTAGAGAAAGGACGTCCGGTCCTTGTGGGTACTACTTCGGTAGAAGTTTCGGAGCTATTAAGCCGTACCCTGAAGATGCGAGGCATCAAGCACAATGTTCTGAACGCCAAGCTGCACCAGCGTGAGGCTGAGATTGTGGCTGATGCGGGTCAGCCGGGTATTGTTACCATTGCCACCAACATGGCGGGTCGTGGTACCGATATTAAGTTAACACCCGAGGTGAAGAAAGCTGGCGGTTTGGCCATTATTGGTACGGAGCGTCACGAATCACGTCGTGTCGACCGTCAGTTACGTGGTCGTGCCGGGCGTCAGGGAGATCCGGGTTCTTCGCAGTTCTTCGTGTCTCTGGAAGATGATTTGATGCGTCTGTTCGGTTCCGATCGTATCGTGAAATACATGGACCGCCTGGGCTTGGAAGATGGTGAGATGATTCAGCACAGCATGATTACCAAGTCCATTGAGCGTGCCCAGAAGAAGGTGGAAGAGAACAACTTTGGGATTCGTAAGCGCCTGTTGGAATACGATGATGTAATGAACTCACAGCGTGAAGTGATCTACACCAAGCGCCGTCATGCTTTGTATGGGGAGCGTATTCAGGTAGATATTTCTAACATGATGATGGATACCTGTAGTGATATTGTAGCAGAATATCAGGCTTCAGGTGATTTTGAAGGCTTCAAGTTAGAGATGATTCGCGTCTTCTCGGCTCAGTCGCCATTCACCGAAGAGGAGTTCCTGAAAGGGCGTGCAGAAGAGTTGAGCGAGCAGTTGTTTGCAAAAATGTGGGAAGCCTACAAACGCAAGGGTGAAATGATTGCAAAGCAGGCCAATCCGGTGATTAAAGATGTATACGAGACCAAGTCTGAGATGTACAAGAACATTGTGGTGCCTATCAGTGATGGACAAAAAGTATATCAGATTACCACCAACCTGAAAAAAGCCTACGAAACAGAATCAGTAGAACTGGTGCGCTCCTTCGAGAAAGCATCGATGCTGGTAACCATCGACGAAGCATGGAAGGAGCATTTACGTGAGTTGGATGATTTGCGTCAGGCGGTACAAAATGCAACCTATGAGCAGAAAGACCCGCTATTGATTTATAAGTTTGAGTCATTCAACCTGTTTAAGTCGATGATTGGAGAGAATAACAAGGCGGTGGTCTCCTTGCTTGCTAAAGGACATATTCCAATTCAGAATGCGGATGGTGTTCAGGAAGCACAGGAGCGCAAGCGTCAGGACTATAGTAAGATGCAGGCTCGTAAGGATGAGTTTAGCAGAGGCGGCGGTAATACTCAGGGAGGTGCACCAAAAAGGCCTGAGCGAGTTGAGCCGGTACGTGTGGAGAAGAAAGTAGGACGTAATGAGCCTTGTCCCTGTGGTAGCGGTAAGAAATACAAGCAATGCCACGGTAAAGATCAGTAGGCTTTAGATATAAGACATAAGTGTCAAGGCATAAGAGCTTAAAGGTTCTTTGTCTTGATACTTGATACTAAAATCTTGATACTAAAATTATGATACTCAATTCAATCAACTGGAACGTAGACCCGGAAATATTCTCCTTAGGACCAATTCATGTACGCTACTACGGCTTACTGTTTGCCATGGGCTTTATGTTAGGCTATTACATCATAGAGCGCATGTTTAAATCGGAAGGTATTCAGCAGGAGTGGCTCGATAAATTGTTTATGTACGTGGTAATTGCCACCATCATTGGGGCACGTCTAGGGCACGTTATATTTTACGGTTGGGACCATTATGCACAGAATCCTGGCGACATTATTAAGATCTGGGAAGGAGGGTTGGCCAGTCATGGAGGAGCCATTGGTATCTTAATTGCCCTGTATTACTATTCAAAGAAAGTGACCAGACGTAGCATGATTTGGACGCTAGATCGTCTGGTAGTGCCGGTAGCCCTCGCCGCTGTTTTCATTCGTTTAGGAAACCTTATGAATTCAGAGATATACGGTCACGCAACAGATTTACCCTGGGGATTTGTGTTTGAACGCCGAGGAGAAGAAGTTGCCAAGCATCCGACACAGCTTTATGAAGCGCTGTGTTATCTGTTAACCTTTGTGGTGGTGTTCTTCACCTATTGGAAAACTAAAGCCAAAGAAAAGCAAGGCCTAATATTCGGAATCTTTCTGATTGGTATTTTTGGTTCACGTTTCTTTATTGAATATGTAAAGGAGGTGCAGGAAGCCTGGGAGATGGATATGACGCTGAAAATGGGGCAGTGGCTAAGTGTACCTTTCGTTATTGCTGGCGTTTATTACATTTATAAAGCATTGAAGAAATAATTGAATTTATTCATTTTGTAAGGCCGGAATCGCATTTGTGATTCCGGCTTTTTTATGCGCTATTTTCTGTTTCAAAATTGAAGTGATAATGAATTTCAATTCAAATGTATGGTGAGTTAGTCACCTTTTATTGACTTTGGTCAAAAATATAGACGAAAAGCATCTAAAAGTATTTAAAACGTATATATTTGTATGGATTGTAAATTGGATATGAAGGACTTTACCAAGAGCAAAAAATACCAGGCGCTTACAACTACAGGGAAAGAGTTGTTTTGGAAATACGGCTTGAAACGGGTAAGTATTGAGGAAATCTGCAAGGAGGCTTCAGCAAGTAAAATGACCTTTTATAAATACTTTCCGAATAAGATTGAACTGGCTAAATCCATCCTCAAGAGCCTTATGGAGCTATCCATCGACCAGTTTGAAGCGCTTATTAACTCTGATTTGACTTTTGAGCAGAAGGTGGAGCAGATGATGCACATGAAGATGGAAGGCACGCGTAACATGAGTGTGGAGTTTCTCAAAGATATTTATGCAAATACCGAAAACGGACTGCTTGCATTTATCCAGAAATACAACGATCAGAGCGTGGCTATTTTTACTGATTTTCTCCAACAGGCGCAGGTCAACGGTGAAATTAGACAAGATGTACGCATCGATTTTATTCTCTACCAAATGAACCTGATGATTCAAACGGTAAATGATGATGCGCTATTGGGAGCATACAATTCGCCAGGTGAATTGATAATGGAGAATATGCGCTTTCTGTTTTATGGAATGATGCCCGCAAAATAAAAATGATGAAAAATGCACTGCTCATAAGTTTGCTTGTTGGATGGGTTTCATTAGAGGCCCAGGTAGTTGCCGATTCTGCTGTGATTGATTTTCAGGGGCAGCTTGTTGGGTGGATGCATTACAATCCAGACAATACATATCCTTTATACCTGGGAGGACGTTTTATACCGCAGGCGACTTATACAATTGGTCTGAATGCCAATCGGGCCTTAGATTTTAAAGCTTCTGCAGATCTAGTTGGAGAGCTAGGCTTTCATATCCCCAATTCTCATAAATGGCATGGGAATTTTAGTCCTTATCGGATGTGGGCACGGTACACTACCAGGCAGATGGAGTTGCGGCTGGGACTCCAGAAAATTAATTTTGGATCAGCCACCTTGTTGCGCCCTCTAATGTGGTTCGATCAGGTGGACCCGCGCGATCCGCTACAGTTAACCGATGGTGTATGGGGTGGATTAATGCGCTATTACTTCATGAATAATGCCAACTTATGGGTATGGGTTCTCTATGGCAATAATAAAGAAAAAGGCTGGGAGTGGGCGCAGAGTCATTCACAAATCCCGGAGTTAGGAGGGCGGTTTCAGGTACCGATTCCATTGGGGGAGGCAGCCATTTCGTACCACCATCGCACTGCCGATAGTCGCCAAATGAATGGTTCGATTCCTGCTTTTGAGCGAATTCCGGAACATCGCCTGGGCTTAGATGCGCGTTTCGATAAGCTGCTTGGCTTTTGGTTAGAAGGAGCCTGGGTGCATATGAACAGGGACTTAGGTGAGCTGAGTAATCAGCTAACTATGAATCTTGGCCTGGATTATACCTTTGGTTGGGGAAATGGCTTGGGCATAATTGCCGAACATTTAGTAACTTCTTTTGATGAAAAGGCCTTTGGTTTGACGAATGCTATAAATATATCAGCACTATCCATGAATTATCCTTTTGGCATATTCGATACCGTTAATACCATTATATTTTACAGTTGGGACGACCAAAAGTGGTACAATTTTATCAATTGGACTAAGCAATACAATACACTTGCTTTAAATATGATGGCGTATTGGAATCCGGATGACTATAACATGCCATTGCAAGGGCGTGCCGAAAACTTGTTTGCTGGCAAAGGCATTCAGCTAATGTTGGTATATAATTTCTAATAACCAGAGTTCTAAAATTTAACTCAGTGCCCTATGCGCATTAGAGCAATATTCAATGACCTAATGGATTTCCCCCCTTGGCGAAGGGGGACGGTTTGAGTAGGTTTGTAACAGTTTAATAATTAGTGGTATTGCCTTTTAGTTTGATAGTGGGTTAATAGTAAAGCTAATTGTTGTTGATGATATAATATTTCTAGATATGAATAACCAAATCATACAATTGGAGCATTTGACAAAGCGATTTCCTGTTGGGAAGGGCACATTTACAGCACTTACCAATATCAACCTTAGTTTTGGCAAAGGTGAGTTTGCCGGACTGGTCGGACCAAGCGGTTCTGGCAAGACCACCCTGCTCAATATAATTGGGTCTTTAGATGTTCCGAGCGAAGGAAATGCCACCGTATTGGGACAGTCTATCGCCAATTTGTCTCAAAAACAGGCGGCCAAGCTACGCAATCATCACATAGGTTTTATCTTTCAAACCTACAACCTGTTGCCGGTTTATACCGTTTATGAGAACGTGGAGTTTGCACTGTTATTGCAAAATTACACGGCTCAGGAGCGACGTAAGGCGGTAATGCAGGCCCTTGAATGGGTTGGGCTCACCGATAAGGAGAAATCAAAACCATCGATGCTGTCGGGTGGCGAGTGTCAGCGCGTCGCTATTGCACGCTCAATGGTGAAACGGCCCGAGATTGTGCTGGCCGATGAACCAACGGCTAATCTGGATTCTAAAAATTCACACCATATATTGCAAACCATGCAGAAGCTAAATGAAGAGCTCGGTGTAACATTTATTTTTTCGACGCATGATGAAAAGGTGATGCAGTATTTGCATCGAAAAATATCCTTGGCCGATGGGAAAGTGGTAGCCGATGAGCAAGTGGAATTAGCCAGTAGTCAGTAGTTACAAGGCAGAAGGCAGAAGAAAAGGAATGAAGCTCCATTAGAATCGCTAGTCTCTGTCAGCTATTAAAAGACACAAGACATAAGATAAAAGACGGATGGCACAGTTTATTGAACAGACCCACAATCATTCAACTTTTCAACTCTATACACTGAAAAAAAGACACAAGATAAAAGACGGATGACGGAAAAGGCTGAAATGCCATGGTAATAGCTATCAGCTTTCACTCAAACTCTAAACTCATAACTCTCAACTAAAACATGGTCGCATTTAAATTGGCATATCGAAACCTGATTGGAGCAGGCACGCGCACGTGGTTAAATGTGAGTGTTTTGTCCTTTGCCTTTGTGCTCATCATCTTCTATAACGGGATGATTGATGGCTGGAACCGGCAGGGACGTAAGGATACGCAGCAGTGGGAAGTGGCCAACGGGCAATACTGGCATCCTCACTACGATAAGCTGGATGTGTATAGCATTAAAGATGCACACCAGCCATTGGATGCACAAACCTCCAGCAGGGTACAGGACGGAAGCCTGGTACCGGTGTTGATTCAGCAAGCGACCATTTATCCGCAAGGACGCATGCAGACCGTACTGCTCAAAGGCATACCACATAACCAGCAGCTGCTTAAACTACCTACCCATGACCTGAAAAGCGGGGCTGATGGTTTATCAGCTGTCATTGGTAAGCGAATGGCTACGGCCGCCAAACTGGCCGAAGGAGATAAGGTGTTGCTGCGCTGGCGTGATAAAAATGGCACCTTTGATGCTACAGAGCTGACCATTGTATCGGTTTTTAATGCAGATGTGCCTTCGATAGATAACGGGCAGATATACGTCGATTTTGAAGCCATGCAAGCCATGATGGGCTTAAAAGGCGATGCCACGCTGCTGGTGACCGGAGAGGAGGAACCAGCCACGATGGCTGGTTGGGAGTTTAAGGATTTAAAGTTTTTATTGGCAGAGCTCGACCAGCTGATTGAATCGAAAAAAGGAGGTGGTATGGTGCTGCAAGCCGTGCTGTTGCTCATTGCTTTGCTGGCCATCTTTGATACACAGGTGCTGTCCATTTTTCGTCGGCAGAAGGAGATAGGCACTTTTATCGCCTTGGGGCTTACTCGCTCGCAGGTGGTCGGTGTCTTCACCATCGAAGGGGCAGTGCACAGCATACTGGCCATAGTATTAGGAGCAGCCTATGGCATTCCATTTTTTATTTGGCTCAATGCCATCGGGCTTAATTTTGGCGATGTGGACGTGGGTATCACCATGGCTGCCACCATCTATCCCTATTACAGCGTGCGCCTCATCCTGTCTACCATCGTGCTGGTCGTCATCACATCAACCATCGTGAGCTATCTGCCGGCTCGAAAGATTACCAGGATGAATCCAACGGAAGCACTGAAAGGGAAAATACAGTAATAAAGACATAAGATGCAAGAAATAAGACACAAGATAAAAGGCGGAGGACAGAAGACAAAAAAAGAGTGAAGTACAATGGGAATAGCTATCAGCCATCAGCTTTTTAACGGCAGTAGTTTGAAGGCAGAATGAAAAAGATAATTAAGCGTAATGAAAATCGCTATTTTCTAGCAGCTAGCTCTTGAGGCTTTTAAACCATGAACTACTAAACTATCACCTCTAAACTTAAAAAATGGTCGCATTTAAACTGGCTTATAAAAATATTTTGGGAGCAGGCTTACGCACCTGGCTCAATGTAAGTGTGCTGTCGCTGGCCTTTGTGCTCATTATTTTTTACAATGGTATGATTGATGGCTGGAACCGCCAAAGTCGCAATGATACGCAGGACTGGGAGATAGGACAAGGGCAATACTGGCATCCTGACTACGATAAGTATGATGTATATACCATCAACGATGCTCATCAGCCTGTTGGCACAAAAGCGCAGAGGTGGATTCAGCGTGGTCAGATGGTGCCAGAGCTGCTTCAGCAGGCAACTATCTATCCGCAGGGAAGGATGCAGAGTATACTGCTGAGAGGCATACCACCAGGTCAATCTATTTTAAAACTACCGACCACTGCATTGGAAGGGAACGGGGGCATCACAAAGGTGATAATTGGTAAACGAATGGCGAAAGCCACCCAGCTGAAAGTGGGCGATGATGTGCTGTTGCGTTGGCGCGACAAGCACGGTACTTTTGATGCCACCAAGGTACGAATCACTCATATCTTTCACTGTGACGTGGCCGAGGCCGACCAGGGACAGGTGTATATCGATTATGAAGTGATGCAGCAGATGATGAATTTTAACAACGAGGCGACGCTGCTGGTGAGTGGCCTGATGGAGGTTCCCCAACTAGTCAACTGGCAATATCAATCGGCAGACGAATTACTTAAGGAGCTGGATGCCCTAATTAACTCGGAGCGCATCAGCGGCCGTATTATTCAGCTGATATTATTGATGATTGCTTTGCTGGCCATCTTTGATACGCAGATACTGGCCATCTTCAGACGCAAGAAGGAGATTGGTACCTACATCGCTTTGGGCTTAACCCGCCAGCAGGTGGTGGGCATCTTTACCATTGAAGGCGGTGTGCACAGTATTCTGGCGGCCTTATTGGGGGCGGTTTATGGCATTCCGCTGTTTGTGTGGATTAACACCATCGGTATCAACTTTGGCAGTGCCGATATGGGCATTACCATTGCCGATCGCGTGTATCCTTATTACAGCTGGCAGCTGGTGTTGGGCTCGTTGCTCATTGTGCTGGTGTCCTCCACCATCGTCAGTTTTATACCGGCACGTAAAATAGCGTATATGAGCCCAACGGATGCACTGAAAGGAAAATAGAGAAGAGAAATATGGATAGAGCATAGAAAAAGAACAGGTATGGTTGATACGCAATCTACTGACCAATAAATACTAAAGTTGATTTTAGAAAAAGAGGTTAGCTGTTTGATATGTAAGGACTGAATTATAATATTTTGACATCATCTCAATGAGTCTCATTACTCATATCTCACTACTAAGTCTTTTTAACTACTGACTAATTAACGAATCATGATACAATTTTTAATTAAAGGTATACTACGCGATAAGAGCCGAAGCCTGCTGCCGGTAATTGTGGTCTCGTTAGGCGTGTTTCTAACCGTATTTATGAGTGGTTGGATGAAAGGAGTGTTTGGCGATATGATTGACATGAATGCCAACTACACCATGGGTCATGTGAAGGTGATGACCCGGGCCTATGCCGAAAATGAAGCGCAGATCCCCAATGATCTGGCCTTACTGGAGGTAAGTGAACTCATTCGCCAGTTGCAGACTGACTACCCGGAGATGGAGTGGGTGCGGCGCATCCAGTTTGGTGGCCTTTTGGATGTGCCCGATGCGAATGGCGAAACCAGGGCGCAGGGACCGGCGGCTGGCCGGGCAGTTGACTTGCTATCACCCGGTTCTAAGGAGGCCGAACGGCTCAATATACCCAAATCCATTGTGCAGGGACGCATGCCACAGCAGACAGGAGAAGTATTGATTAGTAATGAATTTGCTGAGCGCTTTAATGTGCGCATTGGTGATGCAATTTCCATATTGGGTACTACCATGTATGGCAGCATGGTGGTCCCAACCTTCGAGGTGTGTGGCACCATTAATTTTGGAATGGCCATGCTCGACCGGGGAGCTATTATTATGGACATAACCGATGCTGAACAAGCCTTTGATATGGAGGATGCTGCCGGCGAGGTATTGGGCTACTTCAAATCGGGGCTGTACGATGATGAGAAGGCATTGGCTGTGCGCGAACACTTCAATAAGCTATATACAGCGGACACTGACGAGTTTGCACCAGTGATGGTCCGATTACGCGATGAGCCATCATTGAAACAATACCTGGATATGGCTGATAACATGAGTGCCATGATGGTGATGATATTTGTAATTGCCATGTCTATTGTTTTATGGAACACGGGTTTGTTAGGTGGTTTACGTCGTTACACCGAATATGGTGTGCGATTGGCACTGGGTGAAGAAAAAGCGCATATTTTTCGAACCATTGTATATGAAGCCATTATTATCGGATCTATCGGTTCAGTGTTGGGATCTGCCTTGGGCATTACTATATGCTATTATTTGCAGGAGAATGGTATTGATTTCAGTGCCATGATGGAGAATGTTACCATGATGATGCCCACCGTTTATCGAGCCAAGGTATCGCCCGAACTGTTTTACATCGGCTTTATCCCGGGTCTGCTGGCCATGACACTGGGGAACGCCCTGGCCGGATACGCCATCTACAAGCGCAAAACAGCGCAGCTGTTTAAAGAGCTGGAGGTGTAAACTGTTAGGTTTTGGATTGAGGAACCCAGGAACAGAGCTGTAGGAACCCAGGAATCGGGTGTAGGAATGTATCAATCACGGTTAGGAGTTAGTTTTTATCTGTATCACATCTACTAATGCCTACCAACTAACAATTGACAACTAAAATAAATTATATATGACACGATTAATAACTCTACTGCTGATAGCTACTCTGACCTTATCAGTTAATGGACAAACAGCCGATGAAATCATCAAAAAGATAGACGATAATATGTCGGCCGAAAGCCGGATCATTGAATCGAGCATGACCATTCATGGGCGTCGTAACAGTCGCACCATTACTTCGGTTAGCTACACAATAGGTACCGAAAAATCGTTTACCGAATACCTGTCGCCAGCCAGAGAGAAAGGCACGAAGATGTTAAAGCTCGATGAGCAGTTATGGACTTACTACCCGGCTAACGATCGCATTGTCCAGATATCAGGGCATATGCTGCGGCAGTCGGTGATGGGCTCTGATTTATCATACGAAGACATGATGGATGATCGACGATTACAGGATAATTATGAGGCAGAATTGGAGACGACCGATACCGTTGATGGCCGTAAAGTATTTGTGCTAAAGCTGACGGCCAAGGTGGATAATATCGCCTATTATTCGCGTAAGCTATGGGTTGATGAGGCCTATTTTCTGCCTGTTAAAGAGGAGCTGTATGCAAAGAGCGGGCAGTTGTTGAAACGCACTGTTCTAAGTGATTTTAAACAGATAAAAGGGCGTTGGTACCCAATGAAGTTTAATTTTAAGGATGTGCTTAAACAAGGAGAGGGCACCGACTGGGAAATAACCAGCATCCAATTTGATGAGAAAATACCCGATTACCTGCTGACCAAAGCAGCCCTGAGGCAGTGATAAAGAAGGTATGTTTAAGCAAGAGTTCGATGCTCAACTGACGTGTTTATATTGTAGATAACTAAATGATTGGAGTCGGTAGGTTCCATATTGTTGTGGGCTCTTCAAAGGAGAGATTGAAGGAGTGAGTGTAAGTTTATTCAATGAATTATGTATGAATAAAAACTATCGTGGCAGTAATGGTTCTAAATAACAAGTTATAGTTGCTATTTAGTTTTAATTAGTAAATATGTCAATTTTTTATATATTTGTGAGCAATTGGTTCTGTTCAGAGTCAATATTCCTTCAGACTTATAGTAAATAATCTATAATAATTCCAAATCTATGAAGCGAAAATCCCTTGCCCAAGCGGGTAAGGGATTTTTTTATATCCTTATTTCAGTGGTTGGTGTTGAGGTCGCAGTAGATCCATTACTGTTTTAACCGGATTAAATGTACTCACAGGCACTTCCACAAAAAATGTGAGCCAATGCGCCATGGCTCCATTCCACAAGCCTGGTAATTCAAGGGCTTTAAGTGCCTTGCCATTTTGTGTTTTTTGCGAAATAAATCCGGTTTCCGGATCAACGAATTGCAGCAGATCAAATTTTTGACCTTTATAATCCTTTGTATAGCACACCAGGTCAACCGGATTAAAATGTGTACTCGATTTGAGGATTTGCTGTTGCTGCTCATCGTTGGGATCAATCTGAGCTCCTTCAACAATCTGTAGACTGGCACTTCCATCTTTTTGCTTAACCCAGAATGGTCCTCCACCTGGTTCGCCTTCGTTTTTAACCATGCCGCAAACCCGCATTGGGCGGTTCAACCTATCCATTATCAGTTCCTTTTGAGCCTGTGGCGAAAGCGTTTTGATGGCAGATATATCAACTTGTAGTTCTTTATTTAAAAAATCAAGACCTTGATGAATCGCATCCTCAGACAATCCCTTGTCAAGCTCATTTAAAATGCTGAATACTTGGTCTTTTTTTGAAAGCAGAACCCCGGCAAGCAACTGCTTGTTGTAAACCGTGTCATTTTGAAGATGCTCGGGCACCACGTTATCAATGTTCTTAATGAAAATAAGTTCTTCTTCCAGTTCATTCAAATTTTCGATGAGGGCGCCATGACCGGCCGGTCGGAATAGCAAAGTGCCATCTTCTTTTCTAAATGGTTCATTATCGGGGGTGACGGCAATTGTATCGGTTGATTGCTTTTGAAACGAAAAACTAACCTGAAGATTGGTTTGGTAATGTTGCTCAATATCTCGCTGTGACTTTTGCAGTTGCTTATTAAATAAGTCGTAATGCTCAGGGCTCACTGTAAAATGTACTTTACCAATGCCACTGATGGTGGCGTAGAGTGCCGTTTCTTTCAAGTGTTCCTCAAGTGGAGTAGCGCTTGTATTTTCTGCTTTATGAAATTGAAGCAGCCCCTTTGGTAAGCTGCCGTAGTTGAGTCCTTTACTCAGTAGTAGGTGCTCTATAATCTGAGTGGCCAGTGCCGCATCAATAGCACTCGGTTCAATGGAGCATTTCATGCTTTTTTCGAGATCGCTGATAAAAGCAAAGTTTCTTATTTGCGCAAAGAATTCAGCATATGGAGCTTGTTTTAATAAATCAGCCTTAGTGGTTTCATCGGCATGTAAAAACTCAAAAAGTGCTTTAAACATGCGGGTGGCTGCTCCCGACGCCGGTACAAATTTGATGGCAGAAATTCCGTTTTCTTGTGCGTGTTTGTAGTAGTCTATATAGTTAGTCTCAAGTGCTTTATCCGTGCGAATAATCCCATCACCAACAGTTGCCGCCTTAAGCAGCAAAGCATACTCAAACCCATTAATGAAGTGGTTGATTTGCTGGTTGATGGCCGTTGAATCTATCGCCTTTTGTTGAATTTGATTTAGGTCGCTTTTTGTTAACATATTGTAGGATTTTAGATATGTAATATTAATCTTTTTAGGTTTTTCTTCCAAGTTTAAAGGTTGTAAACTCTAAATGCGCTCTGTTTTTCAGATAATTATTGAAGTATAGTACCTGGGCGTTATTTAATTACTTAAGCTAAAACTGAATTATTGGCCGTTCGAACAAATGACTCAAACATTCAAAAGGATTGATAATCAATTATTTAAATGGTTCGATATTTGGAAAAATGTAATATCTTCGGCAATTAAATTTCTTAAATAAATATTCACTAATCATTCTTTTATGAAGAGAATAGGACTATTCTGTGGGTTACTTATGATTGGTTTTCAGCTATTTGCTGAAGGTTATCAGGTTAATCTGCAAGGAAATAGACAGGTGGGCATGGGACATACCGGTGCCGGCCTGGTTTTGGGTGCTACAAGTATGCACTTTAACCCAGGTGCCTTAAGTTTAATGGATAAACAATATGATTTTTCGCTTGGAGGTAGCTTCATTTTTTCAAAAAACACCTTTCAAAAGCAATCTCCATCAGTATATGAGGCAAAATCAGACAACCCAATGGGCACGCCATTTTATTTTTATGGGGCAACTAAAGTAAATGATAAGTTAGCTTTGGGTTTATCAGTCACAACGCCTTACGGTAATTCGTTAAAATGGGGCGATGACTGGGACGGCAATTTCCTGATTCAGGACATTTCGTTGCAAGCTATTTTTGTTCAACCAACTGTATCGTATCAAATTACCGATAAATTAGGGGTAGGTGTTGGGTTTATGGCTGTAAACGGAAGTGTGGATTTAAATAAAGCCCTGCCTTTGCAATCAAGCAATGGCACTTCATCTGCTAATTTATCAGGTAATACCTGGGCCTACGGGTTTAACGCTGGTATCTCATTTTTGGCGAATGAAAAGCTGTCCTTCGGCTTGAGCTATCGTTCAAAAGTATTGGTGGAACTGGAAGAAGGTGAGGCCACGTTTAGCGTACCTTCATCGTTATACAACGATGAGACCGGTTTTCCACGCAGCACCAACTTTAAGGGTGAGCTGCCTTTGCCTGCTAATATTACTTTTGGCGTTGGCTATCAGGTGAACGATAAGCTTTTACTGGCTGCCGATTTACAATATGTGGAGTGGTCGGCTTATCAGAGTTTAAATTTCGATTTCGAAAACAATACCCCTATGTTGCAGGATTCACACAATGTGCGTGACTTTGAAAACACAATGATTTACCGTTTGGGTGCTGAGTACACTTTAAACGAGAAAATTCAGTTCAGAGGTGGTATATATTACGACAGCACGCCTATTGCCGAAGATTTGTTAACACCCGAAACTCCAGGAACCAATAAAATTGGAATGTCCTTAGGTTGTGGTTACCAAATTAATGATAAACTGTCATTGGACGCTTCTCTGCTGTACATACACGGCGAGAAAAGGGAAGATGGTTATGCACCGTCAAATTTCTACGGAACTTACTACACCAACGCTGTAATTCCGGGTATTGGAGTAAATTATTCATTCTAAAACGGACAGGATAATGATAAAAAGAACAATATATCAGTACATGCTGTTAATGGCGGTAGCTCTTTTTGCCGCCTGCGAGCCCAGCGTAGATGAGTTTAAGCCATCGAGCGGAACAGCAGATTTTTCAAAATTCATTGCCATTGGCGATTCATATACGGCTGGTTATACCGATGGTGCGCTGGGACGCCGTGGACAAGAGGAAAGCTTTAGCTATATTCTCGGCCAGCAGTTGATGTATGCTGGCAGCGAATCGTTTAATCAGCCATTGGTTCAATCCGAAGGCAGTGTAGGAACAACTGTTTTGGCTGAAAACCAAAACAATAGTTATTTTGAACTGAAAGTGGTAAATGGCGCATTCAAACCAGTGCCAGGTTTAGGAGATATGGGCATTTTTGCAGAAGATGCGTATAGTGCCGATAACCAAAACTTTGGCATTCCAGGTGCGAAAGTGATACACATGGGCGAGCTACCCGAACCGTATCCTGCCTATCCTCATTTGAATAAGTTCTTTGCCCGTTTTGCAAGTTCTATGGAAGCTACCGTGTTGGGCGATGCACTGGCTACAAAGCCTACTTTTGTATCGCTGTGGCTGGGTAATAATGATTTGTTGACTTATGCACTGGCAGGTGGCGAAAGCGATGAAATTACCAATCCGCTGGTTTATGCCGGGGCTCTTTCTAACATTATTGACGCCATTCAGGCTGGAGGTGCCGATATTGTGATTGCTAATATTCCTGCTATTGAGGCAATACCCTTTTTTAATACAGTGCCTTATAATGCCTTACCACTGGATCAGGCCACAGCTGGTGTATTGAATGGGGCCTATGCCACTTACAATGCTGCGGCCGATGCAAACGGTCTGCCGCGTATTGAGTTTAAAGAGGGAGCCAATGCATTGGTAATTGAGGATGATGACTTTCTGTTAAACGGCATTCGTCAAATAAAAGAAGGTGAAAAGTTTTTGTTGAATTTACCAACTGACAAGATCAAAACAGAAGGATGGGGCACGCAGGTGCCGATTCCTGATGAGTATGTTTTGGACGCCACCGAACTGAAGGCCATTGAGGACGCCCGTTTGGCTTACAATGCTTCCATTGCAGCTTTGGCCAAAGAAAAGAACTTAGCTTTAGCTGATTTGGCAACGCTGATGGATGCAGCCAGCACAACCGGACTTCTTATTGATGGAAATCGTTACACCTCTGGATTTGTAAGTGGTGGCTTATTTTCGCTGGATGGAATTCATGCAACAGGGCGTGGCTCTGCCATTATCGCCAACGCGTTTATCGATGCCATCAACAAGCAGTTTGAGGCAGCTGTGCCGCGTGCCAACATCAATGATTATAATTTGGTTGAACTCCCTTAATGGGATTAGTTGATATGAGTGGTAAAGGAGGGGCAACCCTCCTTTTTTGCATCCATCCAGTAGGTTTAGGTCAGTTGTGCAGCAATGTGTTGGTTGAGGGCGTCTCTTAGTTGTGCGAAAACAGGATTGTTTACTGTTAAGGGATGAGGGCCAATTTGATTGATGGCAAGCATGCGTGGGGAAGTACCACTGATAAATCCGGCATCTACCTGCTCAATTTCTTCAATTGGCAAGCATTTATATATGACAGCGATATTTAATTTTTGAGCAATGTTGATTATCTGCTGTCGCATGATACCAGGCAGTACAAGCGAATCATCGGCAGTAATCAGTTGGTTATGCTGGATAAAAAACAGATTGGAGCGACTTCCCTCGGTGAGGCAGTTGTCTTTATTCACCAACAAGGTTTCGTAGACATGTTGCTGTTCAATAATTGTGTTAGCTGTTTCTCTTACCTTGGCATTGTAAATTTTCGCCCTTGGGTGATGGCGTTCGGCAAACTGAAGGCTACACTGAATACCTTTTTCCAGCTGTTCTGCTGTTGGATAATTGGTGGGGATAAAATAGGCCATAAACACCTGTTCTCCGCTATCCATAAAGCGCAGGTCCAGCTTTACATTGCCATTGGTAATGGTGTTGGCAGCGAATAATGTTTTTAGCCTTCTGGATAAATATTCAATTTTAATATTGGCTTGTTTATTGGCAATCTGCAGGCTGTTTTTAAGTCGGCTAATATGCTCTTTCAGAAAAAGCGGTTTCCCGTTTTCTACCCGAAACACCTCATAAATGCAGAGCTCGTTGGCATTGACCGAACTATTGAAGAAGTTCACTGACTTTAATGTTCTGTCCATCAGGAAGTATTGTCCTTGTATAACAGATTGCATTGATAACGAGGTATGGTTAATATTTTTCGATACGATGAAGATAGAAATAATTTTTATACTTAGAAGGCCACGAATTTAATTATTAATGATATCTGGATAATATTCACAACAAGCAAAATTTGTTCTGCTTTCATATTGTGGCTGCTACTGGCGGTTGCTGTAGGTTCCCTGATACTCAATCCCTTTATTTAAGGATGGTGTATCGCTCTGATAAATTTTATTTGCGCCTCTTTATTTTTAAAAAAGCAGATTGTTGATATTTTGCTAGTTTTGTCCCTTTAAATGCCGAAAAGCTACGTTTAATGCTCATTAGCGATCAACATATTAAAGAAATTGCACAGGGAAGCATGTCATCCTTTAAATTGTTTTTTGATGCTTTTTACCCGGCGTTAAGTAATTTCTGTGATGAATTTGTCCGTGCTGAGGATGTGGCTTCAGATATTGCTCAGGATGCGATGATTGAATTTTGGCGAAACCGGCATTCGCAGGCGTCGCTCAAGCAGGCCAAGGTCTATCTTTATTCCATTTGCCGAAATAAAAGCCTCAACTACTTACGCCATCAAAAGGTTCAACAAAAATTCCGTGATGAACCCGCTGAGGGGTATGAGCTTATCGATTTAGCTTACATTGAGGAGGAAGTATTCAATGTGCTGCATCAGGCAGTTGGTCAACTACCGGAAAGAAGTCAGCATATTATTAAATTAAGCTTAAGGGGTTATGCGAATAATGAAATTGCCCAAAGCTTAAACATCTCCATCAATACCGTTAAAACACTGAAAAAAAATGCTTATACCAAGCTGAGGGAGCTGTTAAAAGATCACGTGTTTGAGTTGGCGATACTCAGCACTCAGCTATTTGGCTAAGTGCATTGCTACAAGCCTTTAACTGGGTCGCCTATTTGACCCGATGCCTTCAGTAGGCGTCTTCTGTTGGGTGGCAATTTTTTCGATAATCACATTTTTTTTTCACCCGGTTCACCCACCTACGTCCTTAAAGTGTATTAAGTCAACAATGTCATTAAAAATGAATAGTTCAAATATAGATAGTCAACGCATTATTCAATTGATCACCAAAGAGATGAGTTGGGGGTTGAATGAAGATGAGCAAATGCAGTTGAATGACTGGCTGAATCAGTCGCCCGCTAACACACAGCTTTACAGAAAGATCAAAGCCGAAGAGTTTGTGGAGACCAGAAAGGAGGCCATGGCGCGTTTTAGTGCCGAACAGGCCTGGGAGAAGGTGCAAGCAAAAGTAATACTGCACAAGTCGGTGTTCCCGCTTAAAAAGGTACTTTGGCAAGCTGGTAGTGTGGCGGCATCTCTCCTAGTAATTTTTGGTGTTTACTGGCTTTTGAATACCAATGCCCCGATGAAAAAGACAGTTCCTACCCAAACGAGCGAAGCGATTCAGCCGGGTTCCAACAGAGCTGTTTTAACATTGGCCAGTGGCCAATCGGTTGAGCTGGGAGAGAATGATACCACAATCATATTAAGTAATACAGAGCTAACAATTGATGCCAGCAGGCTTAGCTACAGTCAAAATGCAGGAGAATCGAGTGAAATAAAATACAACATCTTACAGACACCTCGTGGGGGTGAATACCAGTTGAGCTTAGCCGATGGAACCAGCGTTTGGCTCAATGCTGAGTCGGAGCTACGTTATCCCGAGCACTTTGCAGGCGATAGCCGCAGTGTATACATAAAAGGGGAGGCCTATTTTGAGGTGGCACCAAATAGTGAAAAACCGTTTTACGTGTATTCGGGAACCAACCGGATAAGGGTATTAGGAACCGCTTTTAACATCAGAGCCTATGGCGCTGATAAGGCCAATTATGTGACCCTTTGTGAGGGAAGCATTGCTTTATGTTCTAATGGGAGCAGCGATATTTTAAAGCCTAACCAGCAAGCAGTAATTACTTCCGATGAAACAGTGATACATGAGGTGGACGCAGCGCAGTATACCGCCTGGAAAGACGGGATGTTTATGTATCGCCGGGCTACTTTGGAGGTTATCTTAGATGACTTGTCACGCTGGTATAATACCAACGTTTTTTATACCAATCAACAAATAAAGTATAGTGAATATTCCCTGTACCTAAAGCGCTATGAGAGTATTACCAGTATTCTTGAGATGCTTGAGGCAACGGAAGAAATAGTATTTAAAATTGATAACAACAATATAGTGGTGAGTCCCACTCAAAAAAACTAGGGAGTGTTACCAGCACTCCCCAGTGAGTTAATTAAAGCCAATAACGAGTTGGCTCAATGTCAAATGCAATAACAAAAGTATGAAAAAAATGTTACACCTCTTGATGCCTTTGGGCAAAAGAGAGGAGAAATGGATGAGAGTTATGAAACTTACGTCAGTTTTTTTGCTGGCTGCTTTTATGCAGGTGAGTGCCAGTGTGTTCTCGCAAGGCCAAATGGTCACAATTAATGAAAAAGGCATCAGCCTCGAGCAACTTCTTTGGAAAATTCAAAGTGAAACCAAGTTTGTGTTTGTGTTCAACCAGGAACATGTGAGTAATTTTGACAATCTGGAGGTAAATGTGAGTGGTAATTTGGAAGAAATTCTGAATGAGATACTCGTTGATAAAGGGCTGACCTACGAAAAAAAGAATGATGCCTTTATTATCAAAAAAGCATCACCTGCAGTGAATCAGGTAACGCAACAGCCCGAAAAGAAAGTTACCATTACCGGTAAAGTGACGGATCAGAACGGCGAGCCTTTGCCCGGAGTTGCTGTTATGTTGGAGAACACCACTATTGGAACAGCTACCGATATAAATGGGGAGTTTGCATTACAATACCCACGCGTTCAGGAAGCACCTGTTCTGTTTATAAGCATGTTGGGATTTGATACTGTAACTGAACTTATTGGAGATAAATCTCAATTCAACATCATCCTAACCGAAACCATTGCCGGCTTAAATGAAGTGGTTGTTACCGGTTATCAAACAATTTCTAAAGAACGCTCAACCGGCTCTTACTCTATTGTTGACGAAAAAGACCTGGAAACACAGATTGTATCGGACATTACAACCGCTTTAGAAGGAAAGGTGGCCGGTCTTAACTCTTACAATGGGGAGTTGGTTATCAGGGGGAAAGGAACATTCAGTTCTCAGAACAGTCCCATAGTTGTTGTGGATGGGATACCCACAACGAGTGGTTTCTCGGCCATTAATGTGCATGATATTGAATCGGTAACCGTATTAAAAGATGCGGCGGCGGCATCAATTTATGGCGCCAGTTCTTCAAATGGTGTTGTGGTGGTGACCACCAAAAAGGCCAAAAAGGGAACTACACAGGTTGACTTTAGTGCCGATTGGACGGTGACGGATAAACCGGATCTTGATTACTTTAACTATGCTTCTTCAAGCGATGTGATTGATTATGAGTTGCATTACCTGGAAAATAATCCAAATTACCAGGCTGATCCTGTTGGTTACTTTAATACATTGGATAGTGAACAGCGGGTTTATTCAAAGGTGGTGAACTATTACAAAATGCTGGCCAATGGGGAGTTGACACAAAACGAGGTTGATGGCAAAATCAGCACGCTAAGAGGCATCAACTATCGTAGCAAGTACCGCGATGAAGTTTATCAAAACCCGCTGAGGCAGCAATATAATCTGACATTCAGAAATGCCAGTGAAAAATCGAACCTGGTGCTTTCGGCCAATGCCACTACTAATAAACTGTTGGTTCAAAATGAGAATGATAAGGCTTATAACTTCTACCTCAAAAATCAACTTCAACTAAGAGAATGGTTTTCATTGAGCTATGGCGGTAATTTATCTTTTAAAAGCTCAAAAAATCATGCAGGACTTAGAGGGATGACTGATGCCATGCCTTACGAGCAAATGATGGACGAAGACGGCAATCCACTTCGATATTATAAGTACAATCTCAAACGACTAGCTGAAATACAGCAGATTGAAGGGATGCATGATATTGGTTATAATGTGATGGAGGAGCTGGACAAGGATTTCAGAAAATCACAAAATCAGAACCTCCGTCTGTTTGTTGACGCGAATTTACAACTATTCGATGGGCTAAGTTATACCACCAAATTCCAGTACGAAAGTATTAGAAATAAAGAAAACAGGTATTCTGAGAAAGAGAGCTTTAAAATGCGTGAGATGATCAATCGCTATGCGGTTCTGGATGGTCAGTCATTAAACTACTATGTACCGAATAATGGCGCATTGCAAAGTGCTTTTACTGGTTACGATAACTATACCTTTCGGAATCAGCTAAACTTTGATCGTAACTTTTTAGACGAGCATAATATAACGGCTATTGCGGGAACCGAAATCATGGAAGCATCACGTAATTTTCAACGCACTACCGTTTATGGTTACGATGATAAGATTCTATCGACCGAATACATGGACTGGGAGGCTCTTGTGAATGGAGTGCCAGGTGAGTTATACAACCTGAATGCTCAACGTTTGGAGCCTGACGATTATCTTAACGAGGTAACACACCGTTTCTTTTCTTTGTATGCCAATGCAGGCTATACCTTGCGCCATAAATATAATTTTACTGCGAGTGTAAGGGTTGACCAGACCGATTTGTTTGGTTCTGATCCAAAATACCGCTACCGTCCTTTGTGGTCATTTGGCGCCGGCTGGAACCTGTCTGAAGAAGATTTTCTGGTGGATAGAGATTGGCTGAACATGTTGAAGCTTAGAGGATCGTATGGCATTAATGGTCATGCTGATCAATCAACAAGCCCATACTTGTTGGCATCTCTTATGAATAACTATAAAACGGGTAACATGGCAGCTATTATACTTTCACCGCCCAATCCTTTATTGCGATGGGAAAAAACCAGTACCTATAATGTTGGGGTGGATTTTGCCATGTTTAATAACCGCTTGGTTGGAGCAATCGATACCTACTACAGGAAAAGTACGGATCTTTTGGCCAATAAAAAACTGGATCCGGCAACAGGTTTTCCAAGCGCCAAGGTCAATAATGGAGCCATGTCGAACAGGGGCTTCGAGCTGTCAATTGCCTACGATTGGTTCAGAAACAATGATTTTAGCTGGAATACCTCACTGGTGTATTCTTATAATAAAAATGAAATTGACAAGGTTAATTTCGAAGTTACTGATGGAAACAACCTTTTGACTTCACCAAAAGATTACTATTTGGAAGGAGAAGCATTTAATTCGATTTACGCTTTCCGTTATGCAGGACTTACGGAAGAAGGTGACCCTTCGGTTTATGATGCTGATGGCAATATTGTAGCTAATGATCAATTGAATGATCCGGATGCAATGGTTCGCATGGGGCAAATCGATCCGGTATTTAATGGGTCCGTTAGTAACCGCTTAAGATATAAAAATATAGAACTGTCGGCCCTGGTCATTTTTTATGGTGGGCATAAGTTACGCCAGGATGTGACCCCGCTGTATGATCGTATTTCTGACGGAAATATCCATAAAGATGTTGCAAACGCGTGGACACCTGACAATACAGACACAAACATTCCGCGTATGGCTACTTACAGCTATAATAGCTACCGCGAAGCCCACTGGAAGTATGCCGATATACACGTGAAAGATGCTGATTTCATCAAATTGCGAAACGTTACACTGGCGTATAGCTTACCAGAGAACATTGCGAAAAAATTCCACGCTCGCTACCTGCAAATCAAAGGTCAGGTAACAAATCCAATATATTGGAGTGCGGCTGGCAATAACATAGATCCGGAAGCTTATATGGCCAATCGTGGCTACAGACTTTCCCCTCAAATGCCGTCCTGGTCGGTGGGTGTAAAGTTTGGATTTTAATCGATAATACAAATCTTATGGCCTAAGTGCTTAGGTACTGAAGCCAATAAGAAGCTTAAGAGCTATAATTGTAAAATGAAACGAAAATGAAAAAAATAAATATCATATATATCGCCTTTTTTAGTGTTCTGTTAATGGCATGTGATGACTATCTGGACATAGAACCTAAAAAACGTAAACTGTTGGAAACGGCCGAGGAGTTCTCAGCCTTATTAGAGAATGATGTCTACTTTGATTTTCCGCACAATGATATTGGTTATTTAACTGGTGAACGCTTTGTGATGAGGGAGAGTTGGTTAACCGAAGATCAGTATCCGGTAATTAAAGCCAATGTTACATTTGATGAGAGTGCCGATCGTGCCAAGTTTATCGAGACCGATAGGTTGTACAATAACTGTTACAAGCGGATTTCGAACTATAATATTATTATCGAAAATATTGATGAATCAGAGGGCGATGCCGATTTTAAACAACAGGTAAAAGCACAGGCATGTATTTTGCGCGCTTACAATTATTTTTTCCTGGTTAATTTTTATGCCAAGCATTATCAGGCTAATTCTGCGGCTACGGATAATGGTATAATTCTGACCTATCAATTGGATTTGGAGTCTGTGCTTAAACAATACAGCGTGCAGGTGGTATACGACGCCATTGAGCAGGATATAGATGCAGCCATTGAGTGGTTACCTGAAACACCAGATAATACATTTCGTCCGGGCAAAGCCTTTGGTTATGCACTAAAAGCGAAGGTGCATTTATTTAAAAAGGAATTTGACAAGGCTCTCGTTGCAGCTGATCAGTCGCTGAGCTATAACGACTATATTTTTGATATGGTTGACTATGCCAACCAAACAGCTGGTAACCCATTTGCTGTTCGTGTTGGATATGAAATGGCTGAAAACAATCTGTTTAGATATGGACATAACTTTATGGGCTTATACTTTTCGGTGGTGAGTCCTGAATTTGTTCAAAACTTCGAAACTGGAGACTTGCGTCTGGAATTATTTTTTGGATACAACCCTAACCTTATCGAAGGCTGTATGTATTATAAATTAATGACCTTTGCTTTTGAGGCGAATCCCGGTGGCTTAAGGTCAGTTGAAGCTTTGCTAATGAAAGCCGAATGTATGGCCAGACAAGGCGAAGTTGATGCTGCGATGGACTTAGTGAATCAATTGCGTGCGAAACGAATCAGACCTGAAAATTACGTGCCGCTTACTGCTGCCAACACGCAGGAAGCCATGGCTGTTATCATTGATGAAAGAGCTCGTGAGCTTAACCTGACACCAAATAGGTATTGGGATTTAAGGCGCTTAAATACTGAGCCGGAGTATGCGGTAACTTTAACGCGTACATACAATGGACAAACCTACACTTTAGAGCCAGAGTCGCACCTTTATATTCATCCGTTTTCTGTTGAAGCATTGTCAAGAAATGTGAATTTAAAGCAAAACTCAAAATAGAAATCTAATTAAGGGCCGGGTGAAGTAAAGGTAATAGTTAGCATGAAGGGGATGTTAGTGTTACCTGCTTTGCCCGGCTTTTTCCATTTGACCCGTTGTATTTTATACATTACTACCAACAATGCCGGTCAGTTCCCTTTCTTTCTCATTCACAAAAATCATACTTAATGAAAACGATATTTAAAGCAGCGCTAGTGTGCTTTATGGGCGCTATTTGCCTATTCTCATGTAAAGAAGACACCAGAAATTACGCCCAGATAACAGGCGTTTTTAAAGGGGAAGCAAAAGACAGAGAGATACACTTGTGCAAGGTGGAGCACGGAACCATCCATGCAATTTCAACGACTAGGCTAAATGAAAACGGCGAATTTGGCTTTGCCTGTCCTGTTGATGAGCCTGGATTGTACGTGGTTAATGTGTTGTGGAGCAGTGTTCAACGACCAGTGAAGCAAGAGCATAATCTTAAACGTTTTTACCTTGATAAAGGCGTTAACGTAAATATACTTTTAAGTGATGGAGATTATCAGCTTATTGAAAGTAATTGCGTGAAGAACCGGGTGTTGAGTGAGTGGAATTCAATAGCTGATTCTATGTTTACTTATTCCCATGGGTTTCAATATAATCTATTGTCTTACGAAGATTTTTTCCCGGTTTTGCCTCAGTTTGTAGAACAGGCTGATGATTTTAAAAAACTGATTCGAACCAATGATGCCTCTTTCGATGAATTATTGGGTTTAATGGTGGATTTGGATCTCAAGGTTGCGGCAGTCAACTTTCTGTTTACCCCGCAGCAAAAGCATCCATCCAAGGATATGTATCCAGACTTTTACGAGCAGATACTGAACGAAAAAGCAGCTGATACTGAACGCTTGCTCGAACTGGCCAATACGCGCGAATTCATGCGTTCATACTCCATGTATAAAGTGATGAATGCCGGAATTGATATGTCAAACGCTCAGCAGCGACTTGAAGCCCAGCTTGCAACGGTGGAAAACGAACTGCTGAAAGGCTACTTTGCGGTTGATAACATCCAGCGCTATAAAACTTACGATGATAACTATCTGAATTATAAACAACTTGTTTCGCCCTACCTGTCAACTCCCTACCTTCAGGAGCAGGCAGAAGCGCATGAGATTAGTATTCGTAATTTTACCGAAGGCACGTCAGGATTCAACTTTAAGGCACAAGACGTTAATGGCAAATTTCATGAGTTTGCTGATTTTAAAGGGACTTTGGTATATATTGATTTGTGGGCAACCTGGTGCGGGCCTTGTAAAGCTGAAATTCCTGCTTTGCAAGCACTGGAGAAAAAATTTCATGGACAACCCGTTACTTTCGTAAGTTTGTCGCTGGATAAAGCTAAAGATATTGAAAAGTGGCGTGAGTTTGTTAAGGATAACAACCTGACCGGTGTTCAACTGATGGCCGATGATGACTTTGATTCACCAGTCGCAACCGCCTATAACATCAATCGCATTCCACGTTTCATGTTATTCGATAAAGAAGGAGTCATTATCTCAGCAGATGCTCCTCGTCCCTCAGATAAAGCATTGGAGATCTTACTGGTAAAACATCTGAATTAAACCAGTTGCCACAAGCTCAGTCGATTAAATTTTATCAATCAACAGGTATCCTCCAAGTCTAAGCCGATTAGCTAAATACCTTGGTAGAGTACCTGTTATAAAAATATCAAGAATGAAATTATTACTATTATCCGCAATTATGCTGTTGAGTACCTATCAGCTGGACGCACAAAAAAAAGAGCAGATCGAATTTCAAAGTATTGGTTTCGAAGAAGCACTATCTCTAGCAAAGAAAGAAGGTAAAGGTGTTTTTGTGAATTATTCAACCAAAGGATGCGTTCCTTGCAAGCAAATGGAGGCAAATGTATATACCAATGCATCTTTGGCCAGCTATGTAAGCAAGCATTTTATTTGCTTAAAGCTCGATCCGGTAAAAGACAGTCAGTTAAGACAGGTGGCCAGAGAACAGCATCAGGTAAAAGGGTTTCCTACGCTCATCTTTTTAAATGCCGATGGGAAGATATTAACCAGAAATACCGGCTTGATGGATGTTGAAACCATGCAAAAGCTTGCCAGTGTGGCTCTAAAGAGTATTAATAATCAATAATTGGTGATCGAATAGCCCTTTTGACAGCCAAAAGACTGAGAAAGAGTAATTAGAATAATGTTTGGATTGAGTGTGGGTTTGTTACTATAAACTGGATATAAAGCATTTTAGTTAGTAACTGTTTTGTACACATGCTATTGCAGGGGAGAAGGCAATGATTCAAAGATTAGTATGGCTGGTGAGGAATCGATACTCACCAGCCTTTTTACTTTATTTATCAGACCAACAACTATTTTATACCGGTGTTTTTTTACTCATCAAATGCAATATTGAAGCACCATATTGCTAAAGATGGAAGGTATTAATTTGGTCGGTTTGTATGATGGCTACATGGAAAAATCTGGTTTACTTTTTGTGTTGCCAGCAATGAGTTGTGCCTGCCGCGGCTTGTCGCTTACAGCGTGTTCCTTTTGCTGTTTTGGCTGTGCATTGAGTGTCCGTGGCAGCAGACTGTGTGGTTGAAGGAGAGGAAGCAGGCGCTTCAAATGACCATTGTTCCGGCTTGGATTGCGCCTCTAAGCGGTTCTCCAGCTTATCATCCAACTGAGGGAAGAAATCTAAACCGGTGCGCTGTTCTACTTCATCCACCGATACCACATATGACTGGAGAGGTTTGTTGCTGCCTTCATTGGGCAAAATAAAAGCGATCATCATCTGTGTTGCCGGGGCATAAATAACCTTATAAAAGTATAACGGCACAGCCACCTGATTTGGACCAATACAGGCGCAGTTAGCGCTCAAAATACCTGCCGTTGCTATATGAATAGGTCCTTGCGACAGCGCCCAAGACCTTACTGTTGCTTCAAGCTTTTTCCAGATACCACGATTAAACGAAGGGTCTTGGGGGGACATGTTGCTCATCAAAAAGGTTTCATGCATAGCCTTATTGTTTATCTTCATATCGGCCGCCGGGCACAAATGACCTCTGTCGTATCCCGACGATTTATAATCGGCTAACGAAGCAGAGCCGGTAGAAACTTTCGAATCTGGCCGAAAATTGTCTGTTCGGTTTTGCTGTCCGCTAACCAGCGCCGGTGTTAATTGATAATATACCCACTCGGCTTGCTCATGGCTTTCCTTGTAGGATAATGAAAAGTAAGTATGCTCTACAACTTCTCCGCGCGCAGATGGTTGATATTGAGCAGTTGCAAACAGGTATATACCCCATAATAACAGGGTAGATAACATTTTGTACATAATGTTAGATTATTAAGTGTGAATAGTGTTGTTTCCCGCCATTATAACCCACTTGAGAGTGGATTATTGTATAAGCGAAAAATATTTTTGCTTACTAGTAATGGAGGGCAGAAGCAAGTGCCTGAATGGAAGTGTAATGTGTGATATCAGCAAATGTAATGACGGAATGTTTTTATATATCTTGTTAAATTGAAAGGTGTTTTTATACCAATAGGGAGTAAATAAGGGGGCAAGTGCTTGGCGGTATTCTATTCTAACCTTTTTTGTATCTCTTCTCAATTATAATACTTTTGAGCAGAAATAGATCTTAAGGGAATGGCAGTTGTTTATGTTTCATTAGCCTCATTGGGCATTAATCTGATATTGGGAAAATACAGAGCTAATTACAAAAAGATGAGTTGGCCCTGGTGGTTGCTTATACACGCTTCTATTCCTATACTAGTTCCTCTTCGGATAGGGTTGGATATTCCAGTCATTTTTATTCCATTGTTTATCGTGATTGCAATTATTGGACAATTCCTTGGTGCCCGTTATTTCAGTAAAGCAAAAACTAAGCACACCGAGCGTGACACAGAAGCTTGAAAGCAGCATCGCGAAAAGTGCTATTACTGATTGTGAGGAATATTTTGGAGAACGGATGGCCGGGTACTGATAGGGTTTAATTACAGCTAGTGGCGGCGTCTATATTAAGTAGCTACTCCTATGATTGACTTTGTTTATAATTCGTCTTCCTGCTTTTTAGGCTTGCGGGCAATAAAGTAGGCCGGCAAGCCAATTATTAACATAAGGAAAACAAAAGCCCCCCAACCCCAAGGATTCATTCCTCTCTTTTCGGCGTCTTTAGCGACGAATAAAGCAACGGTTAAAGCTACTAGGGCTCCAATTAACTGTGGTGTTTCCATGGCTATCAAACTTTTTATAGAATTTCGAGATTCAAGTATACAACTATTTTTGTCTTAATAGGGCTGAAAGCAGTACTTTTTCGAAATACATTTTTAGTTGATAGCTTATTTATGGCTGTTTGAATTCGTCTAAATTTATTAGGGAGAGGACAAACGAAACTTGGTAGAAGCTAAGTGTTGAAGCTTCTAATCAATGAGGTACCGCTTAATTAGTTCTTCTTTGCTGCTATTCAGCATACGCCTGCTTATTTTTTCACTTTTCCCGGTGATGCGTTGCACATCTTTTGGGTAGATGCATAGCCTTGTTAATGGTTTAGTCATTGTTCATAAATATCTCTTGGTATTGGGTTTCTAAATCTTTTACTTCAGCATTGGTGAGGGCTTTGAACTCTTTGGAACGTGCTCTTTTGGATAGTTGACCATTGTTTTGTTCCAGAAAGCGGACCAATGTGGCTATTAACTTGTCCGGCATTTCCAGCTGATTGTCAATATAGCGCTTGAACTCATCGTAGTGCTTCAGGTAGTTGACTTCTTCCGGAATGACAATATTGATAGTATCAAGGACACAATCGTATAAAAACTCTGCCTGAGCAGTTGCATCAAAGTAGCGGTAGTAATCAATGGTTTGGTTCGTTACTTTCACGCTATTATCCTCTGTGGTTTCCCACTCAATAAAGTCAAGAATTGGATGTGAGTAGGACTCTAACACCACCCGGTAATCATCGATATGGTTAAGGATGGATGCGGATACCGGAAAGATAATGCCTTGTTGTGAGAACCTCATCTTGGCCAGGATGTGGTGAATGAGGTAACGGTGAAGGCGCCCATTACCATCCACAAAAGGGTGGATAAAGACAAAGCCAAAAGCAATGCATGTGGCGGCCAGCACTGCATCAAAGTCAGTTGCTTCTAATTGCTTATATGTGGCAATAAGACCATTCATCAATTGCTCTAAATCTTCATGTCTGGCGGATATGTGGTCTGGTAGTGGTTCTCCTGTTGAACGCTCATGCTCACCAACAAAACCACCTTGCTGACGCAGTCCCATCTGGGTAAAGCGCTTGCTTTCGATAACGAGCTGCTGCAGGCGAATTAGTTCCCGGAGGCTGAGGGCTTTGGAGCCAGCCTGTCCAATCGCCTTCCCCCATCTGAGGGCACGATTGTTACCGGGGTTTTCACCTTCGATGGTAAAGGATGCTTTAGAGTCTTTTAAAAGGAGGAAAGATGAAGCACGCTGCAGGACATCTTTGTGAATGGACTGCAAATAGGTATGCTGACTATTGGCCAGATTGGCTTCAATGTGTGCTTGCAGCTTTGGTGTTTTATAAATAAGCGGACAGAACCCAGGAGTGCCCGGCAGGTTATTGATGATGCGGTGACGTGATGAGCGTTGGCCTTCAATGGTAAACTGCAGCTTATCATCAAGTAAGGGCACAAAGTTCTTTACACCAAGGTTAGGGATGTCGAGTGTGGTGCCTGTCAGCCACTCGTAAAGGAACCATATTTTACGACTGTACTGGCCGGTTGGCTCAATGGCCAGTAGTTCTTTCACCTCATCTGCTGTTAAGGTATTGAACAAGAACTTAAAAAACAACAGGTTGATGCCTTCATATTTGAGGGCGAATATCAGCTGTTTATAAAGTGAGTCTTCGGGCTGGTGCCTGGGGGTGAAAACCTGCCAACCATCCGTCTCATAGCGCCTGTTTTTGGTACTTATCAATGCAATTTTGGCGGGTAGAGGGACAGGTAATTCCAAGGTGTGGATGATGGCTCCATAACCTACAATGTTGCCTTGTTCGGGAGCTGTACGACCGTGAAAAACGGTTATTGTTTGAGAAAAACAGGTTGAATGAACTGAAGTTCATCTATTTAAATATAGTTACTGAGGCAATAGCAGGCTAATACTTTATCATTACTTCATCTATACTTAAGGAGTATGAAAATAATACATTGCAAGGAGTTACAATGTGGGGAAGTATATGGCCAAAAGTGCCCTTGTGAGACAAGTCGGACAGCGTTATTTGAATTGCTACAGATGGGATTGTACTTTGAGCTTATTAACCTATAAAACTAAATGCAATGACAAGGCTTAAGCACCTTCAGAGGTGAGATTTTTAGCAATGAGAAGTGAGATGATGTGCAGCTTGGAGCCAATTATTCATGGAGGTCTAATTTAAAAGGAATTAATGGTTTTCTAGAAAAATTCTTTCTATCCTCCGCTTCATCAATAGGGTGCCCAGCTGCGTTGCTGAGAGAGGGAATATCCATTATCTTTAAACATCAGATCTTAACCGTTAATTCCGCTCGCACCTCTTTAATCAAGCGAGGATAAAGTACTGACAGCTCCTTAAGTAATCGTTGGATTGGCTTCCCTGAAAAATCATGCTTGCTAAAATCTTCAATGGCTTGTTTGAGTTTTGACTTAAAGACTACTTCCGTAATTTTCCCTTCACTGAATTGGGCCAAAAGTAAGTAGGCCAATATTTTTGGTGCATAACGTCCCGTTTTTAAATATTGTTTCTCCTTTGGCAGTAAATTGAATTTTCTTTCCAGGCTTATAATCCGCCGAAAGCTTTCCAGCTTTAGCAATACCTTAAAATAGGAAGAAAAGAATACATGCCAGCGATGTTCAAAGATTTCTTTTTGATAACTTTCCAGGTAACTTTCGGCCATGTTGGCAGCCGCCTTAAAACTGTTATTTTCCCCAAGGGTTTTAATGTATAATCCAATGAACCCAATGTAATTAAATCGAGAAGCCCTCTCTTTTGTTCGCTTATTCACGCCTTCCATTAGCCTTAATGCTTCCTCATTTTTGCCTTGTCTCAACAGGATTGAACACAGGTTGTTTACATACAACATGTAGTCTGCATTCTCCTTTCGAATGGCATAGTAGCCAAATTCAGCGGCCTTATCGTAGACTTGCATCTTGGCATACATCATGGAGACATTGTTATAATAATTGGTCAGAATGCGGTTGGAATAAAACAAGCTCGATTGCAGTTCAAGATTAAACTGCTCTAAGAGCTCTTTCAATTTATTATAGGCCTTATAATTATAATAGAGATAGCTAAGGCGTACCATTGCTTTATAACGCGTGAAACCATCAAGTTCTTTATCCTGAGCGGTTTTTATTAAGAAGCTTTCCCAGTGAATGGACGCAATATTCTGGGATTTGCTTTGTTCAATAATATCTACGGTGGCATTATTTAGTCGTTCGTTGATTTTTTTACCGTATCGATAAGCTGCTTCATACTTGTCCAAAAAGTGCTTCACACGCTCATAATTTACTGTGATACTTCGAATAAGGATGTAATCACGGTAACTGATGAGCAATTCATAAAATCGCATGAAATAATAGGAGGTGGATGTAATACTATCCACATAATTCATTAGGCGTTTACTTTCTTCGCGCGAAAAAGTATCGGTGTGTATCCATTTGTCCACTTCCAGTATCCAATGAAAAAAGACATCCACATCGATTTTGTCCAGCTGTCCCTGCATCCATTTCATCATGGCCGAATATTTGCGCTTATCAATGTTTTTATCAAATGTTTGTTGCCTCCCATTCTGATGTCTGTTCAGAATCACCTGAAAGATTGCCAGACGCTCCTCATCCTGAAACTGCTGAGCCTCATTGAGCATATTAATTTCGTGTGGGAAAAGAGAATCGACGTAGGCAATGAATTTATTTAGCATCATGGTATCAAAAATAGAAAACTGCCGGCATATTAACAGGCCGACAGTTCATGCACTATTGATATTTTATTATTGGACGAATGATTCTATCGCGTCCGAAACTTCTTCTGCTTTCTCAAATCCCACAAAGTGACCGGCTTTTGGTATCATTATCAATTGACTATTTGGAATCTGCTGATGACCGTACTGGGCAATTTTAAGTGTGGTACCTGGATTTAGATATCTGTTTGGTATCAGGTTATCGTTCTCTCCAAAGATGATTAAGGTTGGCACGGAAATATCCTTTAACTTTTTGCGAATCGGTTCTGTTACCATCCCTCTTACGGAACGACTCACGGCGAGGCAATAGTTTGGAAAGTCCTCAGCACTGCGCATAGCCAGTCGATCTTCTGTCATGAAACGGGCGTCATCTGGTAGCTCATAGAAGTTAAAGGCCAGGTTGCTTTCGATAGCATCGGCGGTTGTTAACCGGACTAGTTTAGGAGTCATAACTTCCTCGAACCAATCGCGCTGTCCATCGGTAAACTTTTCAAATCCAGCTGGAGCTACCAATACCAGTTTTTCAGCTTTATCCGGATACATTAAGCTATAGGTCATGCTTATCTGACCTCCCATCGAGTGGCCTATCAATGTATAATTACTTAGGCCAAGCTCGTTTATAAACGCATGTACTGTACGTGCATAATAGGACATTAAGCCTGAATGGGGCGGTTTATCCGATTTTCCATAACCGGGCAAATCCAAGGCTATGCATCTGTAAGTTCCAGATAATTTCTCTATTTCATGTCGCCAGGCCGGAATGTAACTACCCAGACCATGGATAAATATCAACGTTTTCTCACCTTTTCCTTCATCTACATAGGCAATATTCAAATCGTCTGGTAATTGTGCATACTTTACCGGAAACTTATATTGAAGGTCTTTTGTCATGGATTCCATTTGCGCAATGTGCTTATAGGGGTTACAGGCTGATAGCGCTAGCCCTGTGATGATCATCAATAATATCTTTCTCATAATCATTAGAATAACAACCATTTGTAAACAATAAAAGCAGTCCATGGGTCTGTCGGCCGTCCTTCAGTGACGGCAGTCCCATTGACATCAAAGCTGTAGCTGTCGTCGTTACTTTCATAAAAATTGCCCAGTTTCATATAGGCGCCATGCAACTCCACACTCATAAAAGGTCCAAGGTTGTATGATAAGGATGCATTTACTTCAGAACCAATAACTTTGCCACCGCCAGCAGGTGCTACATTGCTGTTTGCATGTCCGAACCCTAGTTTTGCGTTCAAGCGATGAGGCACAATGTCTTTGGAGGCTTTAATACTAAAACCTGTCAAGCCATATCCCATATTTGATAGGTCAGCTACCACCGGTGTAAACCGATTGACTACATTGGCATGTGGAAACAGCAGATAGGTGCCCGTACCTACAAAAATTCCAGCAGGAGCTCCCCAGGTATTCCCTGTTATTACCCCCGAATACTTTTTATCTTCCAAGGCATTGTCATCTCCAGAGGCATATATACCATCGATGGAAATGTAATCGTTAATGGTTTGACCATGGCGATAAGCTAGCCTTGCATTGGCTGAAAAACCACCTATATCCGCACCTTTTACCCATGCGCCTTCGCTTGCTACTTTAGCTTGACCGAGGTTGTAATTAAAAAAGCCCGTCATCTGCCAACGATCCATTATAAAATCTTCATTGCGACTGAAATATCCACCTAACCAGGTGATATCTGCTTTATAGGGGCTTGTACCAAAGTCCTTAAACCTGAAAGTCCCATTATAACCATTCAACTTACTATTTAGGCCCTGTGCATAGATGCTTACTCCACCTTCTCCATTGGCTCTATCCTGCAGATGATAAATTGACCCTCCGATTTTCCAAAGAGGGGTTATTTTTCTCTGATAATGTCCTTCCAACAGGAACACATCATCCAATTCTTCTATATTGTTTTCGTAAAACTGATAGAAACCCACTTTAAGATTACTGATGTCATCATCGCGGCGGGCAGTAATGCCAACGGCATCAGTCCCCCAGTAACTCAAACGGTAACCTGTTTGTAACATCTTATCTACATAAACCCGATAAGGGTTATAAGGGGTATCAAACATACGCATTAATCCCAGGTTAACTTTCCAATATTTATTAGGTATTAGCTCTAATTCCACGTTTTGAGTTTGAAGATTGACAAAATCTCCAGAGATGGCACCACCTAGGTTACCACCGGCCCCATAAGAAGCATCTCCCCAGGTAAAATCAATCTCAAAAGATGCTCTTAATAAGGCTTTCCCATCAAATAATTTTGGTTGATAGATAAAAAAAGGAATGAGGCGTTGCTCGACATAACGTGTTGTTTTATTCTTTGAAGTTTGGGTTGTATTATCTCCAAATAAACGCCCGATGACCTGTCCCTTCATAAATACATTTTCAGGATAAAAATTAGATGTCACCCCTTGGCTGATAAAAAAGGCAAAAAATTGCAGTTCTTTATTTTCCTCTTTGGGTAAATCGTCTTTGAAAATGTCTTTACCTTCATCTTGAGCGTGGAGCTTTCCCAAGCAAAGTATCAAACTCAATATCCATAAAATTTTTTTCATACTTCTTTGTTTTTAGTCCTTAAGAGAACAGCTTCCAAGCATAAAGCAAGAGTATAAAAATGAGGCACCCTTTTTACTGAATGCCTCATTTATCAGTTTAGCCTCGCTTTATTCTGTTGTTTTCACATATTTCTGAATATTGGTCTCTCCCCAGGCACCACCGCTTGTACTGCCAAAGCCTGCCTCCGCGGTTGGAGGAAAAACACCTGAAATTTCCGGATTAGTTTGCGCCACTTCGTACCACAATGAAACAGGGGTGGTCTTTTTAATCTCAAAAATTCCTTTAGATGTAATCTCACTTGGTGCTCCATTCATACTCGTCTGGTTTAAGGTAATCTCCCAAAGGCCTGTTGCAGCATCTTTCTTTTGAGTAAATGTACCTACCAGTTTGTACTCCACACCTGCGATGTAAGATTTTACTTCGTAAGTCTGATCTTCCTTGAAGTTTGCATACAACATATCGTCGTAGCCCAGATTCGTTAATATGGCAGAAATATCGGTCGCTTCCCAGTTACCAATAATTCCTTTTTCATCCACTGCAATTTCTTCTACTGGATCGTCTTCAGAACAAGCAGTGAAACCTACTGCAAAAACCATTAATAACATCCAAATACTGATTCCTTTTTTCATATGAATTTAATTTAGTTGATTTGTTATATGGAACACAAGAAATTTTAACCTATGCCTATTGTTGAGACTAAAGGATTAGCAACTCTTGTTTGTTTCCTACTTAAAAAAAGCTTTGTTACTTACCTATCTCAAAAATAATTCTACCCACGAATTGTTAAAATTAGTTTTACAAGGTATTAACCTTGACTTTTGATCATATATAATCCTTTGTGGTTGATATATAGGTCTTTTAGTTGCTAATTGTGACCATTGACTTTTATCTTGCCCCAACGAATTACGTTGGCATTCCAGGCATATCCGATTCCGGCCGCAATCATTGATATTATGCTGCCTTCACGTAATTTCCCCTGTCGGTTGGCCAGGTGAATTGATAAGATCTGGTCGACCTGCCCGATGTGACCATAGTCTGAAAGGTAGATACTCTGTTCTTGAGATAACCCCAATTCCTCTAATAAAAAATCGTGCATCGACTTTTTAAAGTGAAGGCTCGCCAAGAAGCTGAGGTCTTTTTTGGAAACACCTGATTTTTCAAAAGCTTGATTGATACAATGCATCCAGTTAGCTATGGATACTTCATTGAGGCGGTCTTTCATGTGTTTTTCATCGAATACACGTAGTGATTTTGCGGCTTTTCTGCAATTTGTTTCATTAATGGGATTCACTGTGCCACCATACTCTACTGCTACATCGCGTGCCAGGGAACCGTCGGTCATGATATGGGTTCCTAATAATTCGTTTGCTTCATGGTTTTTCTTCAAAATAATGGCTCCTGCGCCCGCACCCAGGTTAAACATAAAGGATAGGCTTGGGTCGCGATAATCTATCAAATCTCCATTACGATATCCCCCGACAATCATTACGGTATTTACTTCCTCATCGGCGATAAGCATATCCTTGGCCATTTTCATGCAGGAGATTGTTGTTCCACAACGCTGTTGTACGTCAATGCCCCAAGCATTCGTTGCCCCTATCTTTTCCTGTATGTAGATGGCTGATGTTGTTAATGGATATTCCTTGTACTCTTCACCCATGCACATTATAAGGTCAATCTCCCTGGGATCTATGCCAGTATTTGTCAGCGCGTCCTTTGCTGCTTTAACACCCATCTCCTGGGTGCCATCATCTGGACCAGGAATCGGTTTCTGATTTATGCCTAATTTATTAATTACCGCGTTTTCACTCCAAACACCTCCGGTTTGTTCGGCTATTTTAGAAGCACTTATATAGTAGGCTGGAATGTAAATTCCAGTGCCAACGATGCCTACTTTCACTTGCTTATTGTCCATAACTAATACACCAATAAATTACTACTAACTGCCAGTCCAGCTCCAGATGCCATCATTAAAACCTTGTGGCCTTTTTTAATTCGTCCATCTTGAATAGCATGGTGCATGGCCATTGGAATACAGGCTGATCCGGTGTAGGCATAACGATCCATGATCATAGTGGTTTTTTCAATTGACTGCCCGAGGATTTCCATGACTTGTTTTATCACGTCTGCATTAATTTGGGTAAAGAGGAAATGATCCACTTTATCAATATCAAGATCAGCCTTTTCAAGTAATTTACGGGTGAGTGTCGGCCAAAGCTCCACATTGCGATCTCCAGGCAAGGGTTTCAGGCTTTCCAGGCCATATTCTTTGGTTTCGATATTCTGGGCTGTGGGTTGGTGCTTTGCCCCACCTTTGTATATCCCAATAAAATCAAACTGCGTGCCGTCTGTCAACATCTGGCTTGCCAGATGCTCCCCATTGCCTTGATTCTTTATCACTAAGGCTCCGGCTCCGTCGGAAAACACTGGTAATGTATATTTACTGTTGTCATGAATAAAAGCCGGCATGTTGTATACCCCCACTACTACAGCATGACGGATAGAATGATCGGTAGCCATAATGCGCACGGCATTATCGTAGGCCATGCCGAAACTGGCACAACCAGCTGATACATCGTAACAGTAGGATAGAGTCTGCCCTTTTTGCAAGCGTCCCTGCACAACTACCGAAGTGGCGGGTGAGATGTATTCTGGAGTATCCGTTCCAATAATTATTAAATCGATGTCGGCATTTGTCAGCCCAGCATTGTTAATAGCGGCTTGAGCTGCTCTGATGGCAAAGTCAGCGGTTGACTCTTTCAGTCCTTGGTACTTAGCAATGTGGCGGCTTTTAATGCCCAGCTTGCTTTCAAACTTTTCGACATCAAATTGGACCCCGCTCATTTCTATCAACTCCTGGTTGCTGATTGGCTTGCCTGGTGCATAAATACCAGTTCCTATAATTTCTGTCTGTATCTTCATATTAGTCGATGTATCCTATTTCACGGGCCTGTTGGCTTAATTGTTCTCTAAACTTTGGATGTGCAATGCTAATCAGTGCCTGCGTCCGTTCTTTAATGGTTCTGCCTTTCAGACGCACAGCCCCATATTCGGTTACCACATAATCAGTATGGCTTCTGTGCAAGGTCACAGCGGTCCCAGCAGGTAAAATCGGAGTAATCGTTGATACTGTTCCTTGTTTGGCTGTTGACCGACAGGCGATAATTGATTTACCCAATCCATCGAGTCCTTCTCTTGCTCCAACTGCCGTATCCGTTTGTCCACCTGTTCCAGAATATTGATTAATGCCTATGGCTTCGCTGGCCACCTGTCCCTGAAAGTCCACCATCAGGCAGGTATTAATCGATACCATGCGTGCATTTTGTCTCACCACACAGGGATCATTCACGTAAGAACCACGCAAAAACTCCACTGCCATGTTGTTGTTTAACCACTTGTACATTTTCTCCGATCCCATAGCAAAGGTGCAGATGAACTTGCCTTTGTGCAGAGACTTTTCCTTATTGGTGATGACCCCCAATTCATATAGTTCTAACATGGAGTCCACCATCATTTCGGTGTGCACACCCAAGTTCTTTTTATCCCTTAACGACAGGGCTGCCGCATTTGGTATTTCCCCAATGCCAAGCTGAATTGTTGAGCCATCCTCCACCAAGCCTGCAATGTGATTACCAATCTGCATCGCCACTTCATCCGGCTCTGTTGAAGGTAAAGTTGGTGGCTTTTGGTGATGTTCCACAAAATAATCCACCTCCTTAATATGGACGTGAGTATCTCCCATGGTGCGGGGCAAATATTTGTTTACCTCTAGCACGATCACTTCTGCCTGTTCGAGAATATCTTTTTCGTAAGTTACACCCAAAGACAATGATACATACCCCTTGTCGTCAGGTGGGGTGCAGGTTCCAAAGAAGATATGTGGCCGTCGAACGGCAATACGGTCCAGTCCGGCTGTGTGCAGCATATTGGGAACGTAAGTCACTGTACCTGTCTTGTTCTTAATGGCCTGACGACTTCCATCGGCATGAAACCAGGAGCACAATTCAAAATGTCCTTTCATTTCCGGCTTCATATAGAAGTCATAAGGTTTTAATGTTAATACCGAGAATACCTTTACGTCTTTGACTCGGTCTTTCGCCTTGTGAAACTGCGACATGCATCCCTGTGGCTCAGAAGCGCACTGGGCGACAATCACATCGGTGTCACTTTTAAGCAGATCTGCTATCTTCTCAAGAGGGAGCAGCTTGTTTGTATAGAGCTGATTAACTGAATTCATTGCTTAGCTGATATTTTTTTATTTTCCTCGCTTCTCTTAAATACAGCACCAAGCCTACCAGAGATGACAGGCTAATTGCCATCGAAGAAGCAATAGCTGGATTTCGTACTTCACCTTGCAGATAGGGTGTAGCCCAACCCAAATATAAACCAGAAGTTTTAATGAGCCAAGGTAAGATGTAGTATATCCCAAAGTGAGTTATTAAGGCTACCATCGATGCTGAAAATGGTAACTTCCAGTTATTCACATTTGTAAAAATACCCATAATAACTGGCACAAAGGCTACTGAAAAATAGGCGTAAACCCCATTCTGTGCGAGAATGGCCACGCTTAGTTTGGGATTTATCAACTGATTCCATGCCATTAAAAAGGAGACGAATGCCAGTAGTACTACCATCCCTTTATTAATGCGGAAATAGCTTTGTTCATTGGGAATGAAGCGACCAAAAATCGGTTTGATAATATCAGTCGTCCATGAAGTTGATAAGGATTGGATTAATCCTTCAAGCGTTGAAAAGCCGGCACTTAAAAGACCAAGTATGACAACCAGGCCAACAATCACCGAAAACCATCCTTGATTAAATATCTGAATTACATAACTAGGTATAATATCGTCGGTATTAAGAGCGACGCCATCGACCTGTAATTCGGGAAAAGTTAGTCGTGCATATAAGCCCACAATGACTACTGAGAAGAATAGTATTTCGGCAAGGATGGCAGTTAGTAAAAAGCGATTCACATCATTTTCTTTTTTCAGAAATAAAGATTTTGTAATGATGTGTGGTTGAATCACAACTGCTATGCCCACAACGGTTTGGGTAAAGGCTATTTCGAAAAAGTCTCTGAAAAGCGGACTTTCTGCATTCACATTCTTAGTCAGTAGAGGGTTAATAGAAGCCAGGCTCTTCCAGAATTCGTCTACACCATCCTTAAGGTGTTCATAACCAGATCCTAATAAGATAACAGCCACTAAAAGCATTACTATGGCCTGAATAGAGTTTGTGTAAACCAAAGAATTGGCCCCTCCAAACATCATATAGCCAAATACAAATACCACTACAGCTGCCAACACCCAGATCTCATCTGCAGCAATCCCCTTGGATAGAACTTTAGTAATCGCTACCAATATTAAAACAATGAAGGTGATGAGCAAGATTGATAGTAGGCCCATAAAAAGAAGATAAACCTTGCTATTGTATCTTGTTCCAATCCACTGGGCCAAGGATATGGCTTTGACTGATTGGCCGTATTTGCGAAAGCTTTTAGTAAGAACTACCAAGGACACCAATGTTGCCAGAGGAAAGAATAAGCCAAACGACAAGACTCCACTCCAGCCATACATGGCAATTAATCCCGGATTAATTACAAAAGTGGCTGCACTTGTCATTGACACGGCCAGGGAAAGGCCGACGAAAGCGGGTGAGAAGTTAACACTTCCGACCGCGTAATCTTTCATGGATTTGGTTTTCAGGGCACCTTTGATTACAAAATACAGTATAAAAGCTATGTATATAAAAATCAGTATCCAAGTACCCAATATCTGTTCGCTTGAAGCCATACTTTTTAAATTACAATTCCACCATCCACACTTAGTACGGTCCCGTTGATGTACTCTGCTTCTTCACTGGCAAGATAAGCATAAGCTGATGCAATATGGTCGGGTTTCCCAAGTTTCCCAACTGGAATTTTGGCTTCCATCATGTCAATCACATTTTGAGGCATTTTCTTCACCATTTCCGTTGCAATAAAGCCTGGTGCTACCGCATTAACTGTCACACCTTTTCGAGCCAACTCTTTACCCATTGTTTTGGTCATACCAATTACTCCTGATTTGGTGGCTGCATAGTTTGTCTGGCCAAAGTTTCCGTATAGCCCAACTACTGAAGATGTGTTAATGATGCGTCCATAGCCCTCGGCTACCATGTGCTGAGAAATTACTTGTGAGCAATTAAAAACCCCAGACAAGTTTACATCTATTACTTGTTGCCATTGGTCGGGTGTCATTTTCTTCAAGGTCGCATCGCGGGTAATCCCAGCGTTATTAATCAGCACGTCGACTTTTCCATATTTTTCTATCACCTCACGGCTTGCTGCCACCACTTCATCATAATTAGCCGTGTTAACTTTGCGAAACATCGCATCACTGCCAATTCCTTTCAATTCCGCCAGTGTTTCTCTGCCTTTTTCTTCGTTTAAATCCCAAATGACTACTGAAGCTCCTTCATCCGCCATTTTCAAAGCTCCGGCTTTTCCGAGGCCATCGGCCCCTCCGGTAATAATTACTACACGGTTTGTAAATCTTTCCATTTTATCTGTTTTATTAGTTATCTAATCGTTCAATAAGTAAAGAACTACCCATTCCACCGCCCACGCATAAGGTAGCCAGTCCCTTTTTAGCTTTGCGTCTCTTCATTTCATAAAGCAGAGTAGTCAGTATTCTGGCTCCAGAGGCGCCAATGGGGTGTCCCATGGCAATGGCTCCACCATTCACATTAATTTTTTCGTGTGGTATATTCAGGTCGCGTTGCACAGCGATTGCTTGTGCTGCAAAAGCTTCATTCGCTTCCACCAGATCAATATCTTCCATTGTCCACCCTGCCTTTTCAAGGGCCACTTGAGAAGATTTTACCGGTCCGTAACCCATAATTGCCGGGTCAAGTCCGCTATTGCCATAGCTTACAATCTCAGCTAAAGGCTTCAATTCAAGTTCCTGTGCTTTTTCTTTAGCCATTACTATTAACATGGCTGCTCCATCATTAATGCCCGATGCATTGGCGGCTGTAACGGTTCCATCTTTTTTGAAGGCCGGGCGTAATTTTGCTAACTTTTCGGCACTCACACCTGCTTTGGGGTATTCATCAGAATCAAAAATTATTGGTTCCCCTTTCCGCTGAGGTATTACTATTGGTGCAATTTCTTCTTTAAATCGTCCTTCCTTTATTGCTACTTCAGCTTTATTTTGGCTACTCGCTGCAAAAGCATCCTGCTCTTCGCGTGTGATGTTCCAGAGCTTAGCAATGTTCTCGGCTGTAATTCCCATGTGGTAGTTGTTGAATGCATCCATCAAGCCGTCGTTAATCATGGAATCTAACATGGTACCTTCGCCCATTCGGTATCCGAAGCGCGCTTTTGGCAATAAGTATGGTGCATTTGACATGCTTTCAGCTCCACCTGCCAATATCACATCAGCATCGCCTAAAGCTATAAACTGGGCCGCCATGATCACTGCACGTAATCCTGATGCACAGAGCTTATTAATGCACAGAGCTGGCACCGTGTCAGGGCAGCCGGCATGCAAGGCAATTTGACGAGCCATATTTTGTCCGGCACCGGCTGAAAGAATGTTTCCTACCAATACTTCGTCAATTATATCAGGTGATATATTGGCGCGTTTAATGGCCTCCTTTGCGGCTGTTACTCCCAGTTCTACAGCGGTTAAGCCAGCTATTGTGCCTCCGAAGCTGCCTATAGCTGTGCGAGCGGCAGAAACAATAACAACTTCTCGTATCTTGTTCATAGTGTTTAAGTTTTATTTGCTATGCACACAAATAAAATTCACATAGAAAGAAGATGAAATGCCAGGTTAAAGATTAGAGCGGCTGACTTTTTATAATATTGAACGATATATTAATCCTTACTAATTAATCACCAGTGGATTACTACTAACGATTCGAAGTGTTGACCCGTAGAGTTAACTGGTGCTATTTTATCGACTATTTGGCTTAAAAGGGAAGGTAATGATACGCTCTAATATCTGTATAGGTGATTTTCTTCATAGAACATAGAAAAACCTTTGCCTGCAGCAAGCACAGATGGTGAAGCGATGGCGAGCTGGTATCCAATTCAAACTTTGACAAATATGTACGTACTTATAGGACAGGGGATAGGCTTTGAATGGATAGTGCTTTATCCACCCCAGCTTAATGGCCAGATTAATATATGTCCGTAAACGGGCAAGGTGTTTCATAATGGAGTTGTGTGAAAGCTTTTTTACTCCGGGACTGAGCGGCTGATGCCCCTTTAGAAAGGCCTCAAAATCTCAAATAAATTGATTATCAATTTATTTGAGGTAAATATCATCTACTTTCTTCTTTTCGTGTAAAAACATTCTCAGATATTTGGCACTGGTCTTGTAATGGGCCAGTGTATACTTGTTGAGGCTGTCCTTTTGGGTGGTGTAGTGATAATTGATTTATGCCTAGACCCAGAAATTGTACGTGGTCCGATTTATTCCCAAATAGGCAAAAACAACAAAAGCCTACAAATCAAATGATTTGCAGGCTTTTGTATTGTTTTGATATTGTTAAAAGTGATCCCGACAGGGTTCGAACCTGTGACCCACAGCTTAGAAGGCTGTTGCTCTATCCAACTGAGCTACGGGACCATCCTTAGTGCTTTTTCTCAAAAGCGTTGCAAAGATAGTTATTCCCCGGTTTTAATCAAATAAAAAAGTATCTTTTTACGGCTGGAAAAACGTGTGAATCCCTTTAGGTGTGCCTAAGTTGCATTGATTCAGCTTACAGGGAATGAATATTTTTTTCGCAAGTTTTTCAGAAAATTGGCGTCTTATTATCTAGCGCAAGTATCTTTTCAGTAGGTGGTCGATTTCGGACGCAAAAATCAGCGTGGAGTAGGTGGGAAAGGTATTTTGGCAAATATTTTAAAGTTTTATTGTACGAAATCGAACGTTTTGTATCGTAAACGAACAGTTTATCCATTGCACCGAAATGTATAACTTGTTAGGGTATAAGTTAATGGATGAAGTGGTATAGTATTAGATGGACATGAAGTAACCTAAACATATCTATTTTGAATATTCATATTAAAGACCTGAGTCAGGTATATAATAATGACTTTAGGGCGCTACACAAAGTCAACCTCAACATTGAAGCAGGCATGTTTGGCTTGTTGGGGCCCAATGGCGCAGGCAAGTCAACTTTAATGCGTATTTTGGTGACTCTGCTTAAGCCTACTCATGGCGAAGTGTATGTTAACGACATGAAGCTCTCCAAAAACAGGGCTGAAGTTCGCTCACTTCTTGGTTATTTGCCACAGGATTTTCGTTTCTTTTCTAAGCTCCGAACCTGGGAATTTCTGGATTATGCGGCCTCCTTGGCAGGGCTAAGAAATAAAAAGGACCGACTGGCAGCTGTTGATGATTTATTAGAGCAGGTGGGTTTATTTGATGTGCGTAACCGCTATGCCAATAAACTCTCAGGAGGAATGAAGCGTCGCCTCGGTATTGCTCAGGCTTTGATAGGCGATCCTAAAATCATTATTGTTGATGAGCCCACAACGGGCTTGGACCCGGAAGAGCGGATTCGTTTCAGAAATATACTTTCCAATTTAAGCCAAAAAGAGATCATTATTATTCTCTCAACACATATTGTTGGTGATATCTCATCTACTTGCAGGCAGATGGCTCTCCTTAACCACGGCGAAGTCCATTTTCAGGGCTCACCAGAAGCCTTTGTTAAGCAGTCCGCTGGGCATGTCTTCAAAACCAGTGTGTCGTTCGAACAAATGAAACTCATTAGTGAGCAATACCCGGTTATCACATCCGTTCCTGGAGCCGCAGGGTATGAAATTGAATTTGTTGCCGATGAAGTGAAGAACTGGGACACATCATTGGTCGAACCCAACCTGGAGCATGCTTATGTCTATTTTATGGAATATGTTGCTAATGAAAAATTTCGCTACCAATGATGTCGCTTTTTAATATTAACACTGTGGCCCGCTTTGAATCGAAAACACTTTTTCGGAGCTGGTTTTTCAGAATATTTGCATTCCTCATATTAGGATTTATACTAATGTTTAACCTGTTTGGTCTGACTGGCATCGCCGATGGCGGATGGCCTGGCCGTTTGCTGCCATCAGGAGCGCCCTATTTTAATATGTGGTTGTTAAATATTGCTCAGTCGGTCATCGCAGTTTTTTTATCAGCTGACTTTTTAGGTCGCGATAAGAAGCTGGATACAACAGAGGCTTTTTACGTTCGAAGCATGTCTAACTCCGACTATGTCATCGGAAAAACCTTGGGGGTACTGAAAGTATTTCTGCTACTGAATGCCTTGGTCATGTTAAGTGCCTTTCTTTTTTCGACCGTTGCCAATGAGGTGGCCATCCCCTGGACCTCTTATCTGTTTTATCCCTTATTAATGTCCTTGCCCACATTGATCTTTATCTTGGGGCTATCGTTTTTCACAATGACACTGATTCGTAATCAGGCAGTTACTTTTGTGCTATTGTTGGGTTTTATAGCTCTATCCCTGTTTTATTTGGGCAATAAATATTCTGGTTTGTTTGATGTATTGGGGTTTTATACGCCTTTTATGCGTTCCGATTTTACAGGTTTTCAGAACCTAACGCTATTAATCGGGCACCGACTTATCTACTTTGCACTGGGACTAATGCTAATTTTGGCCACCATATGGCGATTACCACGTTTGGAGCAACAGCGATTTAACCGTGTGTTTTTACTTTTGGGTATGGCTCTTTTATTGCTGGTGGCAGTCGGTAGCACCTGGCAGGTGCTTAATTCTTCATGGGAATCAAGCAGGCTGTTAACGCGTATTCAGGAACTGAATTCTCAGCTTAAACCATCGAGTTATCAAATTGACAGCTATGAGCTGGAATTGAAGCATCAGGGCAGTACCATTGCTTGCAATGTGCAACTAGTAATTACTAAGCATGCTGATAAGCCAATGGATTTGGTTTTGGCCTTGAACCCAGGATTACAGGTAAGAGATTGCAGGATGGGGCAGGAATCATTGCATTTTGAGCAGGATAACCACCTGCTGCGTGTTGAGTTGCCAGATGATTTCAAGCAAAAAGGAACGATTGAACTGGCTTATGAAGGTGTTGTTTTGGATGCCGCCATGTATGCCGATATTAATGCCGAAACCAGGCTTGGAGAGAATCGAACAGATCCGCTGCTGGCCGGCAAGCAATACAGTTTTATCCAACCTGATTACTTGCTCTTAACACGCGAGTCAAATTGGTACCCGGTTGTGGCCACCAAACAGTATTGGACACAGTATCCATTTACATCAATGCTTCTTAAAGTGAGTACACAAGGCCATTTAAAAGTGATTTCACAAGGCCAGTGTGATAGCCTGTCTGCAGGGAACTACCAGTTTACACCAGAACAGCCACAAAATGCCTACAGTGTAATTGTTGGTGATTTTGAAAAGCACAGTATTGTAATCGATAGCGTAGAATTCAATCTCTTTCACCATCGCGCACATGATTTTTATAAGGAGCATTTTACTGAGATTGGGGATACTCTGCCACAGGTTATCAAAACCATAAAAGGAGATTTTGAACGCAAACTTGGTTTGAGGTATCCTTATAAGCGCTTCTCAGTGGTAGAAGTCCCAATTAATATGTATTCCTATCTGCGTAACTGGAACCTGGCAACAGAAAACTGCATGCCGGAAATGGTTCTTTTTCCCGAAAATGGAGGAGGAACCTGGCAAAATGATTTAGCTAATAATCGCCATCGTGTTAACCGCAGAACGGAACGCTCCAATGAAGAACGCTCAGAGAAAGAGTTGCAGGTTGAAGTGCTGAAGAACTATCTGGGAGATAACTTCATTGCCCCATCCCGATTCTTTTTCGGAAGAAGGGAGGAGGGAGAACGCCATGTGGAGAACTGGGGACGCTATCAGGTGTTTCCTTTGTACTTTACCTATACCAACCGGATAATAGAAACGGGTTATTCTTTGCTGACAATTGCCTTGGAAAATTACCTGCATCAACGTTTGGGCGAAGTGCAACGACGCGACTTAGGTGGCTTGTCGAGCAATGATGAAGTGATTTTAAAATTGCGTGATAACAGTTTACAAACTCTAATTGATAAGGAGGATGTTAATACACTGGGAAATGTGTTTGCCTCGAAAGGCAGTCAACTGTTCTCCAATCTTAAAGTGAACATGACACAAAGCAATTTTGATAGGCAACTGGATGATTTGCTGATGAAAAAACGCTTTGTTAATGAAGAGTTGACAAATTTCACTAGAGCTATCAATGCCATCACAAGTACCGATTTTAAAACCGTTTATCACAACTGGCTCAATGAGAGCTATAGTCCGGCTTTTTTGTTCAGCACTGTGGATGTGGCAGAGGTGAAGGATGGGAATTGGATGCGTTATTTCTTGAAAACAAGTATTGCGAATAAAGGCAATGCAGATGGCATTGTTGCTTTCACAATTCGGGAAGGTATGCAACGGGGAGGACGCGGGCGTTTTCGGGGGCGTGCTCAAACAGATGCCGCGCAAGATAATGAGCAGAGCTTTGTGATTAAAGCAGGACAGACGTATGAACTTGGCTTTTTGTTAGATGCCGAGCCGCGCGAAGTTGTTGTTAATACTTTTCTGGCAGCTAATATTCCATCTAACCAAACACTTACCATTAATGAAACAGGCCAAACGAATTACAAAATGGATTTTTTTGAGGGTATTAGAGAATCGGCCCGAACACTGAGTTATACCAATCAGCGAGAAATAATAGTTGACAATGAGGACGAGGGGTTTTCGATGGTCAACACAGGTGAAAGTCGCACATTAAAGGATTGGTGGGCGAGCCGGCAAAATGAAGAACAGGAAAGCAGCACGTATGGCATGGTGCGTTTTTGGAATCCTCCGGTAAAGTGGGAGCCCGTAGCCGGCGATAAGTTTTTTGGCGAATACGTAAAATCGGCTGTTTATAAGCGAAAAGGAAGCGGAGAAGGTTATGTGGCATGGAAAGTTCATCTGGCAGAGCCGGGCTCTTACGCTGTATATGCTTTTGTCCCCAATGTTGGAATGCGCTTTGGTCGACGAAGAGATCATAATCGGGAAGCCAACTATCAGTTTACGGTCCATCATGATGATGGCGAAGATGATGTGAAGGTGACTGTGAGCCAGGATAATGACGGCTGGCTCTACCTCGGCGAATACTATTTCTCGAAGGGGAGCGCAAAAGTGCAGCTGACTGATGAAACCGATAGCGAGTTTGTGATTGCAGATGCCGTAAAATGGGAAAAAAAATAAACCGATAACAGATGTTTTCGATCCACCAATCACTAAAATTTAGTAACTCCTTTAGTACACAGGAACATTGTGATATTGATGCAACTATGCAGCAAGGATACCCGCTTGTTCCATCCTGCCTGATGGCTCGTGTAATGACTAATGAAAACAAACATAATCAGATGAAAAAAATCCTACTTGTAGCGTTGGGTCTGGCATTTATATGCATTTGCCAAGGTAAGGCACAGCGCTTAATGACCTTACAGCAGTCGGTTGATGAAGCCCTTAAAAACAGCCCGCAGATTGTGAGAATGCGATTAAGCCTGATAGAAACGCGAGAACTGTTAAATGCCCAAAGGGCCTCATTACGCTCCAATTTTCGGCTGAATCTTAACCCTTTTTCCTATAGAAACAATCGAAACTATAGTGATGAACAGCAGAAATGGTATAATTCAGAAAGCACCCAAATTGGCGGGTCATTCGGCATTAGTCAGCCCATTATCTGGACAGATGGATTGCTGTCGCTAAAGAACGACTTTGCCTGGCAGAGTAATAGCGGCGGACTTTTTGGTGAATCATTTAAAGGTTATAGAAACGATTTATATCTAACACTTGATCAGCCACTTTTTACATACAACCGAACAAAAATGGCATTGAAGGAGCTGGAGTTTAATCATGAAAATGCCAAATTAAATTATGCGCTCGAGGCCCTCAATGTCGAACAGCAGATTACGCAGTTCTTTTATCAGATATACCAAAAGCAGATGGAGCTCATGACCTCCCGCGAAGAGTATGCCAATCGCAAAAGGAGTTACGAGATCATCAGTAATAAGGTTGAAGCCGGCCTGACCGCCAAAGAAGAGATGCTGCAAGCTGAGTTGGACATGATGTCCAGCCAGTCAACCGTACAAAACATTGAGGTGGATCTTGAAAATACGAAGGATAACTTCAAGCAGGTACTAGGCCTGCCTCTTTCTGAAGAAATCATGGTCATAGCCGAAGTCTCAGTCTTGCCCGTTGATGTAGATTTAGATATGGCAACCAATTTTGCTTTGGCCAATCGTATGGAAATTCGTCAGCGTCAAATTAATATCGAAACCGGCAAGTTTGAGTTGATAAAAACCAATGCAACCAACGAATTTAAGGGTAACCTTAATGTGTCAGTTGGTATAAATGGAATTAATGAAAAGGCCAGTGAGGTTTTTAATAAGCCGGAAGATAACCAGGATATCAATTTTAGTCTTGAGATACCGCTGTTTGATTGGGGCGAGAAGAAAGCGCGTATGCGAGCTGCCAACGCCGCCTTAGAGCAGAGCGAATATAACTTGCACGATGAGCAGAAATCAATCCGCCTTAACATACGTAAAATCGAACGGAGCATACGAAATGCACTTATTCAAATCGATATTGCACGTAAAAATGAGGAGAATGCGCAGCTCACGTATGAAATTAATCTGGAAAAATACCGCAATGGCGATTTAACCAGTATGGATCTGAATCTGTTTCAAAATCAGCTGACTCAAAAGAAAAATGCACTGATAAATGCACTGATTGATTATAAGCTGGAGTTGCTCAATATGAAACTGCAAAGCTTATATGACTTTGAAATGAAACGCAGCATCATTGATGATGTTATGAAATACGAAATGATTCAATAAGCCAAATACTAACCTCAGAAATAAAGAAAATATCATGATAGCGACCAACCATCAAAATGTATTAGCTTTTGGAAAAAGGCTTATTCTGGCAGCCCTGCCGTTGTTACTTATTACAGCTTGCAAAAATGAGTCAACCAATTTCACAACGGATGTAGCCGTGAATGTGTCGGTTCAGGAAGTGCAGAAAAAGCCAATTCAACAAACCCTAATCACAACGGGTTCTATTCGGCCCGAGTTGGAGATTGAGCTTAAAAACGAACTGGCGGCCAACTACTATCTGCAAGCTAACCCAAAAACGGGTAAGCCCTTTAAAATGGGCGACTGGGTTAATAAAGGTCAGGTTATTATTCGCCTGGAAGACAAAGAGTACAGCAACAATACCAATCTGGAAGGGGCAGAACTGGATATGGATATTTCGCAAATGGAGTACCAGAAACAACTGGCTTTGTACGAAAAAGGGGGAGTGACCAAGCGTGAATTGGTTAACGCTGAAAAAACCTTGCTCACTGCCAAACAGACCTACGAAAATGCGGTGATAAATATGGCCAAATTATCCATCAGGGCACCCTTTAGTGGAGTCATTACCGATTTGCCATATTATTCGCCAGGCATTAGGCTTGAAAGCGGACAAGCAGTTTTGAGTATGATGAATTACTCGTCGATGTTAATGGATTTAAGTATGCCTGAGAACCTGATGGGACAGGTGCAAATTAACCAGGTGGCGAATATCATGAATTATGCCTTGCCCGATGATACCCTCAAAGGGCGCATTACCGAGTTATCACCGGCCATCGATATGGAGGCCCGCACATTTAAAGGACGTATAAGTGTTGATAACCAAAGCGAATTACTAAAGCCCGGCATGTTTGTAAAAGCCGAAATTGTGGTGGATCAGCGCGATAGTGCTCTGGTAGTGCCCAAAGATGTGATACTAACCGAAGGAAATCGGAAAATGGTGTTCATTGCCACTAACTCGGCGGCCGAAAAACGCTACATACGAACCGGGATAGAAGCACTTACCGAGGTAGAGGTACTTGAGGGGCTGAAGGAGAATGAGAGGCTAATCATCAAAGGCTTCGAAACACTTAAGAACCGCTCTAAAGTGAAAGTTGTAAAATAGTTATCGCACTGGACTTATAAGCGTATAGATACCTTTCATCAAGAAGTGTGCGGTATTAACAGCTTCATAAATCCCAAATCTAAAATCTATGAGATCAATTTCTCGTTTTTCAGTGAACTATCCCGTAACCGTCCTGATGATTGTTTTAGGCATTATTTTGCTGGGCCTTATATCACTTAGTCGGCTGGGCACTGATTTATTTCCTGATTTACAAAACCCAAAAATATATGCCGAAATCGTGGCGGGCGAACGTTCGCCGGAAGAGATAGAAAAACGCTTTGTAGAACAGGTGGAAGCATTGGCTATCCGGCAAAATGGTGTTATTAATGTATCATCGGTGAGTCGTGTCGGAACAGCTGTGGTTACTGTGGAGTATGATTGGGGCAAGGACATTGATGAGGCTTTTCTCGATCTGCAAAAGGCACTGACGCAGGTTGGTCAGGACGACGATGTGGAGGAACTCAATATTTCCCGTTTCGACCCAAATGCTTCACCGGTCATAAAAGCGGCATTTAGAGGTGAGCATAGCCAGGATATGAATACCCTGCGTAAAGTGGCTGAAAACTATATACGGAATGAATTAATACGCATCGAAGGAATAGCGGATATTCGTATTTCAGGCGAAGAAGAAGCCGAAGTGATGGTAATAGTCGACCCACAACTGCTGCGAGCCAATGGTCTGACAATGTCATCGGTACTCAATACCATCAATAATTTCAACCAAAATGTGTCGGGTGGTTCCATCGAAGAGATGGGACAGCGTTACATTATTAAAGGACTAAGTGCATTAACCGCTTTGGGAGATGTGGAGAACCTGGTGGTTAAATTAAATCAGCCAACTGCTGCAGGTAATGCTCAGGAGCAAGCGGTATCAACAGGACAAGCATCGCCTGTGTTGTTAAAGAGTGTGGCGCTTGTTAAATTACAAAATCGCGAACCGGAAAGCATCGTCCGTTTAAATGGCCAGCGATGTTTGGGTATTTCCATATACAAAGAAACGCGCTACAATACTGTTGACGCAGTGGAGAAGCTTGAAGAGGCTTTTGCTGGTATTCATCAACGATTACCAGGCTACCATTTAGAAGTGATTAATAATCAGGGCACATTTATTCAGAGTGCCATTGGTGAGGTGCAGGAGAGTGCCCTCATTGGTATTATCCTGGCAGTGTTTATTTTGTTTGTTTTCCTACGCCGGTTTGGTGTAACGCTGATCGTTAGTATTGCTATCCCTATTTCAATCATTGCCACTTTTAACCTGATGTATTTTAATGGCCTAACGCTGAATATCATGACCCTGGGAGGTCTCGCGCTTGGTGCCGGTATGTTGGTGGACAATGCCATTGTGGTAGTTGAAAATATCGTGCGGAAAATGGAAGAAGGTCTTACCGTTCGGCAGGCGGCCATTGATGGAACGTCGGAAGTGGGTGGGGCACTCGCTGCCTCTACCTTAACCACCATTGTGGTGTTTCTTCCCATTGTGTACCTGCACGGCGCATCGGGCGAACTTTTTAAGGATCAGGCCTGGACGGTTGCCTTCTCCTTGCTATCGTCATTGGTGGTTGCTCTGTTGGTCATTCCGGTTTTGAGTGTATTCATATTTAAGACTAACTCCGACAGAAAAAGGCCTGTTCGTGCAGAGAAGAAGGGCTTTAGAGCTTATCAGGCTTTTTTGGAGAAGACATTGGAACACAGAACTGTTGTTTTGGCTGCCGCCTTTACTTTATTAATAGGAACTGCACTGATAGTGCCATTGGTAGGAAGTGAATTTATGCCTGAAACCGAATCCAATGAGGTGGTGGTTGAAACGGTTTTTCCGGTTGGAACATCACTGGAAAAAACGGATGCCACCTTAAGGCAGATGGAGCAGATGGTACTGGATGCTTTTGGTGAGCAATTACTGTGGGTTTATACCCATGCGGGTCCGGAAACAGCCAGTGAAATTGCATCAACCAACGAACAAGGGGAGAACACCGGGTACATCAAGTTGGTACTGAAGGATGAATTGCAGGCCTCATTTGCTGATTTGGTGACAGCTTTAAATCGTTTGTTTGATGGTGTTCAAGGGCTCGAGATGCGGTTTGTGCAGGAACAGTCAGCTATTCAAACCCTGTTGGGAACCAATGAAGCCCCCTTGGTGATTGAGGTAGAAGATAACAATAAGGAGCAGCTCGAAGCAGCAGCACAACTGTTGACTGATTTTATGCGACGGCAGCCCGATATTTATAATGTCAAAAGTTCTTTTGAGGATGGCGCCCCCGAGGTGAATGTTGTGATTGACCGCATGCGTGCGGGTATTTTTAATCTTGATGTGTCGGGCATTATGAGCAGCCTTTCTGACTATCTGACACAAAAAGAAGCGGGCAGCATGGAGGTGAAAGGCGATTTAACGAAAATAAGTCTGGAAACTCCCGACGTCAGACTGGAAGAGTTGGGGCACTTAAAAATCTCTCAGGGAGATAAAGAGGTACTCCTATCTGAAGTGGCTTCAATTGAGGTGGGAAGAGCCCCGCGTGAAGTACTTCGGAATAATCAAAAACGGATAATTTGCCTGAGTGCCATGGTGAGTGACCAGCGTCCGTTCGATCACTTTGTGGCTGACCTGGAAAAAGAGATTCAGCAACTGCCATTAGAAGCGTCATCAACGGTTACAGTCCTTGGTGAAGAGGAGAAGCGAAAAGATGCCTTTGGAAACCTGCAGTTTGCCCTGATCCTCTCCATTATATTGGTGTACATGGTGATGGCGTCCCAATTTGAGTCACTTCTGCATCCTTTTACAATATTACTAACCGTACCGTTGGCTGGTGTTGGCGCCGTGTGGGCCTTTTTTATACTGGGTCACACCTTCAACATCATGGCCTACATTGGGATAGTGATGCTGGCTGGTATTGCCGTCAACGACTCCATTATTTTAGTTGATGCCATCAATCAGTATAAGCGCTCGGGCTATGCACTTAAAGATGCGGTAGTGGCCGCCGGACAGCAACGCGTTCGTCCTATTTTAATGACCAGTTTAACAACGATACTGGCCTTACTGCCATTAACAATTGGATTTGGCGACAGTGCGGCACTTAGGGCACCAATGGCTATTGCCGTTATTGGTGGTCTCGTAACATCCACTTTGCTTACGCTGGTTGTCATTCCCTGTGTGTATTTCGTATTTGATAAATGGTTTAATCGCACCAACTAGAGCAGCGCAGATATGAGAGAATTAATTAACAGGAAAGTACTGGTCAGCATGCTGTTTATTGCGCTTACGATGTTAGGGGTGATATCATACCGGCAGCTGTCGTTCGAACTGATTCCTAACACGGAGTACCCGCTACTTTTTGTGCGAGTGAATGCAAGCTCCGAAATGGACCCCAGATACATGGAGCAGGAAGGAGTGATTCCGGTTGAAGGCATTATAGGAACACTCGAAGGCATCGAAAAAATTGAGTCCCGTGTTGGCCCGGGGCAAGCCATGATTTTTGTTTATCTCACCCGCGATGCTGACATTAAGTACAGCTACCTCAAGCTGGTGGAGAAGATGGAAGGAGCAAGTAAGCTGCTGCCCGATAACATGATGGCACAAGTATTTAAGGCCGATGTTGAGCAGATGAACAGTCAATTCATGACCGTGGAGGTACGAGGAGAAGGCGGCGTGGACCGGGTGCGTAATGTAGTGGAACAAGCTATTAAAGTTAAGTTGGAGAGCATTGATGGCATCTCATCCGTGCAGGTGTCCGGCGGACGACAAAAGTCGGTGGAGATTATCTGCCGCCAGGATGTGCTTGACAGTTATGGTTTGACACCTGGGCGTATCCGCCAACTGATTACTACAGGGCAAAACGAAAAGATGTATGCCGGAACAGTGCTTAAGGACCAGATGCAGTTTTACGTAACAGCCGAGGCCGACTATAAGCACATTAGCGATATCGAAAACATTGTGGTAAAGGCCGACGGACCCGTTCTGTTGAAAGATGTGGCAGAAATTAATTTCAGCGTAAAGGAGGAGGATTCTTACAGTCGGGTAAATGGCATGGAGTCGGTATCTCTGGCCTTAGCCAAAGATGCACAGGTAAACATGATTGAGCTCTCGAATAGTACTTTGAGGGCAATAGAAAAAATCAATGCCGATTATAAGGAACAGGGGATCGAACTGGTGGTAGTGCTCAATGAAGCCGAGACCATGGAGAGCAACCTGGACTCCATCATCGAGCTGGCTTTTATTGGAGGTATTCTTGCCATTTTTATCCTATGGATTTTCCTGAATAACATTCCCTTGGTGGGCATGGTTATGCTATCGGTGCCACTTTCGGTTTATGGGGCTTTCAATTTCTTTTTTGCCGCAGGCATATCTATTAACATGCTAACTTTGGTTGGTTTGGCACTAGCCATTGGTATGTTGCTTGATAACAGTGTGGTGGTGATGGAAAACATTTACCGGGTTGCGTCCTTAGGGCGTGATAAGGGGGAGGCGAGTGTGGTAAAGGGGACGAAAGAGGTGTGGCGGTCTGTCACAGCTGCAACGCTCACCACCATATCGGTATTTCTTCCCTTTGTTTTTTCTGAACAAATGTTCTTCAGAGAAGTGGCCAAGCACATCAGTGTATCTATTATTTCAACACTCATTGTATCCCTGCTGGTTGCGCTGATTCTTATTCCCATGCTGTCTCACCTCTTTTTGTCAGGTATCATTCGTTACCGCATTGAGGCACTCGAGAAGCTCGATTTGCACAATAAGCTGGTGCAATACTATATTTTGCTATTGAAGGCGACTTTAAGAAAGCCAGCTGCAACCATTGTTGGTATTTTACTGGTGTTTTTTGTGGTACTCATAGTCAGCTTAGGGCTAAGTATTACTGGGCAACAAGAGGCTGAAACCACGGAATTTAATATTAGCCTGGACATGCCGTCAGGCTCCATGCTATCTAATACCGATAAGGTGGTGCGCGAAATTGAAAATCGACTGGAGTCGCTTGAGGAAAAGAAAGATGTCGTGAGTCAGGTGTATGAAGATGAAGCGACGCTTTCAATCATTCTGCATAAAGACTATAAGCGTATTGCCAGGCGTACAATTCCTGAGATAAAAGCGGATATTCAAAACCGCATCAATGAGATAGAAGGCGGAGATATCACACTCTCGCAAAGCTCAACGCTTGCTATGGGTGGCTTTGGCGGGTTTGGCTCCAATCCGGGTTTGGGCCTGCTTATGTTTTTGGGCTTGGGAGAGCAGCAGGAAAAAGTGGTTATTAAGGGGGAGGATTATGATCAGATGCAGGCCGTAGCTAACGACATTAAATACAACCTCGAGAATAACATTGAAAATTTGCAGTCGGCCTGGGTATCAACGGCCAGTAAGCGGCCCGAAATTCATTTGGGCATGGATGCTTACCGGATGGGCTTATTTAATGTTTCACCGTCCAACGTTGTATCTGAGTTATTTACTTTTCGGTCAGAGGTGAGCTCAGGAGGTGAGTTGAAGGTAGATAATGAAAGTTACGACATCATTATGAAGACCATTGATGGTGAGTATCAGGAGGAAGTTGTACCAAAAACAATGAGTGACCTGCAGCAGCTAAACATCACCAATAGCGATGGGGTGGTGGTTCCACTGCACGATTTTTCAGATATTAATTATGCCTCCGGGCGAACCGAGATTTTAAGGGTGAATCAGGAAAAGCAAATAGAAGTAGTCTATCGGTTTAGCAATGAGGTGAACGATTCCAAAACTTTATTGGAGGCAACGCGCTTGCAGGTTGATGAACTGGTTGCATCGGTCCCTGTTTCATCAAAAGTATCACTTAAAGTGGTGCATGAGGAGGAAATGTTTGCTGAGTTTAAGTTTCTGGGATTAATAGGTCTGCTGCTGGTTTTTATGATTCTGGCCTCTGTTTTTGAATCTTTGACTGCCCCGGTAGTGATGTTGTTTTCAGTGCCCCTGGCAGCCATTGGTTCACTTCTGGCACTGGTGCTAACAGGCAATTCTATTTTGAATCCTAATACGTTTATCGGCTTTCTTATTTTACTTGGAGTAGTTGTTAATAATGGGATTCTACTCATTGATTACTCACGGCAATTAAGGCGGGAAGGCTATACGCATGCCCGCGCGCTTATGCAGGCAGGTATATCGCGCATTAGGCCCATTCTTATTACCGCCATCACCACAATTATTGCCATGCTGCCCTTAGCGATGGGTAAATCGGAATATGTAGGTGTACTGGGCGCCCCCTTTGCAATTACAGTGGTGGGAGGTTTAAGTTTTAGTACTATACTCACCCTCGTGTTTATGCCCACTTTCGCCTTTGGTATGGACAGTGCCCTGAATTGGTTGCGAAGCTTGTCGTGGTGGTTAAAGGGACTGATCTATGCAAGCTGGACAATTGGATTTGTGCTCGTGTATTTCGTTTCGGAAGCCAGTTTTGCCTGGCAGTTGCTTTATGGTGTCTTGATCATTAGTGGTGTACCTACTATTGTCTATTTTGTCAAATCATCGTTGCGCATGGCCAATGCTCAATTGGTTAGGCACGATGAAGCTGTTTCCATCTCAATTCGCAATCTGGTGAAGGTTTATGATCGGGATAATCGGTTCATTCGTGAATACAAGGCTCGTGTCAATAAGCAAAAAGTAATTGACTTTGGTAAAACAAGCTCTACATCATTTGCCATGAAGCAAATGGTGTGGCAACTTCCCTTACTTGGTTTTGCGATTTATTTCACTTGGTGGTACCTCGATTCTGCAGTTTGGGGAGCTTTATTTACTATTATCAACTATTTTGTTTTGATGGCCTTGTACAGTGCCTGGGCACCCTATTGGCGGAGCAGAGCGGCATCAGCGCAGTTTGAAAAGCGCAACCGGTTTTTTCATAAACTCTTGAAGCTGCTTTATCCGCTTATTGGCGTGTTGCTGATTGTTATAAGGTGGGAGGCGCTCACGTTGGCCATAGTGGTGGGTGTATTGTGGTATGCTTTACTCTTACTAGCAGCTTCCGGCAAAAGACTCAAAGCCGATCAAACAAATATTGAGCGAATAAAAGGTCGGTTTGCAAGTTTACGTCGTACCTACTACCGCATGGTGCGATCGATTCCAGTAATTGGTAAAGAAAAGGAACCTTTTAAAGCCCTTAAAGGCATCTCGCTGGAGTTTAAAACAGGTATGATTGGTTTGCTCGGTCCAAATGGAGCTGGTAAAACCACCCTGATGCGTATTATTTGCGGTATTTTGGAGCAGAGCTATGGGAAAGTGTACATCAATGGTTTTGATACCGCAGAGCACCGCGAAGAGTTGCAGGGAATTATCGGCTATTTACCGCAGGAGTTTGGAACCTATGAAAATATGACGGCCTTTGAGTTTTTGGACTATCAGGCCATTGTTAGAGGAATTACAGACGATGATGTACGCAACAATCGCTTAGAGTACGTGCTGAAGTCGGTGCATATGTGGGAACGGAAAGATGATAAAATCAGTGCCTTTTCGGGCGGTATGAAGCAGCGAATTGGTATTGCCATGATACTGCTGCATCTGCCAAAAATATTAGTGGTAGATGAGCCGACTGCCGGGTTGGACCCACGCGAGCGAATTCGTTTCCGTAACTTATTGGTGGAACTTAGCCGTGAACGCATTGTGCTCTTTTCAACACACATTATTGAGGATATTTCCAGCTCGTGCAACCAGGTGGCGGTAATGAGCAAAGGGGAGCTGAAATACTGGGGCGAGCCGGGCGAAATGGTTAAGATTGCCAGCCAACGGGTGTGGCAGTTTGATGTTAAACCTGAGGATTTTGACGCTATCAACGAGCAACAATTAATTGTGCATCACATGCGCGATGGGGATCGAATAAGAGTCCGTTGCCTGTCTGATGCAAAACCAGCAGACGATGCTGTTAGTGTAGGGGCAGTGCTTGAAGACGCCTACATTTGGTTATTAAAAAATAAGCGAGCTAATGATGAATAAAACGATTTTTATCAACCCACCGCGGATACGCTTATTAATAAAGTTTATCCGCTATAACCTGAAAATTGTATTTGGGAACAAGTTTGTGTATTTCTTGGGGGCTGCACTCATCTTTTACTTACTCATCACATCCATCAGTTTGTTTGCTTCTGATTCCGTAAGTGTGAAAGGCGTGTATTTTCAATTAATGTTCCCGGCTTTTCTATTGATATTTTTTCCAACGGCCTACGGCATTCAAAACGATGAGGATGCCCGTATTCTTGAGATACTGTTTGGTATCCCCAATTACCGTTATAAAATATGGTTAGTCAGGCTGTGTATGGCTTTTTTTATGGTCTTTTGGTTTATATTCGTTATGGCTAATTTAAGCAGTGTATTGCTCATTAATGTGCCTGTTTGGGAGATGACACTCAGGTTAATGGTGCCTGTAGGGCTGTTCGGTATGTTAGGCTTCTTTTTTAGTACTGTGGTGAAAAATGGTAATGGTACAGCTGTTGTAGTTGTTATTATTGGACTTTTGGTTTGGTTTTTAAGTGCTATTATTGAATCCAGTTCCTGGAATGTATTTTTGAATCCCTTTGAGCTGCCTTCGAATATGAGTGAAGCAGTTTGGGAAAGTGTGGTCAGAAAGCATATGAGAACCTGGCTGATTGTTGCCTTTATAGCTGCTCTTTGGGGCTTATTAAACCTACAGCGACGCGAGCAGTTCATTAAATAATACAAACGAAAAAAAGCGCCTTAGGGCGCTTTTTCTTATAGAGAATTTTAAAAATTAACTTTGTACTGTTGGCTTATCGCCTTTTAAAATTTTGCGGGCCATTTCAAGGATTGTTGTGTCATCAAGTTCTACAATGCCGCCATCCGGGCCTTGTTCAAGATGTATCCCTACGCTTTTACCCCGATCGTAGTTGGCACCGCCAAAATAATTTCTTACTGTTTCTACGTCGAGGTTCAACTTTTCAGCAATAGTTCGAATGCTTCCGTCAGGCAGACTATCCTTAATCTTCCTGAGTTGATTAAATGTAATGGTTGTTGTACTCATATTGAAAAGGTTTAATAGTAAATATAAGTCTGTTTTAAAAGTAAAAAAATTAATCGAATATTAAAACTAAGTTGATGTTAATTTACCCTCCAAAAGGCCATAGAAATACCATGATTTAGTGCAGACAGTAAGGGATGCCTGAGATTATTATTTTTGTGTATTTTATTGAATCAGAATGATCTAATGCGATGAGGTCACTTGGTGAATGTATTCTGAGAACGAAGGATCTTTTGAGTAATAGCAAGAGTGGTGCCGGGCGCAGGGCCCGTTTTGCTTTGCTTTTTAAGTGGCAGACAGCACAGAATACGACGACCTTGTCAGCGCTTTATTTGTTGTAAGAGAAGGGGTAATGTGCAAGAAAGTGGGAAAATAATTTGGCAATCAGTCTTAAACATTCTGGTACACTCATTCTACTGACAAATATGGAGCTTTGTAAATCTCAGGGCTGTGCATTTTCAAATTTGCGAAGTTTATGAGTCGGTTTCGTGGCTATTTTGAGTATTTAAATGACCTTTTATGAACTTAGTATGCGTTTTATCGATAAACAATTTATTTTTGCATAAATTAAAATGTTAAGGTTTTGAATTTTTCAGATTTAAATATTAATACCGTTCTTCTCAATGCGCTGAACGATTTAGGTTTTACAGAGGCGACCCCGATACAGCAAGAAGCTTTTCCGGTGGTTATGTCAGGAAGAGATGTGGTTGGCATTGCGCAAACAGGAACAGGTAAAACGTTAGCTTATATTCTACCAATTTTGCGGCAGCTAAAATTTTCGGAGCAACGTCACCCTCGAATTTTGGTGCTGGTACCAACCCGTGAATTGGTTGAACAGGTGGTTGGCGAATTTAAAAAGCTGACCGAATATATGAGTGTGCGGATTGGTGGCGTCTACGGAGGAACCAATATAAATACTCAAAAAGAATTGGTTTACGGTGGTTTGGATGTGTTAGTGGCTACGCCGGGACGTTTAATTGATTTGAGTCTGACTGGGGTGCTGCGTCTAAAAAATATCCAAAAGCTGGTTATTGATGAGGTGGATGAGATGCTGAATCTTGGATTTCGGTCCCAGCTGGAACAGATACAGGAATTGTTGCCCGATAAGCGGCAAAATTTGATGTTCTCGGCGACGGTTACAGAAAGTGTGGAGGAACTGATTAATCAGTGGTTCTATAACCCTTTAAGAGTTGAGGTGGCAGCAACAGGTACACCCCTGGAGCAAATATTTCAAACAGGCTATGTTGTTCCGAATTTTTACACAAAGCGCAATTTACTGCTTCATCTTTTGCAAGCCAATGAGGAGATGGAAAAAGTGCTGGTATTTGTAAAGAGTAAAAGCATGGCTGACCTGCTCTTTAATGAGCTGGAAAAGGAGTTCCCGGAGCAGATTGGTGTTATCCACTCCAATAAGTCACAGAACTTTCGTTTTAGAATGGTGGATGAGTTTCTAAAAGGGGAACGAAGGATTCTATTGGCAACAGATTTAATTGCCAGGGGAATGGATATTAATCAGGTTAGTCACGTAATCAATTTCGATCTGCCAGAAACGGCCGAATCGTATATCCACCGGATAGGACGAACAGGTAGGGCAGATGCCGAAGGAGTAGCAATTGCGTTCGTCGAAGAGCAGGATGAGGAAATTTGGCAGTCAATTCAGCGCCTAATGAAGAAGGAGGTGCGTTTAGAGCCAATGCCATCAGCCGTTGAAGTAAGCGAACGCCTGCTGGAATCGGAAAAAGAGGTGTTGCCGGGCATGGCGCTCAACAAGGCTCCTAAGCCTGTTGCTGCTAAAGGAGCAGCATTTCATGAGAAAAAAGATAAAAATAAAAAAACCAATCAGGGAGGTTCTTACCGTCGTAAGCTGGCGGCTAAATACAAGAAACCAAAAACTAAAGGTCAGAAGCGTAAATAATAATTATTTCTAGCAGCTATTATTGCGTATGAAAAAGCACCGTGTTTTATTTCTGATTAACCCTATTTCAGGCATTGGTAAGCAACGTACAGTTGAAAAAGCTGTTGAGGATGAGATCGATCGCAAAAGCATCGAGTTTGATATTGCCTATACGGAGTATGCTGGCCATGCTCGTGAATTGGCCAAAAAAGCCGTGGGAAACTATGATGTAGTGGTGGCGGTAGGTGGGGATGGAACCGTTAATGAAGTAGGATCTTCGTTGATTAATACCACAACGGCTCTGGCAATCATCCCAACGGGTTCCGGCAATGGTTTAGCCCGTTATCTGGATATTCCTTTGCGTGTTAGCAGAGCTTTGCAGGTGATTAACCATATGCAAAAAAAGGATATTGACACCTTAAAGGTTAATGGCCAGGTTTCGTTAAATGTAGCGGGTATTGGTTTTGACGGGCATATAAGTCATCAGTTTGCCAAGGAAAAAAACCGGGGGCCAGCAGGCTATGTAAAACTTATTACGAGAGAATATGCCCGTTACAAATCATCGGTGTATCGGATTTCTATTGATGGTAAAACCTACGAATTGCCGGCCTTCATGATCACTTTTGCCAACTCTTCGCAATGGGGCAATAATATACACATAGCGCCACAAGCGAAAATTGATGATGGACTGATTGATGTATGTATCATCAAGGAGTTTCCTATTTATGATGGCCCCTCCTTATTAATTAGTATACTGGATCAGAGTGTAGATCAGCGGCGCTATGACGTTGTAACGCGAGCCAAAAACATAACCATTGAGAGCGACTCGGAATTGGTTGGTCACCTCGATGGTGAGCCCGTTGATCTAGGTAGAAGGGCCGAAATAAATATTCAGCCGCTCTCGTTGCGGGTGGTAGTTCCGCCAAAAGATTTCCGAAAGAATCTGTTGGACCCATTCATGGAGTTAAAGGAGCTATTGCCTCCTATTCCCAATTTAACAACTCTTCCTAAAGGCTTCAGGCAAGGAAAAAAATAGCAGGCAATCTGCGTTAAGCAAGTAATGGAATAAAACAAAAGCCGTTCAGAATTAACTGAACGGCTTTTGTTTTATGTGTGTTTGAAGCAAGGCTTCTATTTCTTTTTGCCTTTTTTGGCACCTTGTGCCTGCTGACGTTGCATATCTTCCAAGCGCTGCTGAAACTTAGATTTCTTCACTGGTTTCTTTTTGTTAGCATTTAGCTTAGCCAATAAAGCATCTTCATCAACGAAACGACGAATTAAAAGAGTTTGACCAATGGTTATCAGGGTTGAGATAAAGTAATAGTAGCTCAAACCAGAGGCGTAGTTGTTAAAGAAGAACAGGAACATTACCGGCATCATGTACATCATGCCTTTCATGCCAGGCATTTGCTGACTGCTCTGTGTCATATCCTGATTAATTCTGGTATACACAATATTGGTAATCGCCATTAGCAGACAGAACAGACTTACGTGGTCGCCATAAAACGGAATTTCAAATGGTAACTGAAAGATGGAGTCATACGATGATAAATCATCGGCCCATAAGAATGCTTCGCCACGCAGCTCAATGGATGCCGGGAAAAACTGGAACATGGCAAACAGGATAGGCATTTGCAATAACATCGGCAAACAGCCACCCATTGGGTTAACCCCTGCTTTGCGGTACAATGCCATGGTAGCCTGCTGGCGCTCCATTGCTTTATCCTTAGGTATCTTGTTATTAATCTCTTCAATCTGTGGCTTTAACACTTTCATTTTGGCCGTTGACACATACGATTTGTAGGTGAGCGGGAAGAGGAGCAGCTTAATAAGAATGGTCAGTAATAAAATAATTAAACCATAGCTGCTGATAAAGCCTTCGAAAAAGTGGAAGACCTCAATTACACCAAGGTTGATATAGCGTAAGAATCCCCAGCCTAAGTAAACCAGTTCGCGCAGCTCATATTTTTCGTCGTATGGCTTGAGCGCCTTAAAATCGTTAGGTCCAAAGTAGAAGTGGAAACCCAGGTTATCGTTGCCTGTAAAGGGAACATTCACCAAAGCACTGGCATTCATTATCAGACGCTCCGACGTTTCTTCCGGTGCTTCTGTGGCTACTTCACCGCTTAAGAAGCTGTCTTTCGCGATAAATACCGAAGAAAAGAACTGATCTTTAAATGCCACCCACTGTACTTTTGTGCTCAGGTTTTCAGATTTAGAACTGGTGGCAACTATGTGATCAACATCTTCTTTATCAAATTTGAAATAAATACCTGCCCGTTGACGCTCAAAATCAGCTGCTTTCTCCTGAGCATCCATGCGCATGTTCCACTCAATGCCCAGCGAACCATTGCTAGTCGATATAATATTGTCCATGTTGGCAGTGGCAATATTAAAATCGGCCAAGTAGCTGTTAGCTGGCAGGTTGTAGGTAAATTTCATTTGCCCCTCAGCTGCTTTAACCACAAGATCGACGTGATTATCTGTGGTTGAAGCTATATCAAAGTATAAGTCGTTGGTATGAAAATTACGGTTGTTGTGTGTGAAATAAAAACCAAACTTATTCTGGTCTCCATTCATTAAAACCACCGGCTCGCCATCATGTGCTTTATAGTTTTTTAATTCAACCGAGAAGATGCGGGCCCCTTTGGTTGATATTTTCATCTTAATCAACTCATTCTCCAGTGTGACGAATGATTGCTGGCCTTCTGCTGCATTGGCAAAGAGGCCGTAGCGATTTGCTTTTTCCTGCTCAATTAAGGATGAATCTTTTTCAATCTCTGTTTCTTGACTTTGCTGGGCCTGAACCGCTGCTGCCTGAGCTTCAGCTTGGGCGCGCAATTGCTCAACCATGGCGATTGAGTCTCTGCGGCGCTGCTGCTCAGCTAGCTGCTCCTCCGATGGTTTATTCATCCACCAGAAAAAGCCCAGAATAATGGTAATTAATATAATTCCGGTTATTGAATTTTTATCCATTTTATTACGTTATGTGTTAAGTTTACTTTTTGATTGCCGCTTTAATGAAGGCCATGAAAATAGGGTGCGGCTTTAACACCGTACTGCTGTACTCGGGGTGAAATTGCACACCTACAAACCATTTGTGAGCGGGTATTTCCATGATTTCAACAAGTCCGGTATCGGGATTACATCCTGCAGCTTTCATGCCTGCATCTTCAAAAGCCTCCAGATATTCATTATTAAACTCATAACGGTGACGGTGGCGCTCTTTAACATCGGGCGTGCCATAGGCCTCATATGAATTTGAACCTTCCTTTAAATGACAGTCGTATGCTCCCAAACGCATGGTTCCACCCATGTCAGTCACATTTTTCTGGTCTTCCATAAGGTCAATAACGGCATCAGGTGTCCGGTTATTCATTTCCCGGGAGTTAGCCTCTTTCAAATTAAGTACATTGCGTGCATACTCAATAACAGCACATTGCATACCCAGGCAAATACCTAAAAACGGAATGTTGTTTTCACGTACATATTTGATGGCAGACAGTTTGCCTTCGATACCTCTGTGTCCAAAGCCTGGTGCCACTAAAACACCATCCAATCCTTGCAGCATTTCGCCGGCATTGTCATCATTCAGGTCTTCAGAATGAATCAGCTCAATCTTTGCTTTCCGGTCGTTATACGTAGCAGCGTGAATCAGTGCTTCAATAATTGATTTGTAAGCATCGGCCAGTTCGACATACTTGCCAACTAAACCTATCTTCACCGTTTCTTCAGCAGCATGCAGTTTATTAAGAAACCCTTTCCAATCTTTTAGAGCTGGCTGCTCTTCAATAGGAAGCCCCAGTTTTTTCATCACGATCTCATCCAGGCCTTCTTCCTGCATCTTAACCGGAACTTCGTAAATGGTGCTGACATCGATTGATTGAATCACGGCCTTACTATCTACATTACAGAATAAAGCCACTTTTCTTCGGATATCCTGAGAAAGTTCTTTTTCAGTTCGTAGTACCAGTACATCTGGTTGAATTCCGTTTTCAAGCAGTTGCTTAACAGAGTGTTGAGTTGGCTTGGTCTTTAATTCGCCAGATGCACTCAGGTAGGGTACCAAAGTTAGGTGCACAACCGCTGCATGATCGCCTAATTCCCATTTGAGCTGACGAACAGCTTCCACATAAGGGAGCGACTCAATGTCACCAACGGTTCCGCCAATCTCGGTTATCACGAAATCGTACTTATGCTTGGTACCTAATAGCTTGATGTTACGCTTAATTTCATCAGTGATATGTGGAATAATCTGAACAGTTTTTCCTAAATAATCACCTTTGCGCTCTTTATTGATTACATTTTGGTAAATACGACCAGTAGTAACATTATTAGCCTGCGATGTTGGAACATTCAGGAAGCGTTCATAATGCCCTAAATCCAAGTCTGTTTCAGCACCATCTTCAGTGACGTAACACTCACCGTGCTCATAAGGGTTAAGCGTTCCAGGATCGACATTTAAATAGGGATCAAGCTTTTGAATGGTTACTCTATAGCCTCTTGCTTGCAATAACTTTGCTAATGAGGCTGATATAATTCCTTTTCCCAACGAGGAGGCAACTCCTCCGGTTACAAATACATATCTTGTTTCCGGCACAACTATAGTTTTATAAGTTTTCGAAATACTCTTACGAGTGAAAATTACAAGCTACAAAGGTAGAAAAATACCTATAATATCAGGTAACTTCCTTTTAAATAATGCGTCGTTGTTTATAGACAGTGGCTCACTTTGCTGGTAAATTGAGTGGCCACTATTCTATAACGCTTGAGGCGCGGTACTGGTTTTTATGGAATGGTAATGAGGTATTATGGTTTAGATAATCAATAAGATAGGGCTTTTATGATTAAAAATATATGGTCTGTAATAGTATTACTCACATAAAAACACCTTATCTTTGCATTTGTTATTTATTGCAAGCATTTGCTTCCAAATAGTAGGTGCATTTCTGTAAATAACTTCAATACACCAAATAAGAAGTCGAATGAATCAAATTGAGAAGTCGTATCGTGAGCTAGTAGAATTGAAGTATCAGCTATACAATAGTCTATTCCTTACTTTGCCTTTACATGCTGTTCAACAAACAGGATTATTGTTGCCTTTGCTAAAAGAGGCTTGTGTGAAAGGGTTTGATAATGGGGAATCGCCAGAGGATATTATCAATAACTTTTTTAAGGAGCATAAGCCGGAGCTGAAAGAGAGAGAGCGTATATCGTTTCTTTTTAAAATAATTCAGTATGTTGAAAGACAGATAGTACTGATCGATGCGCTCGAAGAGGCCGCTTACAACAAAATACACCGCATTAACGATTCAGATTCATGGGGCCGTATTAAGCAGGAAGTTGAGAACCGAAAGCTTGAAGCCCAGATGGATGAACTGTTGGACACCTTTGGTATTCGGGTGGTTTTAACTGCACACCCTACCCAGTTCTACCCCGGAAGAGTGCTGGCTATTTCAACGGATTTAACCAACGCCATCACCAATGACGAAGTAGGGTACACGCGCGATTTGTTGCAGCAACTTGGCAAAACACCGTTTTACCGAAAGCAAAAACCAACGGCGTACGACGAAGCCATTGCATTAACCTGGTATCTGGGTAATATTTTTTATCCCGCTGTAGGACAGTTACTCGACCGTATTGATGAGTTTTTCCCTGGAAAAATTGATCACAACAAGGAGTTGATAACCATGGGCTTCTGGCCTGGAGGCGACCGTGATGGCAATCCATATGTAAATGTTGAAACAACATTAAAAGTGGCGCGTAAACTGCGGTTTACCTTGTCTACCTGTTACCATAATGAGCTGAAGGCTATCAAGCGTCGCATGAGTTTTCCGGGTGTTTATGAAATCATTCATGAGCTGGACGAGTTATTTGCCAAAGAGCTAACTAACGCATCGGGAGCGGATAACATTGATGTCAATTATTTGCTATCACAACTCAATAAAGTCGAAAAGTACCTCGAGGACGAGCACGAGGGACTGTTTATCGATAAAATAAAGTCGTTCAGAAGAAAAATAAAGCAGTTTGGCTTTTTCTTTGCCAGTATTGATGTCCGTCAGGATAGCCGTATTATTGGGAAAACTTTTGATGAAGTAATGAAGGTGAACCCGGGCGTATTTCCGGAGAACTTATGGGAACTGAGCGAAAAGGAACAGTTGGATGCGCTGCTTAAAGTAAGAGGTCGCATCGACACCAGCGTTTTTGAAGATTCTTTGGTACGGGATACTCTGGAGTCGCTTAAAGCCATAAAAACAATCCAAAGCGAGAATGGCGAACGTGCGGCTCATCGTTACATTATCAGTAACTGTCGTGGGTCCATTGATATTGCCAAAGTAGTGGCACTGGCTCGCCTATGCAGCTGGGGTGATGAACCACTTTGTTTAGATGTTGTTCCTTTGTTCGAAACAGTTGATGACCTTAAGGGTGCGGGGCAAGCAATGAAAACGCTTTATAAGCATCCGAAATATAAGACGCATCTGGTCAATCGAAAAGGCAGACAAACCGTTATGTTAGGCTTTTCCGACGGAACCAAGGATGGAGGTTACCTGATGGCTAACTGGGGTATTTACCGGGCTAAGGAGGATATCACCAAGATTTCCAGAGAATGCGATGTAGAGGTCGTATTTTTTGACGGACGAGGAGGACCTCCGGCACGTGGAGGTGGTAATACGCACCTCTTCTATTCTGCTCTTGGTAAAACCATTGATAGTCACCAGATTCAGCTAACCATTCAGGGGCAAACCATCAGTTCACATTATGGCATTAAGGAGGCTGCAGCGCATAACCTGGGTCACCTACTAACGGCAGGGTTTGAAAATAATCTGTTTAATCGTACTGAGTCGGATTTAAGTGCTGAACATCGCGATTTAATTGAGCAAATGTCGGTGAGTGGATACAATAAATATGCTGATTTAAAAGCGCATCCACTATTTATGCCATTCCTGGAGGAACGGAGTACCATTAAATACTATGGCATGGCAAACATTGGCAGCCGACCTTCGAAGCGCGGTTCCAGTGAAAAGTTGGAGTTTGACGATTTAAGAGCTATTCCGTTTGTTGGAGCCTGGAGTCAGTTGAAACAAAATGTACCGGGTTTTTATGGGTTAGGAACGGCTTTAAAAGAGCAGGAAGAGGCCGGTAAGCTGGAAGCTTGTAAGGAGTTGTATAATTCATCAATCTTCTTTAAGGCTCTGATATCAAATAGTATGCAGAGCATGAGCAAGACCAACTTTGCCCTGACAAAATACATGGAGCAGGATGAGAAATTTGGTGACTTCTGGAAAATAATCTATCAGGAATACTTATTAACTTATGAGATGGTGCTAAAAGTTTCAGGTGATTCTGTTTTATTAGAAGATAATGCCCGAAGCCGCAATAGCATCCGTTTGCGCGAAAGTGTGGTTCTGCCATTACTGGCTATTCAGCAATATGCACTTATTAATATTCAAAAGCTGCAGAAAGAACCAGAAAATGAACACCTGGCGCTTTATGAACGGATGGTGATGCGCTCGCTGTTTGGAAATATTAATGCCAGTCGAAATTCTGTTTGATCCAATCCATAATATATAAAAAAAGGCTCTATCATTGCGATGGAGCCTTTTCTATTAAATAACTCGTCTTATTTCGATTCAAATAAGGTTGGTTTAAAGGTGAGCATCACCCACGCCCAGTTGTGAGTAGCACTTTTGCTTCCTCCACGCAAGGCAACCATGGTATCGGTGGTAAACATGTGGGAGTACCCAAAGTCTAATTGTACCTGCCCTTTGTGCGAGTAGCCGCACCATAAATCCAGTTCGGTTCCTAAACCTTTGTCGGGTATATCGGCGGCGGCACTAAAAAAGTGAAGCGCCCCATTAAACTTAACTTTTCCTGGCTTGATGTCTCCCTTCAGGTAAATATCATTTAGTCCAACGGAATTGAAATGATTACCTACAAAAAAGTAGTCCATAAAACCATTGAACTTGTGGTTGGTTCCATAAAGCGGGGCGAAGGAGTTGTTCTTATCAGCATCGTTATCAGTTCCAGTTAGCAATTCATAGCCCACACCAACATTGGCTTTATCACCAACTGCCATAGAGGCATCAATCGAGAAATTAAGAGCAGAGATATCGGTTCCCGACGGATCTTTTCCAAATTGGTAGTAGAGATTACCGGCTAAACTAACTTCCGAGAGTTTTGTGGTTACATGTGTTCCCAAAGTGTTGCTGTAGCGAATGCCCTGGTCCGTTTGTCCTGCATCTTTCCAATACTGAACGCCATTGCGTAACAGCAGTACACTCGCTGTATAGCTTTCCCCTTTTCGGTTGAGCCATAAAAATTGCATGGCTTTATAGGCATCGGGTCCCAAATATATATTATTAGTCAAATTTTGGTTGTGATACGCCAGTCCCAGATGCAGGTTGATGTCTCCACTGTACTTGAAAAGAGCTACATCGTGTGAACGAGCTTGCTGTGCCCAACCCACGTTACCCAGAATTCGATGATCGTCGTAGGCCAGTTCCTGACGTCCTGCTTTTAGGGAAAATTGCTCGTCGATGAACCACTCTGCCCAGGCCTGGTGCAGATAAGTCACGTTGTTGCCATTGCTGGTAAGTTGTGCTTCGCTTCCCCATGTTCTCACATCCTGCATCACTACGCCAACGGCGAATACTTCATTTTTAAAATCCAGATTGAGGCGTGTACGCTGGCTGGTGATTACCGACGGATCCTGATCCTTAACGGCCGGATTTTTTACCCCATGATTATACTCGGTTCGGGGCCTAAGTTCGGCAGATATCTTAACCTGCGCATAGGCACTGCTTCCTGCTAAAACGAAGAGAGCAAGAGCTAATATATTTTTCAATTTCATACCTTTTGATTTAGATGATACTGCTTAGCTCTTTCTGAAAGGGGTTAGCTTCCAGAAAGAGCATAATTCAGTTATTTCATGGAAACGTCGTATCCTGCTTCACGTTTTTTAGCTTCTTCTTGCCATTTCGGAACAACTGTTTTCATAAAATGGTCTTTCTCAGCTTGTAGTTTTTGAACCGGAAGCCCAATAAATTCCTGAGCTTTAGCTTTAGTAGTGATGTCGGGATAAGGTACTTCCTTATTATGGCCAAGGTCGGCCAATAGACGGGCCAGTTTAATGCGGCCTTCTTGTGCAATAGTGATACCGGTTGAAATAACGCGTCCGGTTTCAACGGGTGAGTGGAAGGAAGCACCATGACTGGCTGCTGCATAGTCCCAGCGCCACTGAGCATGACGTATATCCATTAAAATCGCCTTCATCTGCTCTTCAGATGCACCCAAATCCCAAGCCGTTTTGGCTTCAACATGCATGCGCACGATTAGCTCTTCCAGTTTATCGCGGTTTTGAAGAATACGATCCTGTCGTTCATACACATCTTCTACCAGTCGGGCTGTTTCTTCACGGTGACATACCTGACAAGAGTTGGCCACATTATTTAATGGACTTTGAATGTGGTGGTCGGTAAATTTCATGCCACCTTCACTTTTATAGGGCATGTGACAATCCGCACAAGAAACGCCTCTTTTTGCATGGATACCTGTTAGGTAGGTTTCGTAGCCAGGGTGTTGGGCTTTTAGCATGGGCGCCCGACTGAGTTTATGGGTCCAGTCAGAAAACTCCATTTCATCATAATATTCTTCCATCGCTTCGACACTCATGCCTTTATCCCACGGAAACGTTAAATAAGCGGAACCCGGATGTGTCTTTTTATTAAAGTAATATTCAACGTGACACTGGGCACATACTAAGGAGCGCATCTCCTGATGGCTGGCCTCGTTGATGTCTTTGCCCATTCGCTCAAAGGCTTCGACTAATGCAGGGCGCGTGATTTTCAAATTCATGGTCTCTGAGTCATGACAATCAGCACAGCCGATGGCATTCATCACTTCGGGGCCTTTTTCTTCCCATGTTCCCTTATAGAATTCAGCGGGGCCCATTTCAGCCATTAGGCGCGGAACGTCCGGACTTTTACAGGTCCAGCAGGTATTGGGCATGGGGCTTTTTTCATCGCCAGTTGGCGCCCCTGTACGCAATGTTTTTTGTATATCTTCGATGGCATAAATATGTCCGCGGCCCTGATTATAGTCTTTAGAAAAACCGTAGCCCGCCCAAAGAACCACTAAGCGCGGATCAACTTCCAGCATATCAATCATGGCAGCGCCATTGTGTTTACTGGCAAAGGTTGTGTCTTTGGTTTTCATGTAGGATTGGTACTCTTTTGGAAAATTCTGGCCCCAAATTTCGTTGCGTGGTTCTGTAGGCGCGTGCTTAACTTGTGGGGTGTAGGCAAAAACAGCTTCAGCCCGTCGTTCCATAACCGAGGAAGCCAGCAGGCCCAGTAAAAATACGGTAATGATAGTAAGTAAAAAAATGCTCCAACCCAGCCAGGGTTTATCTTTAATTTGTTCACGTATAGGTTTCATATTGTTTTCTTGATTTGGTTACTATTTAATTTGTAGTTCTTTTAGCCAGTCAGGCAGCGGACTCTCGGGAACCGGCACTCTGGCATTGGGCACACTCGACAGGCTGTTGACGCGCCCATGTGGCGTTTCGCGGTGACACTCCCAGCAAAAACGATCGTTGATATTTTGATGGATGTCAGGCTGATAAGTGGTCAGCTTGCTATCGGTAATAAGATGCTCATGGCATCTGACACAATTCTGCTGCACCACATGCTGCCCTTCTTCTTTAATAAAAATCACTTGAGGTTCGGCCCGCATGGTGAATATGGAGGCATGGCGCATGCCATCCTTGGCCTTGAAGTAATAGGAGTTTAACACATTATCATGGGGTACATGACAATCGTTGCAGGTGGCGACTTCCCGATGTGCACTGTGACTCCAGGTAGCATATTGAGGTCCCATAATGTGGCAATTGACACATGTTTTCGGATCATCCGAGAGGTAGGAGTGGGCCCTGGAAACGTAAAACACATAGAAGCCTAAACCAACAAAAATACCTGCAGCCAGTATAACCGGCACCTTCCAGTATTCTGGCGGTTTAAGAAAATCGATTAATTTTTTTGGCATACATTTTAGATTTAGATTGTAGATTTCATAATAATATTAACTGAATTAATTTTTTAAAACAAACGAAACGAGGGGCTAAATACTAATTGATATTGCTTCTAAATAATTGTGTGGTAGATTTATAGCAAGAAAGCCTATGTCCCTCTGAGGGACATAGGCTTCTGTTATATTAGATACTAACTAACATGTGAATAAATATACTAGTTAATCCAGTTTTCAATATCTTGTTCCACAGTACTAATGGTTCCAATACCAAAATTCTCTACAAGTATTTTTGCTACATTGGGTGATAAGAAGGCCGGTAGAGTAGGGCCTAAGTTAATGTTTTTAACCCCTAAGTGAAGGAGCGCAAGTAGCACTATAACAGCTTTTTGTTCGTACCAGGCAATGTTATACACAATTGGCAAATCATTAATATCGTCCAGGCCAAACACCTCTTTAAGCTTAAGTGCCGTAACAGCCAAGCTGTAAGAATCGTTGCACTGACCTGCATCAAGTACACGCGGAATACCACCAATATCGCCCAGTGGGAGTTTGTTGTAGCGGTATTTTGCACATCCGGCCGTTAAAATTACGGTATCTTGTGGAAGTTCACTGGCAAATTCGGTGTAGTAGTTACGGTCTTTCATGCGTCCGTCACAACCTGCCATTACAACAAACTTCTTAATGGCACCACCTTTAACTGCTTCAACCACCTTATCTGCCAGTTGAAGTACCTGGTTGTGTGCAAAACCTCCAACAATCTCACCGGTTTCAATCTCGGTTGGCGGGGCACATTTTTTAGCGTGCTCAATGATTACAGAAAAGTCTTTTGGTTGGCCATTTTGCCTGTCAGGAATATGAGTACACCCGTCGAAACCAGAAGCCCCAGTGGTGTAAACCCGCTCTTTGTATGACGCTTTGGGAGGAACGATACAGTTAGTGGTGAACAGAATTGGGCCGTTAAAGCTTATAAATTCTTCAGTTTGCTTCCACCAGGCACTGCCATAGTTGCCGACAAAATTGTCGTATTTCTTAAACTTAGGATAGTAGTGAGCTGGTAGCATTTCGCTGTGAGTATAAACATCTACACCTGTGCCTTTTGTTTGCTCCAGCAGTTCTTCTAAATCTTTCAGGTCGTGTCCGCTAATCAGGATGCCTGGTTTGTTACTTACACCAATGTTGACTGAAGTAATTTCGGGATTTCCAAACGACTCTGTGTTCGCTTTATCAAGCAGTGCCATTACATCCACACCAAATTTACCACACTCCAGAACCATCGCCACTAATTCATCAGCAGAGATACTGTCTGATAGCGTAGCCACTAATGCTTTCTTGGCAAAAGTATAAATTTCTTCGTTTTCGTAGCCCAGGTTCCAGGCATGTTCGCCATAGGCGGCCATTCCTTTTAAGCCATAGGTTATCAGTTCTTTTAGCGATCGGATATCTTCATTTTCGATTGATAGAATGCCAATTAGTAGAGCTTTTGACTCCATGGCGGCTTCATCGCTCGCTCTGTAGCTTGCGCAGTCGTGTAAATCGCCTGGCAGGTCGATTTGAGCCTTGATTTCATCCTGAATAGCATAACCTTCTTTGATTTTTGCAACAATTTTGTTGCGATCAAAGTTGGCGTTGGTAATTGTTATAAATAATGAATCGATAATGTATTTATTGGCCTTCGCTCCGTCAATACCTTTTTCATCGCCCAGCTGGCATAATAAAGCTACGCCTTTGGTAGTGTATAATAGTAAATCCTGAAGATTTGCTACGTCGGAAGTTTTTCCACAAACCCCTTTGATTTCGCAACCGGTTCCTTTGGCTGCCTCTTGACATTGGTAACAAAACATGCTCATGACTATTTGTATTTTAGTTGTTTGATAAATTAATCTTTCCTTTCAAATAAAAGCGGGAGTTGCATATAGCCAAATGGCTATCCTTAACAGTAAGGGCAAATACTCCCGCTTTTGCTACCTAACCCAATATTTTATGGTGTCAGCATTGTGCTAAAAGCAGAAGCTACTGGTCTCCTGCTTTTTCCCCTTTGCCCGATTACACCCACTCCTCTTTTAAGATGTCTCCTTCGATAGAAACGATTGCCAGTTTTAATGGTATTTTACGGCTGGCACGTTCCACCGCAATTTTTGCCTGTTGCAGCAATCCGCCACAGCAAGGTACTTGCATAATGGCAACTGTTAAAGTGTTAATTTTAGCTTGATCAATCATTTGAACCAGCTTATCAACATATATCTCCTGGTCGCTGTCCAGCTTAGGGCAAGCAATGCCTAGGCTTCTGCCTTTTAAAAATTTACTGTGGAAGTTCCCCATGGCAAAGGCCACACAGTCGGCTGCCAGAACCATATCAGCATCTCTGAAGTAAGGTGCCATTGGATTGACCAAGTGCATTTGAACCGGCCACTGGCGCAGCTCTGATGCTGCTTCACCTGATGGGTTTGATGGAGCTGATGTTGCTGCTGGGCGCTCTATTGAACGGGCTGCAGCTCCAGGGCAACCGCCTCCCGAATGTGCGTGTTGCATCACCGAAACCTGAGGTTTGTGCACTTGGCGGATTACATCGTCAACTTTAAACTTTAGTCCGTCTTCATTTTCCTTCAGCCAGTTAACAGCCTGTTTTAAGAAGGTTATCTCGTTGTGTTCCTTCAGGTGTTTAAGGTGGGCTACAACTGTATTTTGACCTTTTTCCACCATAATTTCTATCACCTTAATTTCATCATATGGCTCAGCTTCCCGCTTTTCAATGGTCATGGCATCCTGTGGACAATGATTCAAGCAAGCTCCCAAACCATCGCACATCAGGTCGCTAATTAAACGAGCTTTACCATCAATTATCTGCAAAGCACCTTCGTGACATGATGGAATGCAAACGCCGCATCCGTTACACTTATCTTCGTCAATTTTAACTACGTCTCTTATCATTGCTTGGTGTTTTTTTATCTTTTTACATGAGCAAAAGTAAGGTGATAGGAGCAGCGAGGCTGTAACAAATGTTACAAAAATGAAAATATTTTATAATTTGGTACAAAATTACTTAAACATGGAGCTACTTACTAAATGCCCTTTATTTAAAGGTATTGATTACGAGACGATATGTCAATTGCTTGATAAAATCCCCTATCAGCTAAAAACCTATGAAAAAGACCATATGATTGCTCAAAGTGGGGATGAATGTCGCTCGTTGATGATTGTTTTAAAAGGTAGTGTGAAAGGTGAGATGATTGATTATTCGGGGAAAGCCATAAAAATTGAGGACATTGAACCCCCCAAACCCTTAGCTATTGCCTTTTTGTTTGGGGAGAACAATACTTGTCCGGTTAATATTGTTGCCAATAATTCAGTTGAAATTCTGCATCTGCCTAAAAAATCGGTCGTTGCATTAATGCAGCTCAATACGACTGTGCTTAATAACTTTATGAATATTATTTCAAGCAAAACCCAATTCTTATCGGATAAAATTCGATTTTTATCATTCCAAACAATTCGTGGTAAGATAGCTCATTACCTGCTTCAATTATCGGGGCCGGTGGATGGTGAAATCATCCTCTCAAAAAGCCAGGAAGAATTGGCCAATATGTTTGGTGTGACAAGGCCATCGTTGGGAAGAGCCTTGCGCGAATTGCATAACGAAGGGATTATTGAGGCCAAAGGAAAAAGTGTTAAAATAAAAAAGCGGGAGGCTTTGATTAAGCAATTAAAGAAGTAATGAAAAGTATAAAGAAGGTGGTCGTTGTTAGTTGCGAGCATGGCGGCTATGACATACCTGAGCACTACAGTTATTTGTTTCAAAAGGCGGCTAAAAACCTGAAATCTCACCGGGGATATGATATTGGCGCCCTCGATTTGTTTCATTCAATTAAAAACGACCATGTCGTTTATAAGCAATATGCTACGACGAGTCGTTTGCTTGTGGATATTAACCGTTCGCTGTATCGACGAACGCTGTTTTCTGAATATACCAAAAACCTTACTAAAACAGAAAAGGCCCGTATTTTGGATGAGTACTATTATGCCTTTAGGCAACCTTTTGAAAGGAAGTTGGCAGCGCTTTGGCAGCAGGGCCAGATAGTTTTACACCTGTCGGTGCATTCATTTACACCCGCACTCAACGGGGAGGTTCGTCAAACTGATTTTGGTATTTTGTACAATCCGGAACGCGAGAGCGAAAAAGCTTTTGCAAAGCTATGGAAAGCTGAACTTAATCGCTTATTACCAAATTACCGGGTGCGCTTTAATTATCCGTTTAGAGGCAAGCCAGATGGACATGTGCGATATTTCAGAGATCGAGAGGAAAAAATGTATCTGGGCATTGAATTCGAGATGAATCAGAAATATGCCGGCAATCAGAACGTTTATGAGCAAGTTGCCTCTTCTTTTAATGCGGCTTTGGATGCCTGGAGTAAGTGATGTATTGGGAAGAACAGCAAAATCGGTTTGAAAAGAATGCCATTGCAATGGTAACCACCCTGTTACTGCAAGCTGTTGAAGTTGTGTATTTTGCTAAGGATATGGAGCGTAATAATTTGCACGTTGTTTAAAAATTCAACACTGTTGAATTTTTAAACAACGAATGTAATCAACTGACTATTAGGTGTCTGTATTGCATTTTGATTAGGAGTGTTGAGAAATTCTACAACTAGGCACTGTTAACTTGTTTGGTGGGCATTGTTAAGTGTTTGTCATCATGCATGTTATGTACTTTGGGCATTATTATTGGTTAGGCTTATAATAATGAGGATTCATTTTATAATAATGCTAAACCCTAATATCATGAACTACAGATTTTACCTAATCGGCGTTGTACTGTGCTTTTTTAGCTTTACGACCATATGTGCGACCAGTCCGGTTTCTGGAATGGCCCAGGAAGAAGAGGCTCTGAATATCCGTTACTCACCTGAATTACAGCCCTTAGTTACCAACTGGATAGTTGAATACCAATCGTTCACACCTGCTGTTACTATCAAGGCAAATGAATTAACTGATGCTTCCACTCGTGATAAAGAGTACGTTAGTTTTGTATCTGACGAGACCGTAAGTTCCCTTGCACAAAGCTCGCACTGGAAAGTTGTAGTGGGCCACGATGCCATTGTGCCGATTATTAACACCAATAACCCATTGCTTCAGGAGATTATTGTACAGGGAATAACTGCTGAAAAACTGGCTTTGCTGTTTAAGCAATCAGCCGAGCTAAATTGGGCAACATTACTGGATGAAGTTCCTAATCAGCCCCTGCATTTTTACCTTTACGATGATGAATCAGTTCTCAAACGTCTTGCTAATTTTATTCACTCAGAATCGACACTGATAAATGTCAGGAGGGTTTCAAGTTCAGAAGAGCTGATTGCCGCTGTGCAATCAGATAAGTATGCAATCGGGTTCTGTCGATTGAACGAAATCCGCCAACTTGATTCAAACGAATGGATTGAAAACATCACATTGGCACCCATTGATAAGAATGGCAACCGGCGTATTGATAATTTTGAGGATATTTACACTACTCCATCTGCTTTGGCCAGAGGGGTGTGGATTGGAAAATATCCATCAGCTCTAAGCGGAAACATCTATGCCATTTCGGCCCAAAAGCCGGTTGATGAGCACACCGTTCAGTTTCTTACCTGGGTTCTTTCAGAGGGAGGACAATTATTGAATAAGTATGGATATAGCCACTTAGCCTCTGCAGAAAAGCGCGCGTATATTGATTTTGTAATGCAAACAGAAAATGTGTTGGCTCAAACAGATGCGCAAGAGACAGCAAATAACTGGTGGGTTGTATTGCTTGGATTGCTTGTTGGTGGCATCGTACTGGTTTATTTCCTGGCTCAGCTTGTTATGCCACGCTCTGCTTCTGCTGCCGCTTATATTCATAGTTCGTCTGTTTTAAACGAAAACACTATAAAGGCTCCTAAAGGATTGTATTTTGATAAAACGCATACCTGGTCTTTTATTGAGAAAGATGGGTTGGTTAGAATTGGTATCGATGATTTCATGCAGCATATCACTGGAGAAATCACCCGTGTAATACTGAAGCGTCCTGGTGAAAAAGTGAAAAAGGGCGAAAAATTGCTCACCATAAGTTGTGTGGGTAAGCAACTAACCATTTATTCACCAATTACAGGAGTTATCCAACAGCAGAATAAACAGCTTATGACCAATTCGGCTTTGATTAATAGTTCGCCCTACAGCGAAGGATGGGTGTACCTAATTGAGCCTTTAAACTGGTTTAGAGAGATACAGTTTATGTTGATGGCGGATAGCTATAAGGCTTGGTTGAAATCAGAGTTTATGCGTCTAAAAACATTTTTATCCTATGCGGTTCGATCAAATACTGCAGCCTATCAACACATAATTTTGCAAGATGGTGGTGAGTTACACGATCGTGTTTTGGCCGATTTAGACCCTGAAGTATGGGAGGAATTTCAAACCAGATTTATTGATAATGCCTGATGATTGCTAAGAAAAAATAGTGGACAGATGCGAAGTGAATTTAAGTAACTGTTTTATAACATATAATTGCCGCATGTAACTTTGGTTTTTTATCAGCATTTTACAATGATGTAAATAACCATTGTATAATCAACCACTCTAAACAGGGCATGAAAAGGCTCAAAAATATTTTATTTAACAGAAAATCTGTCAAGCGGGTTTTAAAGCCGCATGTAAAGTTCCATTCTTCCATTTATGGAAGAGTGGTCTTTTTTATTTTTATTTCCGTAGTCTTTTTATTTGTCTCTTTTTGGGTCATATTCAGGTCTTTAAACGAACAGTACTTTGAGTCCGTGCTGCACGATAAGGGGATGAATATCGGTTCTTTAGTAGAGGGTGCCTTGTACCGTTCGATGCTCGAAAATGATCGTCAATCACTTCAGAACACCCTCGATATTATTGATACCATGTCGGGCATTGACGATGTTAACATGTACGATACCAATAACAACCTTGTTTACACGTCTATTTCTATCGATTCGTTAAATCATAGCGATCCGGATTGTAAAAGCTGCCACTTGAATTTCGCATCCATGTTTGAGGAGAAAGAAAAATCTTACCGAATCATTGATGTAGAGACGGAATGTAGCATGAACCAGAACCCCAATAACAGCCGGCATTTGTTAATCAAGTCACCGATTTTAAATTCTCCCAGTTGCTCAACCACTGAGTGTCATGCCCATTCGGAAGAGGAGGAGGTGCTAGGTTCCCTGCTGATTAAATTACCGATGAAAGATCTGGATAATGCCCTGTCTGCTTCCACAAAAGATTACATCATTTTGGCGGCTATCATGTCTTCGTTGCTGTTTATTTTTCTCATTCTGTTTACCTATAAACAAATCGAAAACCCATTAAATGCCATCATCAGAGCCAGCCAGGCTGTAACGAAAGGGGATAAGAGCACCCGACTGGAGATTAAGACCCGGCAACTGTCAGATATCAGAACTGTTTCCCTTGCATTTAATAACATGTTAGATAATTTGCAGGCCGCCAATAAGGAATTGCAAAACTGGTCGAAACAGCTGGAGTATAAGGTGCAAAAAAAGAGCGAGGAGTTGGGCCAGGTTCAAAATGAACTTATTAATATAGAGCGCATTGCTTCGCTGGGTAAATTATCTCTTTCCGTAGCTCATGAAATAAATAATCCTTTATCTGGCATTTTGGTTTATGCCAAGTTAATTCAAAAACAGTTGCAAAAGGTTTTAGCAGATGAGGATAAAAAAGAACCCATGCTAAAAAACCTCAAACTCATCGAAAGTGAAACTAAGCGTTGTGGTGATATTGTTAAAGGCTTACTGGATTTCTCCCGCAAAGATCAGAATGATTTTGAAGCCAAGCATATACACGATGTGCTTCACGAAACCTATGAATTGATGGCCCATTCGATGAAAGTAGCAGGGATTAATTTTGTGGCCGATTTTGGCGCGGTAAATGATTTAATTCACTGCAGTCCTAATCAAATCAAACAGATTTGTATTGCTGTGTTGGTGAATGCGTCGGAAGCCGTTTCTGAAAATGGGGAAATCATCTTCCGAACCTCTAATCCCAACGATGAAAGCATCCGCATTGAGGTGATTGATAACGGAGTTGGAATTCCGGAGGCGAATATTCAGCGTGTTTTTGAGCCATTTTTCTCAACCAAAGAAAAGACCAGTGGCATTGGTTTGGGGTTGGCCATTGTGCACGGCATCGTTCAAAATCATAACGGTAAAACTGATATTGTTTCAGACAAAGGGAAAGGCACATCTATAATTATAACCTTACCTTTAGCTAACACATAATGACAAATGACTATGGCTACTAAAATATCAATATTAATTGTTGACGATGAAGCATCGGTGAGAGATTCGCTGTATCAATGGTTTATTGAAGACGGGTACCGGGTTGAGTGTGCTGTAAGTGCTAAAGAGGCCTTGGCTAAACTGGAGGCCGAAGTTTTTGATATTGTGTTGGCCGATATCAAAATGCCAGGCATGGATGGGCTGGAAATGCTCCGCCGCATTAAATCAATGGAAACGAGCCCCATCGTTATTGTTATGACTGCTTTTGCTACCGTTGATACGGCTGTTCAGGCGCTTAAAGATGGTGCTTACGACTATATTACCAAACCATTCGATCCGGATGAACTTTCTCATTTAATCAGGAATGCCTGTAAGCAGATTACTTTGGAGGCCGAAAATGAAATGCTTAAAGAAAAGGTGGTTTCGCTGGAAAATGTGGAGGATCTGATTGGCGATAGCGAAGCAATGCGTCAGCTGATGCAGGAAATTGGCAGCGTTGCACAGTCTAATGCTTCAGTGATTATAACGGGCGAAAGTGGTACGGGCAAAGAGCTGATCGCTCGCGCCATTCACGCCAATTCACCGCGTAAATATTTTCCTTTGGTTATCGTCCATTGTGGAGCCCTGACAGAGAGCTTGCTTGAAAGCGAACTGTTTGGGCATGAAAAGGGTGCATTTACCGGGGCCGTGTATAATCGCAAAGGCCGTTTTGAAATGGCCGATTGCGGAACGATTTTTTTAGATGAAATAGCCACCATACCGCCTAAAATGCAAATTGAACTGCTGCGGGTGTTGGAAACCAAGAGCTTCGTTAGGGTAGGAGGTAATAAGGATATTAGTTCAGATTTCAGAGTGATTTGTGCCACCAACAGGGATTTGAAAAGCATGGTGGATAAGGGTTTGTTTCGCGAGGATTTATATTACCGGCTGAATGTGATCAACATTAATGTGCCTCCGTTGCGCGAACGAACAGAGGATATTCCTTTGCTGGTTGATTACTTTATTAAGAAATACTGTCTATCAATGAATAAGCCGCTTATCAGTGTGGAGCCATCTGCACTTAAACGACTGGAAGAGTTTCCTTTCCCCGGGAATATTCGTGAATTGGAAAACATGATTGAGCGGGCCATTGTTATTGGCGACGGAAAAAAAATACGCCTCAAAGACTTGCCTATTGGTAAAGAGTCGGTCAATAGTACATTCGAAAGTCTGGAAGACATCGAAAAGGATCACGTTCTCGCAATTTTGAATAAGTATAACTGGAATATTACAGCTGCCGCCAAAGCCCTGAAGGTAGACAGAGTAACGCTTTATAATAAAATCAAAAAATACCAGTTAAGCCCCGATAAGTAGGCGAACGGCTGACAATAAAGTACTGGTGAGGTTGTTAAAGATTAAGCAGATGCCTCGAATACAAAGCTCCTGAGTAATGAATCCTGACAAAATCATTTTAATAGCTTTTGGACAAATAGAGAAAGGTTTTCTTGAATCGATTGCCAGAGATGTGGAGCAGGAATTTCTGATGGAGGTGGAGTTAACAGACGGCTATTTGGATTTAAGTCATTACTTTGACTCGGCACGGAGGCAGTATAATGCTAATCGCTTAATTGAAACCATTGAAAAGGATTTTGCTTCCGATACCTGTAAAACGATTGGCTTGTTTACAGTAGATTTGTATATCGATATTCTCACATTCATCTACGGACAGGCTTATTTGAACGGTCGCTCTGGCATTGCATCAATGTTTCGCCTGCGTAACGAACGTTATGGGCTGAGCCGTAACGATGAATTGATGTTGCAACGTTTTAGAACAGAAATTATTCATGAGCTCGGACATACCTTTGGCTTAATTCACTGCCATGTTCCGGGCTGTGTGATGCAGGCCAGCACCTATGTGGAGGATATTGATCAAAAAGAACATCAGTTTTGCCATCATTGTAAAAGTCAGTTAGAGCATCGGCTTAAGAGCCGCCTGTCATCCTAAAAATTGCAGACTCCTTTCGATTAAGTCAGTCTTGAACCTTAATTTTGCTCGAATTGCTATTTTTGAGCACAGCAGAACTGATCAGAAAAGGGCGGGAAATAGTTTAACAAAGCTATCTTTGTTTTTATTTTAATGCTTTTATGTAAGCTGCAATGATTACACTCAATAAGAAATCGCTGATACGCTGGAAAATATACATCGATAGAGCCAGGATGTATGTTGGTTATATTCAGTTTCTGATGATTGGGTTCGTATTTCTCGAATCGTACAAGGAAACCAACTGGGGGAGGCTCGTTTTCGAAAATCTAAGCTACTCAATCCCGGTTTTGTTTGGGCTGTTTATTGTGCTGCACCTTGTTTTGGGGCGCGTAGATACGCTTTTGGGCTTGAGAGAAGAGGAGATGAGGAATGCAGCAACCTCCAATCCGGTGATGAGAGAGCTTTTGGCGAAGGTTAATGAACTGAGTAAAGAAGTAAAAGAACTTAATAAAAAACTAAGCGAGGATAACACTACATCATGAATTCAGAACAGATTTTTTACATCATAATTGCCATTGTTAGTGGCCAGTTTATTTTTGAGCAATGGTTAGATTTTCTAAACCATAAACATGTGTCTTCCGTCATACCGAAAGAGCTGGAAGGCATTTACGATGAGCAGCAGTACAAAAAGCAGCAGGATTACAAAAAAGCCAATTATAGTTTTGGTTTGCTGAGCGATTTAATAAGTTTCCTGATAATGTTGGCTATGCTGGCTTTAGGCGGTTTTGACTTGATTCATCAATGGGTAATTGCATTAAGCGGCAGTGTGATTGTTCAGTCGCTGCTATTTTTTGGGATAATTGGATTAGGCTCATCCATCATCAGTTTACCATTTAGTATCTACGGAACTTTTGTGATTGAAGAGCGCTTTGGCTTTAATACCACCACACCCAAAATATTTATCATGGACATGCTTAAGTCCATGTTGCTTTCCGTAATAATTGGCGGACCAATTATGGCATTGGTTATCTGGCTGTACACCATTGCAGGAGGCTATTTTTGGTTGTATGCCTGGCTGGTCATCAGTGGGTTTACCATATTTATGACCATGTTTTACACCTCTGTTATCCTGCCTATGTTCAATAAGCAAACGCCTTTGGAAGAGGGTGATTTACGCTCTGCAATCGAGGCTTTTTCGGATGAGGCGGGTTTTCAGCTGGATAATGTCTATGTGATGGATGGTTCCAAGCGCAGTACTAAAGCCAATGCGTTTTTCAGTGGCTTGGGTAATCGAAAGCGCATTGTGTTGTACGATACCCTGATAAAAGACTTGAGTACCGAAGAGATAGTGGCGGTTTTGGCGCATGAAATTGGTCATTACAAATTAAAGCACACCTTGTGGGGTACCATTATTGGTGTAGTGCAAATGGGTATTATCCTGTTTATTTTTGGTTTGGTAGTTGGGAATCCACTGCTTTCCCAGGCTTTAGGTGTGGCAGAGCCCAGTTTCCATATCGGGCTTTTGGTTTTTGGCATTTTATATTCGCCGGTGTCTTTTGTAACGGGTTTGTTTATGACGGTTTTGTCACGTAAGAATGAATATGCTGCCGATGCATATGCCACCCGTTTTGGTTTGGGTAAAGCACTAATTGGTGGCTTAAAAACTATATCATCCAATGCTTTAAGCAACCTCACGCCACACCCTTTGTATGTCTTTTTTCATTATTCACATCCGCCTCTGTTACAGCGCATCAGAGCCATTAATGCATTTGTAAATAAAAAGTAAATATAACGATGAAGGTTGAGATAATAACCATTGGCAATGAGTTGCTAATAGGGCAGGTGGTGGATACCAATTCGGCCTGGATAGGGCAGCAGCTCAATGAGGCTGGGTTTGATGTTAGTCGTATCACCTCTATTCAGGATACGGCTGATGAAATATCGAATGCGTTAAGTGAATCGGTGTCGCGGGTTGATGTCGTGCTACTCACCGGCGGTTTAGGGCCCACAAAAGATGATATTACAAAAGAAACACTGGCTGCTTTTTTTAACTCAAAGCTGGTGTTTAACCAGGCGGCGTATGATAATGTGGTGCAATTTTTAAAAGGGAGGGTATCGGGAATTAATAAGCTCAACGAAGCTCAAGCTTATGTGCCGGATGGCTGTGAGGTCATTCAAAACCCGGTTGGTACAGCGCCGGTAATGTGGTTCAAACATGGACAAAAAATTATTGTGTCGATGCCGGGCGTGCCTATCGAAATGCAAACCGCAATGACTAATGAAGTGATTCCGCGCCTTAAACAACGCTTTACGACAGGTTATATTATACATAAAACTATTCAGGTGTTTAATATTCCAGAGGCTGTTCTGGCTGAACAGCTGGAACCCTGGGAAGCTTTATTGCCTGATTATATTTCACTGGCATACCTGCCAGCACCAGGGAAAATACGCTTGCGTTTAACAGCCAAAACAGCAGATGAACAACTGGCAAACCGTGAAATCGATGCGCTGGTAACTGAACTGGAAAAAATTGTTGGCAGCAACATTTATGCCTACGAGGATAAGCCTATCTGGGAGCTGCTGGGGGCGGCGCTCAAAGCACGTCAACACTCGGTGGCTACCGCCGAAAGCTGCACAGGAGGTAATATTGGGAAATTACTAACCAGTATACCCGGAAGCTCCGCGTATTTTAAGGGGGGAGTAATTGCTTATGATAATCAGGTTAAATTCAATTTATTGGGAGTAGACCCGCAGACACTGGAAAAAGATGGTGCCGTGAGCCAGGCTGTGGTTGAACAAATGGCGCTTGGGGTGCGCAAGGTGATGCACACGAAATACGCTATTGCAACATCAGGCATTGCAGGTCCCGATGGGGGAACTGAGGATAAGCCGGTCGGAACGGTATGGGTTGCTGTGGCCGGAGATTTTGGAGTTGTTAGTAAGGTCTTCAATTTTGGATCGATACGGGCACGCAATATTCAACGCGCATCAGAGGCTGGTCTAATCATGCTATTAAAGCAATTAAATTCGCCGACCTGATGAACGAAATATGAACACAAAAAGTGGATGTTTTTGGGTGAAAAGCCAAAAACATAGAAAAAAAGAAAAAAATAGGTGAATTTAAAGAGCAAGTATTTGTATAATCCAATAAAAATACCGTATTTTGCGCTCTGTTTGAAAAATGTATCCGAAAAAAACTGTTGAGCGATGTCAAGAGTATGTCAAATAACTGGTAAATCATTCATGGTGGGAAATAATGTTTCTCACTCAAAGAGAAGAACCAAGAGAAGATTCGATATCAATCTTTTCAAAAAGAAATTCTATTTACCTGAAGAAGATCGTTGGGTAAATATCAGAGTATCTGCCGCTGGCTTGCGAATGATCAATAAAGTTGGTTTATTAGCTGCCCTTAAGCAGGCGAAGGAAAAAGGATTTATTGCTAACTATTAATAAGGAGTAGAAATGGCAAAGAAAGCAAAAGGTAATCGCGTTCAGGTGATTTTGGAGTGTACTGAGCACAAAGAAAGCGGACAACCTGGAACAAGCCGATACATTACCGTAAAAAACAGAAAAAATACTCCTGATCGCATGGAGTTGAAAAAGTATAATCCGATTTTGAAGCGTGTTACTTTACACCGCGAAATCAAATAAAACTGATTAACCATGGCAAAGAAAGCAGTAGCATCATTGCAAAAAGGTGAAGGTAAAGGTCACACCAAAGTAATTAAAATGGTAAAATCTCCTAAAACAGGCGCTTATAGCTTCCGTGAAGAGATTGTGACAAACGATATGACAAAAGAATTTTTCAAAAAGTAATTTTTGAATAAAATGATATCTGTAAAGCTCCCTTGTAATAGGGAGCTTTTTTGTTGTGTATAAGTGAAATGCTACGCAAAAAACTAGTGCCTACACCCTGATTACTTACTAACTATTTTATATCTTTAGGCCTTTAAAATTTGAAATTCATGGGGTTATTCGGAAGCTTTACAAAAGCGAAGAAAGAAAGTCTGGATAAAGGACTGGCCAAAACAAAAGAGAGCGTATTAAAGAAGCTGACTCGTGCTGTTGTTGGTAAAACAAAAGTGGACGATGATGTGCTGGATGAATTGGAGGAAGTATTAATTACTTCGGATGTAGGAGTCGATACTACTCTAAAAATTATTGGGCGAATAGAGGAACGTGTTGCAAAAGATAAATTCCTGAGCACTTCAGAGCTGAACTCCATTCTTCGCGAAGAAATTGCTCAATTATTAGCCGAGAACAAAAGTGGCGACATTAGTGAGTTTGAACTGCCTAAAAGCGATCATCCTTATGTGATTATGGTGGTTGGAGTGAACGGTGTTGGCAAAACAACAACAATAGGAAAGCTGGCTAACAAGTTTAAGCAGGCAGGTAAAAAAGTAGTTTTAGGTGCTGCAGATACCTTTCGTGCGGCAGCAATTGATCAGTTGGTAATTTGGGCCGAGCGTGTCGATGTGCCAATTGTAAAGCAAAGCATGGGCTCCGATCCCGCTTCGGTGGCTTTTGATACACTGGAATCGGCTAAGCGGCAGGGAGCAGATGTTGTTATCATCGATACAGCCGGTCGCTTGCATAATAAAGTTAACCTGATGAACGAGCTCACAAAGGTGAAACGCGTGATGCAGAAGATTGTATCTGATGCTCCCAACGAAGTGCTGTTGGTCTTGGACGGTTCTACCGGTCAAAACGCCTTTGAGCAGGCGAAGGAGTTTACCAGGGCAACTGAAGTATCAGCCTTAGCCATTACTAAATTGGATGGTACGGCCAAAGGAGGTGTGGTAATTGGAGTGTCCGATCAATTTAGTGTACCTGTTAAATACATTGGAATTGGGGAAGGAATTGATGATTTGCAGGTCTTTAATCGCGACGAGTTTGTCGATTCATTATTCAAATAGAAAATTATATTTGTTGAAAGCTGTTTGAGAGGACAGCTTTTTTTGAGGATAATTTAAATATTCAAGTACTTAAATTTATAGTATGGCAGTGCCCAAAGGAAAGAAGGTAGATGTTGTAACCCTTGGTTGTTCGAAAAATCTGGTGGATAGCGAATTTTTGATTCGTCAGTTTAAAGCCAATGGGATTGAGGTAGCACATGATGCAGAAACGCCCGAAGGCGAAGTGGCAATCATCAATACCTGTGGTTTTATTGCTGATGCCAAAGAGGAGTCAATAGATACCATATTGGAGTTTGTAGAAGCCAAAAAAAGAGGGGATATTAAGCAGTTGTATGTGATGGGCTGTTTGTCAGAGAGGTATCCAGGCCAGCTAAAAAAAGAACTGCCTGAAGTGGATAAGTTTTATGGTAAGTTCGATTGGAAGGATATTGTGAGTGAAATCGGAGCTACATATCGAAGAGATTTAATGAATGAACGCTCCCTTACAACACCAGCGCATTATGCCTATCTAAAAATTTCAGAAGGATGTAACCGTACTTGTAGCTATTGCGCAATTCCAATTATTACTGGAAAGCATGTGAGTCGTCCTATTGACGATTTACTTGATGAAGCAAAACGACTCAGAGATACAGGAGTAAAGGAATTACAGGTAATTGCTCAGGATTTATCGTTTTATGGATATGATCTTTATAAATCCTATAAGTTGCCTCATCTGGTGGATGAATTAGCTAAAATTGATGGTCTTGAATGGATTCGACTGCATTATGCTTATCCGGCAGGTTTTCCGCTCGACGTACTAAAGGTGATGCACGATAACCCAAAGGTGTGTAATTACCTCGATATTGCCCTGCAGCACATCAGTGATAATATGTTGGAATTGATGCGACGAGGCGTGCGGAAAAATCAAACTTACCGACTGATTGAAGAAATGCGCAAGCAAGTGCCAGATATTCATTTACGCACAACATTTATTACTGGCCATCCCGGCGAAACAGAGCAGGATTTTGCCGAAATGGAGCAGTTTGTTAAAGATGTTCGTTTCGAGCGTCTCGGGGTCTTTCCGTACTCGCATGAGGATGATACCTATGCCCAAAAGAAATACAAGGATGATGTTCCGGATGAAGTGAAGCAGGAACGGGCAGACCGAATTATGGAAATTCAAAATGGTATTGCCAAAGAACAAAACCAGCAAAAAGTTGGAACGCGTTTAAAAGTGATAATCGATCGGGAAGAGGGGGACTACTTTATTGGGCGGACTGAATATGATTCGCCTGAAGTCGATCAGGAAGTGCTTCTTCATAAAGACGAGAACAGCGTTTTGCAGGCAGGTGAGTTTTATAATGTGTTGATTACTGATGCAGAAGACTACGACCTGTTTGGTGTTGCACAGGAGTAAACCATGCAATTAGGATATGTTCAGCCAGTTAAGTTTAAACTTAACTGGCTTTTTTTTACTCACAACTGGCTTGGGGGAATATTATTGAATATATATGTCTAATTATAATTTAAAAAGATTAAACAAAATGCTTTGATAGCTGTTCTTGTGTCTGTACTTTTGCACCTTGCAGGTGACCGGGTTTAGTCACTGCATTGGCAAAGTGTTCATAATTATTAACTGTTTAATTTATATTTCATGGGGAGAATTAATGTTTTAACCACTAAAAAGATTAAGGAAGCAATTGAAGCACAGCCTAACCTGGCGCAGGCTATTATCGATGCAGAAACAGAGTTAGGTATTTGTGTCACCGATGAAAAGGGGGATTATGTGTATGTAAATGAGCGTTACAATCAAATTTATGGCTATGAGGCTGGCGAGCTTCAAGGAACTAGTTTTATGCGTGTTGTGCCGCCGGAAAATCACGATAAATTAAAAACGGCGCACGATATGTTTATTAAAAACGAATATGAGATTGTGCGTTATTGGGAGGTCGTTAAAAAAGGAGGAGTGCGCATTCAGGTACAGGCTGCTGCTGCATTCTTCAATAACATTTTTAATGCCAATGGTAAAGGGCGTAAGGTAACCTTTGTGTATTACAACGAAGAGGCCTAATATGACCAATGTCGATCAGTGTCAATGATTACTTTTGGTAGGTCGGTATTAATTAATCCTAAAACTTAATCTATAAATACATAGTATTAATTTAATAAGCTTTAATAGCACCTAGAATTAGTTTTATTAGCTTCTTTTTGTTAATAATTGTTACCAAGGAGTAGTTGTGTATCGCCCAGTGCAACTTATATAGCTGTATAGCGTAACACCTGCCTAATTTGGTCTGTTAAGGCTGTTCGTTAGATTAATAAAATGTTTTATGAAGTTAAGTTTTAGACGTCGACTGTTCCTTTTGGTGGGTATTTCTGTTGGAGTATTAATGGTTATGATGGTAATTAGTATCAATAGCTTGATGCGTTTGAGTGCTGATTTTCAGACCATGAAAAATACACAAATTACTGGAAATGTGGCAGTACTAAAGATTACGGCTGATATGAATTATATCAGCCGTTTGTCGCGTAATATGATGCTGGGAAGCGATTATAACAGTGACTATCAGAAACTATTGAGCCGAATTAAACAGATTGAGGAAGGTTTTGCTAAACTTGAAATGTCTTTGGCAGGTAAGGCTGAACAAAACCTATTTGCAAATGCTAAAAAAGCAGCATTAGACTTTGTTTACGGGGCAAAGGACATTGCTGCCGGGCTGGAGGCTGTTTCGCCTTCGGAGAGGTATGCCTACTATACTGAATATACCAACAAAACAACTCCGCTGGCTAACGCTTCCCGTAAGTATTTCAATCAGCTGAGTCAACTTAAAGAAGAAAGTTTTGAGGCCGGGATAACTGCTTATGGCAATCGGATATCAGCTATGGAGCGCACACTATTCATTGTTTCGTTGGTGGCCGGTACTTTTTTAATTCTCTTTGGCATATTCTTTTCGCGCTCCATACTTCGCTCTTTGGGCGTCGATCCACAACAATTAACCATTATTGCCCGCATGATTTCCGAAGGAGATGTGAGACAGCAGCATACAGAAAAGGTCGTTGCCAATAGTGTTCATGAGTCCATATTAATAATGCGCAAGCGCCTGCGTGGAGTCATTCAAAAGGTAGTTGAGGCAGCTGCTAGTGTGCATATCGACAGTCAGAATGTTAATGGCTCTTCACAGGCCTTGAATGAGGGAGCTAGCGAGCAGGCCGCCGCTGCCGAGGAAATTTCTTCGGCCATTGAAGAAATGTTGGCCAATATTCAGCAAAATACCGAAAATGCCAAGCTTGTTGAGTCAGCCACAAAAGAAGTTGAGCAAGGTATTTATGAGGTTAAGAAGACGACTCTTAAAACGAATGATGCCAATAGGCTGATTGTTGATAAAATAGGGGTCATTAATAATATTGCGATGCAAACAAATATTTTGGCGCTTAATGCCTCTGTAGAGGCGGCACGAGCAGGTGAGCATGGGAGAGGTTTTGCTGTTGTGGCTGGGGAAGTACGTAAGCTGGCTGAAATAAGCAGGTTATCGGCCGATGAAATCACTCAACTGTGTATTAACAGTGTGGAGCAAGCTGAGCAGGCAGTTGAACAAATTGAGATTATTTTACCAGGTGTAAGCAAAGCAACCAATATGGCCGTGGAGATCGCGGCCGCCAGCAGCGAACAAATGCATGGAGCTAACCAGGTTAGTTCAGCGATTACTCAGCTGAATGCTGTAGCACAGCAGAATGCGGCATCCAGTGAGGAGCTGGCTTCCCATGCAACGAATCTGGCTACACAGTCTGACGAGTTGAATAAAATGGTGGCTCAGTTTGAGATCGAATAATTTTTTATTCACTATTCTGAATAAGTTTGAAGGTGGCTGTATAGGGCCACCTTCTTTATGCAGCATTAGTTGACTGGCTGTTCTTCTGCCATTGGTAAATTAAAGTTCAGGTACTTGAAGCACACTTTGTCTAAATATCCCGCAGCTTCTGGCTGTCGAGCAATTCCCTCCACTAATTTGCCATTGACCATTGCTTTGGATACATCAATGAGTTGGTTGCTATGCATATTGGCATTGTAGGGCAGGATCAATGGCTCAATTGCTTTATCTAAAAGTTCCAGCAGTTCTGGTTGCCGGGCTATTCCTTCAATTAGTCCACTAAGAGCAGATCCACGCGCAACGCCTTCAGTCTGATCATCCTGCATTTGATCAGGGTCGAAAGGTCCAATAAAACGCTCCGCCACCTCTTCTAAAAATGGTGCCATTTCTGGTTGCCGGGCCACAGATGCTATATAGTTTTTAATGACAATGCCCCGCTGGATAACGGTTTCTTTCGAAAGTGGCTGTAATTCAGTATAGTCACTGTATAATAATTCAGATATCTGAATGAGTTCCTCTGCTGCTTCTGGTTGCCTGACAATATTAATCATCAAATAACTGATTTGCTCCATTTTTAGCGCATTAATATCAATAGAGTCGGTTTCATTCATTAGAGCAATCAGGTGGGAGATGGAGTCTAATAGAGCAGCGTGTTGGCTGATCGTTATTTGCAGACTATCCTCCAGGCTTCTGACATCATCCTTTAAATCCGATATTTCTTCCTTTTGGCAACTGATGCTACAGAATCCGAATAAGGCCATAAAAAGCACGGCAGACATTAAGTTTTTCATAAGTTTAGTTTGGTACTAGTTGGAAAATGAATTATGTCTTAAATATAAGAATATTATGTACTTATTAAGGCTGGTAAATGCGATTTTTGTCACTTCTTTTAATTATTGCGTGCAATCAGTTTGCTTTTATTTATAGAGATATGATAAAATAATGAAAGTATTTTTATTCAACGTTATAATGTGAAAATATTATTTATAGTAAAGTTGTATTTATGTTATGGACAAATAACCCAATCCATCTTGATGTCATGATCCTCAACAGGTACTTGTTCCACCATCTGAAATTCAAAGGCCAACCCTATCTTTTGGGCATTGGGCAAGCGGTTTAAAATTCGGTCGTAATAGCCAGCTCCCCGCCCCATGCGGTTGTTAGCCGTATCAAAAGCCACACCGGGAACGATAACCAGTTCAATGTCGGCTTCATTGTCGATGGCTGGCCCGGCAGGCTCGGGAATGCCATACTTATCGCCTTTAACCAATGAGTCTTCGCCCTGGTAGCGGACAATTTTCAGGTCATCTCCGTTAATTACCGGCAGATAAATTGCTTTTTTCTGGTACCATTTATCAATTAAGGTACGAGTAGGAACTTCGTCATCCATGGCCCAATATAAAAGGATGGAATTGGCATTTTTAAAGCTTGAGGCAGCCTCCAGTTTGTTTTGTATCAGCTGACCTTGCAGACTGCGTTCGGCAGCCGTAAAGGTGTTTTTTAGTTGCCGTATTTGTCGGCGTAACTCTTTTTTAATAATCATAAGGGTCTAAGTTTCCGTACACATCGCTGCGCCTGTCATCAAAAACATGGTTCAGCTTTGTTATAAATTTATCACTGGTAATACTTAAATCAACATCCGCTTGTATAAGCTGGCTTTGGTCAGGTGCACCCATAACAATTATGTCACCATTGGGATTGGCTATGAGTGAGCGGCCCGAAAAAGTAAGCTCTTTCTCTGTTCCAATGCGGTTAGCAGTGGCCACATAACATCTGTTGACTAAAGCATAGGAGGGAACCACATTCTGACAATAGGGCAATACGAGGTTAGATGGGTGCGCAATCAGTTGGGCGCCCTGCATAGCCAGTTTGCGCCATGCTTCAGGAAACATCCAGTCAAAACAGATTAGGACGCCAATCTTTCCCCATTCGGTTTCAAAAACAGGCAAGCCTTTGTCGCCGGGTGTAAATATTTTTTTCTCATTGAGAAATAAATGCAGTTTTCGATACAGGCCAATAACTCCTTGCGGACTTACCAATACGGCGCTATTATAGAGCTTGTTGCCATCCCGTTCGCAAAATCCGCTAACGAACAAGGCATTTTTTTCTTTTGCCAGTGCTGATAAGGCATCGATAAACCGGCTGTCGTCAATTGTTTCGGAGGCAGCAAAAGCAGCTTCACGGCTATCAAAGTTATAGCCTGAGTTCGCCAGTTCGGGCAGTACAAAAAGATCGCTTTCGGTGTTTTGCACCAAGCTACTGATGGTTTCAATAGTAGCTTCGTAATTCCCCAGTTGCGGAGCCATTTGAACCAGGCTTATTTTCATTTTATCTAATTTTATGGGCGGTATCTTGATTGCCTTAGAATCTCATGTCCGTCCTGATTGTTTAGTAATTCCGCGAGGCTCATTTCAGGATGGCTATCCATGTAAGCCTCAACTATCTGATAGCCGGTGTAAACGGCCGCTTTCCCGGGCGAGTCCTGGCCAAAATAGTACGTAAAGGGGCTGTCACCAACGTATTTTTGGATAACCATTCGCTCGGTGTTGTACAGGTGTTTTTGTTCGACCATGATGGCCCATATGTCTGCTTCGTGCCTTTCGCACCATTCCATTTGCTGGTCTGAGTAATCAAATAAGAGGGTGTCCTGAATATCAGGGATCATTTTCTTAACAAAATATTGTACTTTGCCCTGAGCAATCATCTGACTTACTACATCTTCGTTTTTCATTTCCAGCGAGAAATTACCAATTACCATGGCTTTCATAACATCAGGTACTATTTTTTCGGGTACCATCTTTCGTCTCAGGTATTTTGGAATAGCCAGCCACTCGTAAAACTGACAATCGGCGCCTAAATATTTTTCAACACTAATGGATATCCAGGATGAATCCATGGCGATGGATTGATTAAAATAGGAGGTGTGCAGGTATATTTCAGGAATAGAGGCATTGGGAAAATAGTACTTGTAATGACGAAATGCTTGGGTTAACTCAGCAGTTAACGCCTCAGGATTACCAAACTGTTTTTTACACGCTTCATACACATCGCGGTTGTCTTCATAGTTCAAAAAGCTGCTTACGAAGTCGGCGTAGTCCGGATGGTCAGGACTACCAATTTTAATGATTTGCTGACTGTAAGCGTCAAGGTAGGTGCCATAGGTATTTGAGAGTGCTTTCAGATCCGCTTCAAGATTCGTTTCATTCACTTCAAACAAATCGACAAAAAACAGCGATGGTTGCACCGTTACATCAATGTGACTTACATCAGGACCTTTCGTTGTCAGCTGACAGGCTGTTACTATTAGGCTTACTGCACTTATAAAAAACAGGATTTTCTTCATAGTTGATATACCGTTTATGCTGTAAAAATACGAAAGCTTCTAAAATATGTAGTTCGAGATAAAAAAAAGTGGATGAAAACCATGTTTTAACTATGTTTGTAGTGAATTTTTCAACCTAAATATCAACACAAGATGAAACATACACCCTTATTGATTTTATTCGGCATACTATTAGCAACAAGCCTTGAAGCACAGAATAATAAACGCACCCGACTTTCTTTTGTAATGAGTCCACAAGTTTCATGGTTGGGGTCTGACAACGCTTCGGTAGATGGAAATGGTAACCTGTTCGGGTATAATTTTGGGGTGGTTATGGATCGATTTTTTGATACCAATTATGCCTTTTCAACAGGTTTAACCGTTAATACAACAGGAGGGAAGTTAACATATCCTGATGGTACGATGGTTGAGATAGGTGGTGAAAGTACAGCCTTACAGGATGTGACTTACCGCTTAAAGTACATCGAAGTGCCATTTGCTCTTAAATTGATAACCAATGAATTCCGCCGTTCTCGCTATTATGGCCAGTTTGGTTTGTATACGCAATACAACATCAAAACCAACGATGGCAATGGCAAGTCGATGAATAAAGAAGTTAACTTTTTTGATATGGGTTATCAATTGGGCGGTGGCATGGAATATTCGTTGGGTGGCAGTACTTATCTGATGCTGGGATTGATATATAATGGCGGTTTTATGGATGTAACAGATAATGCCGTTGACGATAAAGCAACCCTTAACCGCATTACCTTTCAATTTGGTATCATATTTTAACAGGGTGACTAATAGATTAATAATACTACACGAAGAAACACAGATATAGCAATGAAGGTTGTATTGGCGCAATTAAATTATCACATTGGCAATTTTGAGCTCAATGCTGATAAAATGAAAAAGAGTATCGAACAGGCGAAGCTTGATGGAGCAGATTTAGTGGTTTTTTCCGAATTGGCAGTGTGTGGCTATCCACCCTACGATCTGTTGGAGCGTAAAGAGTTTATTCAACGATGCATCAACACAATTGAACTAATAGCCAAGGAGTGCTCAGGAATTGCGGCTATTGTTGGTGGACCCGAAATAAATCCTGAGCCACAGGGGAAAAACCTTTTTAATGCGGCTTATTTTCTGAATGAAGGTAGGGTAGAGCAAGTTGTGCGCAAGACCTTACTGCCCAATTACGATGTGTTTGACGAATATCGCTATTTTCAACCCAATAGCCAGTTTGAACTGATTCACCTCAAAGGGAAAAAGATTGCTTTGACCATCTGTGAGGATATATGGGATGATCAGCCGGTGGCCAATGCTTTTGCCAGAGATAAATTATACACTTTGTCGCCAATGGATGAGCTGATGCAGCAAAAGCCCGATTTTGCGGTTAATATTGCGGCTTCTCCCTTTTCCTATACTCAGGTTGACATACGTCGTGATATTGTTCGAAATAAAGCGCTTCAATACAAAATACCGTTTCTATACGTGAACCAGGTAGGCGCCAATACTGAGCTGATATTTGATGGTAACAGCATGGTGGTTAACAGCCAGGGGGCCATTACACATCATGCCAAAGCCTTTGAAGAGGATACACTGCTGATTGATTTGGAAACACTGCAAGAAGCTCCTCAACTGGCGGCCAAACCAACGCAGCCAATCCAGCTGATTTATGATGCTTTGGTGGCTGGCGTGCGCGATTATTTCGCTAAAATGGGCTTCAGTAAGGCCACGCTTGGCCTTTCGGGTGGCATTGACTCGGCCGTAACCGTGGCCATTGCTGCTGATGCATTGGGAAAAGACAACGTACGGGTATTGTTGTTGCCTTCTCAGTACTCATCCGACCACTCCATAAAAGATGCCGTTGATTTGGCCAATAATCTGGGCATTGAGTACAACATTGTTCCCATTAAAGAAATATTTAACAGTTGTAATTTTTTAATGAGTCCTATTTTTGCAGAAAAAGAGGCGGATGTGACCGAAGAAAATATTCAGGCGCGCATTAGAGGAACATTACTGATGGCACTTTCTAATAAGTTTGGACATATTTTGTTGAACACATCCAATAAGAGTGAGGCCGCAGTGGGTTATGGTACTTTATATGGCGACATGAACGGCGGTCTGTCTGTTTTAGGTGATGTGTATAAAACGGATGTGTTTAAACTGGCCCGCTATATTAATCGCGACCAGGAAATTATACCTGAAAACACCATTGTTAAACCCCCATCGGCAGAGCTGCGCCCCGATCAGAAAGATTCAGATTCATTGCCCGATTACGAAGTGCTCGATGCGATTTTATTCCGCTACATCGAAAAGAACCAATCACCTGCTGAAATTATTGAAGAGGGCTTTGAGGAAGCAATCGTTAATAAGGCAGTGAGGCTGGTAAATATGAATGAGTATAAACGTTTTCAGACTGCGCCAACCTTGCGGGTTTCTTCTAAAGCTTTCGGTAGTGGACGAAGGATGCCATTGGTAGCCAGATATTAACAGAAAGCAGCATGGATTTAAAGGAATAAACCTTAGTTAAGTCAGCTTTTTTTATAAATTTGTATGTTATATAACATAGTTTTATAACACCCTTGCAATGCCTGTAAAAAAGAAAAATAATCTTTCGGAGTTCTCCATTAAAGATATACCAAAGCTTTATAACATCCTTACTGAAGAGGAGAAGGAGTATCTGTTGGACAACCATACGATCATCCATTACAAGAAAAATGATATTATTTACCAGGAAGGTGAAAAGCCTACTGGCCTATTATGTTTGGGTAAAGGGAAAGTGAAAATTTTTAAAGAAGGGGTGAGCCGGCGCGATCAAATCATCAGGATGGCAACGGCTCCTGATTTTATTGGTTATAGAGCTTTGTTTGCTGAGGAAATGCACATCGCCAGTTCAGAGGTGATTGAACCCAGTACTATTTTTCATGTGCCTAAAAAAGTGATCTATAATTTAATGAAGACGAATCCGGCACTTTCCATGGCCTTTATTAAGTCCTTTGCCAGTGAGCTGGGCTTTGCCAGGTACCGGACTGTCACATTAACGCAAAAGCACATTAGAGGCCGTTTGGCAGAGAGTTTATGTGTGCTGAAAGATATTTATGGTTTTGAAGACGATGAGCAAACACTGGCTGTTTACCTTTCGCGCGAAGATTTGGCCAATTTTTCGAATATGACCACTTCAAATGCTATTCGTACGTTAAGTTCATTTGTAAACGAAAAAGTATTAGCCGTTAATGGGCGGGTGATTAAAATACTGGATTCAGAAACGCTACACCGTATATCCAGATTAGGATAGAAGAACTGATTTTTATATAGTCGTATATACCAAAAAAGCCCCATTAAATGGGGCTTAGTTATTTTTTCGCTTCTGCATAGCTTATGCTGGGTGAATCGCCTCAGTAGGGCAAACATCAGCACATGTACCACAATCAGTACAAGCATCAGCATCAATTTTATAGATATCTCCTTCCGAGATAGCTTCTACTGGACATTCGTCAACACAAGTACCACAAGCGATGCAGTCTTCATTAATTACGTAAGCCATTTTATTGTCTTTATTGGTTATTATTACAGAAGCAAAATTATCCGCTTTTTTAATTAAAAAAAAGATTTCCTCTGGAAAGTCTATTATTTTTAACGGATATAAATAAGGCTTAAAGGTCTTTTATTATTCAATGGGCTGTATCTTAGGTTTATTAGAGCTGTTTAGACAGTTTCTATTTAATCTTTTGCCATGAACCTGAAGGCCATATAGGCCATCAAACCGGCCGCCGTTTCCAATGATTCTTCGTTCAAATTAAACTGGGGGGTGTGTAAACTTCCTGTTTCACCCTTGTTTTGTGCTACACCAAAGCGGTAAAAGGTACAGGGATATCTTTGCGAATAGTAACCAAAATCTTCAGCCGTCATGCGGATATCCATCAAGTTGGTCGCTTCATTGCCCAAAAAGTCTTTTGAGAAGGCAATAGCTTGTTCGGTAATCTCCTCATCATTTCGTACCATGGGATAGCCATCTTTAATATCGATTTCGCAATGCGCTCCCATCGACTGGGCGATTCCTCCTGCAACATCACGAATTTTGTTTTTAATAATGCTTCGCCATTCCTCATCCATTGTTCGCAATGTGCCGGCTATCTCAACGGTTTCAGGAATGATGTTTGTTGCTCCGTTAGCAATGACCTTTCCAAATGAAAGCACCGTTGGGATTTGCGCTGGAACAATTCTGCTGACCACCTGCTGTAATGCCACAATAATGTGTGAAGCAATAAGAACATTGTCCGTTAGGGCGTGTGGCATGGCTGCGTGGCCACCTTTGCCTTTAATTGTAATGTACACCTCGTCTCCAGAAGCCATGTACATGCCACTTTTAAAACCTACATGTCCTGTTGGCATATCGGGCAGCACATGCTGACCTAAAATGATTTCCGGTTCATAGCCTTCAAAACAACCTTGTTCCATCATTAACTTAGCACCACCAGGAAACACTTCTTCGGCAGGTTGAAAAATAAGCAGAATAGTTCCTTCCCATTCGGCCTTTAACTCGTTTAGCACCATGGCGGCGCCTAATAATGCGGCTGTGTGGGCATCGTGTCCGCAGGCATGCATCACCCCTTCATTCCTTGAAGTAAATTCAAGCTCATTTTCTTCTGCGATAGGCAGAGCATCCATGTCCGCCCGCAGTGCGATGGTTCTCTTTTCAGGGTTTTGCCCTTTGAGGTAGCCAATAATGCCGGTTTTAACAAAGCCGGTTTTGAAAGGGATATCAAGCTGTTTGAGCTGTTCCTGAATAAATAAGGAGGTTTGCTCTTCCTCAAAAGAAAGTTCGGGGTGTTGATGGATATGCCTTCTGATGTCAACAATTTGTTGATAGTATTGCTTTGTCAGCGCCTTAATTCGAGCTTGCATTTCGTATGGTTTTTTGTAAATAGTAATGGCGAATGTTTGTTAATTTTTTAAACTTTCGTTACAAAGATAACACAACTCACGCGAAGACACCAATCGAGCCTTAACAATCGGCATGTCGCCCGGCTCAGAAATAAAAGTCGCTTGGTTTTAGAGGGTGACTGGTATTATCCGGCAACTTAATATTCAGATCGAATGCACAGTAACCGGTTGTCTGAAAATAATAAATGGTAACCGGATAGAGGCCCTCTCGCAAGGCGATGGCTCCTTTTTCAGTTTTACTGCCATGAATGCCGTCATTGTTAACAACCAGCTCTTTACCAACATACAAGGCACTTCCGTCATCTGAGGTCAGTTCAAACTCATAGATGCCCTTTTGCTCTGATTTAAAATAACCGGTGGCAATGATGCCAAAGCTTTCCGAACAAATAGAATCGGGGATAAAATTATCCAGTATAATGCGTTGCTGGTCTTTGCTGGTATTCTTAATTTCTTTGACCATTTTAAAGCGCCCCTTGTAGACAGAACAACTTAGTCCAGGGCTTAATTTTTTTCTGGCAACTGGTTTTTGAAACTGTAGCTGATTCAGGCTAAAAATTTCTGTTTTACTCTGTTCACCTGTGTGAGTGTTCACCGTAATGGCTTTTATGGTGCCTGATGCATTTACCGGTATTGGTGTGCTGTATAGCTGCGAATGAAGGTCGGGCTCCGACCCATCTAAAGTATACCGGATACTGTATTTATCTGCAATGTGCTTAAAACTTAATGTTGTGGGATGAGTAAAGTTTAATTGCTCCTTATTGGGGATAGGCTTTGGTACTTCGTAAAAATAGTTGACTCCTTTGGCACTGAGGCGCTCCAGGTGGTTTTCTAGTTTGCGCCTGAATTCAGGCCAGTCTTTTTGGCCATCATTGCCCCATGCAATTTCTGAGAACGCACACAACCTTGGGTAAAGCATAAATTCAAACTTATCGGTAGTTGGCATGTATTCGGTCCAGCAATTGGCTTGCAGGCCAATTATGCTTTCTTTTTCGGCCTTGTTCAGGCTTGGGCCAAGAGGTTTATAATGGTACACATCCTTGAGGGGAGTGTAGCCTCCAATGGCCAGCGGGTGATTTTGTGGTGATGCCTGATAGTGATCAAAATAGAGAAAGTTATTGGGAGATTTTATTATTTTATTGTTATTACCAACGGCTTGCTTAAAATTGACATCATCCTGCCATAGAATAATTAGGGCATCTTTAAGGGTGCTATCTTTCATTATTTCATTCCAGCCCACCATTTTTTTATCCAGTTTAGTTAGTGTTTGTTGGACCCGTTTAATGAAATAATGCTCCAGATCGTTTTCATTCTCAAACCCCTTAGACTTGATGCGTGCCTGGCAGTGTTTGCAATTACGCCATCTGGTTTTGGTACAAGCATCGCCGCCAATATGAATATATTGGCCTGGGAAAAGATCAGCTATTTCAGTTAAAATATCGTCAATCATCGCAAATGTTGATTCCTTGCCCGGACACATCACATCGTCGAAAACACCCCAGCGCGTAGCTACTTCATAAGGTCCGCCAGTGCAGCCAAGTTGAGGGTAGGCGGCCAAAGCGGCCAGTGAGTGGCCAGGCAGCTCTATTTCTGGCACTATTTCAATGTGGTGTTCTCGGGCAAAATTTACAATGTCCCTGATTTCATCTTGAGTGTAAAAGCCCGAGTAGGGTGAATCATCGTATTTGAATGGTGGGTTCGCACCATGTCCAATTAGTGTTTTGGAACGATGAGAACCTATACTGGTCAGTTTAGGGTACTTCTTAATTTCAACCCGCCAGCCCTGATCATCAGTCAGGTGCCAGTGTAAAACGTTGATTTTATAAAGGGCGAGTAGTTCAATTTGCTTTTTGATGAACTCAACAGGGAAGTAATGTCGCGCCACATCAATATTAAGGCCTCGGTATTCAAAGTCGGGATAATCACTGAGGCTCACACATGGAATTTCCCAATGTGATTGATTTTGTGAATTGGCTTCAAAGGCAGGGGGCAATAATTGCTTAAAGGTCTGGAGGGCATAAAATAGGCCCTTGCTGCTTTGGGCATTCACCTGAATATGGGTAGGTGCAACCATCAGCTCATAAGCTTCATCATGTGCACTTTCCATCGGATGAACCTGAAAAAGAATGTAATTGGTATCGGGAGCGTCGTCCGTCAGGGTGAGTGTCATTCCACTGTGCTGCTGCAGGTAGGCATTAAACTGGGCAATGGTTTGTAAAACATTTTTATCAAGCCCTTTGTAAACTAACAGTGTTTTAGGCCCAAGTTGAAACGTTTCTTCATGGTAACTTACTGATTTTGGTTGGGGTATTATATTTAACAGGTGATGGGAGGTGTCAGATGTGCGCTGGCAGCTGTATTGTGTCAGCAATAGCGCACAAAGGAGTATTGAAAGGATGTTGTTCATAGTAAAAGGATTTGTGCTTGCTAAGATGTGAATAAAAGTTTAAATAAATAAACAAAACGAAAATATTTGAGTTTATTTCAAAAGCAATAAAAAGGGGCTCGAAAGGTATAAAATGGCTAAGCATCATGTTTAATAACTAATTGGGTCCTCTTTGTAAATGCTCTATTATCTAATGAAATTTATTAACTTTGTTTGTAATTACGTTAATATGGAACAACACCATCATCATCACGATTTAAAAGGAAGAAGCCTGCTATTGACAATCGGCTTAAACATGGCCATCACAATTGTGCAGGTAGCCGGCGCGTTTTTTACGAAAAGCTTGTCGCTATTGACCGATGCCTTGCACAATTTCTCTGATGTAATGGCACTGGTGATAAGCTACATTGCCAATAAACTGTCAAAGCGTGATTACTCTGCACAGAAATCCTACGGCTATAAACGGGCCGAAATTTTAGCCGCCTTTTTAAATGCGGCCACTTTACTGGTAATATCCGGTATTCTGATTTATGAAGCCATTGAACGCTTTTTAGCTGGCAGCACCACAGCTATTGACGGACAGATGGTGGCCTGGCTGGCCGGGTTTAGCATTGTTGCGAATGGACTAAGCGTACTATTGGTAAAGCGACATGCGGCTGATAATATGAATATGCGCTCAGCTTATCTGCATCTTTTTTCCGATATGCTGTCGTCGGTGGCCGTTTTAGCGGGTGGTTTGCTGATGCACTTTTATCAAATTCATTGGATCGATTCATTGCTCTCAGTATTCATTGCTCTTTATCTGATAGTGGCCAGCTGGAAGCTTCTGATAAAAACTTTAGGCGTTTTAATGCAGTTCACACCACCAAGCATCGATATCGAAAAACTGTCGCAGGAAATAGCCAAAATAGAGGGCATAGAAAACATTCATCATGTGCATATCTGGCAGCTTAATGATACCGAGTTACACCTCGAAGCCCATTTGGATTTAACTGAAAACAGGTCGGTTATGAGTGCGAATGAGCTAATGAAAAAAGCCAATGCGCTTATTGCGGAACAATTTGGTATCCACCATTGCACATTTCAGGCCGAATACCGTGTTGGCGACGATAAAAGTCTGGTAGTTAATGAAAGTCGGTAATAGGCGTATTAATGCCTTGTTAAAAAAGAACGTTATGGCACCGTAAGAATATAATTATTTATAGATTTGTGTTGCTTTAGTAAAGGAAATCAAAGATTGTAACGCCTTTACTTATTCTGCGTAAATAAAAAGTATTTTGAATTAAATACGACTTTGTAATCTAATTAAAACTCAACTTTCAGATGAAGAAGTTAATGGTATTTTCTCTGCTGGTAAGCACCTGTTTACTGGTCAGTAAAGCACAGCATGCAAAGCCTAATTTGGTCTTTGAAGAAGTCATTCACAATTTTGGTGAAGTAAAAGAAGATGGGGGTACAAAAACTTATGAGTTTAAATTTAAGAATACAGGTGGCCAGCCACTGGTGGTTCATAATGTAAAAGCGTCGTGTGGTTGCACCACCCCACAATGGACCCGTCAACCAATACCTCCGGGAGGCTCCGGGTATGTTAAAGCGATATTCGATCCACGCAATCGTCCTGGTAACTTCAATAAAACCATTACGGTTTTATCAAATGCCTCTAACGCCACAGTTGTGTTGCGCATCAATGGAAAAGTATTGCCGCGTGAAATGACTACGGAGGACATCTATCCCCGAAATATGGAAGTGATTCGCCTGGAAACATCTCATCTGGCTTTTACAAAAATGACACCAGAGCAGGTGAAAGAAGAAAAGATTAAAATTATCAGTACATCAGATAAACCTGTTAAGCTCGGATTTCTCAATGTGCCTGCACATATTAAAATAAGCTGCGAACCTGAGGTGCTTCAGCCAGGTCAAACTGGGCTTATAAAAGCCAGTTACGATGCCAAGGTTAAAAACGACTGGGGCTTTGTAACCGATAACATCTTTATCATTTTTAATGATGTGCGTAATTATAGCAACCGACTAACGGTAAGTGCATCTATCGAGGAGGATTTTTCTGCCTGGGATGCCAACATGATGAAAAATGCGCCTGTAGCAACATTTACTGAGAAAAGCTGGAACTTTGGTCAAATCAAACAGGGAGATGTGGTGAAACACCAGTTTGTTGTTAAAAACAGCGGTAAGAAAGAGTTGATTATCCGTAAAGTGAAGGCATCGTGTGGTTGCACGGCCATCAAACCGGCTAAAACCATTCTTGCTCCCGGTGAGTCCACCAGCATCGCGGCTGAATTTAATTCACGCGGCAAAAATGGGCGTCAAACCAAAACTGTTCGCATCGTTACCAACGATCCTAAGAATACCACTGTTACATTGATGATTACAGGGAATGTAGCAATTAATTAAATAGTGTACCAACTAAAAACGAAGGAGAGGAGCGCTGCTTTCCTCTCCTTTTGTTTATTAAGATAATGATAGACATGGCAACTAAAGATGATCACCACATAGAAAATGATCCTGCATATAAAGGATTAAAGGTTAATAAAGGGGTGGAGGGTGCTCCATCTATAAATCCTGATATCAGCAAACGCATTATTAAGCGAAAAAGGCAACTGTCTGTTGATGAGTATGTGAATGGTATTTTAGAAGGCAATGTAACGATTTTGAGTCGTGCCGTCACCATGGTTGAAAGCTCACTGCCAGAGCACCAGTTAATTGCTCAACAGATTATAGAACGCTGTTTACCATATGCGGGAAAAAGCATTCGCCTGGGTATTACAGGGGTTCCCGGAGCCGGCAAAAGTACTTTTATTGAGTCCATGGGGATGCACATCATCAAAAACGGCGGCAAACTGGCTGTTTTGGCCATTGACCCATCCAGCGAGCGCTCTAAAGGAAGTATCCTCGGAGATAAAACCCGAATGGAAAAACTCTCTGGAGAGAAGGATGCTTACATTCGCCCTTCGCCTTCGGCAGGTTCACTGGGCGGTGTGGCACGTAAAACAAGGGAAACAATTATTTTATGCGAAGCCGCTGGCTTTGATACCATTTTTATTGAGACAGTTGGCGTAGGCCAGTCAGAGACCGCGGTTCATTCCATGGTCGATTTCTTTTTACTACTTATGCTTGCAGGTGCCGGCGATGAGTTGCAAGGTATTAAGCGAGGCATAATGGAAATGGCCGATGCGATTACGATTAATAAGGCCGATGGACAGAATGTGAGCCGGGCTAAGCTGGCTCAGGCCGAGTACAGAAATGCCCTGCACCTGTTCCCACCCACCAAATCAGGGTGGAAGCCTGAAGTCAAAACTTGTTCATCATTATATCATCAAGACGTTGATAAAATATGGGACATGGTGCTGGAATACGTAAATTTAACCAAAGAGAACGGATATTTCGAAGCTAACCGACGTTCGCAGGCAAAGTATTGGATGTATGAGAGTATTAATGAGCAATTACGAAATAACTTCTATCATCATCCGTTAATTAAAGAAGCCCTCATTGCTAATGAGAATCAAGTGTTAAATGATGAGAAAAGTTCATTTATGGCCGCTAAAGATTTATTGGATGCCTATTTTGAGCAATTACAATAAGCAGTGCTTTTAATTACCTGATAACCGCTTAAGTTAATGGTATCTGGTTATATTTGTAAAGTAAAGAATTAAAATAAACGAGTAAAAACAGGCATGGTGACAATTATAACACGGAAAGATAGTTGTATGATGCGAGTTCCATGTTACTATTTAAAATGAAAAAAAGTAAACGAATGAAAAATGTTTTGTTAGCAATCTTAAGTGTTGCAATGCTGGTTGGATGCCAGTCTAAATCGTATGAAGTAACCGGAACACTTGAAGGTGCTACATCAGAAAGAGTTATTTTAAAAAAGATTAGAAAAGGACAACCCGTAAATATTGATACCACCGAAATGGTTAATGGTGTATTTACTTTTACTGGAAGTGTAAATGCTCCTGAGTTATATTTTGCCGCAGTAGATGGTCAGCAGCAACCCGTAGTGTTTTTTATCTCAAACGATAAAATAAAAATTACAGGTCATGTTGATAAACTAGCTGAAATTGAAGTTAGTGGCTCTGAATTAACCAATCTGTTCACAAAATTCAATGATGAAGTTCCCGGACAAGAGCGTACCAAAGAATTACAGCAGGAATTTCAAATGGCTTACATGAGTCAGGATAAGGATAAGCAAAAACTTATTGAGGAAGAGATGCAATCCATTATGGAAGATCAGCGTGCCTATTTTAAAAAGTTTCTTGATGAGAATACCTCTAATGAGTTTGGGTTGTTTCTGGCTTTAAACATGGCGCCGTCTTTGGATTTGGAGCAATTAAAAGAGCTAATGGCTAAGTTTGAACCAACCATGAGAGAACATCCCTATTTTAAGGAAATTAAAGACCTAATTGCCCCCTTAGAGGAATTTGAGAAAGCACAAGCCGCTACAGAAGTAGGCGCTGAAGCCCCTGAATTTACGCTAAAAAGCGTTGAAGGAGAGGATGTGTCATTAAGTGATTTCAGGGGTAAATATGTTTTGGTTGATTTTTGGGCCAGTTGGTGTCAGCCTTGTCGTCAGGAAAATCCAAACGTAGTGAAGGCCTACAAAGCGTTTAATTCTAAAGGCTTTGAAGTGCTAAGTGTTTCTGTAGATGGAAATCACGAGGCCTGGAAAAAAGCCATCAAAGAAGATGGAATGACCTGGTCACATGTTATTGCCGACGAGGCTTCAGGGGTAGCTCAAATGTATGGTATCCAAAGCATACCAAGCACTTTCCTGTTGGATAAAGAGGGCAAAATTGTAGCTAAAAACCTAAGAGGCGAAGCCTTGGAAAATAAGCTTGCTGAGTTACTTAACTAAGCAGCGATAGATATATTAACTAAAAAAAGCTACCTGTTTCAAGGTAGCTTTTTTAGTAGGTACATTTTGATATGTACCGGCTCGCAATTATATTTGCTTTCAGTAAAAACAACCCAGGCTGTTGAATAATCAATAGTCATAAACATTCATTAAATGAAAAACCTATTATTTGTTGGGGTTACAATCATGGCCATACTTACTTCGTGTGGGCCTAAAACCTCTAGTTTTAAATTAACCGGTAAGCTCGATGGAGCGGCTGATAAGGTAGTTGTTATCAGTGTATATGACCAAAACGGGATTAACGTTAAAGATACAATAGAAATAACAGATGGGGCGGTTAACTATACAACAGAATTGGCCGAGCCTGTTTTTGTAATGATTGGTGAAGCGGGAACCCGCAACACAGTTAACTTTTTTGCCGAGAATGCCGATTTCACAATCAACGGGAGTCTGGAAAATATTAAAGATGCTGAAATAACCGGTGGGGCAGCCTTTAATGTGTACAATTCCGTTAATGATTTATCAAAAGAGATTAACAAAAAGAGTGACGAGCTTAAAAAAGCCTACGGTGAAGCTGGTCAGGCAGGTGATACCACTAAGCAAAAAGCCATTTATGATGAGTATCAGGCCAACCAGAAAAAGTTAGAAGAGGCACAACTGGAAGTTGTTAAAGCTAATCCAACTTCGCCTGCATCTGCTTTCATTATTTCTAACGTATATGGTTATGCTTCGGTTGATGAAATGAAAAAAGGATTGGCAATGCTGGACGAGTCCTTAGCTTCATCAACTTACTATAAATCATTAGACGAGAAAGTTAAAAAACTGGAAGCTGTTGCGGTTGGTCAAATGGCTCCTGATTTCACCATGAATGATCCAGAGGGTAATCCTGTAAAGTTATCTTCATTCAGAGGGAAATACCTGTTGGTGGACTTTTGGGCGAGCTGGTGTGGTCCATGTCGTCGCGAAAATCCTAATGTGGTAAAACTGTATGATGAGTTCAAAGATAAAGGCTTTGATATTTTGGGCGTTTCATTGGATCAGAAGAAAGATGCGTGGTTAAAAGCAATTGAAGATGATAAACTCTCATGGAACCATGTTTCAGACTTAAAAGGTTGGGGTAATGAAGCGGCTAAACTGTATGCTGTTTCAGGAATTCCTCACACCGTTTTACTGGATAAAGAAGGAAAAATCATTGCAAAAAACTTACGCGGTGATGAGCTGCATGCAAAGGTGGCTGAATTGGTGAAATAAGTAATTTGCTAATTATAAGATATTAAGGAGGCTTTTGGCCTCCTTTTTTTGTTTCAATACTTGATATTTATCCTTTTATTTCAAACTCTCGGCTCCTAATTTTGTTAATGTAACTGATGCATCTTTTTGGGGACATCAGAAAATTTATACATTTGTTATTTAAAGTGTGTCTAAATAAGAAAAATACAATACAATGAATTACGATTTAATAGTTATCGGTAGTGGTCCGGGTGGATACGTTGCTGCCATCAGAGCTTCTCAATTGGGTTTAAAAGTGGCGGTTGTGGAACGCTCCGAACTGGGTGGTATTTGTCTCAACTGGGGATGTATTCCCACAAAATCATTGCTAAAAAGTGCCAATGTTTTCGAATACCTGAAGCATGCTGCTGATTATGGCGTCAAAATAGAAGGTGAGACCAGTGCTGATTTTGAGGCGATGGTTAAGCGTAGTCGAGGGGTGGCTGACGGAATGAGTAAAGGCATTCAGTATCTGTTCAAAAAGAATAAAATTGAAATTATTCAGGGAACTGGTAAGCTCCTAGGTAATAAGCAAGTGGAAGTAACCGACGAGAGTGGTGAAAAATCGGTTGTCTCAGCCGAAAGTATTTTATTGGCAACAGGGGCTCGCAGCCGTCAGCTGCCTAACTTACCACAAGATGGTGAAAAGGTCATTGGTTACCGCAAGGCGCTGACTTTGGACAAGCAACCAGAATCGATGATTGTGGTTGGTTCAGGAGCAATAGGCAGTGAATTTGCTTATTTCTATAATACAATAGGAACAAAGGTGACATTGGTTGAATACTTGCCTAATGTAGTTCCGGTAGAAGACGAAGAGGTATCAAAGCAATTGGGACGTTCCTTCAAAAAGGCTGGCATCAAAGTGATGACGGGTGCTGAAGTTACGCAAGTGGATACTTCTGGAGACAAGGTGAAAGTGGTTATCAAAACCAAAAAAGGAGAAGAAAATCACGAAGCAGATATCGTCTTGTCAGCTGTAGGTATCACCCCCAACCTGGAGAACCTTGGTCTGGAGGAAGTTGGCGTGCAGATTGAAAATGGACGTGTGAAAGTGGATGAGTTCTACCAAACAACAGTGCCAGGTATTTATGCCATTGGTGATATTGTTCCAGGTCAGGCTCTGGCGCACGTTGCTTCAGCTGAAGGGATTATCTGTGTGGAGAAAATTGCAGGTCATAGTCCTGAACCACTGGATTACGGAAACATTCCAGGATGTACGTATACATCGCCTGAGGTAGCTTCAGTGGGGATGACAGAAAAAGCGGCTAAAGAAGCTGGTTACGAGCTTAAAGTGGGCAAATTTCCATTTTCTGCATCAGGTAAAGCCAGTGCAGCCGGTCATAAAGATGGCTTTGTAAAGCTGATTTTTGATGCGAAATACGGTGAGTTGTTGGGCGCCCACTTAATTGGGGCCAATGTGACTGAGATGATAGCAGAGCTGGTAACAGCGCGTAAGCTTGAAACAACAGGACACGAAATAATTAAGGCGGTTCACCCGCACCCAACCATGTCTGAAGCTGTTATGGAGGCAGCAGCGGCAGCTTACGATGAAGTAATACATATCTAGTAAAATTACGATCAGATAACAGGGCCATCTCTTTACGGGGTGGCCTTGCTGTTTATGATTGAAAGTTAAACCAGGTGTGCTGCATGCAATTTGTTACTGTTTTTTCGCTGCCAGAACCGGCTCGCAATTCACTTTTGGAAAAACGATTGTAAAAGTACTTCCTTTACCGACTTCGCTTTCAACGCGAATTTCAGCATTGTTTCTATTGGCCAACTCTTTGCATAAGAGCAGCCCCAGGCCGGTACCAGGCTCATTGTTGGTGCCAGGCGTCGATATGTTGTTTTCAATACTGAACAGGCGACTAATTTGTTCTTCAGTCATTCCAATGCCGGTGTCGCTGATTTTAAGCAGGTCATAATGTTCTTCGGCATCCGTATAAATCCGGATTGTTCCCTTACTCGAAGTGTATTTTATGGCATTGGAAATGATGTTTCGTAAGATGGTTTTAATCATGTTACTATCAGCACAAACCGTTGCTTTTGGATTTACATCGTTTATCAGCGTTATACTTTTATGCGCCAGATTATGGCCTAATAATACCTCTGCTTCTTTCACTAAGGCAATCAGTCTTACCGGAATCACCTCCTTCTGAATCAGATTATTTTGCTGCCTTGACCAGTCCAGCAGGTTGCCCAGCAGATCAAGGCCTTGATGGGCCGAGTGCTGAATGGTCTTCAGAATCTCCTTGATGTCTTCCTTTTGGTAGTGCTGGTAATCGGCAAGAATAAGCTCGATGATTGAGGTTTGCGCAGCAAACGGTGATTTGAGGTCGTGTCCGATAATACTAAAAAGTTTATCCTTAGTCATATTTGCCTGCTGCAACGCTTCCTTTTGTTGTTCAATCAGTGCTTTTTGATCGGCCAGCTGTTTGTTAAGGCGCTTTTCCTTTCTGAGCTGAAGAGCGGCTAACTCATTTTTTTGTTTTTCCAGAGCCAGGTTTAACTCCGAGCTTTTGCGCAAGTTAAAGGTGATTAGGTGCTTTTCATTCAGCCGGTTGACCATTCTGGGAATGCTATACAGGAAATAGCCCATCACCAAAAGGTATGCACTTTTATAGATTTGTCCCGCCCAATTGGCCGAAGCTACTTTCTCCAACAAATCTGGCTCAATATGCGGATAGCGAAGTAAATAAATAGTATTAAAGCAGATAACGGTGTAGACCGTGGAGAAGACAACGAGTCTTTTATCATAGCGCAAAACCGAAAGGAGTATCAATAAAGGATATAGAAAGGTAGAAGCAGCCGTTGTAACGGCAATGGGTTTGAATAGAAAAGAATAGTTAAAAATATGAAGCGATAAGATGCTAATATCAATGGTGGCCGAGAGGAAGCGAATCCATGCGGCGCTGCCATACTTTCTTAGCAGAATATTTAAAATAGCATTGTATAAGATGTAAACACTGGCCAGTAAGAGTGAGGTTAAAGCCCTGTCAGTATCCCCGGAGTAGTAGATGTAGCCAATGAAAATAAGGATGACAGCAATCAGAACCCATCTGAATTTGATGACTTCCTGTTCGCCCCAAACGGCATCTTCTTTGAAGAGCTTAACAAATTGTTCAGAGTTAGGTTTTTGCATAGTACGAGGTTAAAAAAACAAAAATAATTTATTTTTTGTGATACCAACACTTAATTACGCCTATTGGCGATACGAGACTATCAGATAAAGGTTTTTGTTGATCGAGGTGCAAAATAAATTTGGTTTTATCAGGCTCAAGATTAATATTTGTTAACGAAAATCTACAAATCTTTAAATAAATCTTAAAATCTATGCAGGCAGTAAATGATTTCTTGCTATTGATTGACTCGTACATCGGTAGCCACTTATGGTTTGTTCTACTTTTATTGGGTACCGGTATTTTTTTCACTATCTATTTAAAATTTCCGCAGATACGATACTTCAGGTATGCCATTCGCATTGTACAGGGCAAATTTGATAAAGACGATGACGAAGGCGACACCTCCCATTTTCAGGCACTAACTACAGCTCTTTCTGGAACTGTTGGAACGGGCAATATTGCAGGTGTGGCATTTGCCGTTCACTTAGGAGGACCTGCTGCCTTGTTTTGGATGCTGGTAACGGCCATGTTTGGTATGACAACAAAATTTGTAGAAGTAACGCTCTCTCATAAGTATCGGGAGAAAGTGCAGGATGGAACCATTGCAGGTGGGCCAATGTATTTTATGCAAAAGCGGCTGAATATAAAAACACCTGGAGGTAAAACCATTAAAACGGGTTATTGGATTGCCGGAATTTTTGCCTTGGCAACAGTGCTTTCATCCTTTGGAACTGGCAGTCTGCCGCAAATTAACAGTATTTCTAACTCCCTATTTGCCACATTTGGTATCCCGCATATGATCACGGGTCTGGTATTGGCCATACTGCTTGGTTTTGTAATCATTGGTGGAATTAAACGGATAGCAATGGTGACTTCGCGCCTGGTTCCCGCCATGGCACTTATCTATTTTCTTGGTGCGATTTCCGTTATTCTGTTTAACTATCAAAACATATGGCCATCGCTGCAGGCTGTTGTGGGTGATGTTTTTACAGGCTCATCCGCCACCGGTGGCTTCTTGGGGGCCAGCATTGCCTTTGCCTTTAACAGAGGTGTTAATCGGGGGTTGTTTTCAAACGAAGCCGGACAAGGGTCTGCCCCAATTGCTCACGCAGCGGCCAAGGCACACGAACCTGTGTCTGAAGGATTGGTAGCTTTGTTGGAGCCTTTTATCGATACCATTATTATCTGCTCATTAACCGGTTTTGTACTTCTTTCATCGGGTGTTTGGAAAGATAAGGTGGACAACCGCTTCCAGGTAGCCGATTTACAGGTTGTTAACACCATTGCGGTTAGCGATCAGACAGACGAAGGGCGCAGACAGCTGGCTCAGCATCTAAACGGAGCAGAGCAGCTGCCTCTGTTTGATGGTACGCTTACGGTTAAAGATGGTCGGGTGAGTTCGCCGGTTCGCTTTATTCATGCCCGTTCGCTGGCCGAAAACGTAAGGGTTAAACAGGGGGCACAGCCCTATAACGGATCGTTGGAGGTTGTTGATGGAAACTTGATTATCAAGGATGGTGAGCAATCATTGCTAGAACGCATCAAAGCCCAGTTTTCACATAAAGGCAGTAATCAAATAGTGATAGAAGGCCGATCGCTGATTCACAGTGCCCCGCTAACAGCCATTGCTTTTACAAAAAGCTGGTTGGGCAATTTTGGTCAATACATTGTTTCCATCGGTCTGTTGCTTTTTGCTTTTTCAACGGCTATTTCCTGGTCGTATTATGGCGATAGGGCAATTACCTATTTATGGGGATCAAAATATGTACTGTGGTATCATTTATTGTATGTTATCGGGTTTTTTATTGCTTCCTTTGTGGATACAACAATTATTTGGACGCTTTCGGGCATTACTATTGCACTAATGACTATCCCAAATTTGTTGGGATTATTAATTTTGCACAAAGAGATGAAAACGGACGTTGGACTATTCTGGAAAGAATATAAAGAGCGTTTTCCAGAGGATAAAAAAGTGCCAAAGGACTAAAAACAATGCAGCAACCCAAGCAACTATCTACAAAAGAAGAATTTGAGCAGTTTTTTATAGCGCACCACAAAAATCTGGTGCGCTATGCATTAAAATTTGTGCATCGGAGCGATGTTGCGGCCGATATTGTGCAGGAGGCATTTGTTAAGCTATGGGAAAACAGAAACCATATACTGGCAACAATATCTTTGAAAGCCTACTTGTACAAGGTGGTTCATAATTTATCACTTAACTACATTGAGCAGCAAAAACTTCATGAGCACCATCACAATTCCATCTATACTGATCTGATGGAAATGGAAATGGATTACTACAAAGAGGAAAAGAGTATGTTGCAGGATGAGCGTATTGAGTCGGTGCAACGAATGGTGCGAGCCCTGCCAAAAGGATGCTATGAAATAATTGATCTGAGTCGTTTTCAGGGGCTGCGAAATAAAGAAATAGCAAAAAAATTAAATCTTCCTTTACGCACAATAGAAACTCGCATCTATCGATGTATGAGTAGGTTACGAGATATGATAAATAGTGCAGTGTAAAAAATTTATTTTTTTTCACATAAAATGACGTAGTTTATAACTTTCATCTGTCGTAGAGTCAGAAGCAAAACAGATGAATGAGTTGAACGACATAGAAACAATTGTAGTTAAAAGTCTGGATCAGACGGCGAGCGAGCAGGAGTTGAAGCAGCTTCATGCATGGCTCAAAGAATCGAAAGATAATCAGACAAGCTACTACCAGTTAAAAGATGTTTTTGACGCAACGTCAGACTATCAGATTCCCCAGACAGCCAAAGCCTGGAGACAACTGGAGCAAAAGACGAAGATAGCTGCAAAAGCACCTTATTGGCTAAAAGAAACCTTAAAAGTAGCTGCAGTGGCTGCGCTGGTATTCGTAGCGAGTTATCTGGCATTCATGCTCCCCAAGCACGATGGCTCCGATGTTGCTACAGCAAAAGTTATTGTTCCCAATGGCTCACAAAGTACGGTTATCCTGGCCGATGGCACAAGCGTACAGCTGAATGCCGGCTCTGAGCTGATTTATCCCTCCCACTTCGGGGGCGATGCACGAAAAGTACAGCTTAAGGGAGAGGCTTATTTCAAAGTACAGCACAATGCCAACCATCCCTTTATCGTATCTGCAGGTGAACTCGATGTTAAAGTTTTAGGAACCGAATTTAATGTTATGGCCTATTCGGAGGCCAGGCGCATCGAAACAACATTAGTTGATGGGAGCGTAGAGCTGACTGTGAGAGGAGCTGAAGTGGCCAAGTCACTCATTCTAAAACCGGGGCAAAAAGCAGTGCTGAAGAATGGTCAGCTAGATGTGTCGCCAGCCAATCTTGAACTGGAAACCACCTGGACCAATCATGGGTTTTACTTCCAGAGTACGGGGTTTGAAGAGCTAATCATGAAGCTGGAGCGCTGGTACGATGTTGACATTGTATTCGACACCAATGATTTCAAAGACATCACTTTCACGGGTAAATTCAAAAATAAAGAAACCATTTGGCAAGTGCTGGATGTGATACAAATGACAACGCCCGTTAAATACCATTCAAAAGATGGAAAAATATATGTAACACTCATAAAACCATAGCCTATGAAGTAGGGCCGCTAATAAACAAAAGCGGCCGGAGCGATGCGGCAACATCTATCCGGCCTGATAAATTTAAAACAAGTTTAAAAGTAAATCATTCAAAAGTATGAAAAAAAATTTGAATGGCATGAGACCCGTCGTGTCATGTCTAAATCCAAAATTTTGGAAGATTATGAAACTAACAGTAGTTTTAATGATTTTCGGAATGGTTCAGCTCTCTGCAACAAGCTATTCGCAGAATGTAAAGCTCAACCTCAAACGTGGTCAGAATACCTTGAAACATGTATTTGATCAAATCGAAAAGCAATCAACTTTTACAATCTTTTATCAGGATGAGCAGGTAAATCTCGATAAGCAGTTAGCAAACACCCTGCAAGGAGGCCAACTCTCCGAAGTGTTAGATAAAGCACTGGAAGGCACTGGTCTGACTTATAAAATTAATGATCAGGTAATCATCATCCTGGAGGAACAGCCGGAAATGGCTTATGAGCAGGATGTGAAACGCACAGTAAAAGGGCGTGTGATTGGTCTGAACGGCGAATCATTGCCTGGTGTTAATGTGTTTATTGAAGGAACCACTACCGGCACCATCACTAATATCGATGGCGAATACGAGTTAGCAGTAGAGGGAAACGACCAAAATATTGTATTTTCTTTTATTGGTTTCGAAACACAAACCATTGCTGTTAGTGGTCGCACACAGATAGATATCACTTTGGTGGAGGAGTCCATTGGACTCGATGAAGTGGTTGCTGTAGGTTATGGTGTACAAAAGAAAAGCGATTTGACAGGAGCGGTAGCGAGCGTTAAAAGCGATGACCTGACAAAGGTGGCGGCCGCCAACCCGGCTGAAGGGCTGCAAGGACGCATTGCGGGTGTGAACATCACCAAAGGTAGCGGAGCTCCTGGCGGTTCAGGCGTAAGCATTAAAATTCGAGGTGTAGGTACACTGGGCGGAAATACGCCGTTGATTGTAGTGGATGGCTTTATTGGAGGTAACCTCAATGATATTAACCCGAATGATATTGAGTCAATGGAGGTGTTAAAAGATGGTGCAGCAGCGGCTATCTATGGCTCCAGAGCGGCTAACGGAGTTATCTTGGTGACTACCAAACGCGGAAAAAAGGGAGAAGTTAAAATTGACATTACATCTAATGTGAGCGTTGTTAACTCCGTAAATAATTTCGATTTACTAAACTCGCAGGAATACATCAACGTACATAAAATGATGTACCAGAATGCAGGTGAAGATTTGCCAGAGTATTTAACAGATGGCTTTGCTCCTAAGGCGGATACTGATTGGCAGGATCAGGTATTCAGAACCGGTATGCTTCAAAATCACAACGTGCGCCTGAGTGGAGGTAGTGAAAATATTACCTACAGCTTGTCGGGAGGAATGGCCGATGAAAAGGGAACGCTGATTGGATCAGATTTCCGACGTAACAACTGGCGGGCACGCATTGGCCTAACAAAAGGGATTCTGGACGTGGATGCTAACTTGTCCTATTCAGGTAAAAATGAGGATACGCCATTTTATAGCATGACTGAAACCTATAAAATTTCTCCACTGATTCCGGTTTATGACGAGAATGCTGAGTGGGGCTATGGAATGACCTACGCCGGTATACCCGATCACCGTAACCCAATTGCCCGTCAAAACTATCGTCAGGGTGGTTATGAGGAAGAATATGTAACAGCCAATATTTCCGGAACTTTAAATTTATTTGAGTGGTTGAAGTATAAAGTAAATGGGGGTTATAAAACATCTTCTGAGTACACAACATTTCATGTTGTTCCGCACCAGGATCGTCAGCAGGACAGAGTTAGTTATACCTCTGTAGAAGAAACACGTGCTAAATACACGGAGTCGTTGATGGAAAACTTACTGATATTTAACAAAAAAATCAACGAGCATAGTTTTGATGCTGTTTTAGGTTACTCGTATCAGGAAGAGAACTATGGTTGGACTGGTGCAACTGCATTAGGCTACATGAATGAGCACAGTGTAGAAGGTGGATCTCTGGTTACCGTGATCAAGCCTGCTGGCTTTCAGGACAAAAACTTTAGTACGATAAACGCCGGAGAAGGAGGGGAGTTTGCAGCCAATGGTAGCAACTGGACCTATACCCGCATCTCAATGTTTGGCCGTGTTAATTATTCATTTGCCAGTAAGTATTTAGTTCAATTTTCTGTTCGACGCGATGGTTCATCAAAATTTGGTTCTAAGAACCAGTATGGTACCTTCCCATCAGCAGCTATTGGGTGGCGCCTTACAGAGGAAGGCTTTTTGAAAGATAACGGATTGATCAGTAATCTGAAGTTACGTGCTTCATGGGGTCAATTAGGAAGCGAAGGTAACCTGCAGCCGTTTATGTGGCAAGCGCTTATCAGCAACTCCAATGCCTATGATTTAGGTTATGTGCGTGGTAATGGTCAAAGCCCTTGGCCAGGGAGCGCCGCTCGTGAGATGGCTAATGCCGGATTGAAGTGGGAAGTAGCAGAATCGTTGAATATGGGATTGGATTATGGGTTTATGAATAACCGTATTACTGGTACTATTAACTACTATATTAATGATACCAAGGACTTATTAATGTATTTCCAACCTCCACTTTCATCAGGCTTCGAAGCTGGCATAATGAATACAGCCGCCATGAGAAACCAGGGACTGGAGCTGGAATTAACCTATCATAGTCCAAAGCGACCATTTACTTATGACATTACCGGTACCCTATCAACATTAAAGAATGAGGTGACCGCTTTAGATAATCCGGATCAGTCGATTTATGGTTCTGGGCTATTCTTAGGTGATTCACATTTCCCTAACCAAACGCGCATTGGTTCGCCTGTAGGTGCTTTTTACCTCTACCAAACAGATGGCTTGTTCCAGAGTCAGGAAGAAGTAGATGCTCACGTAAATGCTGATGGGGTTCCCCTTCAGGCAGCAGCTGCGCCAGGTGATGTTCGCTTTGTAGATACCAATAAGGATGGTTCAATTGGTGAAGACGATAAAGTGTATATGGGAACAGGCCTGCCTAAAGTTGAGTATTCGCTGACCTTTAATGCCAGCTATAAAAACTTTGATTTCTCGATGTTGTGGTATGGCGTAGCCGGCAATAAAATTTATAATGGCATTGGCTACAATTTATCCAATATGTCGGGTGGATCCAACTATTTGAGTTCAACTCTAGATGCCTGGACACCAGACAATACAAATACATCGGTTCCGCGCGCTGTATTAGGCGATCCTAACGGAAATGCTAAAGTGGCTTCCGACCGTTACCTGGAAGACGGAGCTTACCTGAAATTGAAAAACCTGCAAATTGGTTATAGCCTGCCTCAGTCTATTCTCGAGAAGGTATCCATCGATAAGCTGCGTATTTATGTAGGTGCACAGAATTTGCTGACGTTAACCGATTACTCTGGTTTGGATCCTGAAATTTCCCGTGATGTGTTCAATTCTGGGACTGATCGTTCAGTGTATCCACAAACCCGAATGATTACCACTGGTGTGCAGTTAAGTTTCTAACATCTAAAAATTTACAAGAATGAAAAAAATAAGAAATATTGGATCTTTTGTTCTTGCCTGTTTGTTGGTAGGAACAATGGTAGCATGTGATGAAGATAAACTAATTCAGGAGTCGCCTGATGATTTGACCTCTGATAATTTTTACCGCAATTTAGAAGATGCAGAGGGAGCAGTTGCAGCAGCCTATTCGCAGCTCGAGTGTGCAACCAGTTATTGGGCCTTTGCGGAAATAAAGTTTGTAATTGATAACTACCGCAGTGATCTAACTCAATATGGCAAAGATGCGGCTAACTATCCAAACTGGACAGACATAGCCAATTTTACCAATGAGTTTGGTAATACACAGGTAACGGCTTTTTGGGATAAGCACTACAAAGGAATTAATTATGCGAATCAGGTAATTACTTTTGTGGGGGCCATGGGAGATGATAAGATTGACCCGGAAGTAAGAGCTGAACTGGTGGCTGAAGCACGTTTTTTAAGAGGCTTCTATCATCACAAGTTATTATTGAACTTCGAAGAAATTATTGTTCGTTATGAAGTGGCAACCTCCGTTGAGGATGCCGCACAAGGCCTTAGTCCAAGAACTGAAGCATGGGAACATATCATTGCTGATTTTAAGGCGGCCGCTGAAGTGTTGCCAATTAGCCGCAAAGCTGAGAACATTGGCCGTGTAACTAAAGGAGCAGCCATCTCTATGGCAGCAAAATGTTTATTATTCAGAGCAGGCGAAGAACCAAATAATAAGGCAGACTATCTAAATGAAGCTAAATCTTTGTTTCATAGCGTTGTTGAAGGAGCAGATTACAGCTATCAATTGGTTGACAACTTCCCGAGCATGTTTGATGGCACCAATGAAAATAGCTCTGAAAGCTTGTTCGAATTGCAGTTGACGCCTATAACCGCAGGTGGGGCTTTTTATAAATTCCCTTCTCATAGTTGGTTAAAAGTAGGAGACCTTGGCGGATGGGACGAAATCCGTGCGGCAGATAACTTATTTGAGATCATGACTAAAGAGGGAATGACTGCCACTGATGGCGGTTATGATCACCGGGTTGTGGGGTCTTTAATATTTGATCATCCCTATTACAATGATGAGAACAACCCGCCATTCTTTGAGTACACCTGGAATACCTTATGTGGTTGGTATCAGGCTGGCGAGTGGACTAATGAGCAGGTGGCTGGTGTAGATTACAGTGATGTAGCCTTTAGAAAATACCTGCCGGCCAATGGCGAATTTTGGGAGGATGAGTCATCAGTAAATATTCCACTATTGCGCTATGCCGATGTATTGCTCATGTATGCCGAGGTGTTAAATGAGTTAAATGAACCTGAGAATGCACTTACCTGGATTAACAAGGTGAGAGCGGTGCACGGAAAAATGCCTGCAGTTACCGGATTGGACCAGCAAGGTGTGAGAGAGCAGATCGAATTCGAACGAATCATGGAGTTTACCATGGAAGGGATGCGTTTTTACGATTTGCGCCGTTGGGGCAAGCTAGAGGAAGCCATGAATGCAGCTGGAAGAAAATACTTCAGATTAGAGCAGCATGCTTTCTTCCCAATTCCTCAAAAAGAAATTATTTCTAATAGTGCCCTAAGGAAATAAACTAATTTTAGTGTGTGATTTGGATGTATTTTGAATCGGGCCCGTTTCGGCGGGCTCGTTTCACATTAGCTAATAAAAAGCTATTTTTGAAACTATGACTTCATACATTGTTATTGCCCTGTTTGCCATTGGTATTGCCATTGGCTGGCTATTACGCGACAAAGAAAAGACACGCAAAGGTGTTGATACAGCCGTTACCTGGTCGGTGTATCTGCTCTTATTTCTTTTGGGAATATCAGTAGGTATCAACAAAGATATCATCAATAATTTTTCCAGAATTGGCTACCAGGCATTCTGGCTCACTTTTGGAGCCGTAGGTGGCAGTGTATTAATGGCCTGGCTGGTCTATCATTTCTTTTTTAAACCCAAAAACAGAAAGTAATAATGAAAGGAAGTTTAATCATACTGGCTTTTTTTGCAGTGGGCTTATTGGGAGGTATTTATTCCGTGTTTCCGGAGTGGCTGCTAAGTGACGATTTAACAACTTACGCCCTTTTTGTGCTGATGTTTCTGGTTGGTATCAGCATTGGCAGCGATAAAAATGCATTTTACGTATTGCGGAAGTTGAATTTTAAAGTGGTGTTAGTGCCACTAACCGTGATCGTTGGCAGTTTACTGGGTGCAGCTGCAATCTCACTGATGTTGGCCGACATTACTATTAAAGAGGCCACTGCCGTAGGTGCCGGATTTGGGTACTATTCGCTTTCCAGCATATTTATCAGCCAATTGCATAGCGAAGAGCTGGGCGTCATCGCCTTATTATCTAATATCTTCCGGGAAATCATCACACTGTTAGCCGTTCCTGTGCTGGTCAAATATTTCGGAAAACTGGCCGGTATAGCTTCCGGCGGTGCAACCGCCATGGACACAACTTTGCCTATTATTGTTAAGTTCACGGGCAAGGAGTATGGCATTATTGCCATCTTCAGTGGAATTATTCTAACTATTTTAGTGCCAGTACTGGTGACAATGATTCTCGAAGTGTTTTAGTAACGATCGTTGAGACGAGAATTTGTCGCCTGATAAAAACACGACCAATCAACCCTTACTTATTATAAAGAATCGTTAAGATATGCCTGATTAATGGTCGTATAAATGCAAAACCATTGGCCATCAATCAAATCAATTAATGGATTATGAAGAAATTAGCAGCAATAGTATTTGTTTTGCTCGCCATTGTTGGCTGCTCAAAGCAAAAGCAAGGCAAGCATGACTGGGAAAACACAGAAATTTTTTCTGTTAATAAAGAGCCTGCTCATGCCACCTTTACACCGTTCGATAGCGAATCATTAGATCCCTGGCGCGATAAATTCAGCAGCCCTTTTATTCAATCGCTAAATGGTACCTGGAAGTTCAATTTTGTAAAAAAGCCCGCCGATCGGCCGCAGGATTTCTACAAGCCTGATTATGACGTTAGTGGCTGGGATGATATAAAGGTGCCGGCCAACTGGGAAATGGAAGGTTTTGGTACGCCAATTTATACCGATGTTCCTTACCCGTTCCCTGCTAACCCACCTTTTGTGCCTGAGGATTTCAACCCGGTTGGGAGCTATAAGCGCTCTTTTACTATTCCGGCTGAGTGGAATGAGAAAGAAATATTTATACACCTGGGTAGTGTGAAGTCCGCCTTTTATATTTGGGTGAATGGACAGAAAGTAGGATATGGTCAGGGCAGTAAAGTGCCGGCTGAATTCAACATTACCAAGTATTTACAGGCTGGTGAAAACAGTGTGGCGCTCGAAGTGTACCGCTTCAGCGATGGTGCTTATCTTGAGGATCAGGATTACTGGAAGGTGAGCGGACTGGAACGCGATGTGTTTCTGGTGGCACGTCCAAAATTTCACCTCTTCGACTTTTTTGTGAAAGCTGGTTTAGATGAAACTTATACCGATGGTATCTTTGAGCTGACCACCACATTCAGGGGCAGTAATGAGCAGGAAGATCAGATCGAGATTAGTTTGTTTGATGGCACCGAGTGCATCTTTACCGACAAAGGAGTGGCTGGTCAAAAAAACAGCTTTAATACCCAATTGCCCGCAGTGAAACAATGGAATGCCGAACAGCCGAACTTGTATTGGTTGCAAATATCGCACAAAACAAAAAGTGGCGAAATAATTGAAACAACGACCCGTCAGGTGGGCTTCAGAAGTGTGGAGATTAGCGGTGGCCAGTTATTGGTTAATGGAGCGCCCATTCTCATAAAAGGCGTTAACCGCCATGAGCACGATCCCAATAACTGTCGGGTGGTTTCCATGGAGAGCATGGAAAAGGACATTGAGCTGATGAAACAGTTCAATATTAACGCGGTGCGCACCAGCCATTATCCTAACCGCGAGGAATGGTATGATCTATGTGATAAATACGGATTATATCTGGTTGGAGAAGCCAATATTGAATCGCATGGAATGGGCTATGCGCCCGATAAGGCCACAGCCAATCAACCCATGTGGCTCAACGCCTATCTGGATAGGGTAGAGCGCATGGTGCAGCGCGACAAAAACCATGCTTCCATCATTATTTGGTCCATGGGTAATGAGTCAGGCGACGGACCTAACTGGCAGGCTTGTTACGATTTGATGAAATCGATTGACGATACGCGTCCCATTCAGTCAGAAGATGCTGGCGATGCACCTTATACAGATATTATTTGTCCGATGTATGCGCGTCCGTGGCATCTAAAACGCCATACTAACCGTTTGCAAACACGCCCATTAATTCTTTGTGAGTATGCGCATGCAATGGGTAACAGTGTGGGTAACCTTCAGGATTACTGGGATTTAATATACAAGCATCACCAATTGCAGGGTGGCTTTATCTGGGACTGGGTGGACCAGACCTTTGCCATCGAAGATGATAAAGGCAACGATATATGGGCCTATGGCGGCGATATGGGCTTTGTGGGTGTGGTAAACGACAGTAACTTCTGTGCCAATGGATTGGTAGCGGCCGATCGTTCGCTCAACCCGCACATATGGGAAGTGAAAAAGGTTTACCAGAACTTCCATTTTGAAGCCGTACCAATGGCAGGCAATCAAATAAAAATTACCAATCGCTTTGATTTCCAAAACTCCGGCAACTACTCTTTCACTTACCAGTTGCTCGAAGATGGACGGGTTATTCAAAAGGGATACCTTGATGTGCCGGTTCTGCAGGCAGGTCAGTCAGAGCTGGTAACGGTCCCACTAAAACAAACGGCGGTAAAAGGGGGAGCTATCTATTTGCTTAATCTGGAGGCGCATACGAAGGTGGCGAAGCCCAAAGTGCCCGCCGGTCATTTAGTAGCAGCAGAGCAAGTGGTTTTACCTTGGCATAAAAGCAGACCCACTAAAAAAGTGGGAGGAAAACTGCAGCTGGAGGATTCGCCGGGTGAATTGACAGTAACAGCAGGCAAGGTGGCCATAAGCTTTGATAAGAAAAAGGGAACGCTTACCAACTATTCCATTGATAAGCTACCACTCATTCAATCTGAATTGCGCCCTATGTTTTGGCGGGCTTTAACCGATAATGATTTAGGTAATAATGCGACAGCAAGGTTGGCGCAATGGAAAAAGGCGGGTGAGCGCATGAAGTGTGTCGATTTTACTGTTGAAGAGACAGGTACTGACTTCATTATCAGCACCCAGCTACATGATGAGGAGACCAAAGCACTTGTGAACATTGTATACCGCATTTTACCTAACGGTGCCATTAAAGTGGACTACCAGCTGAAGGCCGACAAGCAATTGCCTGAGCTGCCACGCGTGGGATTGTATGCGCTGGTCAATAAGCAGCTCACTGAGCTGGAGTGGTTGGGGCGTGGACCGCACGAAAACTACGCTGATCGCAAAACATCTGCTTTTATCGGGCATTACACGGGGGCAGTTCTCGACCAGTATTTTCCTTATGTGCGGCCTCAGGAAACAGGTTACAAAACGGATGTACGCTGGTTAAGCCTGAATAACAACGATGGTTATGGACTGCTTATCCAGGGCGATCAGCCCATTTGTGCCAACGCGTTGCCTTTCGAATATAAAGAGTTGTATCACAAAACAAAAGATGAACCACTTAAGCATGGTGGCTCGCTGCAGGAAGGGGCGTATTACTCTTTATTTATCGATTTAGCTCAAACAGGAGTGGCCGGCGATAACAGCTGGGGAGCCCGGGTGCATCCCGAATACTGCTTACCATCCGGACATTACAGCTATTCATTTACAATTATACCATTGACTAAAGGTGTTAACAAATTTGAGATGGGACGATTAGAACTCAAATAGTTAACCGGGTCCACCGTTACAGGTTTTCTGGCGGTGGACCTATATGTATCATTTCACCTTAAGTAAGTAATTATGAAGAAACAGTATATACTCATGGTGCTCACAGCACTTGTGATGGGCTGCTCTCCTCCCGATAAAGGGTTTAGGGCAGACCAGGATGAGTCATTGGCTAATCTGCTTAACATCCAATTTAACCCGGAGAGCCCGCTGCCGGGTGGCAACCATTTTAACACTGGATTTGCTGATAAGGGAGCCTGGTTTGGTTATTTCTTGCCGGCAGACAGTTCCTGCTATGGCGGCTTTACCGGTCCCTATATTATTGCGGGTGAGTACCCCGTACATCTGTCGAGGATGTTAGCTCAGCTGCAAATTTTTAAGAAAGAAGGGAGTGACTGGAAATCATGTCCGTATGTGGCCCTGGAAGCTCAAAGTTATTATCCGGGAAGGTTGGAGCAGCATGTAAAAACCAGTGAGTTCGATGTGCACATATGCCTGAGTTATGCAGATGCTAAAAGTGCCTTACTAACTTATACCATCACCAATACATCGGCTCAGGAGCATGAAGTACAGTTGAAATGGGCGGGCAGTCTGCTGCCCTATAAAAATGATATGCAGCTCCATTTTCACAATAAAGGGATCAGCATTGCTTTTAAGGGAATTAAAGAAACCTGGAACTACCTGACCCATGCGGGCAATCATTTTTCGTTGAATTTTGAGCAAGCTGTTAAGGCCGAGCAGGAGGGAACCGATTATGTGGTAGCTGAGCAGGCGTCGCGTCGGGTGGCAGCCGACGAATCGATTACCGTTTCGATGGTGCAGAGCTATACTTTTACTAAAGAGGAGCAACTGCAGGTGGCCGCCAATGCCGAGAGCACAATAAAACGTGCTGCCGACATCCATGCCGATAATACACAGCGGTGGCAGCAGCTTATCCATAAAGTAGAGCAGCGGGTTGGAAGCAATAAGCGTGCTTTACAAACAGGCACAAAAGCGCTTATGACACTTAATACCAATCGGCGCGCGCCAGGCGGTAAAATTTTGACGGAAGGCGTCGTGCCAAGTACTTTTTACAAGTGGTTCAACGGCGTATGGGCCTGGGACTCATGGAAGCATAGTGCCGGATTGGCGCCTTACCTGCCGGAAGTGGCAAAAAATAATATCCGCAGCATGTTTGATTACCAGATAGCTGATGACGACAGTGATCGTCCGTGGGATGCTGGTATGATTGTCGATTGCATCTTTTATTATGACGATAAAGAGGGGTCTGGCAACTGGAACGAGCGAAACTCAAAACCGCCATTAGCGGCCTGGGCTGTATGGAATGTTTTTGAACACTCAAACGACACCAGTTTTGTTGTGGAGATGTATCCGGCTCTGGTGCGTTACCATAACTGGTGGTACCGTAACCGCGACCACGATCAGAATGGCATCTGTGAGTTTGGCGCCACCATTCATCCCTACAACGTGCAGGCACACGATAAAGATGGCACGGTGCATGACCACCGCATTGAAGCAGCTGCCTGGGAAGGCGGGGGCGATAACTTTATTCGCTTTGATGAAGACCTGGGCGTTATCATGCGCGAAAACTATTACAATGGTCGTCTGGTGGGGTATAGCATGAATCAGGAGAATGCTGATCTGAATGCTTTTCTGGTAGCCGAAAAAAGATACCTGGCACAGATGGCTCATCTATTAAATAAGCCGGCAGAGGCTGAAAAATATGAACAGGAAGCTAAAGTAGTGGCAGATTTCATTCGCAATAACATGTTTGATGAGGCCACCGGCTTTTTTTACGACGTGGACATCGACACCAAGCAAGTATTGGCGGCTCGTGGCAAAGGACCGGAAGGCTGGATCGTATTATGGGCCAATGTGGCCACCCCCGGGCAGGCAGCAGCGGTTAAAGCCAGTCTCATGGATACAGCACAGTTCAATACGAAAGTGCCTTTCCCAACGGCAGCTAAAGATAACCCGCGTTTCGATCCAAAAGGCTATTGGAGAGGACCTGTTTGGATGAGCCCTGTGTGGTTCGGACTGAAAGGGTTGCGTAATTACGGCTTTGATACCGAGGCCGCCCTGTTGGCACAAAAGGTACTGACCAATGCGGAGGGATTGAGCGAGAAAGGCTCGCCAATCCGCGAAAATTATCACCCATTGACAGGTGAAGGTTTGAGCTGTTATAATTTCAGCTGGTCATCGGCACATACGCTGATGATTCTGAATGAATTTAAACAAGCCGATTAACAAGGCTATAGAAAGAATAATCCGACTCGGGGCATCGCCCGGAGTCGGATTAATTTTAATATTCGAATCATTAGCTGCGCACGGCACCATCATCTGCTAATGATTGTTGAATCATTCCATGCTTCACCGGAATTATCAATTCAATAATTAAAGAGCAAATAGTTACTCTTCGCTTGCTTGTTTTAGCTTAAACACCATAAGGGTAACTCCTTCTTTCTCAAATTGTAAAACATCACCCTTAAGCGTGTATTTTAAAGGTTGCTGAAGCAGTTGAAAGAATTCGTGCTCAGGCACACCGTCACAATACATTTTTGTAGAAAAAACTTTGTCAAAAGTAACGGTATCGCCCTCAATAATAACCTCACCTCCAAAGGAGTTACAGCCGCTGTTGCCACCAACCTTTTGTTCAGCCATATTGATGATCATGAGTGGCAGTTTGCGCTTGAATCCGGCTTCTTCAGGCGTTTGTCCCTGAAAGGCTGTTAATTCCCACTGGTTTGTCTCAATAAAAAGCTCACTGGCACCTTTCTGCTTTGCAGTTGTGTTCTGACTGGTACTCTGAGTGCTTTTGCAGCTCACCATCAATGCGACTGCCATCATAGCAAGAAATACTTTCTTCATCGTATGTTGTTTTTATTTTGTTTGGCTAAATTAGGCAATAAAAATCATGCCAATTTAGTTGTGGCTTCTTAAAAGATCCAAAATGAATACAATAGATGTAAAAGTAGGAACACGCGTGGAGCACCCCCGATATGGAGAGGGTATTATTGCCAAAATAACTCTGGGAGCCTACATTGTTTATTTTGAGGATGGGGGCAAGATGGAAATTCCTAAAACCAGTACCAACCTGAGTATTATTGAGAGTCCGGATGAAGGGCGCCCTGAAACGATTACCGCCAGAGATTTAAGGCTGGCCATTGCCTCTGTTCTGGACGAATACGGCAGTTTGCCAGCCGAGGTGGAGATGGGCCAGAAATGGACCGGTGGCAAGCTGGTGTTGCAGCCCGGAAACGACTCGCTGCAAGCCAAAGAAATTCCCATCGATATGTTTTTCAAGAAAATTGTAATGGTGCGCGACCGCCTACGCGTATTGGAGCAAAACATCAACTCATCGGGCTCACTGAGTGATGAGGAAAAAGTACACATCCAGCAATACATCACCCGGGCCTATGGCAGCCTCACCACCTTTAATGTGCTATTTGCCGATAAGGAGGACTATTTTGTAGGCAGCAGTAAGAAATAAGGTGATGGAATAGAACTAAGCAGGCGTTCTTTAATACAAGTTGATAGGCATTGGTCGATGTCTATCAACTTCATAAGGCTATCAGAGCCATTTAACTACGGAGCTCCTTAGTTATTGCACCCATAGAAAGCCAAAGGCAGTCCATTTCCCGATTGTTAATAACTTCCGTTTTTCAAAGCTTTCGCAAAACGACAGAAATTGTATATTTGTCATCGCATAAAAGCACACGGTTCAGTCACGGTTAAGAGCAAGTGGATTTACAACTTGAGCTAGTGCACTGGACTACTGACAGATAATCATGGAATACGTTGTTTCAGCAAGAAAATACAGACCAGCGACCTTTCGTTCGGTAGTGGGGCAAGGCAATATTACCACTACGCTAAAGAATGCCATTAAGAGCAATCATTTAGCGCATGCGTATTTGTTTTGTGGCTCTCGCGGAGTGGGCAAAACCACTTGTGCGCGTATTTTTGCTAAAACAATAAACTGTTCCAATATCTCCGAAGATTTTGAAGCTTGTAACACCTGTGAGTCGTGTCAGTCATTCAACGATAACCGGTCGTACAACATTCATGAGCTGGATGCGGCCAGTAATAACTCAGTGGATGACATCCGCAGCCTGATTGACAAGGTGCGCGTGCCCCCTCAACTAGGGAGCTATTCGGTTTACATCATCGACGAGGTGCACATGCTTTCGCAAGCCGCGTTTAATGCTTTTCTGAAAACATTGGAAGAGCCACCCCGGCATGCCATCTTTATTTTAGCTACCACCGAAAAGCATAAGATTCTGCCTACCATTCTATCCCGTTGTCAGATATTTGACTTTAACCGGATCACCATCAATGATGCGGTTGGTCACCTCAAATATGTGGCCGAAAGTGAAGAGGTGAAGGTGGAAGAAGAAGGATTGGCGGTGATTGCACAAAAGGCGGACGGCGCCATGCGCGATGCGCTTTCCATCTTTGACCAGATAGTGGCTTTTTCTGGAAAAGAAATCACTTATCAGCAGGTGATTGAAAACCTGAATGTGCTGGATTACGATTATTATTTTAAGCTAACCGATGCCTTTCTGGCAGAGGATTATAAGACAGGACTTCTTACGTTTAACGAAATTCTGCTTAAAGGCTTTGATGCCCAGCATTTCATGGCTGGCTTAAACAGTCATATGCGCGATCTGTTAATGTGTCGCGATGCCTCAACAGCACATCTGTTAGAAGTGGGCCAGGCCACCAAAGAAAAATACATTGAGCAGGCAGCTAAATGTACGGTGGATTTCCTGTATGAAGCCTTAAAAGTGATTAACGACAGTGAGCAGCAGTACCGTGCTGCCAAAAATAAGCGCTTGCACATTGAGTTTGCGCTAATACGTTTGGCGCGTATTCTTACCGAAAAAAAAAAGTAGATACGTCGGATGATATCCCCATCATCACCGTAGGTAAGGTTGCGCCCGCCCCCAGGACGAATACGTCTTCCCAACAACAAACAGCAAAAAAAAGTAGTTCAAAACCGCTTCCGGCCACCCCGCCAAGGAGTAACGGGCATAGTGGATTAAAATCCGTTTCCTTGAAGAGTCTGGCGCAAAAGGTGCAGCAACCTAAGAGCGACCGGGCACCCCAGCAGGCCAGGAAACAAGAGGATGTTCCTATCGATCCAACATGGAATGAGCCCTTTGACAGTGAAAAACTGAGCGAAGTGTGGCGACATTTTACGCGACAGCACGAGGCCCATCCACGGATTCATACGATCTATAAAAATCATCCGCCGCGGGTGGTGCAAGGAACATCTTTGTGCATCAGCTTGCTCAATAAAACGCAGGAGCATGAACTCAATCAGCAGCGAAGCAGCATTGTTGCTTACCTGAAGCGGGCGCTGAGAAATGCCGGTATTGATATTACTTTTGAAATCTCCCAGGAAGAGGATAAAAATGCTCCAAGAGCATTTACTGTAGCCGATAAATACAAGGTGATGGCCGAAAAGAACCCGGCTCTGGCTTTGTTCAGGAAACAGTTCAACCTCGATTTAGAATAAGAGAGAAGGCGCTGTTTACACATCTGCCGGCTGATAAAATCAACTGATCCATGAGATAAGTCAGTTGCTAGTTTGTCAAAACCTGTAGATTTGTGTTAGCAATAAACCTTTATAAACCAGTGACGTTGTTTCCTTTAGGCAAGTGCTAAACACTATAGAGGATGAAACGTTACTATAGGCATGTATTCATTTAAGAACGATTTGAAATGAGAACACAAACCCCTACGATTATTTACACCAAAACGGATGAGGCACCAGCCCTGGCCACTTATTCGTTATTACCAGTCATTGAAGCGTATACCAAAACCGCAGGTATTGAAGTTGAAACCAGAGATATTTCATTAGCCGGACGTATCATTGCTAATTTTTCGGACTATCTGAAAGAGGAGCAGCGCATTTCTGATGCTTTAACGGAATTGGGCGAATTGGCGAAAACGCCGGAGGCAAATATCATCAAATTACCCAATATCAGTGCGTCCATCCCTCAAATGCAGGCAGCCATCAAAGAGCTGCAAAGTAAAGGCTATGCACTGCCCGATTATCCTGAAGACCCGAAGACACCGGAAGAAGAAGCCATACGGGCACGTTACGACCGGGTGAAAGGCAGTGCGGTGAATCCGGTATTGCGCGAAGGGAATTCCGATCGAAGAGCACCCCGGGCGGTCAAAAATTACGTTCGAAAAAACCCTCATTCCATGGGAGCCTGGAGCGCCGACTCCAAATCCAATGTGCTGAGCATGAGTGAAGGCGATTTCTTTGGCAGCGAACAATCGGTGACCGTGGATAAAGCCAGTATGGTACGCATTGAATTAACGGCCGATAATGGTGAGGTGAGCCTGTTAAAGCCAGAACTGGCTTTGCTGAAAGGAGAAATCATCGATGCGGCTGTGATGCGTAAGAAAGCCTTGCGTAGCTTTTTAGAAGAGGCTATTGCGCGTGCGAAGAATGACGATGTTCTTTTCTCGGTGCACCTGAAAGCGACCATGATGAAAGTATCTGACCCAATTATTTTTGGTCAGGTGGTAGAAGTGTTCTTTAAAGAGGTGTTTGAAAAATATGGCGCTGTTTTCCAGCAATTGGGCATATCGGCCAATAACGGATTGGGAGATTTATATGCCAAACTGGCAAAGTTACCAACAGCGCAGAAAGAGGAAATTGAAGCAGCCATAGATGCGTGCTATGCCAAACAACCGGCTTTGGCCATGGTGAATTCCGATAAAGGCATTACGAATCTGCACGTGCCCAGCGACGTCATTATTGATGCGTCCATGCCGGCAGCCATACGTACTTCGGGACGCATGTGGGGCCCCGACGGACAAGCTAAAGATACCTTATTTACTATTCCTGATCGCTCTTATTCAGGCGTTTATCAGGCCACCATTGATTTCTGTAAGCAGCATGGAGCATTTGATCCCGCAACAATGGGAAGTGTGTCCAATGTTGGGCTGATGGCGCAGAAAGCCGAAGAGTACGGCTCGCATGATAAAACATTCCAGATACCGGTTGATGGCGTGGTACGTGTGATCGATCAGGATGGCACAACATTGCTCGAGCATGCCGTTGAAGCAGGCGATATCTGGCGCATGTGTCAGGTGAAGGATGCACCTATTCAGGATTGGGTGAAGCTGGCAGTCAACCGCGCCCGCGCCACAGGTAACCCGGCTGTTTTCTGGCTCGATGAGGCGCGTGCCCACGACAGAGAGCTGATCAAAAAAGTGAATGCCTACCTGCCTGAGCACGATACCAATGGACTGGAGATCCATATTATGCCGCCTGTGGAAGCCACTGTATTCTCATTGGAGCGCATCAGAAAAGGAGAGGATACTATTTCAGTAACCGGCAATGTATTGCGCGACTACCTTACCGATCTATTCCCTATTCTCGAAGTTGGTACCAGTGCCAAAATGCTTTCTATCGTTCCTTTAATGAACGGAGGCGGCTTATTTGAGACCGGTGCAGGCGGCTCAGCACCCAAGCATGTGCAGCAGTTTGAGCAGGAAGGGCACCTGCGCTGGGATTCTTTAGGTGAGTTTTTGGCCCTGGCAGTTTCGCTGGAGCACCTGGGTAATACGAGCGATAATTCAAAGGCAAAAGTACTGGCTGAAACATTGGATGAGGCGACCGGCATTCTGCTGGACAATCGCAAATCGCCATCGCGCAAGGTGAACGAACTGGATAACCGGGGCAGTCACTTCTACCTGGCTATGTATTGGGCTCAGGCACTGGCGGCGCAAGATAAAGACGCTGATTTAAAGCAAATTTTCGAGCCAATTGCCAAAGAGTTGAGCGCCCATGAGGCGATGATTGTTAATGAGTTAAACGCAGCGCAAGGTCAGGCAGTGAATATTGGCGGTTATTATGCACCCGTTTTTGATTTGGCCACCAGAGCCATGCGTCCGAGTACTACGTTTAACCGCATTATTGAAAAGCTTTAACAGAGCTGATTGAATGATTTACAGGAGGCTAACGATCTGCTTTTTGGTGGGTGGTTGGCCTCTTTTTGTGTATAAGGCCATTTCTTGCCTGCGTCCTTTATTGCTGCCTTTTTGCTGGTTTGAACCAACAGGATGGTTAACTGTTAAAAACAGGTGAATAATCATGAACAAAGGCAAAAGCTTTGCCTGTTGAACCAAAAAACGATGCCGATGAGAAAAATTACACTTGAACTTAAATGGGGCCTTCTCTTTTTTGCGGCCATAGTCGGGTGGACCATCTTCGAAAAAGCCATTGGCCTGCATAGCGAGCGCATTGACAGGCACCATATCCTCACCAATTTTTTTGTGATACCGGCCATCATTATTTATGTACTGGCCTTGTTGGATAAACGCAGGTCTTTGGGAGGTAAAATGAGCTGGTCGCAAGGTTTTCTCAGCGGCTTGATTATCGCCGTTATCGTTTCGCTGCTGAGTCCGATGGGGCAGTTTCTTATTCACCAATACATATCGCCCGAGTATTTCACCAATATCATTGAGTATTCCGTGGGTCAGGGACAAGAACGGGAGCAGGTGGAGGCATTTTTCAACCTGAATACTTACATCAAACAGAGCATGGTTGGAGCAGTGATGATGGGCGCCATCACCTCGGCTGTTGTGGCCTTTTTTACAAAGAAGAAATAGCCTTGTTACAGGCTTTTCCTGTTTCATACAAGTCTGGTGCTTAGCCAGAGCTTTCAACTAAAGAGAAAATGGTTAGAATGGGTAATTGATTGACAAATCCGCACCAGCGTGCGGATTTATAGTCCTGTTGGATACAATTAGGCCACTGTATTTCTTATTTCCAAACGCCTGATTGCCCGTTTGTTTCTAAGCCATATTATCTATCCGCTCATTAGCCCTCATCGCTTCTTCTAGAGCATTTAGGGCCTCTGCCTTGACAGCTGCCAGCTCATTCTTTAAGGCACTATCTGCACCTTCCAGTAAAGCAATCTTCTCTTCCAGAACAAGCAACTTATCGACCATTGCCTCCAATGCGGTTATTAGAGCTGCTATCTGTTCTTTGTTCCCATTTATCCGACCTTCGTGGTCGGTATACAAGGCCATCAATTCATTAATAGATAGCTGAGCGGCCTTAATATCATTCTGATAGCTCGCCTCCAAAGCCTCCACCGAGTTTTCGAGTGCTTCTATTCGCTTCACTAAAGCACTGTCATCATACTTCTCACAGGCGGCTATGAGGAATGCCGTAAAAACTAAAAGTACTATTCTTTGCATCGTATTAAATTTTAGTTAAATATATATAAATTGTATTAGATTAATATTGTAGTTTAAAATAATATTTTACAATCTTAATACTTATTAGAATTAGGTTGAGGACGACCCCTTCAGGCTTCAGTGTCTAAACCTGTTAGTGCTGAAAACAACACTCATGCCTCATGAGCAGATGCTTAAGGCGGGATGGATGAATGGTGAGCACTGAGGGTGCAGGATATGAAAAGAACCGGTATTCACCCGCTTGTCCGCCATTGATTTAACAATAGAGTTGATGGTTGATTTGTTTATCTGTTACAGGTGTGGCACAACATGGCTCAGGCGCCAGTCATTGCCCGTTCCACTTTTTCCTTTTGGAATGACAAGATCGAACGCCACAAGCAGGCCTGGTATTTCGTCCCGGGCTCACTATTGGCGACAACAGGAAAATGGATTGTGGTGTTAATTAGAAACTTAGTTACAGCGTACAGCCAATAACCACTTATGGGCGGTCGCGTTTTACAAAAATAAAATTGGATTCATCCAGTTCATCTTCGCCACTATAACGGTAGGCTGCCAAACGGCCAGAACCGGTTACGCAGGCATCCACGCAACAGATGTTAGCGGCAGCCAGTAGGGGACCTTTGCCCATACAGTAATGGCCGATAAACACAGCCGGCCCTTGTGGTGTATAAACTTCATATTCTTCGATGATTTCGGACGGAATGGTGTAGTCGGGCAGTTCAAACTTATTGCCATAACTTAAGCTTTTGAATGTTTTCCCGTGGGGATCCATCCACCATTTAACCCGGAAATTATCACGTTTAATGTCTTGAGAATCCTTAATAATTAAATCCCTGGGCATGTCCAGTTCAATGCCTTTAATGGTTTCAAAAAAGGCTCTTGATAGGGGGTGTGTCATATCCGCCAGCTGTTTAAGCGTGCCCTTTTTAAGTTTCCCATTGCTGTAGAGGCTGTTCAGATGACTGATGTAGGCATCGTTCCAGTAGGCATGCACCACTCTGATGCCATTCAGCTTCAGGTAGAGCGGGAGTGTTCGCAACCATTTTATATCCTGTTTGAGCGCTTCTTTGTTCCCATTGTATTCACGGCCCAGTTTATAGAGAAGCTTACTGTTGCTGTTACCGGGAATCTTCAGTGGAGCTCCATCATCGCCCTTACTAAAATACAAGATGGCGTTTACCTCATGGTTGCCCAGTATGGCCAAAGCCGAATCGGCCTTTACCATGTCCTTAATAATTTGGATGACTCCCCGGCTGTTTGGACCCCGACTGATAAAGTCACCCACAAACACCGCTTTTCGGTAGGCGTGGGCCCAAACCCCGTTAACAAGGCTGTAACCCAGCTTCAGCAGCAGCTTCTGTAAAAGGATGTGGTGTCCATGAACGTCACCGATTATGTCGTAAAAATGTTCATCTTGGTGTGCTACAAAGCGTGTGGGGGCCATTCTTAACCTATTTTCCTTACATTTGGTTTTATCGATTCAAAAATAGGAATTTTTAAAATTCATTGATCGCATATTGTTAAAACAAACTATTAAATATGAGTTCTCGACGCAGATTTATCAAACAAAGTGGACTGGCTTCACTGGGTTTAATTGCTGCCGGACAGTCAAGTCAGGCAACACCGAAAAAACACAAATCTAAAAAAGTGACCCGACCCTTGGCGATTGCCACGTGGAAAAATGGCGTGCAGGCCAATGTGGCCGCCTGGGATGTGCTCAGCAAAGGTGGGCGTGCACTGGATGCCGTTGAACAGGGCGTTAAAGTGGTGGAAGCGGACCCCAACGATATGACCGTAGGCTATGGCGGTCGTCCCGACAGAGATGGTATTGTAACCTTGGATGCCTGTATCATGGATGAGACGGGTAATGCCGGTTCTGTATGTGCCTTGGAAAATATCAAACACCCGATCTCGGTGGCGCGCCGTGTGATGGAAAAAACACCGCATGTGATGCTGGCCGGCGATGGAGCGCTTCAGTTTGCTAAAGAGGAAGGCTTTGCAGAAGAAAATCTGCTGACCGATAAAGCGAAGAAGGAATTTCAGGAATGGCGCAAAACATCGGACTACAAGCCCTTGATTAATATTGAGAATCACGATACCATTGGGATGCTGGCGCTCGATGCACAGGGAAATATTTCAGGTGCCTGCACCACCAGCGGTCTGGCCTACAAAATGCATGGTCGGGTAGGGGACAGCCCCATTATTGGTGCCGGCATGTATTGCGACAATGAAGTGGGAGGCGCAGTGGCCACCGGAATGGGTGAGTTGGTGATGAAAACCTTGGGTTCGTATCTGGTAGTGGAGTTGATGAACCAGGGAATGAGTCCGCAAAAAGCCGTTGAAGAAGCCATTGCCCGTATTGTTAAAAAGATTCCTGGCTATCAGGATTTCCAGATTGGTTACCTGGCCATTAACAAAGCCGGAGAGGTGGGAGCCTACAGCCTGCATAAAGGCTTTAACTATGCCCTCTATGCCAATGGCGAAAACCAGTTGATTGATTCAAGCTATTACCTGAAATAAGGTTCAAGATTCAGGGATCGTCACCTGATGGCATCCATCCTAATCAGGCGGCGGTCCTTTTCTGTCTTCATCCATTACCAGCTTGCTGAGGCATTAACGCTCTCCGCGGTTCCATACTTATAGCTTCTCAGTGACTGAACGAGCTTCCCTTTGTCATTCACCCGGTTTGGTTCCTGTTTGGACGAGGGCCAATCAGCACTTTAAAAAGAGCAGTGCCTCAATACTATTCAAAAGGAGTCAGGCTTAGCGATGCATTCAGGTGCTGCATTATTCTTCAGAAAGTTTTATCTTCACCCTACAGGAAGAGTTAATCCGTGTTATCACATAAACCAGAAGTCATGCTAAAACGAATCAATTGGGGAATTATTGGATGTGGAAATGTAACGGAAGTAAAAAGCGGGCCGGCTTTCAATAAGGTGTCGGGCAGTGCTTTAAAAATGGTGATGCGCCGGGATCGCGAGAAGGCTGCGTCCTATGCGGAGCGCCACCAGGTGCCTCAATGGACCAATAAGGCCGATGAGCTCATTCAGCATCCCGACATTAACGCCATCTACATTGCCACGCCACCGGGGTCGCACGCTGAGTATGCCATCCGGGCGATGGAAGCCGGTAAAGCGGTGTATGTGGAAAAGCCGATGGCGGCCACGTACAAGCAGGCGCAGCGCATGCTGGAAGTGAGTAAAGCCACTCAGGTTCCTTTATTTGTGGCCTATTACCGGCGGACCTTGCCTGGTTTTCTGAAAGTAAAAGAGTTGATTGACAACGGAACGATCGGTCAAACCCTCTATGTTAATATGCGCCTGATACGAGCGGCCCGCTCCTACGAGAAGGAGGCCGGAGCTGATATCTGGCGTCTGCAACCCGAACATTCAGGTGGGGGCATCTTCTACGACCTGGCTTCCCACCAGCTTGATTTTCTGGACTATCTGTTTGGACCCGTCAAAACGGTTTTTGGCGTGGCAGCCAACAGGGGCGGCTATTACGAGGTGGAAGATACGGTGAGTGCCTCTATGCAGTTTAAAAACGGGGTGGTTGGCAATGGTCTCTGGTCGTTTGTGAGTCATAAAAATGCCGAAGAAGACGTCATAGAAATTGTAGGGACACAGGGAAAAATTAAATTTTCCGGATTCGAGCATACCCCCATTGTACTCTACAAAGATGGGGAAGTGATGGAGTATCCCTACCTGAACCCCGAAAACATCCAATACAACCTGATTAAGCAAGTGGTGGAGTCGCTGCAGGGCATCGGTCAGTGTGTGAGCACGGGAGAGAGTGCCATTCGTACCAATAAAGTGATGCAGAAAATTGTGCAGGATTTTTATGGGTAGTGCACTGTGCTTAGTGCCGAGTCAATCCCCCTCAATCCGCTGGCTGCAGCACTCATTCTCATACTATCCATATAATAATGCGAATCAAGAGTTGGAACTTAATTTGCAATCAAAAGGGATTTCATCCCTAAAACCCTGACTTCCTTTTCTTTTCTTGATAAAAGAAAGGAAGCAAAGAAAATCAAGACTGCGCCTGCTTCGCTATAAAAACTACTTTTCTTTTGACTAAATCGCTAAAACTCGGCTACTCCTTACGTCGCCACCTCAAACAACCGCGATTTTACGTCAAACGAAACTTGTTTTTATACTCACCAGACGAGGTCCGGACTGAAACAAGAAGGTAAGACGGATATTAATCGCATTTCAACTATTGATTGGCATTAATAACACTATTTCCTCCTTGGTGAAGGGGGGGGATTATCGCTTTGTTTTTGAAGGAGCGGAGGCCCGTCACACAGTTCGGCCGGCGTGGGGGTGAATGGCGCTGTTCGTTGTTCTTCTTAAAAGGAGCTTGCTTTTGTCTTCGATAGAAAACTTTACTTTTAATAGAAGTGCCGAACAGCGGCAGAGCGAGGGGAAACTTTGTCTGACTTGATTCTTTTGTTTCGTTTTCTTATCAAGAAGAAAATGAAATTACTACTCTCCATGTAAGGCTTTGTCCTCAAGCCGGAGGG